>JAZKCG010000038.1:0-56318 GCA_040388175.1 Bacteroidota bacterium | reverse complement strand
ATGATGCTTACTTATTTAATATCTTTTAACTAGCAACTTGAGTTAATTAATATAAATTATATATATTTGCTATGGATGTAAATACAAAGGATATAGCATTAAAATGGATTATAGTTTAAAAAAAATATTTTCTTTTTTAATATTCTTTGTATTTATTTTCTTTTTAGCTTTTAAAATATTAACCTATCTTTCTACCCCTAATCTACCAATTGGTGTTGAACACGCCAGGCTTGTTGCTCCGTCTTTTAGCAGTTTAACTACCGAAGAAAAATACTTCGACAATGTTTGGTATGGTTTTGGCAGCTTAGGGTGGAACAATATGATTACAGAAACTGGAGGAGCACCATTAAAAACAGTTGCAGCAAATGGTGAAACTGTAGGCAAATTAGCTACAAAGAAAGGCAATATCGATATTACATACTCCGGCACCTTTTCTCCAACAATGGATGGCAAGGTGCCTGTTTTAGTTAGTGATGATTATAATCCTGGAAAATGGCTATCATTTAAGAATGTTCCGTCAACTTGGTATGAAAGCCAACAGGTAACTCCAATAAACCCACCTTACGAAATTTGGTATGTTATGAGAACATTACCAGGGCAAACGCAGGAAGCGTATTTCCTGGGAGGTAGTAATTGTAGTTATGTAGCTAATGGTGGTGACAAATTAAGACTAATCAATCCTAATTACGGTATTTTAAGCAAATCTACTTATCTTTCCTTTTATACCACACATATTGTCAGGGTTGTTGTAAAAAGCCAATCACAGGCAGAATTGTTTGTGGATAACGTATCGCAAGGATTATTAGATTTGCAATACCCAGACTTGAATAATATGGCTAAATTGAGTTTTAGCGTAGGGGTGGTGACTAATAATGCTGATTGGGATTTTGCAGCTCAATATTTTAAAGCAGGAACTTTTTCAGATACCCGGATCAATGATATCTATAAATCTTTGACCGATAAATGGGAAGCTGGTACTATGCCTGTTAATCAAATATTGATATCCGAGATTACCTGGACCAAATCTGGTAACACTGTAACCCCAGCCGCTACCATTATACCAACCAAGGTAAAAGCGGATGATCCTTCTAAATGGGACTACCAGTGGTACTGGAGGAAAAATGCAGATAATTTTGCCGTGCAAACCCCATTAAGTAATAAATATCAGCTAACAACTGCAGATTTTCCTGAAGGGTATGCTACTATGCCGGGTGGCTTTGCTTTAAAATGCTGTATCCGCCCAAAAGATCTTAATGGTAATAGCTGGAGATGGTTTGATAGCACTTTTATAAATTTTAGTTTAACAGATACAGGCAATTAGAAATTCAAGATATTAAAATGAGTTACACATTAAAAAGATTTTTTCCTTTTTTGGTATTTATTGTATTTCTTTTATTTTTTGCTTTAAGGCTATTAATCGTTTTTTCACCTGCCTCAGATCTTGGAGGAATTGAACAAAATGTAATTTACAGTATACAGGTTTTAATGGATAGCGGCAATTTATATTTAACGCCTGCAAAAGCACCATTTTCAATTACGCAGTATACTCCAATCTATTATCATTTATGTTCTTTTACGGCCAAGGCATTAGGATTGAGCAAAGATTATGATATCCAACAGTTATACATAATAGGTCGCTCATGGGATATTATTTTTAGTTTCATTTCTGCTTTATTACTATTTGTTATTGGCCGGTATTCTTTATTGCTTTCTAAAAATAAGTCATACTTTTTGTCCTTGCTTTCATTTTCTATATTTTTCTTACAAAACAACGCCGTCAGATCTGATGCACTATGTGATATGTTAAGTATAGCATCACTTTACACATTCATATTATATCAGGACCCGTCAAAAAAAACTTTTCATTCAAATTTCTTATTAACGGTAACAATTTTATTAACAGCCCTTGCTGTATTTTCAAAACAAAGTGGTATTCAGTTAATCATCATCTATTCCGGTTTTAGCTTATTGATAAAAGACTGGAAAACTTTAGCAAAAACGTTTTTTATTGTTATAATTATATACGGTGGCTTTTTGTGGCTCTTTACTCATTTATACAATTCGTTTTTTGAAAACGTTATCGGTGGTGTATCAAACGGCATAGGCCTTAAAAATTTCTTTAAATATGTTATCGGCAAATTAATTTTTGTTATAACAATATGGCCCCTAATAATTATTTCATGTTATTTTTTAATCAAAAACAACAGTATTTTCAAGGGCAATAACATTATTAGGCTGTTAGCAGTCGCCACGCTGGGTACACTGATTTTCGCTACCGTTACGGCTCTTAAAATGGGTTCTACAACTCAGTATTATATTTTATTTGTAAACCTGTCATTACTTTTCATAATGGCAGCACTTGAGCAAAATTCTTTAATCAATGCCTCAAATTCTATTTACATAAAACCTGTATTTTTCTCTTTTCTTGGTCTTGTTATTCTAACCTATGGCATCTATAATTTAAAAACAGTAAACAAATTAAATAATGATCCATATTTGATAAATCAAAGAGCAACTGCGGTTAAAGTAGCAACTTACTTAAAAGATAGTATCAGAAGCAATAGCCCAAAATATGTATTTGCTAATTTAACCACTGATAGTTTTTTACCAGGCCGGCAAAGAATAAATAATATTTTATTTAAAAATTGCCTGATGCCTCAAATTGATATTTTAGAATATTCTACCAGGCCTTCTAAAATTTTAGGGTACAATAATTTAGAGAATATGATCAATGATGGTAAGGTTGAATATATTATAGAATCACAGCCAAGGATACCTTTCATTTTATTGAAAAATTTAGAAGCTATTGAAAAATCAAAATTTAGATTAGTCAAACAATTTGATGGCTACCTTATTTATAAATTTTATAAGAATTAAAATATGGAGAGCGAAAATGTAGTTATCATTACCCCTTGCTTTAATGAAAATACAACTGTTATAGCTTTTTTGAAAAAAATTGAAGAGGTTGTAATATTATTGCCTCAAAATTTTGAAATAATAGTTGTTGATGATTGTTCGTCTGATCATACTTTATCATTATTAGCTGATTTTAAATTTTCGGCAAAAAATGCTGTACTTACTATCTTACCACTCGAATTTAATGTAGGGCATCAGGCTGCCATATACCAGGGACTATTGTACGCTCAACAATTGGATGCCAACAAGTTTATTATTATGGATTCTGATGGTGAGGATGACCAACAAGCCATTGCTGAATTAGTTGCATTTAATGATTATGATATTGTCAATGTTGCTCGGGGAAGAAGGAAAGAAAGCCTGTCCTTTCAAGTATCATATTACGTTTACCGGTTTATATTTAAAATAATTACAGGTAAAATTTTAAATTTTGGTAATTATTGCATGATCACAAAACGGGTTTTAAATACATCATGCCATACTTCGTTTATTCATTTTGCTGCGCATTTATCAAAGCAAAAAGTAAAGTCAACATATATCGTTTACAACCGGTTAAAGCGCATTGATGGTAAATCAAAAATGAATTTGACCAGTTTGGTCCATCATGCTTTTAAATCATTTGTAGAGTATGCCGAAGAGTTATTGATGATATTCTTAAAAATATTTGCTTTCATAATTGTAATATTCATAGCTGTTTCTGGCGTTGTTTTATATAAAAAGTTCTTTACGCACGACGCAATATTAGGTTGGGCAAGTACAATGCTGTTAGGATTATTCACCGTTGCTGTAGTTTGCTTAGGCTTTTTTGTTATTGGCATCTTACTGTTAAATATGATTGCCCGCCGAAATCAAAATAAAAAAGGAATATTTCCATCAATAATTAATAAAATTTAACAACCAATTAGCTATTGATAGAGTTAAATTTTACTTGATTAAGATTGTACTAATCAAGTTTAGAACATGAAAATTAATTTGAAATCTATCATCTATTAAATACTAAAACTTCATAAACATTTTTTTGATCTTAGTATAAATCTTTTTCAAATGGCGCTTATTTCCGCTAATTGGTTTAAAGCTTTTCCAAGGGGTATAGGATAGATATTTAAAAAACTCTTCTTTAAAAGCTTCTTGAGAGTTATATGTTTTGAAAATAGGTTTTATATCTAAAAAATGTATCAATGATGGGTTTGCATTTTCTGCAAAAGCAAACCAGTTCCATTTGGGATCGAGCTCGAGCCATTTATTTGCAAAAACAACATTCAAACCATATTGATCGCCCAATATTACATGTTTTTTATGTAGATGAAGTGCTTCAATAACCTTGTTTCCAATATTACCATCACGCCATTTATTTACATTTATAACAGATACACCAGCATTAAAATATTTAGAACCCGCAGGTATACCCAGTGCTTTATAATTAGGGATACCGGCCCATTCACAATCCACCGTTTTAGCTACATCCTGGACAGCTGCAATAGTATAATCACCTAAATTAATGTTCCAAAGGTTTGATATATCGTCTTTTACAATTATATCTACATCCATATATATAATTTTGTCAACTCCTTTATCTACTATAAGCGGGCAAAACAATCGCAAGTATACTGTTAATGGAAAACCAGAATTGTCAATAGGTACCTGAACATCAGTAGGAATAACATCTTTACTCATTACCCATTTAATGGTAATTAATTTTGAATCAGCAACTTCTTCAATCCTCTTTCTATTCTTGTTTGATATACCATCATCAATGATATAAAAATCTATGTGTTCATCAGTTTTATGATTTAATTCAATAGATTTTAATAATGCGGCTACCAATATAACATAAAAGTTATCGCTGGCAACTACGATCGAAATGGTCTTTTTATCGCTCATAAACTATAATATAATGACTTTAACTCTACTTATTATTTAGTACAAATTTCATCTTTTGTACAATGTTTTTAATTTTACTAATGTATCGCTTGGTTTTACCTATAGGTTTGAAATTTTTCCATTTTGTCTGATTTAGATAATAATAAAATTCTTCCTTATAGTTGTACGGATAATCTACATATATCGGCTTCCTATGAAAGTAATGAATTAGGCTTGGATCTGATAATGTAAGGACAGAAAAGCAACTCCATTTTGGATCTATTTCATACCATTTTCCAATAAGTGCTACATTTAACCCATATTGATCGCTTAAGGTTGCATATTTTTTATTATTTGTGATCGCATCAAATGTTTTTTGAGTGATATCTTCTTCAAGCCATCTTTTAACATTTATAACCTGCAGGCCAGAATTAAAATATTTAGCACTTCCGTCTAATCCTAATTCCTGATAATTTCCAATGCCATCGGCAATAGTTTTTTCCTCGTTTATAGTATCACTTATTGCCCCAATAACTGAAGTGCCGATATCAATGTTCCATAAATTGCTTATATCGTCTAACATTATCATATCCACATCAAAGTAAATGATCTTTTCAACGGTAGCCGGAATGAAATATGGGATCAATAATCTGATAAATATATTGAGCGGATAGGCATTATTAACAAATGGCAAAGAAATATCTTTTGGTATAGCTTCACTCATTTTTATCCAATGTAAAACTATCTTGTCTTGATCTATCGACTCAATAATATTCTTTTTACTAAGCTTCGAAATACTGTCGTCAACGATATAAACATCAACTATCTCACTACTTTTATGATTAATTTCAATGGATTTTAAAAATGCGACCAATAAGACCGAGTAAAAATCATCGCAAACCAGAACAATATTTATTCTTTTTTGATCCATTATTATAATGCTTTTTTAAATTAAATTATTACCTAAAGTAGAAACTTTACTCGAATATCTAACTATAATTTGAACATAAAATAATTTCATATATTGTAATTTTTTACATAAATTACAATAAAAATTATGGGTTATCGCTCATACATAACAACGTTTAAAATATTGTATAATAATGCCTCGTATTAGTGTAATTGTTCCTATATATAAAGTTGAAGAATATATAGAAAAATGCTTATCATCAATTTTAGATCAAACATATAAAGACTTTGAGATCATAGTTGTTAATGACCAGTCACCTGATAATTCAGCATTGTTATCTCAAAATTTGTTGGAGGCTCAAGATAAAATACCGTTCAATATTGTCCATCGGGAAAAAAATGGCGGCTTATCAGCAGCCAGAAACTCAGGAATAGCTGTTGCAAAAGGAGATTTCCTATTGTTTATAGATAGTGATGATTGGATAGATCAAAACATGTTGCTAAAGTTAATTGAATCTGCAGATAGCAAAGGATCTGAAATAATAGTTTGCAGGATACAACAGGTGTATGACAACTCAGATAAAACAGAAGTTTTAGACAGCGTAACACCTAGCACCATAACCGGTCATGAGGCTCTTTTAAAGCTATTTAATGGAGAGTACCCCGCACATATCTGTAAGCTATTAATAGCTAAAACACTTTTTACTGATGTGCAATTTCCAGTTGGGAAAATTTACGAAGACGTGCTTACGCTTCCTTATCTTTTGCAAAAAACAAAGAGTGTTACTTTTATAAATGATATTCTTTATAACTATCTGCAAAGGCCAGGTTCAATAACAAAAAGCTACAACTCAAATATTGAACAAGTTATTGAACAGTTTTCAATAATGAATAATGATTTTAAAAAATTAGTAAACAAAAGTGTTTTATTATCATTACGTAAATACATATATCGTGTTTACCATGTAATTGTCTGTCAATCGATATATTATTCTAAAGATCACGCGCAGATAGAAACTGATCTGATAAAATGCAGGGATAATATTAAACTGGGTGATCTGTTTAGGTTATTACTAAAAAAACCATCAAGAACAATTACTTCTTTATTAACTTTAAAAATCTCTACTAATAGATTTGATAAGATCTATAGGAAGACAAATCATTAACATTAGGCATTAGTCTAAAATACTAAAAAGATCTTTTCAGATCCTTTACGTCGGCAAAAGTATATTTAAAGCTAAAAGTTAAGATTATATAGATAGCACCGCCAATTGCTATCTCTGCTATAGTATTATAGATACCGACATACCCAAAAAACAATTTATAAAAATATACGCCGATTATCAGAGCCAAGCAAAAAGCAACCGGCTTAAATAAATTTCTTAAAAACTCCTTAAAGAAGTTTCCTATTAAAAAGTGCACTATAAAAAAGTTGATCGTTAAACTTATCAATTCTGTGAATAACAAGGCTAACGCAACGCCAACTACACTCCAATACTTACCCAAAACATATACCAATATTACTTTTACAGTTAAAGAAACTATCGTTAAATAAAATAGATATTGGGGTTTACCTTTTGAATAAGCTATTGTAAATAGCGGTTGCGAAAGGCAACTGGCAGCTCCAACAAAGACAAATATTTTGATCAACGGGAAAGTTTCCTGCCAATGTGGTCCATACACTAACGGTACAATACTCTCTACAGTAATAAACAGACCTGCTAATAAAGGATAATTAAAATAACTTAAGATATCCAAAATTTTCAGATAAGTACGCTTCATTGACTCAACATCATCTTTTAATTTGGCTATTAGCGGATAAGCAACGCGTAATATTAAAGGATTCAATTTTGATATTGGATAGTATCCCAATTGCAAGGCTAATGTATAGATCCCTAAATACCGGGCTCCTAGTATCTTACCAATAATAATATTATCCCAGTTGCCTTGAATAAAATTAAAAAAGGCCTCTCCAAAATTATACATCCCAAATTTAAGGTGATCTTTTATCTCTCTTATCTTAAAATAAAGTTTAGGACGTAACAGATCTCGTCCAAAGTAAATTTCTAATAGCGTCCTGGTGCTATGGCTTACTAAACCACCGTAAACTAAAGCAAGTTCTGCAAAGCCTTTATATGCTAAAAAAACGGTCACCGGAAAACCCAATCCATTTCCGGAAATATCAATTATAGCTATTTCCTTAAACCTAACTTCTTTTTTTAGAAGTATTGAATATATTGAACCCAAAGAAGTTATTAAAAAAACAAGAGCTGTTCTGGTAATAACTTTATACAATCGAGGTTCATGATAAAAGGAGACCACTAATGGACACAAAAGACAGATCAGTAAGAACATTACTAATCCTAACAATATATTAACAAAATATACTGTTGACAAAATACTCTGATCTGTTTCTTGCTTGTGTATGATAGAATTAGTGAAACCCAAATCACCCAGCATGCTAAAAAAGGCAATAAAAATTGCGCTCATCCCCACAATGCCAAATGTTGTAGAATCTAAAAGTCTGGCCAATACTGCTATTTGAGCAAATTGAATTAATGTCTGAACCACGGTAGAAATAGTTACCCATTTACCACTATTTATTGCCTTACTTTTAATGCTCATTATTATATAATAGAATAGTAATTCTTTTTAACATATAATATTATATGTCACCTTTCATCAATTCTTTAGCTGCAAAATCACAAGCCCTGGCAGTAAGCGCCATATATGTTAGTGAGGGGTTTTGACAAGCAGAAGATGTCATGCAACTACCATCTGTTACAAATACGTTTTTAACCGCATGTATTTGGTTATTCTTATTTAATACTGATGTTTTGGGATCATTGCCCATTCTGGCAGTACCCATTTCATGAACAGTAGAGCCTCCCGGATGTTTGTAATTAAACTGATTAACACCTGTAAAACCAGCTTCTGTAAGCATTTGAGCTGACGACTCTGAAATATCAGTCATCATCTTGTTTTCATTATGCTTAAACTCAAAATCAATAGCTATTAAAGGTAACCCCCAATGGTCTTTTTCTGTGTTATACAAACTGATCTTATTTTCATGATAAGGTAAGCACTCGCCCCAACCTGCCATCCAGACTGTCCATGGGCCTGGTGTTGTAAGCTGTTTTTTAAAGTCTTCACCAAACCCGGGATTATTCATTGTGTCAGACCACTCAGAACGCTCACCATGGCCCTGTATATTATATCCCCTGATGAAATCTAAGTTTTCATTTGCCTTAAGGTTCCTAAATCTTGGTATTAAAAAACCACATGGCCTTCTACCTTTGTAATAACTGTCTTTATATCCCTCATAAACACCGGCAGCACCGGCCGATGAATGATGATCCATTAAATTATGGCCTAATTCTCCACTATCATTGCCTAATCCATTAGGGAATCTGTTAGATTTTGAATTTAATAGTAGCCCTGTAGTTGCTATAGTTGAAGCATTTACAAAAATTATCTTCGCATAATATTCAAAATATTCATTTGTTTCTGCGTCAATTATACGTACACCCTTTGCCTTTTGGGTTTGGTCATCATATAATATTTCAGAAACTATTGAGTATGGCCTTAATGTTAAATTACCCGTTAGCATTGCAGCAGGAATGGTAGAACTATTACTACTAAAATAGCCGCCAAATGGGCATCCCCTATCACATAAATTACGATTTTGGCAAGGTCCCCTATTATCCCATACTTTAGTTAAATTGGCAACCCTGGCTATAGTCAATAACCTATCAGGATGTTTATTTCTTATGGCATCGTTTAAATGATGTTCAATGCAATTCAACTCCATTGGAGGCAAAAATTGCCCATCCGGTAAATGCGGCAGCCCTTCACTCTTACCACTAACACCAATAAATTTTTCTACATAATCATACCAACCACTAATATCTTTATACCTTATTGGCCAGTCAATTGCAGTATTATCTTTTAAATTAGCTTCAAAATCCAGGTCGCTCCAACGATAAGTTTGTCTTCCCCATATTAGTGATCTGCCGCCAACCTGGTACCCTCTAAGCCAGTTAAATGCTTTCTCTTGTATATAAGGGTGTTTACTATCATTTACAAAAAACGGCTTGCTTCCGGCAGAGGGTGATTGGATAGGACTTTCATTAGCTTCTTCAAGAGTTAGTCTCTGACCAAATTTAAAATCCCAGGGTTTAAGCATCGCAGTTGGGTAATCTTTAATATGTTCAACGTTTCTACCTCTTTCTAATAACAAAGTTTTTAAACCTTTTCGGCATAGCTCCATGGCAGCCCATCCCCCGCTTATTCCAGATCCTATTACTATCGCGTCATAAGTGGCATTTAATTTAGCCGAACCTTGTATAAACATAAATTTATTTAGTTGCCCAGGCCCGCTGGTTTTTGGTTAACGGAATACATGCACTAAAACTACCGGGTATATAATCGTATGCAAGTCCTTGTGTAGCTCCAACTTTAGATTGGCAATATCCTTCAATAGTTAATTGCTTTAAGTTACTAAAAAATGGTTGCCCGATAATTTTTTTATTTATCTTATCAATAATTGCAACTTTGTAAGTTGATTTTTCTTCAAAATGTTTAACTATAACTATCTTTTGGCTTTTTGTACAGTTATTGAAGTTGTTGTTATATTTATCAACTGCATATTTTTCTAAATCAATTAAGCCATTTAAAAAAAAATGCTGCTCCCTGGGCAGTGTGCAAAATTCAAGCACATTTAAAATATAATCTTCTACTTTTGCATCTTTAGCACCCGGGGTATCTGTTCTTGGGATAATGACCTCGGCTAACTCTGCAATTGTCTTCTTTCTTTCTGCTAAAAGCCTGAAATCTATTTTATGATTATAGTTAAACCACTCATAAACAGAGAAAGAAGAAACCCCAAGTACACCTAAACTAAATATGCTTATTATAGAAGTTCTTCTATCCATTCTTAATTGTTTCAATTAATTTAGTAAATATAATTATTTATAGTGTAGATTATTTCTCGATGCTATAATTATTAAAAAAAGCAGCTTTCGTTTTTTTCATTTATATTTATGGGAAATATAAGTAAATAACATTTTTCAATGAGACCTATATTAATACCGGCGAACATTCTATCCTATAATAAGAATTCAGAGTCTTTAAAATCATATATCCCTCAAATTTTTGAAAATTTCAAAAAATCCTTTAGCGAAACTCCTGAAATTTCGATTGTTATTCCTGCTTATAATGAAGAAGAAAACATTTTAAAAACTTTGTTCTCACTTTCTGACACAAAAACCAAATTTAGCTTTGAAGTTATTGTTGTTAATAATAACTCGACAGACAGAACTGAAGAATTAATAAAAGCAACCGGGGTTATATGCGTTACAGAAACCAGGCAGGGGATTACTATTGCGCGTAACGCCGGCCTTGCAATTGCCAAAGGCAAGTATATTATTAATGCTGATGCAGATACCATTTATCCGGCCTCGTGGATAGATGATATGGTGTTACCCTTAATGAAAAACGATAAGATAGCGCTTACTTATGGGCGTTTTTCCTTTATTCCGTTGGATAGTACACCACGCTTTCATTATTTTATTTTTGAATATTTGGCCGATTTCAATAGATCAATAAATAAATATTTAAAAGAAGAAGCATTAAACGTTTATGGCTTTAACTCTGCATGTAGGCGAGCCGAATGCTTAAGCGTAGACGGCTTTAATCATCCTGCAGGCACCAATGAAGATGGATGGCTGGCAATTAAACTCAGAGAAAAACAAATCGGTAAGTTGCATTGGGTTACATCAAAAAGAACCATTGTGTGGACTACAGACAGGAAAATCTTGATTGATGGCGGTATAAAAAAAGCAACCTGGCAGCGTATCTTAAAGTATATAAAAAAATAGCCCGATATCAATAACTAATTTTCAGTAGTATGCTTTGTAGCTACTGACCTTTTATTAGCGTTCCTTGCATAAACTAATGATATCAACTGAAAATATATAAACTTAGGTATGTTTATCAGCGACTTGTATATTTTTTTATCGGTTGGATAATTCTTTAAAGAGATATAAAAGCTTAATATAAAAGTTACTAAAGCCACAATCCATATTACCGCATATAGCGGTGCAGTAATTAGGTTGATGCCTGCACATAGCAACGATAGTATTATAAATATAAATAGCGGTGGCCTAACCAATATTAAACCAAACAAAAACTGATTTATACTTAAGTTTTTAATACTGCGCCCAAGCATAGTAAATCCATAACCGAAATATTTAAACCATGTATTTATCCATCTGGAACGTTGATTTACCAATTGATCGGCATTAGTTGTTTTTTCATCATAAACTATAGCATTCTTAGCAAATGCTATCCGCATATCTTTCTTAACAATTTGCGCTTGCAAAACCTTATCAAAACCGGCACCAACAACATCCAATTTCCCGAGGCTGTCTATGTACAAATCAGTTTTAAACGCCATTCCAGATCCGGCCAAAGTTGCAGACGAGCCAAGTGCAAACAATAATTCACCATCATAATAATGGTAATATATATCTCTTGCAGCATCTAAACAGGCATAGGTAGTATTTAAATTTTTTGCAGCTCTAATACCTTGCACCGCTTCAAAACCTTTGTAGAAATATGGAACAAGCTCGTTCAGGTAGTTTGGATCTACTATATTGTCACTATCAATAATAGTTAATATTTCGTGTTTACGCTTAAAGTTGGCTATTGCATAAAAATGAGATCGCGTATTACCGGCCAAAACCGTATCTGGTTTTAATAAAATAACCCTTTCGTCTTCAAATTTTAAATTAGATATATCGCAATTATCAGCAACAACATAAACCAGGTAATTGCTATAATTTAGCTTAAGTATAGAGTTTACTACGGCAGGCAGTAAGGTGGTTTGTTGGTATGCTGTAACTATTATTGCAAAATCATACTCGCTTTCAGGGTGTAAATCCGTACGTTTTTTATTAACAAAAAAATATGCAATATATAAAATAGCCGGAATTACTAAATGTATGCCTATAAACAATTGAAAAACTATCCAGGCATAACGTAAAACCTCTAAAAAAATCGCCATAATTAAAACTTAGTTATTTGCTTGGTAAGATCAATGGCAGCATAAATTTCTGATATACTTTTTTCCCAGCTATGGCTCATAGCAAAATCTCTTCTTTGTTCATGCAAAAGATCCGTATCTCCAGTCAACGCTTTTTCAATAAATTCTATATACTCTTCTTTAGACTCTGCCAGGTAAACAAAATCTTTAAAAATTTCCATTGTTTTAGTATTTGTTGCTACAACAGGTTTACCAACGGCTAAATATTCGTCTATCTTTCGGGGGTAATTACCAATAGTAACTTCGTTAACTAATTGTGGATTAATACACACATCAAACGCGTTAACATAATTTGGAAGTTCATTTACCGGTTTAGAGCCGGTAAATATAATATTGGTAAAACTATGCAACTCAGATTCCCTAAATACATCATCTTCGGGGCCAACCAATACTACACACCAGTTAGGCCTTGATCTGGCTATATGAGCTATGATATTAATGTCAAGTCTTATGCTTTGTAACGCGCCCACATAACCGATAATTGGGCCTTGTAAGTTCGAAATATCCGCGGGTTCGGGTTTATCTTCTCTCAAAAAAATATCCAGGTCACAACCTTGCCCCACATAATAAGACTGTGGATTATATTTTCCGCAATATCCTTTAAGATAAATTGAATTAGATACGCAAAGATCATTTTTGGCGATCAATAATGGCTCCAATTTATCGCCATGTTTTTTCCAATAATCTACCCCAAGCATGTAATCTCTTGAGTAATAAATGCTTAAAAATGGTTTTAAATAGTCTTTAAGATAAAATCCTTTAAATATCTCATTATCATTAAACAATATAAATCCTTCAAATTGTAATTTTTTCAGCGCCTTCTTAACAGAATTAGCAAACCTGTAATTATTATACTTATTAAAAATATCAAATATAAAATCGCTGTTTATCCAATTGATAGATTCAACTATACAATCGGGGTAGTAATTCCAAAGATTGTCTTTGATCTTAACAAGCCCTTCTTTCTTCTTGCGGATAACACTTAGGCGAAATTGTGTCTTAGGATCATTCTTGCTTCTGATAATAGTATTTCTATCCAACGGCGAGTTGATATACAAAACCCTGTTTTCTTTACTAAACTCTAAAGCTATATTTTTGCAATTGCTGCCAATTTCTGTATCCCAGGGCTGTTGCCCCACAATTACAATATCCATCTTATACTAACTTAATTTCTGTATGATGTTACTTTAATTATTTTTATGCAACAGGTACCTATAACTAAACTTAAAGTGCCTAAAAACAAACCGCGCAAATGAGATCAGGAAAAATTTACTGTTACGCCAATAATTTCTTGTCATAGTACTTGGCTCGTCAGTCGTATTGGCTTGCGCTAATAGTGTTTTGTACTCTTTATATATATATGCCTTGCCTTTATTTTTTATAAAAGACATCATCATATCATATTCAGTTTCTTCGGGATTTTTCATTTCTGTGTATCGCCCAAATTTTCCAAAAAAAGTATTTCTTTTTAAGTGTGGATGATCACTGTAAATAGTGCTTTTACCAACGTTTAATGACCAGGGATTATACACCAGTTCAGAAAATCCGTTTTTAAAGCCTTTTAAATTTGGATACTTTTCATAAGCATAAAATCTCACAATATCTGTTTGCTCATCATGTTCCATTATGGATAACCCATCTAAAAAATGGGGTAGAAAATCTTTTAAAGGGATAAAATCTTCTTGTATATATAGCGTATAGGTTGTTTTAACCGCATCCTGGCCTTTATTAATATTATTACCAAGACCGCCGTTTTTAGCAGCGGTTACCAAAGTAAATTTGTATTGAGATGCCAAACTTTTAATATATTCAATATGCTCTGCTTTACTTCCATCATCAGATACAATTACATCGTAAAATGAAATACCCAGATCATCAAAAGCAGCCAATAATCTTTCTAACGACTTGCTTCTGTTGTAATGAGTAATTAGCAGGGATACATTCTCTAAATATTTTTTATTGTCAGGCATTGTACTGTTTCTTTAATTAACAATTAATTACTAACTTTTTCCCAGTTTCCAGATTTGGCATTGTATGATTTGATAATTTTTGCCGGATTACCAACTGCGACAGAAAACTCAGGAACATCTTTTGTAACAACACTTCCCGCTCCAATAACACAATGTTTCCCTAATGTAACACCTGCAGTAATAACGCTATTTGCCCCAATCCATACGTCGTCTGCTATGAAAATAGGTTTACAAATAGTTTTTTGCAATGATGGCGGAGTATTAACGTCTTCGTACCCATGATTTAGCCCTGATACAACAATATTTTGAGCCAATATTACATTGTTGCCAATAGTAACAGGGCCAATAATTACATTACCCATGCCTATAAAGGATTTATCGCCAATACTAACGTTACCAACTCCATTATTAATTGTAGCAAAATCTTCAATAACAGACCGTTCACCTAAATTAAATTCATTAAACGGAAAAACATCCATACGGGTTGTCCTCCTAATAATAGAATACTTACCTCTTTTATGTTTAAATGAATTTAAAAACCATCGTACCCATAGCCTGGGGCGGTGCTCGTTTGATGGAATAATCAAAAACAAGGCTATGCTTTTTATTTTCGGGTTCGATTTGATTTTTGAAATAATAAACATATCCAATAGCTTATTGAATTTAACTAATCAGTTTCTTTACTCATACATTTTACCCCGTTAATTATACCGAGTATCAGGCATATTATAGACGGAATAGCTAATATTTCAAATGGCATATAGCTGTTAGTTTAATAAATTACTTTTTTTGCTTTGCTGTAACTCCGGGCTTATAAAAACAAATACCCATGAAATGTACGTAACAATTGATGAAGGGAAATTATTGATCACTTCATTTCCATAACTACAGAATAACGTTCCTGCAAATCCGGCTGTTAGCGCAATAATTTTAAATCGCAATATTTCATCCTCCACCAACCAGGCGATAGCGCAGCATTTTCCTAAAATATACAACATTATGCCTAACCAAATTACAAGCCCAACAATACCATACATAGCCCAAACTTTTACAAAATAGCTATCGGGTTGTACAGTAGCCAAGTATTGGCCATAGTTAAAGCGTGAATTGAATCCAAGTACACCCAAGCCACCACCAAAAGGCCGCGTACTCATATATTCTCGCAGATTGCGTTGAGTAGCTAATCTAACATTTAACGAAGGATCACTCGGGTTAATAGCTGTTCTCAATCTAAATATTTGGTAATTAGTATCCCCGATATGTGTAAACCTTAGAAAGAACAAAAATCCAAGCATTAAAACACTTCCCAAAAAAATAGGCTTTATTTTCTTAAATAAGATAATAGCTACAAAACCACCCACTACTACCGCAAACAAGGCACCTCTTGTACCTGAAATAAGCATTCCGTATAACATTAGCAGAGAACATATAAGTAATACTATACGTTTCCATTTTTTTATTGGAGCTAATGCTAATAGTAAAGTTATTAAACCTACAGAAGCTTGTGATGCACCAAATTGCCCGGCATCATTATAAAAAGAAAAGACACGTAATCTGCCCCAAATTAAATGTGTCGGGTTTGCGGCAACAAACGCTCTCTCTCCAGCTGATAATCCTATGTGCAACTGCTTAATACCCCATAATGCACCAAGCGTTGACATGACCACTATTATAATAAGAAAAACATCCAGTTGCCTGTTACTCTTAAATATTATAAAACCTATCGGGATTAATAAGAATGGATAAAGGGCTACGGGCCGGATTTCTGATAACCAACCTAATATATTTGCACCGGGGTTAACCGCCTCCAAAAGGCTTATAACAAACCAAAGGGTAAATGAAAAAACAAGTTCATTATGTATACGTTTCCAATCTTCTGAAGCTGTTGAGCACAGTACCATAATAGCAAGTAGGGCAATTAAAACTTCTATTACTTCAAGATAGGGAATTCCGCCTATTTCCCTTGCAAATAAAAAATATATGAAGCAAAACCCGATCAGCAGATTTAAAAGAAAATTCTTCATATCATTTTGTATTTAAAATAAGAATAATCAGATAAAATGCTGCGTATAATAATTCAAACAAATTGGAAAATGTTTATATTTTTTTAAATTCCATTTTATTCAAGATCCATCCTATAAAGTTGGGCTTATCTTTAATGTATTTCACAAGTGCAAGATCGTTCTCATCAATAGACCTTCCTGAAGCAAAAACAGCAACATTGTGTTCTGTAAATAACAGCCACTCTTTTGCAATGTTCATGTCATGTAAGCTATTTACATCAATAACAATTAAGTCAAACTCCTCTCTAAGTGCATCAAAACCAACTTTTAAACTTTTAAAACTTTGGTTTTCTAATAAAGACCCCTGTTCGGCATTCTTGCTTAATATGGTGATCAGATCCTCTGTATGAATTTCTTTTTTAATTAAAAAAGTCTGGAAATCCTGGCTGGTGGTAAGTTCTTTGTTTTCAGACTTTACTGTCGGGAAATCATCTGCAATTAAAAGTATTTTTTTACCCGTCATAGCAAAAGAGTATGCTAAACTATAGGCAATAAAAGTTTTTCCTTCGCCGGCCACCAAACTGGTTATACCTAGTATCTTACTACCATCCGCATCCATTTTCTCACTGATCTCAAACCTGAGTGATCTTAATAGATCGCGGTATATTTCAAAGTTTTTATTTCCACTTTTATCATTCCATATATCCCTTATGCTTTTTTCGTTGTCCTGTATATTATTTAACGCACCAATAGTTTTTGATTTTGTAACTCGCTCTAACTGACGCAAGTTGGTTATAGAATTGTCTAAAGCAAATAATATGAAAATATAACCTAAGGACAACATCAGACTACCAAATCCGGCACCTGCAAGGTACAAAGAACGTTTGGACGGTTCTGCAGTGCCGGGCAATCCCTCCTGGTCAATTTGTAAACGAAATCCGTTCACATTTTGAATATTTCTTGATTTGTTATAACTATCCAAGGCATCTGTGTACTCCTTAGTAGCTATAGTGGCCTCTGCCTGCATATTTTGAATATTAGCACCATAGGGCAGCATTCTGTTATAAGATGTCTTTAACGAGGCTAATGTTGCGTCTATGGACCTGAAGCTGCTTTTTGCCTTAACAAGATCTAATTGTAAATTTGATTGTTGTAATAATAGGCTTTGCTTTGATGTAAGCGGGCTAATTCCCGTACCCGTTTCACCAATGCCATTATCTCTTTTACTGTTTAGAAGCGCACTTAAAGAATCTACCTTTTTACGATTAGCTAATGTTCTGTTATCAATAAAATTACTTGTAGCAGTTGCAAGTTGATTTCGTAAACTAACTATTTCTCTGTTATCCCCTCGCGCGCTGCCAGGATTATCTCCATTAAGAGCTCTAAGTTTATTGGTAACCTCATCCAACGCAGCCTGATCCTGATCTATTTGCGTTAAAAAATCACTTCTCTGAGTTTCATATTTGGTTATTGACCCATTAATAGATGAAGCTTGTTCTGATGGGTCAACTACTCCATTTGACATTTTGAAAGACGATATGGCGGCATTTTTACCATCCATAACCGCTTTTTTCCTCAATACAATTGAGTCAAGCAACTCATTAGAGTTATTTTCATTGATATTAACAACATCTGTGTAATTTGCAATACCTACTTTGGCTAAAGTATTTACTACAAATACAGATAGATAAGGATTTTCAGAAATATATTCAATTTTAATTAGATCGCTATTTTCTGTGTGTGAAATGTCAATTTGCTTTTTAAGTGATTCTTCACCATAGCCCATAGACTCTATCAAAGAAAACACTTTGTATTTGGCAGAATCATCAAGTAATGTTAAAACAGATTTATTATCAAGCCTTTTCTGATAAATGTTGATAAGTTCTTTCCTTTGGCCAATATTTAAAGAATCGAGCTGTTCGCTGTACTTTTTAAATCTTTCATGTGGATTTTGAAGGTCGTGCAATATAAGCCTGTAGGAAAGTATGTTGAGGATCTTTTTCGTCTTCATCTTTTCCATAATCCCATTAAACTGCTGGTTTACCTTAAAAAAGTCTACATTTTCATCCGTAATTACTTTTTTGGTGGGATCTAATAAACCAGTTGATATCTCAACATTTGATTTGTATTGTTTAGGTAAGTTCTGAACCAAGAAATAGGTAATCACTATCGAAATTACCGGGACAAGAATTAATAACCATTTATATTTGTTTACCAGCTTTAAAAATGACTTAATATCCATTTTTACGTATTATGTTTCCTATTTATTTAATTTCTGAAAGTTTTTTGCCAATAAGATTTTCCAAAATATCTTTTGCTTTTAAAAAACTGATCTCGGTAGATAACTGAATGCTTTTTGAAGCAGACAATGCAGTCAGAGATTGATCATACACATCCAGTAAGATATCTCCTTTTTCAAATTTAGCTCTTATTGCATCTGCTGCAATTTGGGTTTTTTGCAAATTGTCGGTATTTAATTTAAGTTGAGCTAAATTTTGTATATAATCATAATATCTGGATTTAACTTCCAACTCTAAAGACTTATCAAAATCTTCTAATTCTAATTTTGCAATATCAGCATTAATTTTAGCCTGTTTCATTAAAAAAGGCCTTGAAATAATTTGCCCTAAACTTGCACTAATGCCAAATTGAATACCATTTACTGAATAAGGATTTGCATTTACAGTGCCGGGAGTAGTTATTACAGGACTACTGTTAGGCCGATAAAAATAAGAAGCATTAACCATATCAAGATATGGTAGAAAAGCCAATGGTTTGGCAGTATTAGCCAAATCTACCCTTTTATCACTTATTTTTCTTTTTGCATAATTCTCTTTAGCAGATTGAATATATTTAGTTAAAAGATCATCATTTAAATTTGTTAAAAACAATTGTTGAGCAAAACTTTTAACACTTGAGGAGAGCACTAATAAAAAAATAATAGATAGCGTTTTTTTCATTTTAATAAGTTAATTAATGTGTGTGGAGAATCATTGAAAAGAAATCTATAAAAACAACTTAACATTTGCAATATTATAATAAAAAAGATAATTTTCTTACTACAAAGCTAAAGAAATTGACATTACTAATCGAATTTATTTAAACAAATAAATATATTGTCTACCTACGATAGTACGAGTAATTAAGCATTGGTTAAATAAATTATTAATCTTTTTGATCTTTGATCTTTTTAAACCATTCATATGCCAATTTATTTAATCCCTTTTCTGAAAAATGAAGATAGTCATACCTGTAATATGCCAAATTTATTGAATCTGTATTAGGGCCCCGCTTAACATTTTTTATCTGTGCTATAACTTCATTTTGAGCATTAGTTATACCAGTGTCAATACCCATATAATTATCATTATTAAATGAACAATAACTGGTTATAGTTGTGAAGAATGGAGCATCAATACCCCTGTCTCTAAAAATTTTTATAACTTTTTCAAGCCGGGCTTTATATTGTTCTTTGGTTGTACCATCTACATTGTCAGTTTCGCCCTGATCCCAGAAAATGTGAGTCAATTTAACATTGTCTTTTTTCAGGCCATCCAGGGTTTCTTCCAGAAATACTTTACATGGCCCATCCGACCAACACTTAACAGGCGTTTGTCCTATACCACGTGGTACAATAACTACTTTTTTATATAACCCACTATCAATTAACATATCGGCTACTCTTGTCCAAACACTACATGCACCTCCATCGGCACCTAACAAAGGTTCTTTAGCTAAAAACAAATCGCCTTTGTAATAATTATAGATCTCTTTGTTTTTACAGGTATAACTACCTTCGCCATAATTAGATGAATTTGATTGACCGAATGCCAAAAAAATTATAGTTTTATTAGCATTAATTATTTTTGCCTGGTTAGCAATTTTGTCCCTAAAATGCCAGTGATCCCTGATATATTGACCGTTTATAAGATACTGCTTATTCCTGTCAGCTATAATTCCAAGTAAGACCCCTGCAACACAGATCAACCCATAACCAATTTTTTTTTTCATACTTGATAGTTATTGCTATATTTAATCAGTGAGCGCTTTTTAAATATGCCTTATTATTTTTATCGCAATAATACCAATTATTTCTTAATGATTATTCTCTGTTAAAACACTTCTATTAATAAATTCGTTGATCAACAACTACATGAAATTACCTTACCAAGCTATTGTTCTGCTATCATTGTCGTTTGTTTTCATATCGCCTAATTGCGTTAATTTAATACAAGAGCACGAGGTAATAAAATTAAATATCCTGCAAAAAAACGATTCAAAATTCTCAAATTTTTTAGGAGTAAACGCTTTTGAGTGGGACTTTCTTGACAATTCAAATAGGAATATCGACAACAAGAAACTTAAAAACATGAAATCATTTGGAGGCTTCAGGCATTATATGGATTGGGAACGTATTGAAACAAAAAAAGGTCAATATTATTTTAATCCTACCCAATCCGGCAGTTTTAATTATGATGCAGTTTATGAGGCATGTTCAAAAAATAACATTTCGATTTTGGCATGTTTAAAAACTATCCCTACATGGATGATAGAAACCTATCCCAAAACTGAACGGGATAATGAAAATGTAGCAGCACCATACGGGTTGAACCGATCTGATCCTGCTTCATATATAGACCAGGCAAAAGCAGGTTTTCAATTCACGGCAAGATATGGCTCCAATAAAAATATTGATACGTCATTAATATTTTTTGACAGGCATCAGCTGAATACTATTAATAATAAACCTATTGTTGGCTTAGGGTATGTACAATATATAGAGTGCAATAATGAGGTGGACAGAACCTGGAAAGGCCCCAAAGCACACCAAAGCCCTGAAGAATATGCCGCAAACCTATCAGCATTTTATGATGGTGATAAGGGACGGTTGGGTAAAGGTGTGGGCATAAAAACTGCCGATCCAACTATGCAGGTTGTCATGTCGGGCTTGGGGATGTCTGGCCCTGAGTATGTTATAGGGATGATAGAATGGTGCCGTAAACACAGAGGCGTAAAGGCTGATGGTTCTGTAAACTTATGTTTTGACGTTATAAACTATCATTTTTATAACAACAATGCTTCATTTGGCAAAGACAACGCTACTACTGGTTCTGCACCGGAATTATCGCCCGCAGCTAAACAGGCGGAAGACTTTGTTGCCATGTCAAAAAAATATGCAAACAATATACCGGTGTGGATCACAGAGTCTGGTTATGATATCAACAGCGGCAGCATCCAGCGTGCGCCCCAAATAGGCGACAAGACAGCACTTATTACGCAAGCCGATTGGATGTTAAGATCGTCATTGTTGTACGCCAGACATGGCTTAAAAGCCTCATTTTACTACATGTTGGATGATGCTGCATCAAACCAACCCGGCAGATTTGCAACATCGGGCTTTATCGATGGTTATCATAAACGGCCTGTGACTGATTATTTTTTACAAACAAAAGATCTGATAGGCAAATATCATTATGAACAAACCATTAACCGTAACCCCATAGTTGATGTGTATGCATTGAGTAATAAAAAAATGTATATTGTTTTTATCCCCGAAGATAAAAACAGTAAAGCAACCTATGAGTTAAGTTTACCGGGCAGCAGATCAGCAAAAATTAATTATTTGGTTGCAGGAAGTGATAAAATGTTGACAGAAAATGTAACTGTTAAAAGTGGGAAATTAAAAATTAATGTTACAGAAACTCCTGTTTTTGTAGAAAAGTTAAACTAAACTAAATAATAAGCTGGCTTAATTTAACGTGAGTTCGGGATAATTATTTAAGAGATTCGAGCAGGATTTAAATATACAATCATCTGTATATCAACAAGTAAGAATATTTTGTTATATTTAAGTGTCGAATTTAAAAAACAACAATCTATGCTTACTCTTGATAAAATTATCGAAATTTTCGTTAAAGTTGATGATTTCTGCAAAGAATTTGAAGCAGAGATAGTTAAACACTAGCTTGATGCAGGTAATTACAAGGTCCGGGACAGAAAAACATCTCTGGCAGATAGTGAGATTATCACTATTTTGATTGCTTTTCACAGTGGCCATTTCACTAATCTGAAGCTCTTTTATTTGGGGTATATCTGCTTTCATTATAAGGATTTTTTCCAGGCCTGGTGTCTTATAACCGTTTTGTAGAATTACTGCAAAGGGTAGCTGTTCCGATGATGTTGTTTCTTAAACGGGATTGTCTTGGGGAATCCCGAGGCATCAATTTTATAGATTCAACGCATATTAAAGCGTGCCACAACCGGCGCATCAATAACCATAAAGTATTTGATGAGTAGCCCAGCGGGGTCAATGTTCGCTTGGTTGGTTTTATGGATTCAAACTACACCTGATCATTAACGACAAAGGTGAAATACTGTCTTTTTACCTTACAAAAGGCAATGTTGACGACAGAAATGTAAAACTGATGACCTCGATGCCTGAGCAAATATTCGGCAAATTATTGGGCGATAAGGGTTACATTTCCAAAGCACTGGCTGAATTACTTTGGGGAAACGGCATTCAGATGATCACAAAACCACGCAAGAATATGAAGGACTTTAATATCTCCCAGGCCGACAAGATCATGCTTAGGAAAAGAGCGATAATCGAATGTGTGAACGATGAGCTCAAAAATATTTGCAAACTACAGCATACCAGGCACCGCTCTGTTGGCAACTTCCTGATGAACACGATGGGTGCACTTTGCGCTTATCATTTCTTCCCTAAAAAACCTTCCTTAAATATCGTTTTTGAAACTAACGACAACCAATTACTTTTGGCCGCTTAACCCGAACTCACGTTATTTATTTTAATTATTTGCAGACAGTTTAATTACTTTTAAATAAGCCGTACTTTAAAATACAATACAAGGCCCTTACACCGTCTTTCCAACCTATTTTCTTACCTTCTTCATAAGTTCTACCATAATATGAAATCCCCACTTCGTATATCCTGATCTTGGGCACACGTGCTATTTTCTGCGTAACCTCTGGTTCAAACCCAAAACGCTTTTCATTTAATTGAATAGATTGTATCAGATTAGTATTAAACAGTTTATAACAGGTCTCCATATCTGTAAGGTTTAGATTTGAAAACATATTGGATGCAAAAGTTAACCAGCGGTTACCAATGGTGTGCCAAAAAAACAGTATCCTATGTGGATTACTGCCCATAAATCTCGAACCAAATACAACATCCGCAAATCCACGTACAATTGGTTTTAGTAAATCATTATATTCTTCAGGATCATATTCCAAATCCGCATCTTGTATAACAAGGTATTCGCCGGTTGCTTTTGAAATCCCGGTGTGTAATGCAGCCCCCTTGCCTTTATTTACTTCGTGTTTAAAATACTGAATATTTAAAGTATCATTAGCTTGTTTATAAGATAAAATAGCGTCTTCAGTATGGTCTGTCGAACAATCATTTACAATAATTATTTCTTTTTCAATACTGTCAACTAAGCTTACTGTTTTTATCTTATCTAATATTAAATGTATTGTATTACCTTCATTATATGCCGGAATAACTATAGATAGTTTTGTTATGTTCATATATTTTAAAGTGGGTTTTATCTGTTAATACATTGTAAATATTGGCATGAAACATTTAATGGTATTTTGAAAAATCCATTAATCTTACATGCATATCATCCGGTTCATTTTTACCCGGATTATATCTGGCTTTTAGAATTGCTATTGATTCCAACCATGATTCAAACCTGGGGATATTTTGATGATTGATATAATACCAGTCAGGTTGATCGTAAGAATCGCCTGGAATCTGATCCATCCATCCATTGTTAATTATCCAAACACGCTTTTTACCTTTAAATGAAGAAAAATCTTTACTTAGGTTAAATAAATAATTATTAAAACTTGTAGAACGTGTTCGATAATCATTACCGATGATACCTTCAAATTTCAAATTATACATTTTTTTATATAGTGTATATCCGGGAACATCATTTCTGTACACATACACTACATCTCCGGGCTGATAATTATTATTAATATAGAATAGTGCTTCCCGCTGATGAGCCTTTTTATCTTCACCGAAAAAACCGGGATTAATTACCTGGCTAAATGAATTCTTTATCGGGCCTATAAGTATCAGAATTGATAAAACAACCGCGCTAATTTTAACCGCTAATTTTAATTTAAGAAGATATTCGAAACCACCTGCAATTAATAAAATGCAAAACGGAGCAAGATACGTCATCAACCTAATGCTTATCGGATAAAGCTTAAGTGCAGATGCGGTAATAACTATTAAAAACAGGCTTCCTAAAAGCAGAAAATTCGCCTTGCTTTGTTTGAAAAAAAAATATATACCAATTAAAAAAAATGGTATTGGCAGAAATGCCATTCTTATTAACATTAGTTGCATTTTACTATGTACGCTCCAATTATTGGTCCAGCTTAACCCCAGCGGATAATCAAACACAGAAAACATACGATGGAATATCCATTCTATGGCTGGCAAAAACTGCGTCGGAATATATCCTCCGTTTTTTTCCCAAAAAATAATTAACCAGTCATGTTCAGAACCCTCTTTGGCATACATTAGATAGCTGATTATAAAACTCACCACCCACATTGCAGCCGGAATGGCAAGCAGTAATACGCCGCGCCAATTCCTTTTTTTCATATATAAAACTGCAGCAGTAATCCCGGTTGCGGCAAGAACAAATATAACTGAATAACAAAACCAAACAATTATTACGCCGCTTATGCCCCATATAAAATATCTAGTTAAGCTATTTGTATTATGATATTTAATATACCATAATATTACAATAATAGAGGCGAGTAATTCTGAGATATAGGGTTTAGCTTCTACGCTATGATAAATTATCCAGGGGCTAAATGAAAGTATAGCTATTGCCAATACTTGACTGCCTGGTTTTAAAAAGTACCTAACCATTGGCAAAAAAGCAAACAATGCCACAATTCCGCATATTAACGAATATATACGCAATCCCATTTCGTTTTGGCCTAAAAAAGCTATCCCTAAACGTGCAAATAAAAGGTAACCTGGCGGGGCTTTTTGGAAATAAGCTAATGGTTGTGTAAATATCTCCTTAAAAGTATGATGAATTAAACCTGACGACAAAAAAATCTCATCAACCCATAATGACCTGTTGTTTAAAAAATGATATAATCTAAAAAAAACACCAAGTGAAATTATTATATATATAATTGTATTATAAGTGAATTTAAAAGAGGATTTATCTAATAATTTTGAATACATATAAAAAAATTCCCGTTATCTATATTTTATTCCCCAATATACAGATAATCTTTTCTTTAGCGAACAAATTATCAAAAAACTTATTTCTTAGCCTGCAGTTTATCAGACAACATCTTCATATAGTAACCACCAATAACGCTGCGCGCCTGGAAACCTACTTGTTTACCATTAGTAGTTTCATGCCAGTCGCTAAGTGGTACGCGGCTTGGGGTTTCTAAAGCAAATTTATATACCGGGTCAACCAAAGCGTCAAACTCTTTACGGGTTGGTGCAAAAGTAGCGGTCCATAATATCCAGTCAGATTTGGTATAAGTTTTACGGCTATCTAAAGGTAAACCAAACTCGTTTAATTTGCTGATATAGTATTTAGTCTCGGTATCATAAACAGATTGCGGGAACAGATCAAGTCCTAACACTTTATCCCAAACCAAATTGTATTTCTGGCTCCATGTACCCGGGTTTTCAAAAGTTAGGGTGTAGTGATCTTTATCACCGGCTAACTTCATCCAACGGCCTACCATTTCCTTCGCTATAGCATGATATTTGGTAGCAGTTGCTTTATCGCCTAATGCTTCTGCCAATTGCGCGTAGCAACCAATACCTACAATAGCTTTTACAGATAAGTTGGCGTTGCGTGCCAGGTGACCGGCAAAGTCGTCTGTACACAATTGATTAGCCGGGTCAAAACCTTCTTTAACTAAATAGTTTACCCAGGTAGTTAAAGTACTCCAGTGTTTTTTGGCATATGCCGGGCTACCTTCTGCTTTGCAAATAGCAGCGGTAAGGATGGTCATGTTACCAGATTCCTCTACAGGCATGCCTTCGCCATAAGTCTGGCCGTTAGCGTGTGGGTAGCTTCCCAGATCGTGCGCGGCAAAATCATGTTTAAATTTACCGCTTTCACTAAAGTAGAAGATCCCGTTTAACATACCTTCCATTAATTTTGGATTGTAGATCAGGTATAATGGTGCTGATGGATAAGTTACGTCAACCGTATTAACAAAACCACCGCTAAAGTTTTCTTTCGAGAACCAAAGGATCTCGCCTTGCGGGCTTTTAACTAATATATGCGCGGCTATACTTTGACGATAAGCCAATACACATAGATCGGCATAATTTTTACCGCCTGATTTTAAAGCGCTGGCATACATGCTTTTGTTAAACGCGGCACATTTTTGCAATACCACAGGATACTCGGTAGCTGCTTTGGTAAGCTGTCCTTCTATAGTTTCTTTACCAGATGTGTTCCACCATGGCCTTAAGTTTTCTTTAAAGTATTGCATCGAGTAGATATCATCATACCCAACCTCTATAAATTTAGATACTGCTACGGGGCCAACTTTACCAAACGGAATTATGGTGTTAAGGGCTAAACGGGTGCCTTTAGTATCGGTAGTTGCGGTGCTGCCTTTACGGAAAGCATCAACAGAACCCCTGCCAGTCGTAATAAATTGCGTAACTCCTAAAGCTTTTGGAGCAGCTACATATACGTAACCCCAATCAATACGTACATCGTCACCATTTTTTTGCAGGATAGGCTGCTCATCTGTTCCGGCTTTTAATATCGATAAACCAGCTGTACTATATTTAGACGCGGTAACAGCCTGAGTTGGTTTGTTAACTGCCAAGTCTGTAGAGGCGCTAAAGAACACCTTAACGCTATGTGTCTTACCATCGTTAGCTTTTACTTTGTAGGTAATGTATGATACAGGTCTTGATAGCAAATTCAGATCAGCCAATAATAATGGCGAAGTAAAAGTTACATCCATATCAACCTTACCGCATTTAAAGCTGTAGATAGTTTGCGTAGCGTTGATGCTTACATTTTTTTGATCGGCAACTTCCAGTTCTTTAGCTATTGCCGGTTTTTCTTTATCAACAAAACCCATATCGGCACGTGTACCGCCGCCGGTGTTTATTACGTGCATGGCCAAAACATTCTCGCCTATTTTAAGCTTGCTTTTTTCAAGCGGCACCATTTCATAACCTTTGCTTACGCCTACTTTATCAAATACTTTTTCGCCGTTTAAGGTTACTTCTATGTCATCGTCCCATGATAGTTTTAACAATAGCTTATTGATATCATCAGTTTGGCTGATATTGAAAACTCTTCTCACCCAGATATCATGCGACCGCCATCTGATCTTATTTTCACGGCCATCGCCAATTGGTGCCATGCCGTCTTTCCAACCAGTGGCAGCATATTGCGCGGCCGTCCAGTCGCCTTCTGGCTTGGTCTCCGTATATTTTACCGCATATGGTTTCTCGTCTGATGTCGCCAGGATGGTTCTGAAATTTTCAGGCTCTTTACCTAAAAAGCGGTAATCTGTACCATCAACGTTAATTACACCTATCAATGATTGGTCTGCACCTGTCCAATGTGTGGTGGTCGATTCGGTCAGTTTATTTGAATTGGACCAAACGCTGAAATATGTATTATGCGTAATTAGCGGATAAGATGGTGCTTTTCTTTCCTGGGCAAACGTAAGTTGTAGCCCCGATAAGCATACTACGAATCCAAGTAGCAGATTTTTTCTCATGAATGTAAAAGTTTGAATGTTTGTTTCTTGTATTGTGGTTTAATGATACTGACACCATGCTATAAAGCCGATGCAGAATAATTTTGCTAAATTAACATCATTTTATGCTAAAATCGCTTATTTATTTTCAAAAACACCTGTAAAGAATATCTTACAATCCTAACTTAAACCCTGCGCCGAAGTATCTGCTGTCGCCGGCAAAATATTTATTTATTGATACCTGCTGCCCTTTTTCAAACACATTACGGCCGTTTGCATAAACCTCTAATGATTTAATCGCCATCATATTAACAGACATCGTGTAGCCAATATATATGTTCTGCACTTTTAGTGTACTGATTTTTTCAACACTTTGAGGGTAATAAACACTGCCATTCGGTATAAAAAGATGTCGTAGCTCTTTATTATAAGCATAAATTACATCTACCCCCGCAAACAAGCTTTTATAAGCAAACTGATTAACAAAACCACCGGTAATTAAATTTTTACCCGGGTAATACAGGCGTAAAATCTCTGACTCCAAATTATCAAAAGACGGTGTTTTTTTGATAAACATCGCGCCGTTTAAGTAGGACGACCATTTAAAGTTGCCCTGCGTTGGCAACACAAAATTTATCCCCACGCGGTGCACATTTATATGAGCATTGGTAGTTCTCGACGTATCTGTATAAGGAGGAATGCCGCCCGATATATTTGCGCGTGTAACAAATTTTTGAATGCTAAAGTTATAACTAAGCGTAAGGGCATTTTTAAATACCGAGTAGGTTAAGCCACCTTGCAACTGATCATAAGTTTGATAGGGGTTAATTGTTACTCCATTAAAAGTTGAATTGCCTAAAGAACTACCGGTGTAATTAGTACGGCTGGCCAGCGTACCATATTCATCACTGGCGTAGCTCATAGTACGCGCAAACGATCCGAACACCACCAGCCTCATATCAGTATCAGCTACACTAAACGGCCGCAACACATTTACACTTGCAGAACCAAATGGCAATATTTTTGGCATATCATAACCTGCAATTACCGGCGCGTTGGTATAAGTTATTTTTTGCACGCCGCCTTGCAGCATCACCATATCTGCATAGTTAACCGTTAATGAGGGCGTTACCACCATTATTTTTTGCTTTGCTATAAAATGAGCGGGAGATCCAAAGTAAAAAATTCTGGTAGCAGTATCTTTTGCTTGCCGGTAAGTAGCATTCACAGCGGCGTTAATGTCAAAATCACCTAAATGTAACCGATAAGAAAGTTCATCTTTTGCCAGGTAGCTATTTATAGCCGAAACGCTATCAACCGGGACTATTTGCCCGTCTGTCTGCCTGCGCTGAAAGCCTGCGCTTAATTTATTGGTAAGCCCGTTAAGAATATTACTTTTTAAAGTAATATTACTATACCATAGGTTTTGACTTATGTATTTTTTACGCTCGCCGCCGCCAAATGTGGGCAATAGTTCAAAATATTCTCTATCGCGTTGCGGAACATAACCACCATTTAGGCTAAGTATATTGTATTTACCCATTTTTATATCCGCATAAGCATTAAAACGGAAACGGTTGGTGTTATAAGCATCAAAAACATCATAAAGCTTTTTATTCCAAAATGCCGGAAAAACATTATGCTGAATACTGGCTGAGAGCCCCATATTTATATTTTTTTTGTTGACATAACCAGATACATAATACTGATGATAATAACTGGTAGATGAAGCACCGGCAAATCCATTTGCTTTGCCGGGCTCATCCTGGATGCCGGCTTGCGTTTGGTAAAGCCTTACCATGTTGGTTTGTCCGTTTATTGATACGCCAGACTTGCCAGCCAAATTCTTTTTTGTTTTAACCAGTATCAAGACTTGGTTGGGCAACAATCCATTTAATGTGGCAGCAGCATTTTGTATGATAGTTAACTCGTCGATATCATAAATACTATAGGCATTAACATCTCTATTTAAATTACCGTCTACAACGTAAACAAACGTTTTATCGTCAGCATAAATTCCGTTAAAATAGACGCTTATAACCTCATTAATACTGCTAAAAGGTAGTTTCTCTAACGCCGATGCCTTGATAGTTATCGCCTGGGTAAACTTCTTTTGCATTGACATTCGGCCCAAGTCATAATTATCAGTGTCTATTAACATAACCGGTGTCCGCGGTTTACCTCGTTTGACGCTATCTGTTTTAGTGGAATCTGATTGTGCTTTTGCGGAATTAAAAAATACAGTGAGAAGTACTACCGTACAGGCTAGTAATTTTTTTTTCATGTGAGGTTTAATTGGTAATTGGTCTGATCAAATATACAGAACAACTTTACAATAGCAAGAATATCTGCATATTATGAAAATAACCAATTAGAAATAAACTCAATAACGCGCTACATCAAGCTATGGTTTGTTAAACGCCGACCAATCGTCTGTACGGAAAGGCCTTGCCGGTAAACCATCTTTATTGTACAAATTTCCCGGTGGGTTATCTGCCCAGTTGTACCTTACGGCTTCGGGCTTTTCAATACCATCGGCACTAATTATAACCGTATTTCCTTTAATAACAGCTTTCGCCCAAACAAATTTATGACCAGTCCCGGCTATGCCGAAGCCTTTTAACTCCTGGCTATCTGTATTAACAACGTCGTCGCCCACCAAACCGGCAGCTACCAGTCCTTTATTTACTTCATTAAAGCTGATAATGATCTGGTTGCCATCAATCTTCATTGATTTATATACGGGGCCAGACGCCACTATCCTTTCGCCATATACATTGTGACGGGCAACTAATGCCAGCCTGTTGCCAGGTATCAGTTTGTTTGTTGGATGAACATCATTGATCTCACCAACATCTATAATGGCAGCCATGCCTGTATTTTTAAGAGCCAGTGTTTTTTCCTGGCCTTCGCGCACCCAGGGCCAGTTACCTTCTGACGGCGTTATGGCCGCTCCCCTAAAGTTAGGCAATTGCATAAACAGGAACGGAAAATCGCCCTGCCCCCAGTTTGCGCGCCAGTCGCTTATCATCCGCGGGAAAAGGTCTTTGTATTCGACTGCATCCACCAATCCATCACCATTACTTTCGCCCTGGTACCATATTACACCCTTTATGCCATAACCTACCAAAGGAGTTATTACCCCATTATAACATACAGTTGGTGCATTATAGCCACCCAAAGGGTCAGCAGGCACTTTTGGTGCCGGGCGCGAGGGTTTTGGTTGTGGCGGAAAAAGCTTGCCGCTTGCTTTAGCCAGCAAAACATCAGCATTCCATTTTTTGATAGCCTCGTTATAAGCGAGGCCTACTTCTGTATTCCATGTTTTTAAGCTGTCGCGATAAAGCGCCTGGCGTTGCGGGTAGGTTGCTACGGCATTATCATAATTATCAACCAGTTTCTGGTGCGTATTTACGTATTTGGTAAATGCCGGGCTTTCTTTTAAGCCTTCAGCACTTATCCATGCCTGCGCCGGTGTACCTCCGCGATAGCTGCCTATCATTCCTATCGGCACACCAACGGATTTACGGATCTGCTCTGCAAAATATAACCCTACAGCCGAAAATCCATGCCATGCAAACTTAGGATTTGCCAATACATCAGGCGAGCAAACTACCCATTTACCATTTGGCGAATCTGCAGATTGCGGGACAATATCATACAAAGGCTGTAAGGATAAAGCCATAGGTACATAAAAAAGGTGGATCATACCATCGGTAGCTTTCGATATAGTTTCGGCAACATGTTTTTCTGTCTGAATACCAAACTCCATGTTGGATTGGCCCGATGCCAGCCATACATCGCCAATTAAAATGTTTTTATAGTTTAAGGTAGTGGCGCTACCTTTAATAGTCATTTCATAAGGGCCGCCTGCTTTGTATTTGCCTAATTTTATTATCCATTTACCATCAGCTCCTGTAATTGTATTAAAGGTGCCGCCCATAAAATTCACTGCTATCTTTTCGCCGGGCTGGGCCCAGCCATATACGGGCACATGCATACCGCGTTGCAATACCATGTTATCGCCAAATATGGCAGGCAGCTTAACTTGGCCAAATGCCATGTTACCGCTTAGCAGTAAAATGCAGGAGCATTTAAAAAGAAAAGTTAGTTTTTTCATGAAACAGGTTTTAATAATAAAGGCCCTCTGTTAATGGAGAGCCTTGTATAAGTTAATTAGAAACTATAAGCTATTCGTAAAGCTACCTGGCTAAGTGTGCTGCCGTTGTGTGTCCATCCTTCATACCTAACACCTATATCGGCATTGTCGCTTACTTTAATTCCAACACCGGGCGAGTAGGCAAAAGAGGTGCCATCTCCATTTACAGAAATAGCGGCACCAACCTGGCCCTCGGCATAAAAGCTGCTGCAGATCCAATATTTAAGGCCCGCTTTTAGGGGCACAAAACTCTCGCCACGATTACTTGGATTTAAATAAGCAATATCAAGCTGAACATCGGTTTTGTAAGGAAAGTAGATATAACCGGCCGAAACTGTTGCCGCCAATTTTTGCGCAATAGGTTTCTCGTACTTTAATGAACCACCAATGGTAAATGAGGATATATTGCTGGCGTCACCCACAGGCAATCCGCCTTCAATACCAATGCTAAACTTACCGGGATCTGATTTTTGAGCAAAGCTGCTAAGCGTTGCACCTGCTACCAGCAGGAACACAAATAAAAGTTTTTTCATATTGTAAAAGGGGCTTAATTAGTTGCAGTAAATCTATAAAATTGAAATTATAATGCAACAAAAAAGGTTTCGGATAAATCCGAAACCTTTTTTTATAAAAATTAATAAAATTTTAGAAACTGTACGCTAAACGCGCGGCAATTTGGCTAACTGTGCCATTATGCGACCAGCCTTCGTAACGAACGCCCAAATCAACACCACCGCCAAAGTTGTAACCAATACCCGGCGAATAAGCAAAAGCTGTACCGCCACCACTTTGTGTAGCAAATGCAGCACCTAATTGTGCCTCTCCATAAAATGCTTCTGCAAAATTGTACTTAATACCTGCTTTAACAGGAACAAAACCGGCAGAAGGCACTTTGAAGCCAGCAACTGTTTTACCCATAAATGAGCTGTAACCAGCCGAAATTGTAAATGCTACGTCGCTTGCAATTGGTTGCGCATATTTTAATGAGCCACCAATAACAAAATTATAAGCATTTGAAACATCGCCAACCGGGATACCGGCCTCTACACCCACACTAAATTTCCCACCACCGTCTGATTTTGATTGAGCAAAACTGCTACACACTGCCGCACCTAACACGGCTAATGTCAATAGAATTCTTTTCATAAAAATTGGATTTAAAGGTTTAATAAAATTGTGAATTGTTTAAACAAATGTAAAAAACATTATTCAAATCATACTATTTATTAGTTAGTGTGATAAATATCTCTTCTAACGTGTTTTTAGCATTTGCACCTTTTAGATTTTCAAGGGTGTCATTTGTTACAATTTTTCCTTTGTTGATGATGATAACGTGGTTGCATACAGCTTCCACTTCCTGCATGATATGTGTAGATAAAATGATAGTTTTTGTTTTACCCAGATCAATTATTAACCGGCGGATACCGATTAACTGGTTAGGGTCAAGGCCTGATGTGGGTTCGTCCAGGATCAATACCTGCGGATCATGCAAAATGGCTTGCGCCAGGCCCACACGCTGGCGGTAACCCTTGGATAGCTGCCCTATTTTTTTATGCTGCTCAGGGCCCAGGCCGGTCTGTTCAATAATATCGGCAATGCGTTTTTCAGGTTCGTGTATGCCATGAATACCAGCTATAAAGCTTAACGACTCCTTTACATACATATCTGTATACAACGCGTTACTTTCTGGCAGGTAGCCAATATTACGTTTAACTTCTATTGGATGTGTATTTACATCAAAGCCGCAAACTGATGCCTTGCCGCTGGTTTGGGGGATAAAGCCGGTCAGGATCTTCATGGTGGTTGATTTACCCGCGCCGTTTGGGCCTAAAAAGCCCAATACGCCGGGTTCGGCACTAAAACTAATACCGTCGACCGCTTTTTGTTCGCCATAAATTTTGGTTAAACCTTCAACCCTGATGCTCATGCTTCAAATGTAGAAAAATTAATATTATCGTCATTGCGAGGAACGAAGCAATCTCTGCACACGCTAATCAATGTGCATAAAAGTTCGTGTTGGCAATTGCCAAATGAGATTTATCTTATTGAATATCCTACGTAGAGATTGCTTCGTTCCTCGCAATGACGTAAAATAAATAACAGTGGGGTATATTATTAATCCTTTTTCTCTTTTACAATCACAAAAACATCCTCATTGTCTTTACGCATGAGATATTTTTCGCGGGCAAATTTTTCGAGTTTTTTGGGGTCAGAGGTCAACTCGTCCAGGTCTTTTTCTACTTTAACGTTTTGGGTCTTGTAAAAATCGCGCTCCTCTTTCAGTTTATTAACTTCCTGGCGATACTGGTACTGCGACAACAGGTCGTTCTTATCAAAAAATATCATCCAAACTGCGAATGCTACCGCAACCAGGAAAAATTTATTTCTTAAAAGATCTATTAACCGTTGCATAATCGAGTGTGCAGTAATTTTATTTAAAAATAGTTAAAATGTTTACCCGGTGCAAATATGCTTATTAACTTGTTAACAAAGTTAAAGATTGGTTATTAAAGATTAAAGATTGGTTGATCAAACTAATCTTTAATAACTAATCTTCAATCTTCATCAACTAATCTCTGCGGCGACTGCCGCCCGACCTGCCGCCACTTAGGCTGCCTTCTGGTTTACCGCCGCCACCCGGGCGTTTGGGCCTGTCAGACCGGCCAAAACCACGGCTTCTTTGTTGGCCGCCGCCTTTGCCTTTTGGTTTGTCCTGGCTTTTGGCGTGGTTAGCCACTATGCTTTGCGGACTCATTACGTAAGGGTGTGCGTCATTAACAGGCAATTGTTTACCTATTAATTTCTGAATATCTCTTAAAAATTCGATCTCCTCGGCATCACAAAAAGTTAAAGCTATACCGCTTGCTCCTGCCCTGCCTGTACGGCCAATGCGGTGTACATACGTTTCGGGGATATTAGGGATCTCGTAATTAATTACGTGGGTCAATTCGTCAATATCAATACCGCGTGCTGCGATATCCGTAGCTATTAAAACCCTTGTGGTACGGTTCTTAAAATTAGTTAAAGCACGTTGGCGCGCATTCTGCGATTTATTACCGTGGATAGCCTCGGCAGTGATGCCAATTTTTACCATGTCCTTAACCACTTTATCGGCACCATGTTTGGTACGGGTAAAAACCAGCGCGGTTTTAATTTCTTTGTCTTTTAATATATGTTGCAGTAACAAACGTTTATCGTTCTTCTCTACATAATACAACTCTTGCGCTATGGTATCAGCAGTTGATGACACCGGGGTAACTTCAACCCTTTCAGGGTTGGTCAATATGGTATCAGCCAAATGCTGGATCTCTTTAGGCATAGTAGCCGAAAAGAACAGCGTTTGCCTTTTAGCAGGCACTTTGGCAATTACTTTTTTAACATCGTTCACAAAACCCATGTCCAGCATACGGTCGGCTTCATCAAGCACCAGCATTTTAACGTGGTCGAGGTGTACAAATCGCTGGTTCATCAGGTCGAGTAAACGCCCCGGTGTTGCCACCAAAATATCTATACCACGGCGCAAAGCGTCAACCTGCGGGTTTTGCGATACGCCACCATAAATAACCAGGTGTTTTAAACCGGTATGGCGGCCGTAAGCGGCAAGGCTCTCGTTTATTTGTATAGCCAGTTCGCGCGTTGGGGTTAGTATTAACGCTTTTATTGTTTTTTGTTCTTTATGTTGCAGCCTGTCTTGATAAAGCAGTTGTAAAATAGGTATAGAGAAAGCCGCTGTTTTGCCGGTACCGGTTTGCGCGCAGCCTAAAAGGTCGCGGCGTTGCAGTACTATAGGTATGGCTTGTTCTTGTATGGGTGTGGGGGTAGTATATCCTTCGGTTTTTAAAGACCTTAGGATGGGTTCAATCAAGTTTAAATTTTCGAATGACATGTATTGTTTCTTATTTATTATGTGCTAACGCGATTGCATAGCGGATCTGAAGAGTTTGTCGGTGATCAAAACCGTAAAGCTAACGGGTATTAAATTATTTGCGCAAAGATACGGTTTATTTATGAAGTTGGCTATGTATGGTAATTAGTCAGGATTTTCCTGCGCTACAATAAAAATATTTAAGGTACAATTATTATTAATTACAACTTATAGCTATTTAATCTTACTACCTTTAAGTAATTAATCCTTAACCAATTCAATTATGGAAACAAGTACATTTTCTAAATTCTCGGCTGAATTTTTGGGCACCATGGTGTTAGTGCTAATGGGCTGCGGTAGCGCAGTAATTGCAGGTGCTAATGGTACAACCGGTGTGGGCTTATTAGGTATATCTTTCGCCTTTGGCTTATCCGTTATTGCTATGGCTTATGCCATCGGGCATATTTCGGGCTGTCATATTAACCCGGCCATATCTATTGGTATGGTAGTGGCCGGACGAATGAAAGCAAGTGAAGCCGCCTGGTATATAGTAGCTCAAATTCTTGGTGCCATAGCAGGTGCCGCTATTCTCCTGGTTATCGCATCTGGTAAAAGTGGCTATGATGTTGTTGTTAACGGACTTGGACAGGATGGGTATGCCAACTCATCCCCGCAACATTATTCGCTGTTATCCGGCTTCGTTGCAGAAACTGTATTGACCTTTATTTTCCTACTGGTTATTTTCGGATCAACCTCTACCAAGAATATCCACGGCGGTTTCGCGGGTTTGGCTATCGGCTTGAGTTTAGTACTGATCCATATTGTGGGCATACCTGTTACCGGTGTTTCTGTTAACCCGGCAAGAAGTATTGGCCCTGCCCTACTGGTAGGTGGCGAGGCCATAACCCAATTATGGCTGTTTATAGTAGCACCTATATTAGGGGCTGTATTAAGTGCAATTACCTGGCGCGTTGTTTTGGAACGTAATTGATTAGAATATATTAACATCGGCAGGGATGGTCTTGTCATGATACATGCTTTTTAAAACCGCTGAATAAAGGCGTAGCCTTGACTTATATTGTAGAAACGGATTTTAATCCGTTAATTGTTAAAAGAAAAGATAGAAGAGCCATAGGTTCGGTCCATATTAATATGCATCGTGCCTATGGCACTTTTATTAAATTTATCCATTATTCAACGGGTTGAAACCCGTTGCTACAATATATTTCGAGCCGATGGCTCTTAAAACAAGGAAAATGTAAATCATCTTGCGCTCGTTTGCAACGAGTGTTTAACCTGGTTTTGAGATTGTATCTCGTTTTCGCATCACAGATGCTAAAACATTGTAAGCGCTCGTTACAAACCAGCGCAAGTTAATTCTCCTTAAAAAATCATTCCCTTTATATCCAATCCGGAAGCGTCCACGTATATCTCTTCAAACTCGGGGGAATCTGTAATACCTATTCCACCTTGAGGATCGAGGTGTTTTTATTGTCTAAAAGGATCTTGAAATTGAGAGATTCCATATTTGCTACACCATGTTTTTCATAAAGACCTTGTAATTGACTTTTATATTTATCGTATAACCTCGAAGGAATTAACTCTCCTCCTACAGCGCCCATACTTTCATCAATAACTTTAAAAAAAGCCTTCCCTATTAAATCGTCATCTATATAAATATAACCTTTCATAATTTGAAGATAGCTAATTATCCCCTTTCTTTTGAGATGCGAAATAAATTCGGCATGACGATTGGCAACAAAAAAGGCCCTGATAAATCAGAGCCTTATATTTAAAAGCTAATATCCATCGAATTATCTACCTCGTCTTTTCGACGAAGTGTAAACGAGAGAGCCTTTTTAACAAACTCATTTAATGTAATGTTATGAGCCGCAGCAAATAACGCCGCTTCTTTATGTAGTGCAGATAGCACTCGTACGTTAAAAGTTCCTTTATATGTTTTTTCGGCTATCTTTCCAATTGCTTCGCAGGTTTCCAGGTAATCTTCAACTGCTTCTTCAAAAGCGACTTTGAGTTCTTTTACAGAAGCACCTTCAAAACTAACAAGATCGTTTACACCTAAAATTTTTCCATAAAAAACCTCATCAACAGCACTAAAATGTACCGAGGCATAATAATTTTGATATTGTAGGATATCATTCATTTTTATGATTTCATTTCATTGATTACAATGTTGACCGCCGTCACATAGTTCTTTACCTGGCCCCATAAGTTGGTTAAATAAAAACTTCTTTCCTTTGAATTGAGTAATTTTAAAGTAGTGTCATTGGCAAATGATTCGAAATTAATTTTTGGTTCGCAATAATTACCGGCAATCCAAGAAATCTCTTGTCCCCATTCACTGAGGTCTACAAGTTTTAATGCCAAATTATCAAAAATTGCTTCCTTATTTACCTCTCTATCATCACCTCTAATCAGTGTTATTCCATAATATACATCTTCCCAACCTCTTTCTATAAACAAACAAACATCACATTTCTTATATTCATTTATTTTAAACATCAAACCATACCAAGGCGACCTATTTCGACTTTTCTTAATCATATCATTAATTCGTTCACTGGAATACTTGCAGCGATTTGAAATATGATATTCGTTTTGAATCATTAAATCTAAGTCGCTCCAAAAAAGCAGTTCAGTTTTCCATTTAACAGTTATCCAATTTTCGGATATTTTTTTTGCTCGGATCATATTATCTCCTTCTGCTAAAAGCTCAATCAGTTCTTCTTGTTCTTCACTATTCATTGTCTTTCCTACTATTTCGTCAATAAGTGATTTATATTGAATTAATGTTTCTCTCAAAACAGGCATATTGTATACTTCCTTAATACAATCCTTTATCCATTCTGAAATTTCAAACTTGTAAGATATTATGTTAAATATTGAATTCCATTCGGTTAAATTTATCAAATTTCCGATGCTATGCAACTCTGGCTCTCGGCCATCAAGGGAAAGATATATTATTTTAATATCGTCAATATTTTCATTCTTTATAACTTCGTGGTATCGTTGCAATTGATTGTGTTGATCAATCGCATACAACTTATTTTCAATTACAACAGCTTGTTTCTTATTCTTTATTAAAATATCAATATTTTTATACTCCCTGTATACCTGAACCTCTTCTAAAACTAAGTCATCAACTTTTAATCGATCCAAAAAAAGTTTTAAAAAAACTGTACCCACTCCGTGACTGCCTTTTGGGTTTAGCAATTCATGAATAAACTTTGAATGGAGATGAACTTCGTCAAACTTTTTGGCTAATAGCGTAAAGATGTTAAAAGAATTTTGTTGTCGGGATTTTTGATATTTAAAATCAAGAACTCCGACTTTATCAAGTAACGACTGCAAATTTGATTGTATAGAATTCATCAAGGTTTAATTGCTACAATATCTGAATTAATTATTAAAAATGACTCAGTAACAAAATATCATTCATAAAAAAGGCCCCGATAACCCGGAGCCTTTTCAATTCGTGAAATTCGTTTTAATTCGAAAAATTCGTGGCGAAGCTTATTTTTTGTAATACTTAAAGTTCTTACCGATAAATTTAGCGTTAGCGCCTAATTCTTCTTCGATACGTAATAACTGGTTGTACTTAGCTATCCTGTCTGAACGTGAAGCCGAACCGGTTTTGATCTGGCCGCAGTTTAAAGCAACTGCTAAGTCGGCAATAGTAGCATCTTCAGTTTCGCCGCTACGGTGGCTCATTACTGATGTGTAGCTATTGGTTTGTGCCAAACTAACCGCGTTAATAGTTTCTGTTAATGAACCTATCTGGTTAACTTTTACCAGGATAGAGTTAGCGGTATCGTTATCAATACCTTGTTGTAAACGGATAACGTTAGTTACAAACAAATCATCACCTACTAATTGTACTTTATCGCCAATTTTCTCGGTTAAAATCTTCCAGCCTGCCCAATCGTCCTCGGCCATACCGTCTTCGATAGAGATAACAGGATATTTGCGGGTTAATTCAGCCAAATATTCGGCTTGCTCTTCGCTGGTGCGGATAGCGCCTTTATCGCCTTCAAATTTAGTGTAGTCGTATTTACCGTCTTTGTAAAACTCAGACGCAGCGCAATCAAATGCTAAACAAATGTCAACACCTGGTTTGTAGCCTGCTTTTTCAATAGCTTTTAAAATGGTTTCAACACCATCTTCGGTACCTTCAAAAGTTGGGGCAAAACCACCTTCGTCGCCTACTGCGGTTGATAAACCGCGGTCATGTAATATTTTCTTTAAGTTATGGAATACTTCAGTTCCCCAACGCAATGCTTCAGAGAAAGATGAAGCGCCAACCGGCATGATCATAAACTCCTGGAACGCGATAGGCGCGTCAGAGTGTGAACCACCGTTAACAATATTCATCATCGGGATGGGTAAAGTATTAGCGTTTACACCACCAATGTAGCGGTATAAAGGCTGGCGGCTTTCCTGAGCGGCAGCTTTAGCAGCAGCTAATGAAACACCTAATATAGCGTTAGCGCCTAATTTACCTTTGTTTGGCGTACCATCAAGATCGATCATTATTTTATCGATACTATTTTGGTCAAACACGTCAACACCCTGTAATTCTTTGGCTATAACATCATTAACGTTAGCAACGGCTTTTAAAACGCCTTTGCCCATATAAACAGCTTTGTCATTATCACGCAGTTCGACAGCCTCATGGATACCGGTTGATGCACCAGACGGTACAGCGGCACGGCCTAAAAAGCCATTTTCAGTCAATACATCTACTTCGATAGTAGGGTTACCGCGCGAGTCAAGTATCTGGCGGGCGTGAACATCAATTATTAAACTCATTTTTTTCGATTATTTCGGTTCTTATAACTTAGTGTAGATAATACACTTAAAACATTTCGTTTTTCAAAGATACAATTTCAAATAAATAAGCAGCAAAATACTTTAATATTAACATAAATTTTATACTGGCTACTTATTATACCCTCCAATTTTGCTTATGGTTTTTTAGTACCGATTACCTCTGTTGCCATTACCATAACATGATCTTCCTTACCTGATGTAATTACATGCGAGGTGACCCTTACCTGCATCTCTGTGCCGTCTTTTTTGCAATGCGTCCACACGCCGGCATCATTATGCCCCCCGGGGAGTTTTTTTAAATAAGCGTGTGCTTTGGCCCTATCGTTTTTGGGCCGGATATCCAGCATGGTCAGATTTTTAAATTCATCCAACGTATAACCGTATTTAGCTATGGCAGCGTTATTAACTGTAGTAAAATTAAGGGTACGCTTATTGTAGATCCACATGGGCGAGGGGTTAGCTTCAAAATAACTGCGGTATTGTTTCTCGCTTTCTTCTAAGCGGCTGTTATAGGAAAGTATAAGTCGGTACAGAACAAAACTGGTTAAGAGCACATAAAAGAATCCTTTCATACTGCTCAAAAACAAGATGAACGATACATCCATGTGGCCTTTAAGCAGATCTAATAGCTGATCGCTTAACGCGATCCATAAAAGACCCGCAACAGCGTATATGATAGCTATTTTTAAAGCACCGGATTTCATGGACAATTGTTTAAAACTATACAAGGTAAACAATTATCTTAAAAACAAATTAAGAATATTTCTAATTTGTTATACTTTGTTCATGATCTGAAAGGCTGTTTATTTAGTCGCCGGTGCTTGGCATATGTTCTCTTGGCTTGGCATTTTTACGGTTAATACGGTACATAAACGTTAGGGCCAAATTGTTTTTTGCTGCCGCGAAGGTTGGACTATAGTTATATTGATTTAACCAGCCCGCCTGTACGTTAATAGCTTTATCAACCTGGTAACCCAACGCTGCCGAAAAACGGTTGCGCTCGAAATGTGGCGCGGCATTGTTCAGGAAGACCTCGTCATACACAGAGATAAAGAAGGTTTTAGCTACGATCTTAGTATTGTTTAAAGGCACGAACATATTTAGGCGATAACGAAAACGGTTACGGTATATGCCATTTACCCAGCGTTGTTCTATACGGTAACGGTGTTCTAACTTAACACGGTACAAGTACTGGTTATCGGTCATTTGTTCCCATAACCTAAACTCGGTAGCTATGGCCAGGTTATTGGGGTTCTCATTAGTTACATACCGGCCGGTACCTAATAAGGCGGTAAAACTTCTATCCAGGTCATAACTGATACCTGCTTTGGTTTCATAATAAAAGAACTGATTTATCAACTCGTTCGACCGTGTTTGCAGCTCGGCGTAGCCACCCCATTTATGGGCGCTGTCGCCGGGTAAAACTACCGTGGCTATACCAAATGTACCCACTTTGTTATTTTGAGCTTTAGCGTTAAAAGCTATTACGAAAAGGGAAAATAGCAGCACTACTGCTTTTGACTTATATTTTACCATTGTTAAGTTAATGTAAATTATAAGCGCAAAAGTATTTTCTTAATATTAGCTTAATATTAAGGTTTTGTTACGCAATGTTAAGAAATTGTTAAACAAATCCAATCAGACACATCATCTGCACATCCACCCTACTCCCACTTAAATGTCTTAACCGCTACCGCATATACTACAACGCCCCAAATACACATGATCAATATCTGGTGCGATACATCAACCAGGCTGGCACCCTCGAATGCTACTTTACGTAAAGCATCATTTAAATAGGTTAACGGCAATGCCCTGCTGATGGGCTGTAACCAGGCCGGAAAAACATTAATAGAGAAGAACGTACCCGACAGCAAGAACTGGGGCAGGGTTATCATATTAGCTATAGGCGGTACCGTACTTTCGTTTTTAGCTATGCCAGATACCACAAACCCAAAACCCATAAAGACGACGACCCCAATAAGCGAGAGCAGCAGCATATTCAGCACTGTAACAAAGCCATGCACCAGCGTAAAGCTAAAGGCGTAATGGCCGATCAGTATAATAAACAACGCGCCTATCAATGCGAAGGAGATCCGCGCAATAGCCTCGCCAATTACTATGCTGTACCGCTTTACCGGGGTAGCAAAGAAACGTTTGATCACCAGGGTTATCCGCAGGCTTAAAAACACAAAGGCGGTACCAAATACGCCGGTACTTAATAGCGCGAAACCTAATTGCCCGGGTAAAATAAAATCGATGGTTTTGTATTCGCGGGTTTGTACTTCGGCTTCTTTAATGATAGCTACCGGCGGCGGACCGTTTGGTATATGTGTATTTATCTCGTAAAAAATATTGTTAAGCGCCGATTTTAAGATACTGGCCTTCTCGCCCGACGCTTTACTATGTTTCACATTTACAGTAAAGTAAGGAGGCTGCGTGTTCTTCTGTATATCCAGGATGGCATCAATGCTTCCTTTTTTAAGGTTAGCTTCCATCTGCTCGGGTGTTTGATCGTGGATCAACCGCACTACGCTTACCTTTTTTAAGGCTTGGTAAACCGGGTTTATGGTATCGTTAGTTTTGGCTACACCCACATCAACAGAAATAACTCCGCCACCACTAATAAAACCAAACACCAAAATAAATATTAACGGAAACAACAACGTAAACACCACCGACGAAGGGCTGCGGATTATGGAACGAAAACTTGCTTTGGCTATGGCCAGTGTTGCTTTGGTATTACTGTATTCCTTGTGGTTCATTGGTTCATTAGTCATTAGTTCATTGATGGTTAATTATTTAACCTTTCGCTTTTAATAATTACTCCCCCCTTTAGGGGGCCGGGGGCCTACTCCGCTCTCCACTCTTTCCCTGTCATATTAATAAACACATCTTCCAGGCTGGCCAGTTTTACTTCTTTAGGCCGTTCGAAACCAGACTCCACCAGTTTATCAATAAAGGCATCCGGTGTATCTACCCCAATTATATTACCGCCATCAACAAAGGCTACACGGTCGCATAGTACTTCTGCTTCATCCATGTAGTGCGTAGTGATAACAACGGTGGTTCCCTGATCTCGGATCTCGCGGATCAGGTCCCATAAATTACGGCGCGCCTGCGGATCAAGTCCGGTTGTCGGTTCATCCAGGAAAACTATTCGTGGATTATTTATTAAGGTGGTGGCGATAGAAAAACGCTGTTTCTGTCCGCCTGATAGTTCTTTATATTTTGCTTTGGCTTTATCCGTAAGGGCAACCTTCTCCAACATTTCCAGCGGACTGCGTTCAATACCATACAGACCCGAAAACAGTTCTATCAGTTCTGAAAGATTGAGGTTGGGATAATATCCCGCGGCCTGCAATTGTACACCAATGCGCTTTTTTATGCTGGCGGCATCGGTATCAATATTAAACCCATCAACAGTTATTTGGCCCGATGTTTTTTCGCGCAGGGTCTCAATGATCTCCAGCGTGGTGGTTTTACCGGCACCATTAGGGCCAAGCAGGCCAAATATCTCGCCTTCATAAACCTCGAAACTGATACCTTTTACAGCGTTAAAATCGCCATAGTTTTTAACCAAATCTTTTACTGTAATGATGGGTTGTTTTGCCATGCCGCAAAAGTCGGATAGAAAATTGGATTATCAATGATTTTTTAAACGGATCACTGCTTTTATTACAGTGACCCGATAAATAACATAGGTAGCTGTTATTATTTTACTAAATGACCTAACAAATGAATGGCCGCAACGGCATGGGCAATAAACTTGGCTACAATTAACATAATGGGTAAGGTAAGTAGTGTTGTCATTGTTTTATGTGTTGATTTACCCTACAAATGTGCATCACTGGCCAACAAAACGTTACGGTTATTAGGTAAACCGGGCCTAATTGTCGGTGAATGAGGGAGAAGCCCCACCCAAACCCTGTACAAGTCTATAAATTAAAAAAGTCTCCCCTACCGGGGAAGATTTAGAGGGGGCTATTTCAGGCTATTTTTATATTGATAATATAATCCATCTTTAGCATAATAATGTCCATTTATTCCTGATGATCTGTTTCGCAAATTTGATTCCGACTGCCTTAAAACCATATAACCAAATTTTACTTCGATGAAAAAATATATCCTTTGCTTTGCTATCCTGCTTTTCCTGGTGTCGGATATTAACGCGCAAACCATCATCACTTTAAATGCAAACGATAAAGGGCGCGTGTTTGAAGGCATAGGCGCGGTAAGCGCCGGTGCTTCTACCCGCAACGTGGTTGATTACCCCGACAAGCAACGCGCCGAAGTACTGGATTTTCTTTTCAAGCCAAAATTTGGAGTTAGTTTTCAGCATCTTAAAGTCGAAATAGGTAGCGGCGAAAATTCTACCTGCGGCGCAGAACCATCGCATGTCATAACCCGCGAGGAATTGCTTGACCCTAAACCCCGTGGTTATGAGTTTTGGTTAATGGCCGAAGCACGAAAACGCAACCCGCAGATCATATTGGATTGTTTGCCCTGGGGATATCCAAGTTGGGTTGGCAATCGTTTTTCGCAAGCCTCTGCCGATTGGTTTGTTTCATTCCTGGAGACTGCAAAAAAATACTACGGACTGGACATCAACTGGATCTCTGCAGCGCAAAACGAGAACGGTACAGACCTAAACTGGATAGCTAATAATCTACGCCCAACATTAGATGCCCACGGCTTCTCCAAAGTAAAACTGCAAGCACCCGATGACGATAGCGAGTTTTGGCAGGTGTTTGATAAATTAGAAAAAGACCCTAAATTGGATAAACTCATCGATGCGGTGGGCTATCATTATGTGGATGGCCGCGAACCCTGGGAAATAGACCAAAAGACAGGCCATAACGCTACCGAAAAAGCCAAAGCATCAGGCAAACCGTTATGGGCAAGCGAAGAATGGAGCCAGTCGGGAGAAGAATGGGGTGGCAAAGGCGCGCTGTACGTAGCTCGTGTAATGAACAAACTATACACCCGCGACCGCATTACCAAATTCGAGATCTGGTGCCCGGTGGATGGTATTTATAATCAGATCATCTGGGCAAATACCGGGGCATTGCAGGCCGATTCACCATGGAGTGGTCATTATACCATTTGGCCGTCGGTATGGACCATTGCCCACACCACCCAGTTTGCAGAACCCGGCTGGCAATATATGGATAACGCCTGCGGACAATTCGACGCTAATACCTGGCGCGGCAGTTATGTATCTATGCGCAATCCTAAAACCGGCGATTGGTCGGTCATTATGGTTACCGGCGAAAAAAAGAAGGTAAAACTCAATATTGGCGCCGGTCTTAAAAACGGAACGGTTTATTTATGGAAGTCGACCGAAAAAGAACAGTTTATCAGGCAAAAGCCATTGAAACTAAGTAAAGGTTCTGTAGAAATTGAATTAGATGCCGATGCTGTTTATACCCTAACCAGCACTACCGGGCAAACCAAAGGCACATTTGGCACTCCGCCACCAGCTAAGGCATTCCCGTTTCCATATAAAGAAGATTTCAGCAATTATAAACCCGGCGAAACCCCGAAATATTTTTCTGATCAGAAAGGCACTTTCGAAACCTACCAATACCCAAATGGCGGCATGTGCTTAGCGCAGGTTGTGCCTGCCCAGGGTATTTTATGGTATGGCAACTGGCTGTTAAAACCGCATAGCTTATTTGGCGATGGCAACTGGCAAAACTATGCTATTGATGGTGATGTTTTATTAGCCGGTGGCGATGTAGAAATAGGCGGACGCTATGCCGAACGGGATAAACTGGGTTTCCGCTGGATCTTGACCCGCGACGGACGCTGGCAGTTAAACTGGCAATACACTACCTTAGCATCGGGGCAAATTCAGAACTTTAATCCTACCGACTGGCACCATCTTAGCCTGCAAATGAAAGGCGACCAAATAACCGGGATTATAGACGGCAAACAATTGGCCACCGTCACTAACAGCTCTGGCTTAAAAGGTATGGCTTTTATTGCCAGCACCTATGACCATAATTTGTTTGATAATATTCATGTGGAGCCAATATCCCTGTAGAGACGCAATATTTTGCGTCTCCGTGGATGGTGCAAAAAGATTGCAAAAAAGGAAGGGTGTCATACTGAGCGCGTCGAAGTATGAGCGTAAAGGCCTTGCCCACATGCTTCGAGAGCCTCAGCATGACAGCCATCACTCGTAACTGTTTAAAACAAAAAAGACGCGAAGTATCGCGTCTCTATATCTGTTTATCAAGATTAACTTACCCAAAATTCAAGCATATACTTAATCTTCCATTGGTTTTTATCCTTTACATACATCAAAACTTTACCCTCATCACGACCAGTAACGTAAATAAATCCAATAGTGTTATTTCGTATTAAAATTGGTTTGGTAAATGCATAACCCCCATTTTTATAATCTTCCGGGTTGAAACTTAATTTTCCTCCATGAGCTTTCCTATAAGCACTCATTGCTTCAAAATTTACCGCCAATGAATTTTTGAATAAATGTTTTTTCCATGTAAAACCCTTCATTTCATCGAGTTGCTTATTGATGAAAATTTTTTCCGCCTTTGTTAAAACAAATACTAAACTATCAGGCAATCCATACTTTTCATGCAAAGCAGTATATTTCCAATCAAACAAGGTGTCTTTATTCAAAGCTTCTCTAACTTGATTTATGTCATAGTCTCTCACTTTTTCATTATACAAAATATTTCCTTTTGCTATAGCAAATTGGAGAAGCTTCTTTTCCGCATGGCTTTGTGCAAAGCTTATTTGAAGGGTTGTACTTAAAAACAATAGGATAAATAAATATCTCATAAAAAGAAGTCAGGTCAATAAAAGTAATAAAAAAGCCCTGCAAATTTTACAATGCAGGGCTTCTATATTTTATGCTGATAATGCTTATTGCATCAACTTAATAAAGTCATCAAACAAATAACGGCTATCATGAGGGCCGGGCGACGACTCGGGGTGATATTGTACCGAGAACGCTTTCTTAGCTTTTACACGGATCCCCTCTATCGAGTGGTCGTTCAGGTTTACGTGGGTGATCTCTACTTTATCAGAAGCTCTTACAGCCTCGGGCACCACACCAAAACCATGGTTTTGCGAAGTAACCTCGCAATGGTTAATGATGATATTTTTTACCGGGTGATTTAATCCGCGGTGACCGTTAAACATTTTCTTGGTTGGGATATCATTAGCCAAAGCCAATAACTGGTGACCTAAGCAGATACCGAACATCGGTTTATCGGCAGCTAAAATGGCTTTTACCGTTTCAACCGCGTAAGGCATCGCAGATGGATCGCCGGGGCCGTTTGATATAAAGTACCCATTTGGCGCGAAATCTTTTTCCATTTCGGCAAAAGTAGTCTCGGCCGGATAAACTTTACCATGTACACCCCTGTCGTCAAAATTACGCAGGATGTTCTTTTTTACACCTAAGTCTAATACCGCTACACGGTATGGCGCGCCTTCTTCACCAAAAGTATAAGTTTTTTTAGTTGTTACTTTTGATGATAGCTCCAACCCGTCCATTGACGGTACTTTTGCCAGTTTAGCTTTCAATTCGTCCAGGTCCAATATCTCAGACGAGATAATGGCATTCATAGCGCCTTTATCACGAATGTGGCGTACCAACTGGCGGGTATCAATATCAGAAATGCCTACAATATTCTGCTCCTGGAAATAATCCTGGATCGACTCGTTAGCCTGTTTACGACTGTAAGCAATGTTATAATTCTTACAAACCAAACCGGCTATCTGTATGTTGCCCGACTCAACTTCGGCATCGGCAATACCATAGTTACCAATGTGCGCGTTGGTAGCCACCATAATCTGCCCGAAGTATGACGGGTCTGTAAAGATCTCCTGGTAGCCGGTCATGCCGGTATTAAAACAAATTTCGCCGGTTGTAGTACCAATTTTTCCGGCAGCTTTTCCATGAAAAACAGTTCCGTCCTCTAACAGCAATACAGCAGGTAATTTGGTGAAATAAGTCATTTGTTTAAATAAATTGAATGGTTAAAATAACGGCTGGTCTGGTACGATACGCCGTAAAATGGGATTGGAAAAATGAAGTAAGAAACTTCCTGGTTCACGCCGCAAAAGTAGGAAAAGATTTCGGATTGTGGAAGTGAGATTTCGGATTTTTTTATGGATTAAATATCACAATTATGGCGTTACCCTTTGGGCCAGGCTTTCCGCTCATACGGCCGCAGGCTTTAGGCGCAGAGCCGGTATCCGCTTCAATCCTTAACGCAGCTTGGCCTTTTCGCTCTTGGCTTGCCCCGCTCTTGGCCGCGGAGGCCAGTTACTTTACCTTAGATGCAAAGTAACCAAACATCAAGTCAGCAAAGAGGCTTCTTTGCGCGCATGGCCTTTGCCCTGCAGTTCAGGTAAAACCACGGGCTGCAATGCTTTTGCCCATTTTGCCGCACAAGCCCTCGCTTCAGCAAAAGCTTGCTAATGCCCCTCCCAACGCTCTTGTCCATCAGTTTTACCTGCCCTCACCCGAAGCTTTTTTGCTGACAGTTTCAAAGACAGAACCAACATTTCATTTTAAATGAGAATTAAAAAAGAAGCGCAAAGGCCTGTCAGGGCGCGCGGCCGGGAGTTTTGCCTTGTGTGGTGGAAGCGATCGGCCTGACTTGATTTTTTGTTACTTTTTCATCAAGGAAAAAGTAATGGGCCTCCGCGGCCAAGAGCGGGGCAAGCCAAGCGCGCAAAAGCCTAACCGTCATACAAACCATCGCCACCAAACAACCCGCAAAATTTTCGTATATTGTATAATCTCTAATCCACTTTCCTCGCGACTTTCCAATCAAACCGCTACATCATAAATCGCGATCTTAATTTTTATTAAAATCGCATCAAGTTCTTTGAAATTACAATAACTATCTTATTATCAATAAATTAAACAAAAAACTTACTACCAGCATTAAACCCAATGCCCGATAAACGGCTAAAATTACTACTGGCATAAGCCCTGATACCCGAAAAACGCGCCTTTTTACTACCGGCAAAACGCGACATACCCGAAAAATGGCAAAAAATACTACCGGCTAAAGTGCCTATACCCGGTAGTAGTAAATCCGATCCCGATAGTTATCGGGATGAACATCCGAAATCCGAAATAATCATACCTTTGTCTAATCTTAACACCATCAGCATGTCTGTTCATAAAGAAGTTAAAAGAATTACCACCCATACCCTGCAGGAGATGAAGAGCCATGGCGAGAAGATTGCCATGCTTACCGCCTACGATTACTCGATGGCGACTATTGTTGACGCAGCAGGCATGGACATTATATTGGTAGGCGATTCGGCATCGAACGTAATGGCGGGCCATGAAACCACCCTGCCTATTACTTTGGACCAGATGATCTACCACGCGTCGGCAGTAGTACGCGCCGCTAAACGCGCGCTGATCGTTGTCGACCTCCCATTTGGCACTTACCAGGGCAACTCAAAAGAAGCTTTAAGTTCGGCTATCCGCATCATGAAAGAATCGGGCGCGCACGCGGTGAAGATAGAGGGTGGCGTAGAAATAGCCGAATCAGTAAGCCGGATACTTACCGCCGGCATACCGGTTATGGGTCATTTGGGTTTAACGCCGCAGTCTATCTATAAATTTGGCACTTATACGGTTCGTGCTAAAGAAGAGGTAGAAGCACAAAAACTACGCGAAGATGCCCTGAAACTGCAGGAGTTAGGCTGCTTTGGTATTGTGTTAGAGAAGATCCCGGCACAGCTGGCTAAAGAGGTTTCTGAAAGCCTGGTCATCCCTACCATTGGCATTGGCGCAGGCCAGTATTGCGACGGGCAGGTTTTAGTGATCCATGATATGCTGGGTATTAACAAAGGTTTTAAACCGCGTTTTTTACGCCAGTATGCCAACTTAGCCGAGGTGATGAACGGCGCAATTAAGAACTATGTTAGCGATGTAAAAGCTAAAGAGTTCCCGAACGAGAAGGAGCAATATTAATTAGTGAGTAGTGAATGGTTAGGAGTGAGTAACTTTGAAAACCATTCACCACTCAGCACTGACTATTCACAACATGGCCCGACCTGAATTTAATTATACCAGCTACGATATTACCGATAAGGATGTTCTTTATGAGGATAATCACCTTATTGCCATTAATAAGCGTGCCGGCGATATTGTACAGGTTGATGATACCGGCGATGAGTCGCTTGACGAAAAGGTTAAGAAATATATCGCCAAAAAATATGATAAGCCTAATGGCGCTTTCCTGGGTGTGGTACACCGCTTAGACAGGCCCGTTAGTGGCGTGATACTTTTTGCCAAAACCAGCAAAGCTTTAGAGCGGATAAATAAAATGTTCAAGGCGCGCGAAATGCACAAGACCTACTATGCCGTAGTACGCAAGCGCCCTAATCCAATAGCCGGAACATTGGTGCATTACCTGATCAAAAATCCGCAGAAAAACGTTACCAAAGCCCATGACCACGAGGTTGCAGGCAGCCAACGGTCTGAACTCAACTATAAACTGGTTGGCGAACTTGATGGCTATTATTTAATTGAGGTTGACCCAATAACTGGCCGTCCGCACCAGATACGGGTGCAGTTATCCACCTTAGGCTGCCCCATAGTTGGCGATAATAAATATGGCTACCCGCGCGGCAGCCTGCGCAAAAGCATTTGCCTGCACGCCCGTCGGTTGCAGTTTATCCATCCCATAAAAAAAGAATCTATACTCATTACCGCCCCGGTACCTAAAGATGGTTTCTGGGAGAAGTTTGAGGGAATGATGTAAGCTAAAAGGATGTCATGCTGAGGCTCTCGAAGCATGCGGGCAAAGGCCTATACGCTCACCCTCCGACGAAGTTCAGGGCTATACCCTCTTTTCTATAAGCATTTCACTTCTTCCCAAATACGCTCATCAACCAACACCCCTTCTTTCAAATTCCTTTCACGCGTTCTCAAAGTATTCTCGCCGGGATAGCTAATGGGTTTATCAGCAACAACACGTTGGCTGCTTTTAGCAAAGTTCAGTATCTCTTCGATCAGGTCATCAGTTTGCTGTCCATCCTGGGGTTTAATAGCTATAAACACCTGCGATACGCCCGACTCTGTACTTTGATCACTTATTTGTTTGGTGGATTTGCCCTGGCTTAATACCGTTGCTAACAGATCAAGTACAAGTGTCAATCCCGAGCCTTTCCAGAAACCAATAGGCAGTACTCTTTTTGAGGCCATAATAGCTGTGGGGTCCGCACTTAAATTTCCGTCGGCATCATAACCACCCGGTACAGGCAGCTGTTCACCATAGCTTTCATACTGGTGCATCTTACCGAACGAAAATTGCGAAATGGCCATATCCAATACCACATGCCCCTCTTTTCGCGGCACGGCAATAACCAACGGATTATTCCCCAAGGTTGGCGTAGTACCTCCCCATGGCGCTACATTGGCAATAGTATTGGTGAAATTAATGCCGATAAAACCCGCTTCGGCGGCTTGCCAGCCATAGGTTCCACCACGCATCCAATGGTTAGTGTTTTTGATGGCTACACAGCCTATCCCATTTTCTTTGGCAAGAGAGATCGCTCTGTTCATACAAAAACGGGCATTAATAATACCCGCGCCTAAATTACCGTCCCATTGTTCGATAGCGCCAAACGCGTTTACCAAAGTTGGTTCATTGACAACTTTAATAACACCTTCTTTTATATAGCGCACAAACGTAGGGAAACGGTTAAGTCCATGCGTATAAACGCCGTCGCGGCTGTTTTCGGCAAAGATCTGCGCACATGCTTCGGCTTTATCAGTTGGAAAATTTACCGCCAGTAATATTCGTTTAAATTCGGCTTTTAGTTGTTCAAAAGGTATCCGCATAAAACAAATATACAAGCTTAAAAACCTGCCCAATAAATTATAACTGATTTAAAACAGTTATAATTGCCCGTGGTTGCATACCAATGAGCATTAATTTTTACTTTTGTGCCAACTGTTAAATGAAAAATAAATTACCATTCTTATTTATATTGGCCTTAATATTAACCGGCCTCGTTATCAACTCGTGTAAAAAAGAGCAGCATGGCACTGTTGAAACACTTTTTAGCAGCGGTGCATGGCAACTGGCCTCAGTACAGTATAAAATTTCTGTTGGTGATACAGTGAAGTTAGACACTCTTTTAAACACCACCTGCGATAGCACCCAGATCTTAACATTTAAAAGCGATCATACCTGTACCTATACCAATTTTAACTGCCTGCCTCAGCCTAAAGCAAGCGGACAATGGTCACTAACAGATAACCAACTTTTTTTAAGGTCTGATATGGTATGTAAGGATACAACTGCCACCGGCAGTTCAAAACCATTTGCCAACGCACAGATCATCAATGTGGGGCAATACTCGCTGGTATTGCTAACCGGCGACATACAAAACTATACCAGTACAACAAGGCGTACAGTTATCCGCTATGGGTTTGTGCGGCAAAAAGCTGCTGTGCAATAGTAATTAAAACGCTTAAACCCTTATATTTGGTCAAATAATAACAACCATTTTGAAAAAACGAATAGCCATTTTTGCTTCAGGATCGGGATCAAATGCCCAAAAAATAATGGAGCATTTTAAACGTAGTGCAGAAGCCGAGGTGGTGTTAGTACTTACCAATAACGCGCAGGCTTACGTATTGCAGCGGGCCGATAATTTCGAGATACCATCGCATATATTTAACCGCCAGGAGTTTTATGAAACTGATGATGTTATCCGCATTCTTAAAAACCTGCAGGTAGACCTTATTGTACTGGCCGGCTTTTTATGGCTGGTGCCGCAAAGCCTGCTAGCTGCTTTCCCTAACAAGATCATTAACCTGCACCCTGCCCTTTTACCTAAATATGGTGGCAAGGGTATGTATGGCGATAATGTGCATAAAGCTATCCTGGAGGCCGGCGAAGAAGAATCCGGGATAACCATCCATTTTGCTGACGCACAGTTTGATGAAGGCGAAGTTATCCATCAGTCAAAATTCAAGATCGAACCCGGCGACACCCTTGAAATAATAAAATTTAAGGGTCAGCAGTTAGAGCATTTACACTTCCCAAAAGTTATTGAGAATCTGCTCAAGAAGATGAAGAGTTGATTTTTTTGAAGATTGGATATTGAAGATTAAAGATTAGGTGTATTTTTAACGCACCAACAAAACCAATCTTCAAGCACAATGATCCAAAAAACTTCAACAAGCATATTTCAACTCGCTGTTATTGTTAGTGCTTTAGGTTTCTTCGTTGATACTTACGATCTTTTACTATTTGCCATCATACGTAAGCCCAGCCTTGCATCGCTTGGTTTAAACCCTGCTGATATACTTTCAAAAGGCGAGTTATTGATCAGCGTGCAGATGATCGGCATGGTTATAGGTGGCATTATCTTTGGCATATTGGGCGACCGAAAAGGCCGTTTGAAGGTTTTGTTTGGGTCGATACTCTTATACTCTATCGCCAACATTCTGAACGGTATGGTTGGCACTTTAAACCAATACATTATTTTACGATTTATTGCCGGAGTGGGTCTTGCAGGTGAGTTGGGTGCCGGCATAACACTGGTAAGCGAACTGTTACCTAAAGATAAACGCAGTACCGCCGCAGGTTTTATTGCCGGCTTTGGTTTATTTGGCGTAGTTGCTGCATCAGCGATCAGTAAGATGGTAGACTGGCGCATGTGTTATTACATTGGGGGCATACTGGGCTTTATCTTATTGCTGATGCGTATACAGGTGCAGGAAAGCACCATCTTTAAACAAGTACAGGAAACAACTATAAGTAAAGGAAATTTCTTAATGTTCTTTAATGACAGGAAGCGTTTTGCCAAATACATGCAATGTATTCTGATAGGCCTGCCCGTATGGTACATTATAGGTATACTGGTCACATTTTCAGACCAGTTTGGCAAGGCCATGGGTATAAACGGGGTTGAACCGGGCACAGCCATAATGTACTTGTATATGGCTATTGCTGCCGGCGATTTTAGCGTTGGCTGGTTAAGCCAGCGTTTGCAAAGCCGCAAAAAAACATTGTTTATATTTTATGGGATAGCCATGCTGTTTACTGTGCTTTACTTTTTACAAAGCGGCGGCAGCCCGGCCTGGTTTTATTTTATCTGTGCGGGGCTGGGTTATGGCGCAGGGTTAAATGTGGTATATATCACCAGTAGCGTAGAGCAATTTGGCACCAACCTGCGCGCATCCGCAGGGATAAGTATACCCAACATGGTTAGGGGTACTTTACCCTTAATGATATTACTATTCAAATTTACCCGCGAACTGTTTAAAAATTACCTTACCGGTGGCTGGGTAACTGGTTTGATCATCTTCGCTATAGGCATAACCGCTGCCTGGTTTTTAGACGAAACTTATGGTAAAGAGCTTGATTTTACAGAAATATAACTACTGCTCTTTAATAAATCGTATCGCACAGCCTTCAATACAATACGGCGGGCCATTTGGAGTCATGGTCAGCGTGTCATGCCGTATGTTATGTAAATACTTTTGCACACCATCAGCCGCATTGTTAAAAGTAAGCAGGCTGTCCTTAACTACATAGCTGTAATACCCGGCAAATTCATTGCCGCCTAATTTTCCATCAGCATAAAACTGTACATAATGGCTATCAGTTTTAGGAACAGATATCCATTCACCCGGCCCACCTGTGCTTATATAATTAGCATCCAGTTTCCATTTACCTACTAACGGAGTGTTTGCGTTTTTTGCGTCTTCTTTCTTACAAGAACTAACAGCCATAATAAATACAGCACAAAATAAAAGAGTAACATTTTTCATAGTGTTTGATTTCAACTATGAAACGACTACACTTCATTTAACGCTACAAATAATTAACTCAAGTTGCTAGTTAAAAGATATTAAATAAGTAAGCATCATAAAGGA
>JAZKCG010000037.1:16080-44309 GCA_040388175.1 Bacteroidota bacterium | reverse complement strand
TAAAGCCTAAGCCATTCACCCTGTTAAACAGGAAGCCCAGCTCGATATCGATAATTTTGAATATCTCGTCTTTACCTAATGAGTTAAACACGATCACATCATCAATACGGTTCAAAAACTCCGGCGCGAAAGCACGTTTTAAAGCGTTTTCGATCACACCACGTGAGTGCGAATCTGCCTGGGTGGTTTTAGCATTCGTGTTAAACCCTACCCCCTGACCGAAATCTTTTAACTGGCGTGCACCAATGTTCGAGGTCATGATGATGATAGCGTTTCTGAAATCAACCTTGCGGCCTAATGAATCCGTTAACTGGCCCTCATCCAATACTTGCAACAAGATGTTAAATACATCCGGGTGTGCTTTTTCTATCTCGTCCAGCAATACTACCGCGTATGGTTTACGACGTACTTTCTCTGTAAGCTGTCCGCCTTCTTCATAACCCACATAGCCTGGAGGCGCTCCAACTAAACGTGACACCGCGAATTTCTCCATGTACTCGCTCATATCAATTTGTATCAGCGCGTCTTCGGTATCAAACATAAAGCGGGCAAGCTCTTTAGCAAGCTCTGTTTTACCAACACCTGTAGGGCCTAAGAAGATAAACGAACCGATTGGCTTTTTAGGATCTTTCAAGCCGGCGCGGGTACGTTGGATAGCACGTGCTAATTTCTTAACCGCATCATCCTGGCCAATTATTTTCTCACCTATCTTTTCAGACATGTGCAATAATTTATGGCTATCTGCCTGGCCAACTTTCTGTACCGGGATACCGGTCATCATTGATACAACCTCGGCAACATTATCCTCAGTTACGGTATAGCGTTTTGATTTTGTTTCGGCTTCCCAAACTGCTTTGGCTTGCTCTAACTCCTCTAACAAATGCTTTTCGGTATCGCGTAGTTTCGCGGCCTCTTCATATTTCTGGCTGCGTACTACTTTATTTTTCTCAACCTTAATCAACTCTATCTTGTTCTCTATATCCAATATATCCTGCGGAACATGAATATTGGTTAGGTGAACGCGCGACCCTGATTCGTCTAAAGCGTCAATAGCTTTATCCGGTAAAAAACGATCTGTGATATATCTTGTAGTTAAGGCAACGCAGGCAGCAATGGCTTCATCTGTATAAGTTACGCCATGGTGCTCTTCGTATTTGTCTTTAATACGGGTTAAGATCTCAACAGTTTCTTCAGGCGTGGCCGGTTCAACCATTACCTTTTGGAAACGACGGTCTAAAGCGCCATCTTTCTCAATATACTGACGATACTCATCTAAAGTAGTTGCGCCAATACATTGGATCTCTCCACGGGCCAAAGCCGGTTTAAACATATTTGATGCGTCAAGCGAGCCTGAGGCACCACCAGCACCAACTATAGTGTGGATCTCATCGATAAATAAAATTACATCCGGCGATTTTTCAAGCTCGTTCATAACGGCTTTCATCCGCTCTTCAAACTGGCCGCGGTATTTTGTACCTGCTACCAGTGAAGCCAGGTCTAAAGTAACCACGCGTTTGTTAAACAACACACGCGATACTTTACGCTGTACGATACGTAATGCCAAACCTTCGGCGATGGCAGATTTACCAACACCGGGCTCACCAATTAAAATCGGGTTATTCTTTTTACGACGCGATAAGATCTGCGATACACGCTCTATCTCTTTCTCGCGGCCAACAATCGGGTCAAGTTTACCGTCTTCGGCGGCGCGGGTTAAATCGCGGCCAAAGTTGTCTAATACCGGTGTTTTTGATTTAATGTCTGATACTTTCTTAGGCTGATTAAATGCTTCTTCTTCCTTAAAATCATCATCACCGCCGGTTGATGAACCAGGCATCTCGTCCGTAATGTTGTTTTTATGCGATTCCACTTCGCTTTTAAACACCTCGTAATTAACATTAAACTGCATCAGTATCTGTGATGCTATATTATCTTCATCGCGCAAAATAGATAGCAATAAATGCTCGGTACCTATTACATCGCTTTTAAATATTTTTGCTTCAAGGTAAGTTATCTTCAATACTTTTTCGGCTTGTTTGGTTAATGGTATGCTGCCAATATGTACGTTAGTTCCTATAGTTCCTTTCACTGCATCTTCAACAGAACGACGCAGTCTTGCTGTATCAACCGCTAATTCTCTTAGCAGTTTTATAGCTACGCCGTCTCCATCACGGATAAGGCCAAGCAAAAGGTGTTCTGTACCAATATAGTCATGCCCAAGACGCAAAGCCTCTTCTCTACTATACTGTATCACATCTTTAACCCGTGGCGAAAATTTTGCTTCCATATATCTCCTTTATATACGTCCTAATATATTAATTAGTTTTAACACTTAGAACGCGTTGTTTTTAACTTATCAACAATATTGCTGCCAACATTTGTGCTTCACAATAAACAGACACTATTATGATGTGCAATCTATTAAAAGTTAAACTTTATGCAACATTTATCGAAAAAAATTAATCAAGCATGACCTTATTTAACATTTATAACGTTGCTGACATGCTGTTTGATATACCTAAACTGTAATAGTTTAACCTAAAAGTGTTTAAACATGAAAAAAAGGCAGACTACAGGAGTTATAATGACACTAAGACATGGTGAGTGGTGAGTGGTGAGTAGATAGTGATAATTATCCGATGCTAAATAAATTCAGCATTGGATAATTCGATGGATGTTGGTATTATTTAAAACTTCTACTTTTTAGACAAACCAAATTTACGCGGATAATATGCCAGCGTTAGCATAAAATATTGCTGCAACACATTTACGGTGCCGGTAGTAACGCTGTTACTGGTTACGTAGTTAATGATGCTTTTATTTTGATGCAGGATATCAAGGGCTGATAATTTTACTTCGGCGTTGGCGCCTTTAAGGAAACGGTAGCCTATGTCGGCGTTCCAGATGGTATAGTATATATTGTTAGCGTATGATGATTTGGTATTATTAAAATTTAAGCGGGTATTAAAAAATATGCTTTTAGGCAGCGCGAAGGCGGCGGCGGCACCAGTGCTCCAGGTATAAAAATAGTTATTGCTTAGTTTGCCCTGGGTAGTCTTACTGGCCGAGAATCCTTCACTTACCTCTACAGTGGCAAGCCCTTTGTAATTATAATTAAGACTGGTGCTTACGCTGCCATATGATGACCGGGTTGAATAAGTCACCCCGTTAACACTCGATGGATACTCCCTGTAACTGCCGTTTATAAAACTATTAAACTGTAGCTGGTTATCGTTAAACTTAAAGGCTTTAAAAGTATAGCCATTAAAAGACGCGTGCTTACTGCTTGTACCATTAACATAATAGTGCATATTACGGCCTATACCATCAATAAACATACTGTCAGTTATAGGGTTTTTGTCAATACCCGCGGTAACTGTCAGGTTGCTTGTTAATGGGTTTTTTGCTCCTGTGCTGTAATAGCTATAACTAAATGAAAGGTCATGACTATAGGTTGGCCGAAGGGCCGGGTTACTAAAATTGATGGTATACACATCGGCATCGTCATTTAAAGGGGCCAATTGGTAGATAGAAGGGTAAATAACTGATGTGTTATAGTTTAGGCTATAACTTTTACTAAACTCGCCAACCTGGTTGTTCCTGTAGGTTATGGACGAAGACGGGATAAAATAAAAATACGACCTGCTTAAATTCTGAAAAGCCTTTTGCGACTCGTTATCCTGCTTAAAAAGCTGCTCGCGGGCGGTTACACTTATTGAAAGCGACTTGCTATACCTGTTATCAAGCGATTTTGAAAAAGACTTGCTGAAAGATATGCCGGGCCTTTCGTCAATAGTACGGTAATGTGTTACGCTGGTAAGATTGGCGTTTGGCACATACCCGGTTGCGGCAGCCGGAAGGTCAAAAACGTCATTATGCTCCCTACGATCATAGATAGCTAAACTATTATCAATAGTTGCTGAAACAAAGTTTAACCTGTGCTCTCTTATCGGGAAGGTTAATTTAAAGGCCTGGTCAATTGTAGAGTTGTTGGTTGCATACTTGCGATTAAAATACTTATTCAGGCTGGCATCTGATGCGGTGAGCTGTGTTAAGCGTTTATTGTCGTTATTGGCATTATTAAGATCAAATGTGTAATCTAACCCCATATCTATACCTTTTGATTTGATGGTGTTTTTGGGGTAATATGTTTGTGTGTTAAACTTAATTTCGCCGCCGGTATTATGGGTATTCCCTGTATTATCGCGCTGATCTGTGCTTTGGCTTTGCGCCCCTGTCAGGGTGTTAAACGACGTCCGGTTGAGGGTACTTAAACCGGTAGTGCCGTTATCCTTATAATACACCGACGCATCCAGTTCTGAGTATTTAAATACTTTAGTATAATCGGCCCTGGCTTGCTGGCTGAAGTTAGTGTTACGCGTAGTGTTGTTCTCTGCGCGTTGCACTTGTTCATTGGGGGATAATGTAGTTAGTGTGTTGCTTTTCGATAGTATGTCGGCGGCGGCATCACTCATAAAATAATCTGCAGTAAAACGGCTTTTCATCATAGTGCCCATCCTTACTGCCGAAGGCTGGGCATAATCATGCGCGTAGGTTAGGCCTATGGCTTTAAATACATTTAAACCTTGCCTGGTAAAATCGCTATTGTAGGGGTTGTTTATCCCCTCGCCTTTAAAAGAGTTAAAGCCCATTAACGTGCTTACGTTATAAGCCGTTTTGTTAACGTTATTTAACGCGCCTACCAGACTCAGTTGATCTTTGGGCGAAAAATAGCTTATCATGGCGTCGCCTGCGTAACGCTTGTCGGTACCATAGCCACCGCCGGCTTTGCCAAAGTAACCATCCTTTTTATCATCTTTGAGAATGATGTTCATGTTAGTGGTGGGCTGTTCTGTAACAGGTTGCGACTTATCTACAACATCATAAACCTGCACCTTCTTTACAGCGTTCTTGGGGATATTTTGTAAGGCGATCTTATTATTACCGCCAAAAAAAGGCTTGTTTTCTACCAGCAGCTGATTGATCTTTTTGCCGTTTACGGTTATCATCCCATCGGCCCAAATGGTAACACCGGTAAGCCGGCGCAACAGGTCCTCTACAACAGCATTGGTATCTAATTTAAAGGCATCGGCATTAAATTCAAGCGTATCGCCGTGCATTTGCATGGGTGGCGGGGCGGCTGTTATTTTTACCTCTTTCAGCGTATTATCTAACCGCTGCATAGTGATCATGCCCAGGTCGATGGTTTTTGTTTTGGGCGATATTGTAAAATCTTTAGTGCCGGCAGCATAGCCCACAAAAGTGCTTACCACGCGCAACTTAACGCCTACAGGCAATTGCTTAAACTGGAACCTGCCAAAATTATTAACCAGCTGGTAGTTGATCAGTTTATTATCAGTAACAGTATACACAGATACCGTAGCCGATGCCATAACGTAATTATGCACGCTGTCTTTAAGCAGCGCGGTTGCGGTGCCAACCTTAATGGTATCTTTAGTTTGCGCAAAAGTAACCCCGCCCGCGCCAGCAATGAGCAGCAAACAAAGTATAAACCTTAAATATCTGACCACGCCCGGTAGTTTAATTGTGTAAGAAAATGGTTTATAACGCGTCTTTTACTTTAAGCTGCACAATCACAGGGTTGTTATTTTTGGTTGCTTTGGCAAAGTAGTCACTAAGCGTTTGGTTGTATTTGATATTTTTGCCTTTATTGTCCTGCATGGCTTTAAGCATCTCTACAGATGATACACTATTGTAGCAATACGTACCATCGCAGGCATCCAGGCCGTAGAAATCAAAGCTATACCCAAATATTGGCAGCATAAACGATTTCTCGTCAGGCAAAACATGTTGTAAAGCTATTAATGTGCCCGATTTAAGGTTATATACCAGTTGGTTCTCTTTAACCTTATAATCATAAACAGTTGCTGCAAAAAGCAGGTTATCGCCGGTTTTATAAAAGTTGTTCAGGCAATAAATCTGTTCTTGATGTGCTTTCCTATATTCTTCTTCTCCTTCATCATAAATAGGGTTTGTGGCAAAATCTAAAGGCAATGACATTGATAACGGAAACACAAAGTGATAAGCCCGCTTTATGCTATTAGGTGTTACGGTATTAATGCTGTAGCTAAAATATTCCGAATAAAATAAGGTGGTATCATTACCAAAATACGATAAGGGGCCAATACTATGGCTGATGGTTTCCTTTTTACCCCGGTCCGCGGTATAGTTAAAGCCTGTGGCATACACTTTTGGGCCATCCATAAATTGTAAAAGCGACCTGTGAAACGGTTTGTAATATTCTGATTTTTCATCCTCATCCCGGTACATATCACAGTTTACCAATTTGTTGGGGCCGATAAAATAAAAAGAGGTGGCGCTCATGTCGGCTTTAAAGTCGGCACTCACCCGGTCTTCTATCTTTATCAGCTTGCCATCAAAGTCGTAATATTTAACTGTCCGGTAAGAGTCTTCGCTTAATACTATCTGATTTGTAAACCTGTTAACAAAGAACTCCCGTATCTTGTTACGATAAGGATCAGTACTGCTGTCTTTTATTTTAGCGTGATATTTACCATCCTTTGTGAAAAAAAGAACGCTGTTGGTGTTATCGTCGCGAATGATGTAGTATTTATCTGTGACCGCTAACTGCTTAATACTGCCAAAGGTGCTCTCCGGGGTGGTCTCCAATGGAATATAATTAACTTCACTAAAAACATCAGACACATTACCACCCATTGCATTTGATGGATCAACATGCAGCGTTACAAAATGGCTGGTATCTGTTTTAATAATTTTTTGGGCAAAAGCATACGGTGCCGCAATTACTAAACACGACATTACCAATAGCTTTTTAACTGTGGTGGTTAATTCCATAAGTGCCATAATATCAATTGGTTGTTATATTTATTTTTTCAACCCAAATTTACGCGGATAATATGCCAGCGTTAGCATAAAATACTGTTGCAATACATTATTACTGCTGCTGGTGATAACATTATTATATACAGAGTTGTAGATAGCTTTATTTTGATGGAGGATATCTAAAGCAGATAATTTTATCTCGGCATCATTACCTTTTAAGAAACGGTAGCCCAGATCTGCGTTCCAGATGGTGAAATAAACATTGTCTGTCTGGCCTGACGATTTGGTATTGTTAAAGTTAACGCGGGTGTTAAAAAACAGGCTGCGCGGAAACGCGAATGCAAAGCCGAAGTTGGTTGTCCATTTATAATAGGTTGACTTGTTTAAGCCCAATTGCTCGGTTTTGTTGCCTTCAAAATATTCGCCAAAGCCGGCAGACCAGGTTGATTTATAACTATAGATCAACACTGCCGACATATTAAGCGTTTGTGTTTTGGTTTCGTGCGTTTGCCCGTTTAAGCTTAGCAGATAGCGGTTATAACTTGTACTCGGGTTGGTACTAATCGAAAATTGGTGTTCTTTTAATTTAAAGGTCTTATCAATATTACTGCTAATATTGAAATACTTCCTGTCGCCCAGGTTAATGGTAGATCGGATATAACGACCCACTAAGCCGGTGTTGTCATAATTTGTACTGTCCGACATGCTGTTTTTTACAATACCTGCCGATGCCGTCATACGCCATTTAAACGGGTTTTTCGCGATAAGGCTGGAATAATCATAACTAAACGATAGGTTGTGATTGTAGGATGGCTTTAAACCTAAATTACCTATCTGCACATTGTAAACATTAGCATTATCATTAAGCGGGGCCAATTGTGATATCTCCGGAAAATCGACATACGTATTATAGTTTAAGCTATAGGTCTGGCTATTATCGCCATACTGATAGTTTGAATAACGAAAAGTGGCCGAAGGGATAAAATAGTAATAATTGCGGTTTATGTTTTGGAACGATTGCAGGGCCGAGTTACGCTGCATAAAAAACTGGTTCTCGGCAAAGACACGTACATCCCAATTTTTTGAATAGCGGTTATCCAACCCTTTATAAAAGTATCTACCAATCTGTAGTCCTGGTCTTTCATCAATGGTTTTTAGATGGGTGATGTTAGTTAAGCCCGAGTTTTGAGTATAATCAAGCGCACCCGACAAAAGGTCGCTAACGTTATTATTTTCTTTATTATCCTTTATGATCAGCACATCTTTTACGTCGATATTGATCCATGGCGAGTTACGATGCTTTAGCAGGCCGTTTATGCCGCTAAAAGTAGTACTGATAGTATGGCTGGCAGATGTGTTGTCGGTCAAATAATGGCGGTTGATATATTTATTTTGGGTAACATCTGTAGCCTTTAAATCAGTAATGTTTTTGTTGTCCCTGTCGCCATCATTAAGGTTAAACCGGTAGGTGGTGTAGGTAGAAAGCCCAACATATTTTTGTTTGCCGTTATCCCAATACCGCTCTGTAGAAAATGACACATCGCCACCTAACTCTCTTGAGCTTGAAGATGAATTACTTTGTTGTAAATTTATAGACTGATCGCCGTTTTTAACGTTAACCGAGGTGCTGGTACTGTTACTGGCCGATGTATTACTGCTGCTGTTAAAATTTACCGACCCGTTAACCGATCCATGCAGGAAACGTTTATTGTAGCTTGAATAACCACGCTGGCTAAAATCATTGCTGGTACTATTGCTGTTGCTTTGCTGTACAACGTCGCCGGTGCTTAACTGTATGGTGCTGTTACTTTGCCTAAGCGTATTATTATCAGCATCGCGCAAAAAGTATTCGCCACGCAGGTTATTGGTTTTATAATAACTCTGGCGCGTATCATTATCCTTACTAAAATCCTGCGATACGGTAAAGCCGCCACCTTTAAATGTATTTGAGCCTGCACGGGTAAAATCGCTATGGTAATCATTATTTATACCCTCGCCTTTAAATGAGTTAAAGTTCATTAAGGTGTTAACATCATAAGCTGTTTTATTTACGTTGTTATACGCCCCCACTACTGCCACCTGTGTTTTGGGCGAAAAGTAGGTTATCATGCCATCGCTGGCATAATGATCCTGGGTGCCGCCACCTAAACCAAACTTGCCAAAAAAACCATCCTTTTTGCTCTTTTTAAGCACAATGTTCATTTCAGTTTTAGGTGTGATGGGATCCTTGTCTTCTTTATTTTGATACACCTGCACTTTTTGTATCGAGTTTTTTGGGATGTTTTGAAGCGCTATCCTGTTATCGCCGCCAAAAAATTCCTTTCCGTCAACCAGCAGCCTGCTTATTGTTTTTCCGTTAACAGTTATTACGCCATCGCCCCAAATGGTAACGCCAGGTAGTTTGCGTAGCAGGTCCTCAACTACGGCGTTAGTATCCAACTTAAAGGCGCTGGCATTAAACTCAAGTGTATCGCCCCGCATTTGCATAGGTGCCTGTGCCGCGGTAATAACTACCTCTTTAAGCGATTGGTCTATCCTGTCCATATTGACGGTTTTCAACTCTATCGCTTTTGTTTTAGGTGATATGATAAACTCTGCCTTTGCCGACATGTAACCAATATGCGTAGCTACTATACGCAGTGGTATGCCCACAGGCATCAGCTTAAATTGGTATTTGCCATAGTTGTTTGATAGCTGGTAGCTTACCAACTCATTATCTTTCACTTTATAAATAGCCAATGTTGCCGACGGCATAACGTAGTTATGCACGCTATCCCTGAGCAAGCCGGTAACCGTACCTACATTTACAGTGTCTTTTTTCTGAGCCGCCGTTTGGGCCAATGCGGCATTAAACGTTAGGCTTGTTACCAGGATAGCAAAAAGCAGTTTTATTTTCACGGTTGAGGGTTTATAATTGTGTGTTGGTTTAGTTATATGTTAATGATGAATTGCCTTAGGTCACAATTTATCTTTTAGTTTAAGTTGTAAAATAATAGGGTTATCTTTTATGTTGCCTTTTGTAAAATATTGAGCCAGCGCTGCCGGATATTTTACAGCTTTATCGCTATAATCATTTTTTGCAGTAAACATGCCAAGGGATGATATGCTGACGTATACATTTTTGCCATCGCAATTAATAACGCCACGGCCTGCGTCAACTATACCTTTCCTATCGTACAAGGGTAAAAAACAAGTGCTCTCATCGGGCGAGATATGCTGGTATGCTATCAACGTGCCCGACTTAAGGTTATAGATCAATGCCTCCTCCAGGCCCAACTCCCAGGTCTTAGCCTCAAACAACAGGTTATTACCTGCTTTGTAGCAGTTATCAAGCGCATATACCTCTTTTTTATGTTTTTGGAAGAAGTCCATCAATACCGTCGGATCTTTATTAAGGTTTGTTATAAGCCCTTCATCCAACGTTGATAAAAGCGGAAATATAAATTTATAGCTAAGCTTTATGGCATTTGGTGTTATAGTATAAATACGATAAGGCCACATTGCCGACAAATAAAACGTGGTATCATTATCCCAATTAGTAAATGGCCTTCTCCCCATATCCATCGTGTTTTTTGCTGTTTTATAAACCATGCCTTTTGCATATACCGTTTTAATATTTTTTGCATACTGCAATGCCGATTGGGAAAACCAATTATATCGTTTGTCCGTGCTATCTATATCATTGTATCCGGCATAGTTCACAATTTTGTCAGGCGCTATATAATAGTATTTATCAACGCCTAATTCATCGTTTTTTAATCTGCCATACTCAACTTTTTTCACTTCTTTACCATCAAGATCGCAGTAGGTAAAACTTTTATTCCTGTCACCGGTATAAACTATTTGTTTGGTCCATTTATTAATAGCGAGGCAGCGTATCGGATACCGTATCTTATCGGCATTGCCTTTTATCTTGGCATGAAACTTACCGTCTTTACTAAAAATAAGTATACAGTTAGTGCTGTTATCCAAAATGATAACCCCCCCCTCAAACACCTCCAGTTGCCCAATGCTGCCGAAAAGGCTCTCTGGTGTAGTTTCTAACGGGATGTATTTTACCTCATCAAAAACCTGGGCCGCGGTAGCGCCGTTAGCGTTTTCGGGATCAATGCGCAGTGTTAAATAATGCGACGTATCTGTTTTTATAAGCTGTTGAGCCAAAACCGGGCCTGTCATAATCATCAAAGCACTAAAAGATATGATCAACCGTTTACCGCTTATCATAACTCATCTTTTAACTTAAGTTGCAAAATAGCAGGGTTATCCTTCATATTGCCTTTTTTAAAATACTCGGCTAACGCGGGCGGATATTTTACTTTTTTGTCGGCATTATCTTCATAAGCCTTAAACATACCTACCGCTGATACACTGGTGTATAGGCAACCACCGGTACATGCCAATATCCCCCTGTTATTAAAGGTCCAGCCTACCTGGTCATATATCGGCATAAAATATGATCGCTCATCCTGCTGAATGTGTTTATAGGCTATAAGGCTACCCGATTTAAGGTTATAGATCAGGTTATCCTCTTTATTATTATACCCATTTCTTGAGAAGGTTTTAAAAACCAGGTTATTACCCGTCCTGAAAAAGTTGCCTAAGCCAGTTAATACGTCCCCGTTTTTTTCTGTCCACTCTACTTTTTTATCAGCGTAAAGCTTATTGGTCATAAAGTCGGTTGGCAATGACAATAACAACGGGAAAATGAACTTATAAGTAAACTTTATCGCATTAGGGGTAACGGTATAGATGGCGTAATCCCACATTTTCGAATAAAAATATGCGGTATCAACTCCAAAACTGGTTAACGGGCCTAAACCATTATAGGTATACTCTATCTTTCCTTCTGATTTTTTGAATGGTAACCCTTGTGCAGTTACTTTATGATCTGTCTTCGCATATATTATCAGTGATTTAGCGAACGGTTTATAATATTTATCTGTCGGCTCCATCCTGTTTTCGTAACCGGTGGTTACCGTTTTATCAGGCCCTAAAAAAAAGAACTCATATTGGCTTATTTCGTCTTTCGCTGTTTCGCCGTCTAATTTTGTGGTTTTAATAACCTTACCATCATAATCGCAATAGGTTAGGTTTTTATAACCATCGGCGGTGTAAATTATTTGCTTTTCCCATTTATTAATAGAGAAGTTATAGATATAGTTCTTGCTGTTTTCTGAACTTTTAATTTTAGCATGAAATTTACCTGTCTTGGTAAAAATAAGTATAGCGTGGGTGTTGTAATCTAAAATTATATAGTAATCGTCTGTTATCTCTAACTTAGATATGCTACCAAAAAGGCTTTCTTTAGTAGTTTCTAAAGGGATGTAATTTACTTCGGTAAAAAAGTCAGAAGCATTGCCACCGGTAGCATTTGACGGATCAATACGCAATGTTTGCACATGACTGGAATCAACTTTAATAATTTTTTGGGCAAAAACAGAAAATATTCCTGCAAAAAGCAGGCTTACAAAAACAGTTAGTTTTTTAACTACAGGAATGAGGTTCATTTTGGTTGTCAGGCTTAGATTGGGGTATCTACCCCAATAATAAACAAAATAATATTAAATCAAAGCGTCAGTTAAGGCGTAACTATTTATTTTAACGTAAATTAACATTGCTTAACAAAAGTAGAGCTCTGGTTTTAACACTAAGCTGCTATAAATCTTCGCCCTCCACAACCGCCATTTAGTAAACTGTAGCAATGAGCGAGAATTTGGGGTTTGCACTTAACTTTGCTAATGCCCATATTTGCATCGATGTTTACTTACCGGTAAATCATTCACACAATCATTAATTCACTCAATCACTCATTAATAGATGGCAGACGAAAAAATAATTTTTTCAATGGCCGGGGTAAGTAAGGTTTATCCCCCGCAAAAAACAGTATTAAAGAACATTTACCTGAGCTTTTTCTATGGCGCTAAAATTGGCGTTATTGGTTTAAATGGTTCGGGTAAATCATCCCTGCTAAAAATCATCGCAGGTATTGACAAGACCAACATTGGCGAGGTTGTTTTTTCGCCGGGATATAGCGTTGGCTACCTGAGCCAGGAACCCGAGCTTGATCCTGAAAAGACCGTCCGCGAAATTGTGGAAGAAGGCGTAGCCGAAACTACCGCCCTGCTAAAAGAATACGAAGACATCAACGAGAAATTTGGCCTGGAAGAATACTACAGCGATGCCGATAAAATGGATAAGCTAATGACCCGCCAGGGCGAACTACAGGACCAGATAGATGCCGTTAACGCCTGGGAACTGGATACCAAACTCGAGCGCGCTATGGATGCCTTGCGTTGCCCGGAGCCTGATACCAAGATCTCGGTATTATCGGGTGGCGAGCGTCGTCGTGTTGCTTTATGCCGGTTATTATTAAAAGAACCTGATGTTTTATTGCTGGATGAACCTACCAACCACTTAGATGCAGAATCAATCGACTGGCTGGAGCAACACTTAAAACAATATAAAGGCACCGTTATAGCCGTAACGCACGATAGGTATTTCCTTGACAATGTTGCCGGTTGGATCCTGGAATTGGACCGCGGCGAAGGTTTGCCATGGAAAGGCAATTACTCGTCATGGCTTGACCAAAAATCAAAACGTTTGGCACAAGAAGATAAAACCGAAGGCAAACGCCAGAAAGCTTTAGAGCGTGAGCTAGAATGGGTACGGATGGGTGCAAAAGGCCGTCACACCAAGTCAAAAGCTCGTTTATCAAACTACGAGAAACTGGCATCAGAGGAAACTAAAGAACGCGAAGAAAAACTGGAGCTGTTTATTCCGCCCGGCCCGCGTTTGGGCAACGTGGTTATTGAAGCCAACGGGGTAAGCAAAAGCTATGGCGATAAGTTATTATTTGATAACCTGAGCTTCTCTTTACCTCCTGCAGGGATTGTAGGTATCATCGGGCCAAACGGCGCGGGTAAAACTACGTTGTTCCGCTTAATCACTGGCCAGGAAACAGCAGATGCAGGCACATTCCGTGTTGGTGAGACCGTAGCCTTGGGTTACGTGGACCAAATGCATGACGACTTGGACCCTAATAAGTCCGTCTGGGAAAATGTTACCGGCGGACTTGAGACCATTATGGTGGGTAACCGTCCGCTAAACTCGCGGGCTTATGTATCGCGCTTTAACTTTAACGGCGCAGACCAGCAAAAGAAGGTTGGTGTGCTATCGGGTGGCGAGCGTAACCGGGTGCATTTGTCTATCACCCTAAAAAAAGGATCGAACGTTTTATTACTGGATGAGCCTACAAACGACATCGACGTAAATACTTTGCGTGCTTTAGAGGAAGCATTAGAAAATTTTGGTGGTTGCGCTGTGATAATAAGTCACGACAGGTGGTTTTTAGACCGTGTCTGTACACACATACTGGCGTTTGAGGGGAACTCGCAGGTTTATTTCTTCGAGGGCAATTATTCTGACTACGAAGAGAACCGGAAAAAGCGTTTAGGTGATATTGGACCGAAACGAATCAAGTATAAAAAGTTGACGGTGTAAGCCCCCTCTAAACGGCGCAGCCCTCATGAACACCATAAGAAACAAACACCTTGTGAATAATCTCCCCCGGTAGGGGAGACTTTTAATATTTAGATAGGCTTACGAAGTTTTAAAAACTTCGTAAGCCTATCTACAATTAGCGTATAACCAACTGCTTCAACGCAACCTGTATAGTAACTTTCTTTGTTTTATTAGCAGCGCCATAGGTCAGTACCAAACCCGGGCCGGTAGCGGTCTTTACCCAATTAACCAATTTAGGATTATAAACTGAAGTTAAGCGAAACAAATGCTGCTCGGGCCATTCACCATCGTTTGATACTGCGATATAAATGGAGTTAGTTATTTCATCAGTACCTTCTGTATGGGCGCTACCTGATGGATCTGCAACCACATATACTTTTATAAACAGAGAATTTTTTTCGTCGTTGTAATGAGTTGTTTTTTGTATGCTGTTTAAAACATACGTCAGATCAGAGTTTTTTACCTCTTTAGACTTAATGGTCTGTGCCATAGTAATGCAATGACCAATAACCACTATTAATATGGATAAAACTATGCGTTTCATACGTTACCTCAAATAAACCGCGTCCTCTTCGCCATTTTCACTTAATACCACATCAATATGTTCTTTAATAATAGTTGATAAGGCGATGCCCGAATAATCAGTGGTGATAGGAAAACTTTTATGGTTACGATCAACCAATACAACTGTGCGCAGTTTCTTTAACGGCACATCCAAAAACACCCCAAAGCCATACGCCAGCGACTTCCCGCTATTCAGCACATCGTCAACCAAAATAACTGCCTTGTTGTTGCAGATCTGTATATCAAAGTCTATTTTGGCATTAAGACTGGTGCTAAAACGATCAAGGTCGATGGTAAGCAGCGTACTTTTAAATGGTGCTATCTCGTCTAAAACCTTTTTTAAACGGGCAGCTAAAAAACCACCACGAGGCAGCATACCGGCAATAATGATTTCTTTCTCGTCAAAATTATCCTCCAGTATCTGGTAAGCAATACGATCTATCTTTTGCTGTATTTGCTGTTGGTTTAGTATAAGTAATTTTTTATCCATTGTTGTAATGTTGCAAAGTTTTAAAGTTGAAATGTTGATGCCAGCAATAAAACCTATTGTAAAGATAAACAACTTTACAACATTCAAACATTACAACCTTTTAACTAACTACGCATACGGCACAAACACAAAGTTTGCTCCCTCCGGCACTACCACAAATAGGCACATAAAATCTTTAGGGCTTTTGTAGGTATCAATAAAGCGTTGTTTTAGTTCGGGTTTGATAATGCCTCGCTCTAAAAACTCTTCAAGTGTTGAGGCGTGGATACTCCAGTCGGTATTTAATTCTGTACGATCCAATATTACTTCGCCCAATTTAATTTCATGCTGATGCGCGATGAAGATAGGATACTTAGACAACCCTTCTACCATAATCTCGACCGCAACCTCGCGTATCGACTCACTAAACATTTTAAGATCTCGCTGCAAACTTAGCAGCGGACTATCGGCCGCCGGCTTCTGCGCTTCGCCACGATTTTCATTAAGCAATTCTTCCGGTTCCATATACTTGTCTTGCTACTTGATACTTGCTACTAATTACTTTTTAACTTTAACAACACCACATTCTCCACATGCTGTGTATGCGGGAACATATCTACCGGCTGTATCTTCGCGGTATCGTATTTCTCTTTTAGTACCAGCAAGTCGCGTGCCTGTGTGGCAGCGTTACAACTTACGTACACTATCTTTTCAGCTTCAATTTCCATTAAGCGGGCTACCACATCAGGGTGCATACCGGCACGTGGCGGGTCTGTTATAATAACATCCGGCTTACCATGTTCTGCTACAAATTCGCCAGATAATACGTCTTTCATATCTCCCGCGTAGAATTTGGTATTGGTGATGTTATTGATGGCGCTGTTAATTTTAGCATCTTCAATAGCGCTAGGTACATACTCTACTCCAACTACTTCTTTTACCTTACCGGCCACAAAATTGGCAATAGTGCCTGCACCGGTGTAAAGGTCATAAACCAATTCATCGCCTTTAAATCCGGCAAAGTCGCGGGTTATTTCATAAAGGCGTAAAGCTTGAATACTGTTGGTCTGGTAGAATGATTTTGGGCCGATGCGAAATTTTATACCCAGCATTTCTTCGTGGATATATTCGGGACCATTCCATCCGAAAACTTCCTGGTCAAAAATAGTATCGTTCTTTTTCTCGTTAAGCACATACAGCAATGAGGTTATTTGCGGGAATTCTGCTTCAACAAAACGCATCAGTTTACCCACTTCATCCTGATCCGCGTAAGCGAACACTACGATCACCATTAACTCGCCGGTTGACGAGGTGCGGATAATAAGGTTGCGCAAATTGCCGGTATGGTTACGCAGATCATAATAGGTGTAGCCGTTTGCTTTGGCAAAGTCGTCTATCTTGTTACGGATATCATTACTTGGATCTGCCTGCAGGTAGCAATGGTTCACATCTAATATCTTATCAAACCTGCCGGGAATATGAAATCCCAGCGCATTCATATTCAGCGACTCATCGTCACGGCTTTCGCCATCATATAACCAGCGTTTGTTGCTAAAGGTAAACTCTAATTTATTGCGGTAATACTTATCCTCGGGTGATGGTACGATAGGCATAATATCACTTATATCTATCTTACCCAAACGGCTCAACGCGTCGGCTACCGACTTTTGTTTAAATTGTAGCTGGGCATCATACGTCATGTGCTGCCATTTGCACCCACCGCAGGTGCCAAAATGCTCGCAAAAAGGAGTTACCCTATGTTCGCTTGGTTTTTTTATGTTGATGATCTTGGCTTCGCCAAAGTTCTTTTTACTACGGTATACCTGTACATCGGCTATATCACCGGGCACAGCTTTTTCAATAAACAGCACAAAATCGTCGGCCTTACCAACACCTTTGCCCTCTTCGGCAATATCAATTACGGCAACGTCTTCAAAAACGTGGTTGTACGGTATCTTACTCATTGCCGCAAAGGTAGTAATTTGTCTGAACCGCTGATTCCAAACGATTACTGGATTTTACTATTTATTTTTTTAAAATCGTTTATAAACTAATTTTATAGTTTATATTTGATCTACTACCCATTCTTCACCTAATCATTGTGTTATGCGACTATTATTTATCTTCCTGTTATTATTTATACCTGTTTGCCTAATGGCACAGCCCTTTAATTACGAAATACGCGGCAGTATTAAACATTACAAACCCGGCCAAAAAATGTATTTTATGCATTCAGATAAAGGACAGGTTTTTGATACGGCGCCAATTGTAAATGGCAAGTTTTCCTTTAAAGGTACTACTGAACTAAGTAATGAACCGGATGAAAATCATAACCAATCGTCGGCGCGGTTGTTTATTGATAAAAAGGCAAAGGGCATTAACTTTAAGGTTATCTCTTCTGAGAATCTGGAAAAGATGAGCAGTATACAGCTTTATTTGGTCCCGGGAATTACCCAGGTTAACATTACAGATGCCACCGCTACTGCCACAGTAGTATCACCTTCCCGTAACTCAGAATACTACATGATTGATTCTATTAATAAAGCCCAGGAAACCAAGACAAAGATGGTCCTTAGTCAGGCTAAAAAGAAATACGGAGCAAAAGCTGATATTTGGAAATATACTTCAGATCAAAGACTTGCAATTGATGCTGAACACAAAAAAAACCTTTGGCAATTTGTTAAAGATAACCCATCATCGCCAGTCAGTTTGTCTGTAATGAAGTACTATACAGATATGGACCCTTCTTATTCAGATGTAGCACCTTATTATGAGCGGTTATCGCCAAAACTCAAGCAAACAACATTTGGACAACGATACGCAACCTTTGTTAAACGGATAAAAAACGTTGAGGTAGGTAAATACGCCCCTGATTTTACCTTAAAAACCCTTGATGGTAAACCGGTAAGCCTTGCATCATTCAAAGGAAAATATCTATTGCTTGACTTTTGGGCATCATGGTGTGGGCCATGCCGTGAAGAAAACCCTAACCTGAAACGTGTTTATAATAAATTTAAGGGTCAAAATTTTGCGGTACTCGGTGTTTCATTAGATACTGAGAAGAAAGACTGGGAAAAAGCGATAGCTGATGATCACCTTACATGGGCACATGTATCTGACCTTAAGGGATGGGATAACGCGGTGGCAAAATTGTACGCAGTAAGATATGTCCCACAAAATTTCCTGATAAACCCGCAGGGCCAAATTATTTCACATACCCTGCGAGGGGATGACCTGGAAAAGAAACTCAATGAGATATTTCACCTATTAAAGAATAAAAAAAACCGCATGTAATTACCTGTTAAATGCTGCGTCGTTATAATCTGTCCTGTTTATGTGCAGCACGGTATTAGGGAACAGCTTTACTATCCTATTAACTTCCGGCTGGTTAGTTGCGCCATTTAACGTCATATCATTTATTTGCATAGCAGCCATTTCTTTGGGTATCCTTATATTACCAAAGAAGTTGATTACCTGTTTTTTAACTGGCCCTATTTGATATAATTCGCGGGGTACATTATCAACCCATAACGCTACTCCATTTGCATCCTTGTTGCCTTGCGCATAACAAATTATGTTTTGGTTTAATGATCAACGTTAGCAATAATTATACGCAGTACAAATACGCATCAGGCAACCATAAAATGCTGTTTGAGCTGTCAATAAGGCAATTATGAAGTTTTCAACACATGTTAACTTTCATTACGAAAAACCACGTATAAATACCTGATTTTAAAATAAATGCTAATAATATAATTGGCTTTTATTAATATTGTTAAACCTAATCCTTATCACATTAATTAATTGATTTGGTAACATTTATCTAATTAAGCTACTTATGGAATACAATACAGAAAACATCGACTTTATAGTATCATTACCGGGTGCTATACAAATAATCTTAACTAAGGGTGACCTTATTTACTGGGATAACAAAAAGGAAGACGTTCTTACCAAAGTATTGGACGAGCATAGTATCAAATACTCGGCAGACAAGAAGCCGGCAAAGGGCTCTGTCATCACTATTAAATAATAGCTGTTAGCTGCCTGCAATGCCATAAACAATAAACGCCGGACGTTTAGCCCGGCGTTTATTTACTTATAATACTTGTTAGTTATTGTTTAACATAAGTACCTGTAAGCAGGTTAATAATGTAAACATTAGTACCAACAGTTAAAGTAGCCTGGTTATTGCCGTTAAACACAATAGTGCCCGAGTAGCTGAATGTACTGGTTCCTGCTGTGCCCGATACGGTAATAGTTGCAGAGCCACTAAGTATGGCACGAGATGGTTTGCTTAATAAAATGTTTGTTGCCTTAATATCAACCAGGCTGCTTCCGGTAGCTTTACTGCCCACTTTCGAGGTAAAAGAACCTTTACGGGTATAAGTACCATTAATAACAAAGTTAGTGGCATTTGTGGTTAAGCCGGCTATAGTAACGCTCGAAGAGCCGGCATCGGCTGATGTAATGCGCGGGCCATCAAAACTTCCCTTAAACGTTATAGTGTTAACCAAATTATCTGGCTGGCTGTTAGCATTACAATTTAAAGTACGTAAATATTTAAAAAAGTAGCTAAATGTTACAGATGAGCTACTACCAGAATTGGTTATGCTATCGGCAAGTGTTGTTCCACAGGCCTGGTGTACGGTGTTGGTGCCTATTGCGTTAACAGTTTGCCCGCCTGTACTACCCACGCTTAATGTTTGTGCGTTTATACCAACATTCTCCGTAACGGATGCTAAACCAAACGAGTTTGACGCTACCGCGCTTGCGGCCATGTCGGCAGCTTCGTCAGACGTAACGGTTGGACTGGTAGTAGTGTTAGCAGATTTTTTACATGAAATTGCCAGGAACAACAGTACCGGAACAATCAAAGTTAATTTTAATGCTTTCATAATTTTTTTGGGGTGATTAAATTATAAGTCTATAGTTTGTTGTTGAACAGTTATAACGCACAATATATCAATTTTGTTACAATTAAACGGCTTTTTTTGTTGAATTTTCCTTTGCTGACACTTGAGCACTTTTACCGAAAAAGAGGCAAGCATCACCAGCTTGGCTACTACAACCTACCCTTAGTATTCATGGGGCAAGTTGCAACACTTTTATGGTGACAAACTGCACAGCCTACACCTTGGTTTAACGGACGATATGAGCGCCTATCCGCAAAATGTCAAGTAAGTCTTTAGAAATCCTTATTCAAAAGTTTTTCCAACTCGGCAAAGCTAATGTTCATTTTTACTTTGCCTTGTTTGGCATAAGATATTTCGCCGGTTTCTTCAGAGATGATGATAGCGGTAGCTTCGTTGGCTTCTGTAACGCCGATACCGGCCCTGTGGCGCAATCCAAATTGCGCGGGAAGGTCAACCTTATCCGTTAAGGGCAAAATACAACTGGCCGACTTAATTTTATTCTCCGAGATCACCACAGCACCGTCATGCAGCGGACTGGTTTTTTGAAAGATGCTTTCCAGCAAACGTTTGGAAATTCTGGCATCCATGACCTCGCAGCTGTTTTGATAAAATTGCTCATCATAGTATTTAGCAAACACAATCAGTGCGCCGGTACGAGTCTGCTTTAAAATTTTACAGGCATCAATAATAGGTTTTATACGGGCATAGTTATTTTTTTCATCCTGCGCCTTGCCAAAAAAGTAGCGCCACCATGCTTTGTTTCGTTGCAAGGATGCATTCTTGCCTACCAGTAGTAAAAACCGGCGGATCTCTTGCTGAAACACCACCACAATTATAATCATACCTACATCCTTGAAATAACCCAGAATCTCTGTAAGCATGCGCATCTGCAATAGCCTTACCACGAAGTACAGGCCGTAAATAACCCCCATACCTAACAATATATTTACAGCTATGGTACCGCGTATTAAATTATATAGCTGGTATATCAGAAAGGCTACCAGTAATATGTCGACTACATTAAGTGGTGTAATTTTAAAAAGACTGAAGTCTAAAGCGTGCATTTACGAAGTTAATATATAGATGTGAGATTTGAGATATTAGATCTGAGACAAATAACTCTCTTTACATCTATATGTTATTTTGACCGTCAATTATCCTGTATAAGGGCCACCGGGTACACCCCAATCCCATTTGGGCATGGGCATATTGGGGTCTTCATCCAAATTATCCTGGTTTGAATTGAGTACTGCTATACGTGTGCCCCATTCTAAATAAGCCATAAAAGCAGAGCGAAATTCAGGGTCGTCCGGCAATTGAAGTTCGTCTGCAGTTTCTAATAACAATTCCATCCAACGCTTGCGGTGCTGTTGGGTTAAGTGTTTGGCCAGGTGCTTTTGTATCATCTGGAAATGGCTTCCTTCCGATTCGCTGTATAGTTTCGGTCCGCCTAATACCTCGGCAACAAAATGAGCTACATGCAAACGGTGCTGTGGTGACATATGCTTAAACACTGGCTCAAGTACATCATCGGCCAATACTTTATCATAAAACAAGTCGAAAAGTTTTTCGAAAACAGGCATTCCTCCGGCCCATTCAAATAATGACGGAACAGCAGGGTTATTTTTATTTTCCATGACGATGAGGATTTACGCGTGTTTCTTTTTAGGGAAAACTAATGATGCTACAACACTGATCGCTAAAATCCCCAGTATGATCAACAATGACCGCCCCGTGGTAAGCCCTATCTGGTCCACATACTTTGCGGCCAGCATTTTTAAGCCGATAAAAGCCAGTAACAAAGCCAACCCCACTTTAAGATAATGAAACTTGTCAATAATGTTTACCAGTAGGAAGAACATAGAGCGCAACCCCATTATGGCAAAGATGTTAGAGAAAAACACAATATACGGATCTTTAGTCACCGAAAATATGGCGGGAATAGAATCTACCGCGAAAACAAGATCGGTAACTTCAATGATCAACAACACCAAGAACAATGGTGTGATAAATTTCTTTTTGTCGATCTTAACAAAGAACTTATTGCCCTCAAAATGCGGATGAACTGAGAAATATTTAGAGGCCAGCTTTACTATTTTATGATTTTCAGTGTCGATCTTCTCTTCCTGGTTACGGTTAAGGAACATGGTGATGCCTGTATACACCAGGAACGCGCCAAATAAATACAAGATCCAGTGAAATTGCTCTATCAGCGCTGCACCAACAAAAATAAACAGGAAACGCATTACCACTGCGCCAATAATACCCCATAGCAATACCTTATGGTAATGTCTCTTGTCAACGCCAAACGCGGTAAAAATAAGCACCATTACAAAAATATTATCAACTGATAACGCATATTCGACCACATAACCGGTTATAAACTCCAGGCCCAGGTTTTTACGATAAAGGGCCAGGCCACCTTCCAAATCGTTAGTGTTTAACTGTAAATTATGCTGGTGTCTAACGTTAATATCCTGTAGTGCGGCAAGACTATCTATATGGTGCAGTATGTGCCCATAGTTTAATATCAGCACATAAAAGCCCAACGCGAAAGCAACCCATACGGCACTCATAAAACCGGCCTGTTTCAGGCTAACCGGCTTATCAGATTTGCCGAACAGCCCCAGATCCATCGCCATCATTATAAAAATAAAGACCAGGAACCCGGCTATAAATAGAAGTTCATTTGTCATTACTTATCGCGTTCTGTTGTAAATCTTACCAATTGTTCTAATCCAAGGCGCGAGTCGCCTTCGGGCAGGGTATTTAATATTTCAAAAGCCTCGTCTCTGTATTTTTTCATTTGGGTCTCGGCATATTGTAAGCCCCCGGTTATCTTCACAAAATTAATAATGTCAGCTATCTTAACCAGGTCATCATTATGGTTCTTCACCATGTTAATCATCTTTTTCTTATCAGCGGCATTACAGTTATTTAGCGCATAAATAAGCGGCAATGTCACTTTCTTTTCTTTGATATCTATCCCCAAGGGTTTACCGACATCATCCGTGCCAAAATCAAAAATGTCATCTTTTATCTGGAAGGCTATGCCTATCTTCTCGCCAAATAATCTCATTCTCTCAATAGTCTCATCACTTGCCCCTGCCGACGCTGCCCCACAGGCACAACACGCCGCTATAAGCGATGCCGTTTTCTGGCGGATAACATCATAGTAAACCGGTTCACCAATATCCATGCGACGCACCTTTTCTATTTGCAGGAGTTCGCCCTCACTCATTTGCTTTACCGCTTCTGATACGATCTTTAGTAACTTGAAATCACCGTTATCTATAGAAAGCAACAAGCCTTTTGATAACAAGTAATCGCCAACCAAAACAGCGATCTTATTTTTCCATAAAGCGTTGATAGAAAAGAAACCACGCCGCTGGTAAGAATTATCTACCACATCATCATGTACCAACGTAGCTGTATGTAATAACTCGACCAATGCCGCACCGCGGTGCGTAGACTCATTGATACCCCCGCAAATACTGGCCGAAAAGAATACAAACATGGGCCTTATCTGCTTGCCCTTGCGTTTAACAATATAATGGGTGATACGGTCAAGCAACGGTACTGAGCTTTGCATAGAGGCCTTAAAGCGCTCCTCAAAGACATCAATATCAGCAGCAATGGGTTTTTTGATCTCGTTGATGCTCAACATTAAATTTGCAGACTATTTATACGCCAAACTGCCTGTTTGGCTAACAGTAGCAAACATAAGCTAAAAAAGTTTATCTGCGTTTATTACCATAAAAATTTTGGCTGCAATTAAACTATTTGGGCACTAAACACTCTATAAGGTATATCATGGTTATTACAACGCACTGTAGGTACCTTTGGTGATATAGTTTTTGGTTATTTTTTATATAGGCGGGGCATTTAACGGTTGCCCCGCTTTTTTTATGCTTTGCAACGCTATATTATTTTACCTTTGCGGAATTGAAGATTAGAGGTTGGTGATTAGAGATTAGTGCCTAACCGCTTCAATAAAAATAAAACGGAGAGGTGTCTGAGTGGTCGAAAGAGCACGCCTGGAAAGTGTGTATACGCCAAAAGTGTATCGAGGGTTCGAATCCCTCCCTCTCCGCCAGTCAAAATGCCCCCGCAATAGCGGGGGTTTTGTCATTTAGGGAATTGCCAAGTCCGCTCGGGCAAAGGCATTAAATAAGAGAAACCGGGTGCGAAACTCGCTGGCTTTATTTACTCTGCCGATAATAGTCAGCTCAAGGATTAATTTAGTAATTTCGAGGCTAAATACCTATAACAAACAGGTTGATGGATTATCGGTTCATAGTATTTTTAAAGAATAAAACATCTCTAAAGTTTGAATACAAAAGCGATGTTTTAACGGTTGTTAGTACAAACACCGGATATCACATTACATTTAATAGTGGGAAAAGTTATTACTATGGAGCTGACAAAGTACAATACTATTCGCTTGTATCGAGACGAGAAAATGTGCGCATTTATGAGAATGGCAAATTAAACAAAAAATATAATGCGGTTGATGATTATGGCCGTTATTTAATTTTTCGAGAAAAAGACAGTTGTTCTGTTCCTGTTGAAAAAAACGCCAGTATTGAAATATGCAATTTAAAAAAGAATTTTCATCAAGCGGAATCAATAATCAATTATTTTAAAGATATCCTAAAAGAAAGTGGCGGCACATCATTCGACATTCAATCAGAAGAAACGACCAATGAAAATCCGAATCAAATAAGTGCTGAAATATTGCTCAAAGCCCTTAATGAAATAGATATTGAGGAATCGAGATCAGCACTGTCTAACTACATTGATGGGATCAATCCTGCCATTCGCGCTTCAAAAGAGACACTGATTTATCCTTTTGGGTGCAACGAGAGCCAAAAATTGGCGGTTGAGACTGCGCTTAGCAATAGCATAAGTATAATAGAAGGTCCTCCGGGAACAGGGAAAACTCAAACAATCCTAAATGTTGTAGCCAATCTTATAGTACAAAACAAAACAGTTGCAATTGTTTCAAACAACAATGCTGCGGTATTCAACGTATGGGAGAAGTTAAGGAAATATGGCTATGGAATGGTTGTGGCATCACTTGGAAATAATGATAACAGAGCCTCATTCTTCAACAACCTTGAAGAGCAAAAAATCAATCAAGATTTTGAGGCACCAGGCGATCGATTAAAAAAAGCAGAGAACGAGATTCGGGATCTGGATCTAATATTAACAAAGTGCTTTCAGTACCGAAATAAATTAGCCATCCTAAATACAGAATTGTCAGATGCTGAAATTGAATTTAGTCATATAAAGGCAGAACAACCACTCAATTCAAACATACAATTTGTATTCAACAAGAAAATATACCGCAAATGGAATTTCAGGACGACTTTGAAACTAAAAAATTTGTTATCGACCATCGACCTCAAAAGCAAGTGGTCAATCATAAACAAATTGCGACTTGCTTTGCAATATGGTTTATTTGACCTTCATGGTCTTTATCGATATAGTGAAGAATTTCCTGTTTATGTTAATTACAAATTCTATGAGTTATACATCGAAAAAATAAAAGATGAAATTATAGGGGTTGAAAATTGGTTGGCGACTAACAATGAAGAAGCTAATCTTAAACAATTTATTGAGGCCTCTAAAGAAGTATTCGATGGGGTATTATTTGAAAAATATAATCACCTGGATAAAATTGCATTTAATGCAAAAAATTATCGTAATCAGTTTGATGATTTCATAAAGCATTATCCTGTGGTTCTGAGTTCCACACTATCGCTACACACGAGCATTCCAAAAGGACTTCTTTTTGACTATCTCATCATAGATGAATCTTCACAAGTGGATATTATAAAATCTGCCATATGTTTTTCGTGTTGCCGAAATGTGGTTGTAGTTGGCGACAGCATGCAGCTTGCCCACATTGTAAATAAACAAAGTAATGCCGCTGCAGAGCAATATTATACTAAACACAACATCTCTCCTGCTTACGACTATATCCAACAAAATATTTTGAACTCGTTAAAAAGCTTGTATCGGGATAATATAAAATCGGTTCTGTTAAAAGAACATTACAGATGCCATCCTGCAATTATTGGTTTCTGCAATAAAAAGTATTACGATAAAAAGCTGGTTATTATGACGCGTGCGGATAGCCATCCATTTAAAATTATTGAGACAAACATATCGGGTGGAAAGGACAATTACAATCAGCGACAGATAGATGAAACAGATTTCTATATCCGTAACAATTATGCCGCGGACTTCAAAAAAGTTGGCATTATTGCTCCTTATAGAAAACATGTAGATATGCTGCAAAAACAGCTACCAGATGGGGCAGAAGCCGACACTATACACAAGTTTCAGGGACGTGAGAAGGATGTGATTATATTTAATACCGTGAAAAATAATATAGGAACGTTTATTGACAATCCTAACCTAATAAATGTTGCTGTATCACGAGCTGTTAAAGAATTTATTGTGGTAAAACCGGCAGCGATGGATTTGCCGCACGGAACTAATATTGGTGATATGATACGCTATATGTGTTATATCGGCAACCCGAACGAAACAATCATCAAAGGCAATATCTGTTCCGTTTTTGATCTTCTGTATAAAGAATATAATAAGGCCTTTACGTCGTTTCTTTTGTCGAACAAAAACATCAAAGGGTCTGCTGCAGAGATTATTATTCACAAGCTATTAAGTGAAAAAGTATTGTTAAACAATACCCAATTCTCGCCTATTGACATGGTCAGAGAATATAGGCTTAGCGATCTTATTCGGGATTTTCAACCATTCTCCGAAGATGAAACCAGATTCATAAGGAATAATTCAAGAATTGATTTTCTGCTGTACAACAAGATCGACAAAACTCCTGTCTTAGCTATCGAGGTGGACGGGGTGGCATTCCACAGCAATAAATTGCAATATGAAAGAGACAGCAAGAAGAATAATATTTTAGAGATTATCGGATTGCCACTACTTAGATTATCAACCGATGGGCACCAAGAGGAAACAAGAATTATTGAAAGTTTAAGTGCTGCAATGGGACTATGTTGATAATACATCTAAATAATGCCTTTCTCATTCTCTAAGATTTCTCTGACAATCTCCAAAATTCCATCAAGGTGTTCTAATCGGTTCCCTTGATCCCCGCAACTTGATATAACTACATGCAAATAAGCAATTTATATCTATATTAAAGGATCCGAATCTTACTTTGTAAAAAATTGAAAGAAACACTTAATTATTGACATTAAGGGTTTCTTGATTTCTAACCTCCGTCAAAAATCAACAAAATCTTTATAATTCCATCGCGTCTTTTGTATCGTCTTTTTTCGAAAAACACGATTTATTAGATTTGAGTTGCTGTTTGATTATTTTACAAAAAATGGCCTACCTTTAGTCATAACCTGCGAATAAAAAATATGAAAAAACTAACCAGGATCATTATCAACCCGATAATAACGGGGATAATGCTAACATTCGTTTTTGCAACCTTCTGTAATGCACAGGAAACGGTCGCTGGCTGGGTGAAATATAATAAAAACCCGGTTCTGGGTGGTAGTTTTGGGACTATATTTGATATTACAGTTCTTCATGAAGCCAGTGGCTTCAGCATGTGGAGTTCCTGGAGACCTCAAAAAAGCATTGCGCTATCTACAAGTAAAGATGGCTTAAAATGGACCGATCCGGTGTCGGTGCTTACGCCAAACGCAGACAATAAATGGGAATCAGACCTAAATCGTCCCTGCGTGGTTAAAAAGGGGAATCTTTATCATATGTGGTATACAGGTCAGGCCGACGGGAAATCCTGGATCGGATACGCGACAAGTCGTGATGGAAGGTCCTGGACCCGCCAGAGCAAGACACCTGTGCTCTCGGCTGAGTTGGCATGGGAGAAAACATCGGTAATGTGCCCGAGCGTAATTTGGGATGCTAAA
>JAZKCG010000037.1:0-16070 GCA_040388175.1 Bacteroidota bacterium | reverse complement strand
GCTAAAGCCGGTATTTATAAAATGTGGTATTCGGGTGGAGAACAGTATGAACCGGATGCAATTGGCTACGCAACCAGCGTTGATGGGATCAACTGGAAAAAAAATACCGAAAACCCTATCTTCAGAAATGCCCCCTCTAATAAGTGGGAACAGGCAAAGGTTACTGCTTGCCAGGTAATCAAACAAAAAAATCATTATTTAATGTTTTATATAGGATTTCGCGATGTCGACTACGCCCAGATCGGCGTTGCCAAGTCGCCGGACGGGATTCATAACTGGGTAAGACACCCGCAAAATCCGATCATCCGGCCGGGTGATGGCTGGGATGCCAGCGCGGTCTATAAACCCTACGCCATCTTTGATGGCAGGCAATGGCTGTTATGGTACAACGGCCGCAAAGATGGCAAAGAACAAATTGGGGTTGTCCTGCACAAGGGCGAAGATTTGGGATTTAATAAATAGCTCATGAACAGGCACCTGCTGGCTTTTGTCTTTGTTATTTGTAACAGCTGTGCATTACTGGGGCAGCACGTATTAACGACGAACAACTTCAAACATTATATTGATGGGTTTAACCAGAACGACATTGAATATTACCACAATTTTGTTCGCAATGAGGATAGCTGGGCATTTCTGTCAAAGAACATCCCACTTTTAGATTGCCCTGATAAAGACATAGAAAGAACCTACTATTTTAGGTGGTGGACTTATAGAAAGCACATTAAAAAAACACCTGATGGATATGTGGTTAGCGAATTCCTGCCCAATGTGCCCTGGGCCGGTAAATACAATACCATCAGCTGCGCTGCAGGCCAGCACTTTTATGAAGGCCGCTGGCTGCGTGACAATACCTATTTAAACGATTATGCTACATTTTGGTTCAGGAAAGGCGGAAATCCCCGATCATATAGTTTTTGGGCGGCAGATGCTATCTATAATGCATATCTCGTTAATGGTAACCAATCAACTATAGAACTTTTATTGCCAGACCTAATTAACAATTATGCTGCATGGGAAAAAGATCACAAAGACGACAATGGTTTATTCTGGCAAATCGATGACAGGGATGGTATGGAAGTTTCAGTCTGTGGAAGCGGGTATCGCCCTACCATCAATTCCTATATGTACGGGGATGCTGTCGCGATCAGTAAAATAGCAAACGTAACAGGCAGCCCTGATATTTCTAAGATTTACAGCCAAAAAGCATCACAACTGAAAACCGAAGTTCAGGATAATCTTTGGGATGTCGCTGCAAACTTTTTTAAAGTTAGATCTAAAACACCTAACGCGCAACTTTGTGACGCCAGGGAACTGCTTGGATATACTCCCTGGTATTTTAACATGCCGGATAATGTCTATGCCCAAGCTTGGAAATATGTTACCGATACCACTTATTTTAAAGCCCCTTACGGTCTTACATCCGTAGAGCGAAACCATCCCGGATTTAAATTATCCTACGAGGGCCATGAATGTCAGTGGAACGGACCGAGTTGGCCATACGCAACTTCCATCACCTTAACTGCAATGGCCAATTTGCTAAATAATTATCGGCAATCTATTGTCGAAAAAGCTGATTATTACGAGTTATTAAAAACTTACACGGTTAGTCAGCAGCTTAAAAATGACAAAGGCAAAATAGTACCCTGGATAGATGAAAATCTGAACCCATTAACCGGCGATTGGATTTCACGTACCAGACTAAAGGTCTGGCAAAACGGTACGTGGGCAGCTGATAAAGGAGGCGTAGAACGTGGCAAGGATTATAATCATTCAACCTACTGCGATCTGATCATTTCGGGCTTAATAGGATTACGACCCGATGAAGGAAACCGATTGGTTATTAACCCTCTACTACCAAAAGGCAAATGGGACTATTTTTGTCTGGATAAAATATTATACCACGGCAAGGAAATAACCATACTTTATGACAAATCTGGCTCGAGGTATAAAAAAGGAAGGGGGTTTATGGTTTACGTTAATGGTCAAAAAAAGGCATTTTTAAAAGAACCTGGCAAGGTGATTATTAATTTATAACGAAGGCTACCTTCAAAAACAGCCTTTGTTACTTATTGATTAACAATACTAAAATCGCTGAATTGTGCATCCTGATTCGCATCTCCCTTAAAATGCAATCCTGCTCTCGGGCTTCTGTCCCATTGGGGTAGATTATTAGCTTTTACAGGAGTTTCTGTTTTTAATTCCTTCCAACCTTCATTTCCTTGCTTGAAGTAAAATTGACATATCCTATCCTCATTTACTTCGAATTTGAGTTGTACCGGCAGTTTTCCCGGGGTTGTTTCTTGGGCTATTGTAGAGAATTTGTTGCCTTTAACCTGCCATAATACAATCCGGTCATTTTGCGTACCTATGCCGAAAGCTATATTAGCATCGCCATAAAAAGAAAGGCCCTTTAAAGCGGCGTTATTATTTAAAACAGTGGTGGTCATGGTAAAGCTACCTGAAACCGGCCTGGCGGTTAAAACAATCCCAGTCTCATTACCTTGCTTAACACTTCCTGATAAATTCAACACCCCCTTTTGTTGTTTTATTATGGGACTTGAATTACGAAAATCCCATTGCCAGTATTTAGCTACTGTAGTAGTGGTAAAACTATCATGGATATCTGCTACCGCCCCACCTGCTATTTCTTGTGTTTTAAATGATGGCCATTCGTTGTTTTTTGACCAGACCAATTCGGATATCAACCCTTGCCTTCCGGTAAACGCCATACTTTCTTTGTTGTAAGCGTGGTGCAGGTAAAGGTCGGCTCCGTTATTTCCTTTAACAAAGGTACCGTGCCCCATACATTTCCATTTGTCGTTCTCAGATAGGATGGGATTGTTCGCATAAACCTCGTAAGGGCCTTTAAAGCTTTTTGACCGGGCCACCCGTACATTATAACTGCATTGTACCCCGCAGCAATTACCTGCCGAATAAAAGATATAATAATAGCCGTTCCGTTTTAAAATGCTTTCGCCCTCCATTCCAATACGCTGCTCATCTTTAAGTAAGGAGAAAGGTTCGCCTTCCAATTTAAGGCCGTCTGCCGAAAGCTTGCTGGCCAATATCTCTATAGGCCGTTTATCTAAACCATAGGCCTTAAAGGTTATGTACAGGTGCCCGTTATCGTTAAAAACAAAAGCATCAATAGCTTCTTTACCAAACGTAATAAGCAAACCGTGATCGGTAAAGCCTTTATCAGGATATTTAGAGGTAGCTACGCCGATGTAAGATGTATTATCGGTTTTACGGCGCGCGGTGTAATAGATATAATAAGTATCCTTTATCTTATAATACTCGGGTGCCCAAAACGAGCCCGATGTCCATTCGGGTGTTTTATCAAATACATATCCCGCCTGGTGCCAGTTCTTCAAATCGGTCGACTTGAAAATTGGAAAATGCGGTGCCCATTCGGATGAGGTGGCTACGGCATAATAAGTTTTACCCACTTTGATAATAGACGGATCGGCAAAATCTCCGGCAATGGCGGCACCGTCATTACGCTGCGCCGACTCAGTTAACGGAAATATTAAAACAAGTATGATATAACTAATAAATGTCGTAACGTGTTGCATAGAGGTGTTATTAAAATTAAAAGATTATCTGCCAGATGGATAAACAAATAAACGGAATTTAGTATTAACAGCAAAGTGTGATCGCTTTCAAGGCTTGCATCCCAATTAAAACAAAACAGCCCGCGAATCAAAAAGACCGCGGGCTGTTTATTTATGCTGATATGCTATTTATTTCTTCTGTTTTGATAAGAAATTTACCAACGATGCCATTTCTTCGTAAGACAAAGCATTAGCTAAGCCTACAGGCATCATAGAAGTTTCCAGTTCTTTACGGGTAAGGATATCGCTTGTTTTAACCGTAAATACAGAACCGGTAACATCACGCATTACTAAGCGGTCAGCACTCTCTGCCGTAACAAAACCCATATAGCTTTTATTGCCTTTGGCGGTTATTACATTAGTAGCAAAACCTTGTGATATAGATGCGCTTGGTTTTAATATCGACTCGGCTATTTGCTCGCGATTCATAATGGACCCTATCTGGCCCATGAACGGCCCTTTGGGTTTTTCGCTCTTATCTAAAGTATGACAAGAGATACATCCCTGACGGGTGAACAATGCACGTCCAACGGCTGGGTCGCCTTCTATCTTGGCAATGGCCAGCATTACATCTTCAATAGATGATTTGCCTACTTGCCCCTTTTGGCTTTTTATTTTTTCCAGGTCTATCTTTGGCTCATTAGCAGCAACAGCTTTTTCCTCCACACCAAATTCAGGGATGGCCATGCGGTTGCGGGTGTTTAAATAACTAATGTATTCTTTACCGCCTGCATCCGTCTTATTCCATTCGCCTTTCAAAAAGGATTCTATAGTAGGTGAACCTTTCCAAAGTATAGCCTTATAATATGGCCCAGGAGCATCCGGACGGGTACCCCACCACCATGAAGCATCGTAAGGTGCTTCTTCGCGGTAAAGGCGCGATATACCGGTCAGCAACGCTGTTTTTAATTGCTTATTGTTGGTATTTTTGTAAGCAGCAATTAAACCGTTAACCGCTTTCTCATCATGCATATAACGCAATGCCCATAAAGCCAGGGTAGAGTTTTCTGTGCCGATGGCAGCAACACAAGCGTCAACAGCGTTAAGTGCCAACAATGCGCGCACCGCCAAATGCGGAATTATAATAGGCGAGTTTGGTGTGGCGTGAGGGCCTTCGGCCACATCTTTACCTGGTGCTACAAATGACGCAGGCACCTTTGTTTGCAACAAGGCCGGGATAGCTGCCGGGTTACCTAAACGGCCAAGGCCTATAACAGCAGCTGCCTGTACCCGCAGGTCAGGGTCTTTTAATCCATGCAAAAACGGATCGATAGATACTTTCGCCGCCCACTCTTTGTGATCTGCAAGCGTACGTAACGCAAATTCTTTCAGTGCGGCATCTTTTGTAAACGCTGCTAAAGTAGGCAAACCGCTTTCGCCTGCTATTTGCGCATAGGTGAAGATACCTGCTACGCGGCTCTCTAACGGCAATTCTCTGTCTGACGCTATCTTTAATGCCGCGGCTGCAGCTTGTTTAGCAGGACGCTTCAATAGCTCCTGCGAAGCGTTAATACGGGCAACAGCACTTGGCGATTTAAGGACATCTGCCAATTTCTTTTCAGACATTTTTGCCAGGTCAGGAAACGCTTTGTAGGTCCAATCATTAGGTACTACCCTAACTACATAGCCCTTGCTTGGGTTGCCGCTATAGCCTGCGCCGTCCCAGGCCGATAAATACAGCCTGCCTGATCCATCAACGTCCAGATCGGTAATCTGTGGTAATTTTATAAATTCCTCATCTTTTTGCGTAAAGGTAGGCCCGTCAGGAGTAACCCGGTGGATATACAGCATACTACGGCCCCAATCGGCCATCATAGGTACTTTATTATATTTTTCGGGCCAGTTAGGCTCGTCCATGTATAAAGAGCCTGTACCTGAACCACCACCCACATCAACCAAAGCGGGTATTATCTCATCTGTAAAATGCTGAAATAATAACGGGTATCCATATTCGCCGGTTTGAATGCTATGCGAGAAACGAATGTTCCACCCACCACCATCATTGGTGTTTTCGCGGGTAAATATATTCATAAACGGATCTATCGCTATGTCATATACATTACGTGTACCATGCGTATATATTTCCATATCGGTACCGTCCGGGCGTACCCGTACAATGCCACCGCCCAGCATGGTCATTTTTTTACCTGAGCGGTCAACCGCGTTATGGAACCCAAAATCGCCCACACCAATATAAATCCAGCCATCAATGCCCATTCTTATGCCGTTAGTGGCATGGTCTGTACCACGTTCCTGCAGGTATTTAGTATTACTAAAGTTTTCAATAAGCGGTTGTTCTGGCCCATCGGCTACACCATCGCCATTCTTATCCTCAAACACCACTAAAGCCATGCCTGTAGCTTTACGTGTTTCTTTCGAAAAGGTGGTATGTAATACATAAACCTTGGTACCACTGGCAATTATACCACGAGGGTTATCAACCATGGCAAACTCGGTATGTTTATCCACTTTACCGTCATGGTCGCTATCTATCAATTTAACGATACGGCCTTTGCCAGGATCTTTCCCTAACGAACCGATCATATCCACACCCACATATACTTCGCCCGTTGCAGCTACGGCCAAACAAGCCGGGCTTGGGGTAAGGTCGGGGCCCGCAAATTGGGTCATCGTTAATTCGGGCGGGTTAATAAATTCAGGTCTTGGCCTGTTAAAAAACAGCCCCGATCCTAAAAACATAAAAAGGGCTGAGATAAAACTGATGATTACTTTAAACATATTTTATAAATGATATTATTACTGTGCTGCTACTCTTTTTTGCGACATTAATCTGTCGACCACTTCCTTTAGTTTAACCGGATCTTTGGCATATTTTTCAAGATCGATGATCTCTATCTTCCTGAAATCTGTTGGATGGCTTTCGGCTTGTATGGATATGCTGCCACTTTTTAAAAATGTGCCTTCTTTTTCTCCCTTAGCCGGATCTGTCTGCGGTTTTTCGTAGCGCATTACTTCTTCGCCGTTAACATAATGTATCACCAACGAATCGGCCAATACCAATGCTTCAACACGCACCCATTGATCACCATTATAGGTTTGCGATTTAGAGTCTGTACAATGTTGTGTAATGATCTTACCATCTCTTTCAAACTGTGTACCCGGGGTACACAAGTTTGCCGTAGAGCGGTTGCCACTACCTGATCCACCCAGTAACTGCACCTCCATTGAATTTGGGAAATCCTGGTCTTTTTTCATGGTTTCAGGTGCTTGTCCGTGGATCATAACCCCGTTATTACGGAAAGCCCATCCGGGTCCACCTTTACATTGCTCGCCCACAAAACGATACTCAACCGCTATTAAATAATGTGAGTATGGTTTTTCGTAGAATAAGTGCCCGTAGGTCTCATTAAACTGATCATACTGATCATACCTTACTTCGAGCAGGCCGTTTTCAACCCTAAAAGTGTTATTAAAATTATCATCAAGATCATGATAACGGATCTTTGGGTGCCAGCCGGTAAGGTCCTTACCGTTAAACATTTGCTCCCAATTAGGGTCGGCAGCTTTGTTTCTATCAGAAATACCTGTAAATGCAAATAAAATAAAGCATAAAACAAGCAGGTTTCTGAGTTTAGCGTATTTAAACATCGGATTAATATAAATATTGATTGCAAACGCAATTGGTTACCGTAAACTTACAATAATTTTATATCTAATTAATGTATTAAAAATGCTACTAAACACTTACTGATAAATAAGCAGATAACCAGCATTATGATATTTTAGCGCAAGGAAATAGCCTTTAAAGCTTTACCCTTGGGCAGTTTTGCGTATCAAACTGCACAGTTTATCACACTTATAACACCTTAAATCACACGCTATCACAGTAATTTCACCCTGTTTCACAGCCTATCACACGTTATCACAGTAAATATTTAATTTAAATTGGTGTATATAAGCGCATTGTGTAATATATTGCGTTTATGCGTGCGGGCTTGATTGAATTTTTCGCAAAACGCGTCGCCTTAACAGGTGTTTGGGCTTACACAAAAATAAGAAAAATACGCCGAAAAACAGCGTCTTTGGCCCGGCAGACTGGAAATCTCTTTTAGGGTTTTATTAGTAGAGAATTTGGCTAAAGCCTCCTTTTTGTTTCACGTAAACCGTTGGCTGAAGCCAACGGCAATGAAGAAAAACTGTCCTTAAATTCATTACCGCCCCACTTTATGGGGTGGAAAACACAAATCAACATAACGCTTTAGCCAAAATAGATATAAAGATTTTAAAAGCGATTTCCCTGTATTTTATCGGTTGCCTATAGGTAGGTTCACTTTAATAATTATCTTGCAACCTAAACAGAATTGTTGCTAATACATGAAGCAGATCATAAAGAATACAGCACGCGCAATAGGGCTAAAAACCATTTATAACCGTTTAATATACCTTGCTTTAAAATATAGAGGGTTTGAGTTATTAAGCCTGGAGCAAACGGTTGCCTTTATGGCACCTTACACCTTAAAAACACTACCTGAACAAACTGTCATTTTACCCCGGGTGATCGACTGTGCAGAACCTGAAAAAATACTATTCAAGATCCATCACTATGTAAATGAAGCTCAACATGTTTGGAAATATGATGATGCCAAGAAAAAGCCGCGGATATCCAGATACGGTTCTGTTATTATACGAGGAAAAGTATTACTTACCGATAGGATACACGACAGCTTTTTTAAAGATGTATGGAAAAAAGATGATCGGCCGGTTATAGTAGCTCCGGTTGTAATCGCTCCGTTTAGTCACTACCAGTTACCTACAAAATTTTTTGGATATTTTGACTTTGTTTTTTGTTTGCTTGTAAAACTTTTCCGCATAAAAGAAGCTTTACCAGATGCGGATTTTTCTGACATACTGATAACCTATCCACCTTTTAACGGGCAATTCGAAACAGAGTATTTAACATTATTGGGGATTAACCCCAACAATTTGATAGATAGTAGTAAGTACCGAATAGAATCGCCGTGTGTTTATACTGCCGATGGCCCCAATTGGTACCCTCATCCTGATGATATTTTTTCGTTAAAACGTTATATTGAAAAAAAGTTAAAGCCGGTTAAAACAGCATCAAACAGGATCTATGTCAGTCGTGCAGGCAGAAGGCGTATTTTAAATGAGGACGAACTAATTATCGCTCTTAAAAAATTTAATTTCGTAATTATTGAAGATAAGCCTTACAGCATTGAAGAGCAGATATCCATTTATCACAATGCTTCATTTATTATCGGGCCGCATGGTGCGTCATTTGCTAATGTTATATGGTGCGATCCGGGAACTCATTTATTTGAGTTGTTCTCGCCTAACTATGTCCCGGGCTTTTTTGTTCATTTAGCAACGATCATGGGTTTGAAATACACTGCCCACTATGAAGGTGTACCTGATAGCAATATCAATTATATCCAGGGTATAAGCGAAGACATTCATGTATCTGTCGCTGAGGTAGAACGTTGTTTAAAAAACATATTGGGCTAAATAACAGGGTTTAAAATAGCTTTACCATGTCTTACTGCAAGTTATTGATATAGGTATCAAACAGATCATATTGCGCCCCGTACCATGTGGTCATGTAGGCAGTTTCAGTATTCAGATCTTGAGTTATGTTTGTCCACACTACTCTTTCGCGGGTAATCGCATTAGTATTAACTAACACTTTTCTATACCCTTCTATACGGTTGCCTACAGTAGTCTTGCTAAATTGGTTATTTCTAAGTGAGTTCCAACGCGCTTTTAACAAATCTTTAAAACCACCTACATTTAAGTTAAGCAATCGTTGTAAAAGATTATTATTGTTCGCTCCAATAATCTCATGGTCTTTATAGGACCCTCCGGCGTTTCTTCCCATTGTACCATCCAGGTCCCACGGCGAATAAAAGAAGCTTGGGGCTGTGCGGTAGTCATAAAAGCTGAAAAAAGTATTCTTATTTTCATTATCAGCCGCATCAAGCATGTTAATAAAAATAAAGTAATCAACCATGTTATTAATATCTACTTTGCTTTTAATATTAGCAGCAAAATCAGCATCGGTAGATGTTGCAATATAATTTACTATGTTGGATAAATAACTCCAATCGGGTGCAGGTGTGTCGCCAATACCGGGATATTCCAATTCCCAACCGCCCCAGGTAGCACTGGTGTTATCAAAAGGGATGGTACCGTTAAAATCGGTTTGATCGGTCCAGAAATCAGCCTTATACATATCGCCATATTGTTTTTTCACCTGCAATTGTTTACGATCAAGTTTTTCGGTCAAGCAGTATACTCCTGCATAATGCTTGTTTAGGAACACCTCGGCCATATACCCGCGCGTACCGTTAAGCGCGGTAGGTTCGCTGGCAATGTGGGGTACATTATTATAACTATTCCATATATCTGTACATAAACGATTACGCATACGTGCCTGATCAATATACATCGCATCCAGGATCCAATTATTATCGTTACGCAAACCCATTAAAGATACATTTGTATCATTACCAGATGAATCAACCATGTGGACCGAGTAAGAGCTTTTTGGAAAATAACGTGAAGTCCCCCCTCTAATAGAAATCATTATATTAGAGGATATTTCAGCCTTACTACCCTGGGCTTGATAGTCAGGGTTAACCAGGTCAAATACCCCGGCAATGCGTGTATCACCAATTTTAGCACCTGCTTTTAACTGTACTATTGGCAAGCCGGTAACTACAAAATCATAAGAAGCAATTTGATTAAGACTATTAACTGCCTTTACCACTAATGTTTGATTGGTTGTAAGGGCAGAACTTACCGTACTGTTATTTTTTACCTTAACATCATTAATTAATATATAAGTTGCCGCGGTTGTATCAAAGCTAACTATATAATTTGCAAGAGACGCGCCAACAGGTACAGGATAATAATAGGACACTGACGACGAGTCGTAAGCTGCGCTTACCCCGTTTATTTTTAAATCAAGCAGCTGAGGGGCCGATGTAACCATAATCGGGCTGGTTTTACCCTTGCCTGCGGCCGAGGCCCCATTTGTTGATGGCCCCCCTATCTCATTCTTTTTACATCCTGCAATCAGCACGACAAAAAGAAAAGCATATAGTAAATGTTTTTTTGACATATGTAATAGGTTATATGGGGTTAGCTATAAAAAAACACATTTGGTTTAACTATTCAATTACACAACAAAAACACAACGCATGTTTAGCGCCCAACTTTTAGAAAATACTTGCTGTGAATCTCCCTGACTATATCATTACGTTATTTGCAGGTACGTTGCGAAGAGAAAATAGTTAGTAGTAGCGGGATTAGATGATCTTGCTATTATACCTATTCTATGAATCTATAGTTTGATACGTTTGTTCTTAATTAGGATTAGAACTTAACATCAAGGCAAATTTAAACCTTAAATTGTTTTTTGCGCGTTTTGCACAAAAAAGTTACTGTAACAATTTGACAGCCAATTAAATTGACATCTCCTTAACCGTATTTTTTAGTGAGGTTAGGTTGATATTGGATGATTTATCCGTTGTTTAAGCTTTTACAATTATAAAACAAATAAAAATAAAATACTGATCAGCTTTTCATAGCATCTACGTTTGTTATCGGATAACCTCCGACGAGTTATACCATGGGCAATTATTGAGTAATTCACCCGAAATATTGCATCCGCATTAATAACAAAAAAACCCGGCAATTAAATTGCCGGGTTTTCTAACTTTTAATAAATTATATCTTATTTAAACAATGCAATCTCAGACATTTGGAATGCAGTTTTAAAAGTTTGAGTAACCCTCCATCTGTATGAAGCGTAAGCACCTGGTGTAGCAATTCCGTAATAAAACCATTTGATGTATCTTACATCTTTGCCTGTCACCGGGTTATTTCCGCTTAAACCAAGGTCAGTACCCTGATCATAGAAGCCTTTTGCTAAAATTACATGGTCTAATTGAATCCAGGTAGAACCTCCATCTGCCGATCCTTCTAAATACCACTCTTTCGGATCACGGTCACTTCCTGAGTCATTGCCATTACACAAGCCATATATCTTAGCAGTTATCGGGCCAGGAAATTTTAATGTAATGATCAGATCCTGTCCAAAAGCTTTATAATAACCAAACTTAGTCAGGATGTTACCATCTACCAATTTAGATGAGCCTTCGTTAGCACCCTGATCTGTATTTTCTATATTAGTAATTAAGCTTGGATACAGCGGTGTATTATTAGTATACGATTGTGTAAAATTAATGGCTATACCTTCTGTAGTAATGTTTCTGCTAAGAGAGGTAAATGAACCTTTATCCGTAATAATTTTCAACGTAAACGAGTTAAATGATTGAGGGAAAAAAGTATATACAGGGCTTGCCAAAGTACTGGTAGTAGTAACCGGTTTTGTAGGGTCCTTGTTATCAATAATGGTCCATAAATAGCTTTTTACAGTACCTTTTACTTTAGCTGACAACTGAACTTGTCCAAGCACACCTGTTTTAACAGCATTAAATTGAATTATAGTATCAGGTGAAACTACTAAGTTCTGATACTTATGCGATATAGTACCGGTAGATGATACCGCTTTCAAATCGGCAAGATACTTATAGGATTGAGCCGGATCGCCGGTTGTCACATAAGTGTGCGACGGGGCTGCATCCGTACTTACGCTATCATCACCAAATCGCCACTCTATTTTGGTGAAAGTCTTTGATAGATTGTTAAATTTGAACGTAAATCCGTCGATAGGATCCGGGGTTATCGTATAATCCGATATTGGGTTTACAATTGTTGCATCCGGTATTACCGAATCAACCTTTTTTGAGCATGAAGCCAAAGCCCCAGCACAAAGAATAAATACCAATGGCTTAAATAATTGTTTCATAACACTTCTTTTTAATATCATTATAAACTTAGTTTAATCTGGTAAAGACTACACCTCTAAAATCATACTGCGCTTGGTTCCAGTACATTTTTACAATATGGTAACCTGCAGTTAAATTAACGGTAGAAATATTTGGACCCTGGTTACTGTAGTTTGTTGTATTGATAACTTTCGCTTTATTAACTTGCAACACATTATCAATGTATACAGAATAAGTGTTATTATCTCCTGGCGATCCGATGTTTGAAGTCATTTGATAAGTACCTGTTGCTTGTACATTGATACTGTAAGTTAACCATTCATCATTTGAGGTCCATCCTACAACCGAACGAGGGGTATAATCACCAGATACGTCAACATAATCAGGAGCTCTCCAGCCTCCATCGCCGTCTTTAGTATTATTATCATGATAGGCTATACCTTCACCACCAAAATCATAATAAGCTGCATAGAACTGGTCTGAAGGAACACCAATAGTTCCCTTAACTAAGAATGGAGTTCCATAATATGGCCTGAATGTATTTGGATTTAACACAACATATAAGGTTGTAACCTTAGTCTTACTAATTTGATAATTAGTAGGGTTTTTAAGCGTGATAGCAAATGTAGGCATAAGAACAGTTGGCGCCCCCGGCGAAGGTTGAATTGCTAACAAATCAGGTATTCTTGCAGAAAATGATAAAGTACCCACATTTGAACCCGCCGCAATTTTAACCGTAGGATTAATAATAGTATACTTAGCGGCCGGTAATAATGCGTTATTAGTTAAAGTACCGTTGTTAATGTATTTAGTAACACTATCAGGAGTAATAGCCACATCAACAGATACATCAGATCCAGGATCGCCTTGTAAAATAATTGGTATATTAACGTTTACAAATAATGATCCTGAGATGTAGCTTGATTTATTTGCGGTTACATCAAATACTTTAGTTGTAGAACCGAACGCAATTTCATGAATTGAACTTGCGTCTAAAAGCTCGCCGGTTTTAACAACCAAAATCATAGCATTGCCACCTGCAGCAATTTTATTGCTTTTTGTAGGATTTAAAATTTTGATGGCGGCTGCAAGATTTGAACCATAATTAAGCTCCATAGAAGACCTGCTAATTACAATGTTAAAACTAACTGAAGCAACACCAGCGGGAATAGTTACCTGGTTTGGAACAGTTGCCGCACCAGACGGAAAAGGTACAGTACCTACAGGCAAGGTACCTGCAGTTATTAATTTTGCAACTGTATCTGCATTAGTAGATAAGTCGATAGTAAATGTGCTTGACGCCGGTGCTGACAAAGTAATAGTAGCAGGGACTGTCAAAGCCGCGCCATTAAGCGTATAATTGCTACCCTTACCAATAGTTGTTACCGAAGTGGGTAACGAAGCGCTAACTGCACTGTACGTTTGCACTTTAATTGCATCTGCCAGTTTCTCATTTTTACAAGATGCGGCGAAAACTGCAATCATACCTATCAGGCATAATTGAAAATTCGTAAATAATCTTTTCATTTTCTTCGAAAATTTAATATTCTGTTAATTAGCAAATACCTGTTTTACCAGGCATTTGCTAATATTAATGTTTTAATTTGCAATCCAAACCTTGCCGTCTAATGCCCATGAAGACTGACGGGAAATATTAAACCAACTAAGTATTTGGGTTGGATAATCAGAATTTTTAGGAACTAACAACCCCAAGTCACTTGCAACTGGCGAGCAAATCAAGTCTGCAAAAGAAGTCCAACGGGCACCGTTGGTTTGTGCCTGGCTAATTGTAAAGTTGGCAGCATACGGGCCTTTATCTGCCATAGTGGCGCCGGTACCTTCGTCCATTGGCCAATATCCAAGCAAATATGGATAATATGGATGGGCCGCATTAAGGGTTTGATCACAGGCGTATTGCTTAACTATACTTGAAGGTATAGCTACTTTAAATATTTTAAGTTCTTTAAGCTCAACATCTATCTTACCGAATGAACTTCCAGAATTCTCGCCATCTTGCTCATTTGGGGTATAACCCACGCGCAATACAGAGTTGTTATCCATATTCACATCTGTAGCCAATGAACCACCTTCGTTAATCAAATCGTATGGTGTAGTTAATGGAGTTGCTGTAGAGCTGCCACCGTACCCATTTACTATACCGGGAACGCCATCTGTATACATCATAACAGTTGCGTGCCCATTAGGTAATTTAGAAACAACCGCAGTTAAGTCATGCCAGCTATCTCCTGTAAAATCAATACCTTTAGGTTGAATACCATTGTGGAACGGTCCACTGCTTTTTCCGGCAAAGAAGAATCTCCAGCTGTTTTGGAATAAGCAGAAATCCCAACCTGCACCAGAGCCACCATTGTCGCCCCAACCAGTTTTTGGAGTATTGTTAGCATCATTACCTCGTTTACCCACAAATCCTGGCCATTGGTAATAGTAATCGCCTCTTGAAACGTTAACAGGGTTTTTATGTTTCTTAACTTTAATAGAAATTGTATAACCACTGGTATCACCAAAATTAAAATTCGATGATAATGCAGTGCTAACTTGGCCTATACCTTTTTCTGGATAACCTAAAAATCTTATTGAGTTACCTACGTAAGCATTACCAACAAATGGTTTTGGGATAAACGTTTGGTTGTAACCAGCATTGTAAATAATTGTAAATGTATTAGCATTTGTATTACTTAATATGGTTCTATCGTCCTGGCCTGCAGACAAGGTATAAGCACCACCTCTGTTAGAAGCAATGATGATCATCCAGTTTTCATTAGCATAAGTTGCTCTTGATTTTAGCGCAGTTAATATGGCACCAACTTGTGTATCAAAAGTATTTATTGCTGTTTTGTAAGGCGCAAAGCTAATGTCAAAACCTGAACCCGCAGCGTTACCGGCAGCTTCAATACCCGCAAACTCGCCCACTACTATAGAAGCAGTATCAGTTGCCAGGAAATTAACCATTCTTGTTTTAAGCGCATCGTCGCTGGTAAAACCCTCAGAAACATCAGCCCCTCCGGTTAAGTTAGCTTTAAATGCTGCCGATGCAGAAAAAGCGGCAATACGCAACGTTGGTTTAATAGATTTTATCCTCTGAAATATAGGAGCATAAGTTACAAGTTTATTACCTGCAAAATCTTCTGTTAATACGTTGTGTTTTTCTTTCTTCACACCAGTGATCATGTCTGCCCAGTTAGTGGCATCTGTCTTAGTAGTATCTGCCAATGAATTCCAGCAATAGATAGAATTTGGAAGAAGCGTACTTAGATTAGGAATAACCGCATCCCTAACAGATTGACCTCTTGCTCCATCGGCAATAATGTAAAGCACTTTTGGTGCCTTGTATGACGGAGGGGTAATGTCCTTCGACGGCGGTACAACTTTATCAAAATCATGGTTACATGATGTGGCTAAAGTCAATACAAAAAGCGATACACCAAGTAATTTGGCTTTAAAATTTTTCATCTTGTATATTAAATTTAGTTCGTTGGTTTATTTTTACAGAACTACTGAAATACAGCAGTTTACACTCATTTTAATTTGCTAACGCTAATGTAACAATAATATTATTAATTATTGAAATGTTACCCTCACAATATTTTGTCTTATTTTATTA
>JAZKCG010000036.1:0-42539 GCA_040388175.1 Bacteroidota bacterium | reverse complement strand
CTTTATGATGCTTACTTATTTAATATCTTTTAACTAGCAACTTGAGTTAATTAGTGGTTACCGCTTTATGTGCTAACTCAAAAGGAACAATAACCTTAAAGCTTACATTCCTGCCCATGTTAAATATACCTCGCTGTACACCCGGTGCGGTATCGGTGTTGTCAAAGTATTTTAAACGGCTCATGTTCGATTGATAGTTTACATTACCCAGGTTAGTGCCTTCAATAAATAATTCGACTACCTTCTTACCCGCTGCATTAACCAGATTGCCGCCTATACCTGCGCTTAACAGGTTATATCCTGTAGTATAGGTTTCTGTGCCGTAAGCCGAAAAGAAGCGATCCTGCGCGCTGTAATGGTCAAGACCAACAAAGGCATAAATATTTTTGAACTTAGAAAATCCTTTGGCAAAGGTCCCACGCAATTCTGAATGGGTATGCAATGGTGGAATGAATGGCAGGTATTTTAAACTATCGGCTACCGGGCCGCCATTACCTAAGTTTTTGCCATAGGTTAAAGCCAGGTTGTTCTCAAAATGCAGCCATGCGGTAGGGTGTATATCTAAACTTACCTCGCCGCCGTTAATGCGCGCCTTACTTTGTGTATAGGTGAATATATTGTATAGCGGATAAGCAGGGTTAATGGCCGCACTGCCGTCAGGGTTTAATACTTGCTGCTGGTAGATATAATTCTCAATATCGTTATTAAATAACTCTACACTTGCCGATACATTAGGCAGGGTAAGGAACGCGCCCACATCTTCCTGTACACTAAATTCGGGCTTAAAGGTGCTGTTGCCCACATGATAGATCTGCGAACCCGGATCAGGGCCGTTAGCAGATAGCTCCGCGATACTCGGCGCTCTAAAGCCACGTGAAATATTCCCTTTTAGGAAAAACTGGTCAGACACATTATAGGTTGCACCAAAACTGCCCGAAAAACCGGTGAAGCTTTTATTTAATGCATCAAATTGTTTGACAACACCCGCTGCATTGGTGTTACCACCGGTATATAATTGCGGGTATTTGTTATTTAAAGTATCCACGTAAGCCGTTTGCCCGTTAAATGATCGGTAATCATACCGTGCACCTGCCGACAGGTCAAGCCTGCCAAAGGTCTTTTTAATAACCGCGAACGGGCCTACATCAAACTGATGGTAGCCGGGGATAGGGAAATCGGTAGCATCGCCAATAGTATTGTTCTGGTATTGGCCGTTAATGCCGAAGGTGGTCTCATAACCATCGCCAAAAGTTTGGTTATACTTAAAATCATAAGTATAAGTGGTTAAATGCAGGTTAAGGCCTGCAGTAGTTGCATCTTCGGGATGGGTATATTCTCTGCGGTGACTAAACTGATAACCTAAGTTTACAAACAGGTTGGCGCCGTTGTTTAAAATGAAATTGCTGTTGTTATAAATACGGTAAAGCTGTACATGCTGATGCAAAACAGGAATACCATATGAGTTCAGATCGCCTGCAGATACAATAGGACGAGAAGCATCATCCTCCGTAATTTGCTTGGTAAATTTACGACTAACCGAATCGCGGCTGCCATCAGGGATAGCTTGCTGGTCGTCAAACAAAGATGCGTTAAAATAGGAGTACCCCCAGACTTTATTTAGGCCGACCATCACACGGGCGTCTTTCTCTTTAAAGTTGGTGGCGTAAACACGGCCGTCATGTTGGTTCTGGTAATTCTTGCTTTCTTTTGCTGATAGTACAGTACCCCAAACCAAACCATTATTGTTGCCTTGCAGGCGTAATGAATTATTAAATAAACCATTGTTGGTTCCATACGAGGCCATTACAGATCCCTGGATAGCGCCTTCCGGAACCGGCGGCGGCGATATCATGTTAACTACCCCGCCGATAGCATCTGATCCATAAGTTAAACTGGCCGGGCCTTTAATAACTTCAACCCGGTCGATAGAGTTCTGATCAATCTCTACGCCATGTTCGTCACCCCATTGCTGGCCTTCCTGGCGTATCCCATCCATTAAAGTGATAACACGGTTGTAACCCAATCCATGGATGAATGGTTTGGAGATATTGGGCCCGGTAGTTACCGCGCTTACACCGGGTATGTTGGCTATCATATCAATAACGTTACCAGCGCCGGCGCGTTGGTCTATAAAAGCTTTACTGACAGCAGCCATAGGTATAGGGCTTCTTTTTAGCTCGGTTGCACGGCTTACACCGGTAATAATAACTTCGCCGGCCTCAATGAATGATTGTTGTAGTTGAATGTTAAGTACAGTAGTTTTTGAAAAATCGACCCGTTGGGTTACGCTTTGGTAACCCAGGTAACTTATCTGTACCAGGTAAATGCCTTTTGATAAATGGTTCAGTATAAACTTGCCATTTGCATCAGTAACGGTACCGGTTTTCAGATCAGGGATGTTTATGGTAGCTCCAATAATAGGAGTGCCGTCTTTTTTATCAGTAACTGTGCCACTAAGTGTACCGATAGCGACCTCTGTAGCTTTAGCAGACACGGAAGGGGCCAGCAAAATAAACAGCAGGCTTAATAATTTTATAGGATGATATTTCATTGTGAATATATGTTTGAGTATGACCATTTGTTTGCCAAATAGTTGCATACGTGTTGCTCTTAAATTTGAATATGGGAATTATTTGAACGACTAAAAAGCCATCAAGATTATAATTTAAACCAACGCTGTTACCGGTGGGGCACGACCGGCGGCTAAAATAAGCGCTATGCTTATAAATTCGTAATTGTAGGCCGCATAAAAATGCTTTGTAACAATATTAGGACTGAAGTAATTAGCCTGCTCAATTACTGCGCTGGTGTGGTGCATGGCATCGCAAATAGAACATTTTTCCTGTACGGTGGTGTGGTTATGGTCTTTGGTTGATGCTTGCGCTTTGAAGGTATTACCGGCAATAATTTTATGTTGGTGACTGTAAATTACGTATTGCCCCGCTATAAAGCAGACCAACAACAGCCACGCGAATAAAATATTTGTCTTATTTCTTTTCAAACCAGGGCGATGATTTTTTGAATCTACGGCAAAATTAAACATTAAAACCCAAATTAGCTAAGTAAAAGCAATGTTGTTGCAATACAATTCTTATCTTACCTGATAAATTGCGCTGTCATCCATGTATATTTGCCGTTATGACACCGGCAGAGATCAATAAGAAATGGAGCGAATTACAGGAGCGCATAGCGCATGACTTTGACAGCGAAAAACCCGATGTTAAAGTGATGCTGTTTCTGATAGGAGTACAAGAGTTAGGACAGGGGCCGCGTAAGTTTAGCAAGCGCCAAAAAGAAGAACTGATGCACATTGCCAACTGCAAATTATTCAGTATGATGGGCTTTTATGAACTGGAAGGTTTAGACCAGGATGGCTGGCCACACTGGAAATTGATAAAGACGGTCCCCAACTATACTTTATTAGAGCAGGAACTCCTGCTAAAATCATTAATAATTAACTATTTTCAGGAAGAAATTGATTAACCCTATGAAAAGACTGATCACGCTAATTGTTTTATTAACTACTGTTACCGCTTTCGCCAAACCACCAAAAAACCAATATGTGCGTGTAAGTACTTCCTTTGGTAATTGCATCATTCGGCTGTATAATGAAACCCCGAAGCATCGCGATAATTTTATAAAGCTTGCCAAAAAGGGATTTTATAATGGTACGCTTTTTCATAGGGTGATCCAGAATTTTATGATACAGGGCGGCGATCCTGATTCGCGCGATACCAGTAAGAATAAAGCAGGTGGCGAGTTAGGTAATGGCGATGTTGGTTATACCATCCCTGCCGAGTTTAATGATAGCCTGTTTCATAAGCGTGGCGTGTTGGCTGCGGCACGCGACAACAACCCGGCAAAAGCTTCGAGTGGCTGCCAGTTCTATATTGTAGAAGGCAAACGCTTTACTGATGAAGACCTGGATAAGTTAATAGCCGGGCGTTTAAAAGGCCGCGCGATACCTGCCTCGGAACGAGAGATCTATAAAACTGTTGGCGGTGCCCCGCATCTTGACCAGGGTTATACCGTATATGGCGAGGTGGTGACCGGCATTGATATGGTAGATCGTATTGCCGGCGTTAAAAAAGATGAACGAGACAGACCGCTAACTAATGTGCCAATGACCGTTACCGTATTGAAAAAAGGCGAGTGTAAGGAACTTGATAAGTTACTTGGACTTACTCAATAACTTTAATTTATATCGGATTTCGAATGTTCGATTTCGGATTTAACAAGGGAAATGCCAATTATAATTTCGAAATTGAACATTCGAAATCCGACATAAAAAACATGAAAATTATCACTTATAACGTTAACGGCATTCGTTCTGCTATCAATAAAAATTGGCTGGCCTGGTTACAGGCTACCGATGCTGATGTGGTTTGCCTGCAGGAAATTAAAGCAACGCCCGATGTACTGACCGACCTGCACCTGGTTGAGCAACTGGGTTACCAGCATTACTGGTTTCCGGCCGAGAAAAAAGGTTATAGCGGCACTGCTATATTTACCAAGCGTACACCAAACCATATTGAATATGGTTGCGGTATCCCTGATTTTGACCGCGAGGGGCGTAATATTCGTGTTGATTTTGACGAGGTTTCGGTAATGAGTGCTTATTTCCCATCGGGATCAAGCGGCGAGGACAGGCAGGCGTTCAAGTTCAGGTTTCTGGACGAGTTTGGTAAATACCTGACGCTATTAAAGGTCGATCACCCACGATTAATTATTTGCGGCGATTACAACATTTGTCATCGCCCTATTGATATCCATAACCCAAAATCTAATGCTAACTCATCAGGGTTTTTACCGGAGGAAAGAGAGTGGATGGAGAGCTTTATTGAATCGGGGTATATCGATACGTTCCGTCATTTAAACAAAGAACCGCATAACTATACCTGGTGGAGTTTTCGTTTTAATGCCCGTACCAAAAACCTGGGCTGGCGCATAGATTATGCCATGGCAAGTAAAGAGCTGGAAGACAACATAAAACGGGTTGCTATTTTACCAGAAGCCAAACACTCTGATCATTGCCCGGTGTTATTGGAATTAGAATTCTAAAATCATTTCATAAAAAAGCCACCTCATCGGGTGGCTTTTCTATACATCGTTTTAAAGAAAACTTAATTTCTATCCTTTTACCCGCTCAACATAAGTACCGTTAACCGTATCAACTTTAACCTTATCGCCAATGTTAATGAATAAAGGAACATTGATCTCGGCACCGGTTTCAACGGTCGCTTTTTTAAGGGCACCTGTTGAGGTGTCGCCTTTCACAGCTGGTTCAGTATACGTGATCTCTAATTCGGCTGATGTTGGGATATTGCCCATGATAGGCTCTTCACTTTCAAACGCGACTATAACATTCATGCCTTCTTTCAGAAACTTTACAGCAGGGCCAAATAAGGCCTTAGGTACGGTATGCTGATCATAAGTATCATTATCCATAATCACTAAGCCGGTGCCATCGTCATATAAATATTGGTAGTTATTGGTCTCAACGCGGGCAATGGTCACATCCTCGTCTGTGCGGAAACGGTACTCGACCAATTTGCCGCTTTTTACGTTACGCATACGTGCCTGGTAAAAGGCGCGCAGGTTACCTGGTGTACGGTGCAAAAATTCTTCTACCTGTAACAACTCACCGTTAAAACGAAGTATGTTACCATTCTTTACTTCAGATGCTTTAGACATAGTAATAAATATTATGGAAAGCCGCAAACTTAGAAAATAGATGTGAGATTTGAGATATCAGATTTGAGATTTTTGAACTAAGAAAGCGGAGTTAACTCCGCTTTCTTTCAGTCTTTTATAGCCGGAACGTGTCTCACATCTCAAATCTAACTTACAAAGTTGCCATATCAATCACAAACCTATAACGCACATCGCCTTTTACCATACGCTCATAAGCAGCGGTAATATCTTTAATGTCGATCATTTCAATATCAGACACGATATTATGCTCGGCGCAGAAATCCAGCATTTCCTGAGTTTCGGCTATCCCGCCAATTCCTGATCCTGCTAAACTTTTACGGCCACCTAATAAGCTAAACGCGGCAACGCTTGCTGGTTCGGGTGGTACGCCAACGCAGATATGTACACCGTTGGTGCGCAATAGGCCCAGGTACATATTAAAATCATGCGGTGCAGATACGGTGTCTAAAATAAAATCAAAAGTGCCTTGCGCGGCTTTAAGTTGTTCTGCATCTGTAGTTACTACAAAATGATGGGCGCCTAATTTTTTAGCGTCTTCTTCTTTTTTTGGCGATGTACTTAAAACCGTAACATCGGCACCAAAAGCTACACCAAACTTAACTGCCATGTGGCCCAATCCGCCTAAACCTAAAACTGCCAATTTATGGCCTTTACCAACCTTCCAATGCCTTAATGGCGAGTAGGTGGTAATACCCGCGCATAATAACGGTGCTGTAGCTGCCAGGTCAAGTTTTTCTGAAATATGTAATACAAAATCCTCATGTACTACAATGCTGTTAGAGTAACCGCCATAAGTAGGGGTTTTATGGTCCTGCTCTAAACCATTATAGGTTTGCGAGCTTCCGTTAAGGCAATATTGCTCCAGGTCTTGTTTACAGTTTTCGCAAACGCGACAAGAGTCAACCATGCAACCGGTACCCGCCAGTTGGCCAACTTTAAATTTCTTTACGTGATCTCCAATTTTTACTACGCGGCCTACAATTTCATGGCCCGGCACCATCGGGAAGATCCCCGGGAACCAATCGTTTTTGATCTGGTGAAGATCTGAGTGGCAAACACCACAAAATAAAATATCAAATTGCACATCATGTGGCCCAACCTCGCGTCTTTCAAAATCCCATGGGGCAAGATCAGTGGTTGGCGACTGTGCCGCGAATCCTTTTACTGGTATCATAATAAGTAGTTTTTGGTGAGTTAATGAATAAATAAAGGTATGAGATTGCAGATTGTTTTAATCAATATCTATTGTACTTATTGTGCAATAATTTTAAACAGACTTATTAAGTTGATAGACCGATTACTCCAGTTGGTCGGGTTAATATCGATCTAAGTCTACTTTCTTGATTTGTTGTTATAAAGATTTTTAGTTTTAAATTTCAAAGCCTTAAAATTGAACAATAAGAAACCACCGATCTGGTTATTGCAGACCAGGAATATCATTATTACGTTATTAGTAATTATAGCGCTAATTGTAGCCAGCCGCAGAATGCTGACACTTGCCGGGGTAATGAAACCCTATGTTAACCCCAAATTTGGAGCTTTTGACAGTGGTTTTGCCGTATATCCTTTTTTAACCTTTTTGCACATTATCCCAGGCGTATTATTCCTGGTTTTAACGCCGGCACAATTTTCAAAAAAACTACGCGGGAGAAATATTCAAATCCATCGTGTAATGGGGTGGACAGTTGCAACCTGTGCACTTATTATTGGCATAACTGCCTTGATAATGAGCTTTAAGATGGCTATAGGTGGTGTGGTTGAAACTGCGGCTACAGTAACATTTGCTTTATATTTTTTGTCCGCACTGTTTAAAGCATTATATCATATCAGGCATAAACAGGTATCGCTTCACCGCGAATGGATGATCCGTATGTTTGCCATTGGTTTGGCTATCGCGACGGTGCGTCCTATAGTTGGCCTGTTTTTCGGATTTTCGAAATTAAATCCGCATCAATTTTTCGGCATTGCATTTTGGATAGGCTTTATCCTGCATGCTATAATTGCCGAAATTTACATTAAGAAGTATAAGTATGCGGCATAATTGCTTCTGAACATTTATTCTTTCCCTTTCAGCATCGCTAAAGAATAAAAGCTATCCCGCCAGTAAATGCCACCTTGCTTTAACGTAATGAATGCCGATTTTGCAACTATATAAGCCATTAAAAAACCGGCGTACGGTATCATTAAGGTATACCACCATTTGTTGGGCGGCACAACGGTCATGTACAACATTTGCACTGCAAATAGTAAGCAGGCCATTAAAAGGATATCAGTATCACCAAAGATCAGCATAACGGGCAGGGGGAGTGCAACGAATAATAAAGCTCCCGAAACATCAAAGATCGTCCGGAATATACTATACCCACCCATGGCGAAGCTGTTTTTCATTAACCCATTTCTAAACTGGTTTATGTTCTTATACCATTCTAAACAAATCAACCCCTCGCCGCTTAATACGTCCTGGCGCAGGCCAGCGCGTTTAAGGTTTTGCCCAAGCTTGGCATCATCAACAGGGTTCAATTTTATTTTAACATGGGTACCCACTTTTTCGTAAGCGGTACGTTTTACCAGGTTAAAAGCGCCAACACCTATAAAGCCGCTCCGTTTAGGTTTCCTGGCATCCCAGGGGCGAATAACTGTCATTAACATCATGCTGAATGTTGCCAGCACACTATTTAACAGGATTGATCTTGATCTTACATCGGGCAATATACTTAGGTGATCCAAATTATGTTTTTCTACATAACTAAACGATCTGCTAGCATCAGCGTGAAACTCTACATCGGCATCTGTAAATAGCAGCCATTCTTCGGTGCTTGCCAAATATCCCTGGTACAGCGCGTTATTTTTGCCCAGCCAGCTATCAGGTAAAGTATCAATGGTAAGTATTTCGAGTTTAGAGTGGTCGAAATTCTGCAGGATCTCGGCAGTACGGTCAGTCGACCTATCATTTACCACAATAAGTCGGTGATTATTATAATTGATATTACAGAGGCTTTGTAAGGCTTTTTCCAGGTCTTCTTCTTCATTACGCACCGCTACAATTATAGCTAATGTGGGCTGTTCTGCAATAATTGGTTGTGCTTTTAGTTTCTTTATCTGTCGTAGGTTTAACAGCAGGTAAATTATCATACCTGTTCCTATTGTAGTTACAATGACGCTATAATAAAAGATCATTGCTTATAGTCGGCTATGCTTAATTTATGCTGGCAAAAACTATATTCATGCTCCTGGTTGGAGCAGATAATGGTTAACCTATCTTTAGCGAACTGCTGCACCAGGTTTAAATACCAATCAATACCCTGGCTGTCTAAGTTAGAAGTAGGCTCATCCAGCATCAGGATAGGCGTATCGGCACAAAAAGCCAGGGAAAGCTTAAGTCGCTGTTTCATTCCCGACGAGAAATAGCGGATCAGTTTATTGGTGCTGCCGGGTAAATTAAGCAGTCCAATTATTTCCGCCTTATCTATCCCTGCTTTATATCTTTTAAACTTGAAATGAAAATCGATCATCTCGTTCAGCGAAAACTCTTCGATCAATTCCAGGTAGGGGGCGGCCAGACTTATGTGTTGAAATATCTGTTCAACCTCGATAGGCTGATCATTGAAAGAATAATTAATGGTACCTGTTGATGGTGAAAGACTGCCATTTAAAACAGCCAGCAAGGTTGATTTGCCTGAGCCGTTGGCACCCAATATGGCGTAGCTCTCACCGCTGGTAAATGTGTAGTCTACCCCCCGGAATATCCAGTCGCGGTTAAAGCGGCGGCCTATGTTCTGGAGGGTGATCTGCATTTGCGATTATAATGTTTAAAGTGTAAGGCTGTCACCCTGAGGCCCTCGAAAGGTGAGCGCAAAGGCTACCGCAGGATACTTCGACGGAGCTCAATATGACAGCGCTCTTTTATTTATTACGAATTGCCAAACCCCTTCATTATACCACGTTGCGAGTTCTGTACAAAGTTGATGATCTCGTCGCGCTCAACAGTTGGGTTAAATTCGGCCTCTATAATGTCCAATGCTTTGGTAACGTTGTATTTTTTCAGGAAAATGATCCGGTAGATTTCCTGAATTTCGTTGATAGTTTCGCTTGAAAAACCACGGCGGCGCAGGCCTACCGAATTGATCCCAATATACGACACTGGTTCGCGGCCGGCTTTGGTAAATGGAGGCACATCTTTACGCACTAATGATCCACCGGATATCATGCTATGCGCCCCGATCTCAACAAACTGGTGAACTAATGAACCGCCTCCTATAAAGGCGAAATCATATACATTAATGTGGCCGGCCAATTGTACAGAGTTAGCAACAATTACATTATCGCCTATCACACAATCATGTGCTACGTGTACGTAGGCCATCAACAGGCAATTACTGCCTATGGTGGTGGTGTTTTTATCTAAAGCGGTACCACGGTTAAGGGTTACGCATTCGCGGATAACGGTATTGTCGCCAATGGTAACTGTGCTTGGTTCGCCCTTATACTTCAGATCCTGTGGCGGGGCCGATACTACTGCGCCCGGAAAAATACGGCAGTTTTTGCCTATACGCGCCCCATCCATAATTACTGAGTTTGATCCTATCCAGGTGCCTTCGCCAACTTCAACATCCTTGTGGATGGTAACAAATGGTTCAATTACAACATTGTCGGCTATTTTAGCCTGCGGATGTATATATGCTAAGGGTTGGATCATGCTTCGTCTGTTTTTGTTTTTCTAACTATCTGCGCCATTAACTCGGCCTCAACTACTATCCGTTCGCCAACCATACCAACGCCCTTCATCTGGGCAATACCGCGGCGTATAGGCGCAATTAAATTACAATGGAATATAATGGTATCGCCCGGGATAACTTTGTCTTTAAACCGGGCATTCTCTATCTTCAGGAACAGGGTGATATAGTTTTGCGGATCAGGCACGGTATTTAACACTAATATGCCACCTGTTTGCGCCATGGCTTCGATCTGTAACACGCCCGGAAACAACGGTGCGCCCGGAAAATGGCCCATAAACAAATTCTCATTCATGGTCACATTCTTTAATCCTACCACATGGCTTTTGGTCAATTCCAGGATCTTATCGATCATTAACATGGGGTAGCGGTGCGGCAGGATATCCATGATCTGCACGGTATCATAAACCGGTTTCATGTTAGGATCATAGATCTTAAAATGCTTGCGGCTACGCTCTTTTTTGATCAGTGTTTTTATTTTTTTAGCGAAAGCTACGTTTGCAGCATGGCCCGGCCTTGCCGCCATAATGTGTCCGCGTAGCGGAACACCCACTAATGCCAGATCGCCTATCATGTCCAGCAATTTATGTCTTGCCGGCTCGTTTTGATGGCGTAATTCAATGTTATTCAGGATGCCTTGTGGCGCTACGCTGATATCTTTACGGTTAAAAAGTTTAGCTAAGTGGTCCAATTCTGCCTGGTCTACTTCTTTATCAACCACAACAATGGCGTTGTTCAGATCGCCCCCTTTTATCAGGTCGTGTTTTAATAGCATTTCCAGTTCATGGAGGAAGCAGAAGGTACGGCAAGACGCGATATTGTCAACAAACTCGGTAATAGACGATATACTGGCATGCTGGCTGCCCAATACCTGCGAGTTATAATCAACCATACAGGTAAAACGGTAATCATCATCTAACGGCATAGCTACCATTTCCACCTTACGGTCAGCCTCAGAATAGTGGATGTTGTAGGGGATATGATAATATTCGCGGTCGGCTTCCTGTTCGGCAAAACCTGCACCACGGATAGCTTCAACAAACTGTATAGAACTGCCATCCATAATTGGTGTTTCGGGACCATCCATATCTATCAGCACGTTATCTATCTCCAACCCAACCAAGGCCGCTAAAACATGTTCGATGGTGCTTACGCTGGCGCCATTTTGCGATATGGTTGTACCGCGTGAGGTATCGGTAACATTATCTACATCGGCATCAATAACCGGCATACCGGCAATATCTAACCGTCTGAATTTATAGCCATGATTTTCAGGTGCCGGGTTAAAGGTCATAGTAACCTTTTCGCCGGTATGTAAACCCGAACCCGAAACAGAAACGGGCGCTTTAATAGTTCTTTGTTTTATGTTCATTCTTTCTTAGTCATTGGTCATTAGTCATTAGTCATTAGTATTGGTGGCAATTAAAGCCTAATTAACTAATGACTGCTGACTAATTAACTGTATTACGCAGTTCGGCAATTATTTTTTCTAATTCTTGTATTCGTTTTTCCAGCTCGGGCAGGCGCTGTATCACCACTTGCGACCGCATATTGTTGCTGTAAGCTACTGCGGGACTGCCGGCCCATTTTTTATCTTCATCAACAATAGTACGGCTTATGCCCGATTGTGCCTGTACCTGGGTGCCTTTAGCGATATTGATGTGTCCTACTACACCAACTTGTCCGCCCAATATCACCTGTTCTCCAATCTTTGTACTGCCTGATACGCCGGTTTGCGCTGCTATTACGGTATTTGCGCCTATCTCTACATTGTGGGCTATCTGTATCAAGTTATCCAGTTTTACGCCTTTGCGGATTATGGTTGACCCCATAGTTGCCCTGTCAACCGTAGTGTTCGAGCCTATTTCTACATTATCCTCTAATATCACATTGCCTATCTGGGCAATTTTTTTGTAGGTGCCGTCGGGGTTGGGTGCAAAGCCAAAACCATCGCTACCAATAATAGCGCCCGAGTGTATAATTACGTTATCGCCCAGCACACAATCAAAATATACTTTAACACCGGCAAAAAGGGTTACGTTTTTGCCTATGGTTACATCATCACCAATATAAACATTAGGATAAACTTTACTGTTATCGCCCAGTTTTACACCCGGGCCGATATAGGCAAATGCTCCTATATAAACATTCTCGCCAATTTGTGCCGATGGATGGATAAAGCTGGGTTGTTCTATCCCGCTTTTATCCAGTTTTAAGGTATTATAGGCATCCAGCAGTACAGAAAATGCACTGTAGGCATTCTCTACACGGATCAGGGTAGCCTTAACCGGGTTAGCCAATACCTGGTCGTTATTAACAATAACTATAGATGCGTTGGTGTCATAAAGAAACGGCTCATATTTGGGGTTAGCCAAAAATGAAAGCGTACCCTGACCGGCTTCTTCTATTTTAGCCAATTGATTAACCGCTACTAACGGATCACCTTCAACGGTTCCGTTGAGTATTGTAGCTATTTGCTGGGCGGTAAATTGCATTGGGCAAATTTAAAAGTTTAATGGTTATGTTGTACGTAGTACGTTGAACGTAATATGTGTTTTTTAACATAAGCTTAACGTACTACGTACCACGTAAAACGTTAAACCAAGTCTTTACTATAACAAAGTATATATTTCTCAACTGTTTTGGCAAGGGCCTCCAAGTTCGAGTAGTCGCTGGCGGTTGCAATATCTATAACACTGCCGTCCTTCATTAGTATACCTATATTGCCATCGCCTACACGGTAAGCATTATTGGTTATGGAGCCTGTAAAAACAAAGTAAGGTACTTCATTTTCTGTTATACCGTATTTGCTTACTGCAGTATTACCCAGGTTGTTCACTACTGTTTGATTAGGGGCTTCGGTCGTGATATCTACATGAAATAGGTTGCGGTGCACAAAATCAGTACATAATTTAGCCAGCACAAAATCATCGCAAGTGGCCCAAACTTTTACTGCCGACAGGATATCCGTATCATCCAGGCGGGTAAATATCTCTAAATGCCCATCCTTTATAAACGCTTCGCGGGTTAACTCATTATTCAGGAAATGGCTAAGCGCAGGTGTGGCAAACAATTTTTCGCCTTTTAAAACCAATTCGCGGCCGCGTTCCAGTATTTTAACCAGCATTTGCTCGGCGGCTATAACGGTTTTATGCAGGTATACCTGCCAGTACATCAACCTGCGGGCAATAATAAACTTCTCGACCGAGTAGATGCCCTTTTCCTCAATAACAATATGATCATCCTTTACATTCAGCATTTTAATGATACGGTCAGAACTGATCACCCCTTCAGATACTCCGGTAAAAAAGCTGTCGCGGTTCAGGTAATCCAACCTGTCCATATCCAACTGGCTTGATACCAGTTCATGCAGGAACTTTTTAGCATAAGTGTTTTTAAATACGCTAATAGCCATAGTCAATTGCCCGTTAAACTGCTCATTGAGTTTATTCATTAACAGGATAGAGATATCTTCGTGCGATACGCCTTTAACAATAGTATGCTCTAAAGCGTGCGAGAACGGGCCGTGGCCTATATCATGCAATAATATGGCTATGGTAACCGCTTCTTCTTCTTCGCGGGTAATTTCATGGCCTTTGCTGCGCAGGGTTTCAATGGTCATTTTCATCAGGTGCATGGCACCTAACGCGTGGTGGAAACGGGTATGCAACGCGCCCGGATATACCAGGTGGGTCATGCCCAGTTGCTTGATATAGCGCAACCGTTGAAAGTAAGGATGCTCGATCAGATCGAACACCAATTCGTTCGGGATACTTATAAAGCCGTAAACCGGGTCGTTTATTATTTTCTTTTTATTCAAAGTATAGTTTGTACAATGCAAAAGTGTTAAATTATGATAAACATTGTACTTTATATTTGTTAATTTTTGTTAATACTGAGTAATGATATGTAACAAATCATCCGCTTTAGGGTTATATCGGTATGTTTGTTCTAACTTGTGCAATAGCTTAGTTACCGGACGACCTTTATTTACCGAAAAATACAAAAAAATACCATGCAGGATACTACAATATTATGGGCTGATGACGAGATTGACCTGTTAAAACCACATATACTTTTCTTAAGCGAAAAAGGCTATAAAGTAACTACCGTAACCAACGGAAATGATGCCGTTGAAGCATTTAAAAGTAATCATTTCGACCTGGTGTTTCTGGACGAAAATATGCCGGGACTAACCGGTATTGAAACGCTGGCGCAAATAAAAAATCTGAATAATGATGTTCCTATCGTGATGATAACCAAGAACGAAGAGGAATACTTAATGGAAGATGCCATCGGCTCAAAAATAGGCGACTACCTGATTAAGCCGGTACACCCTAAGCAGATACTGCTTACCATTAAAAAGCTGACAGAGAACAAACGCCTGGTTACCGAAAAAACAACCATGGCCTATCAACAGGATTTCAGGACGCTGGGGATCACCCTGAATGATAACCTGAGCCACCAGGAATGGGTTGACGTTTATAAAAAATTGATTTATTGGGAACTGGAGCTGCAGCAATTGGAAGATGCCGGGATGCATGAAATTTTGACCATGCAAAAAGCAGAGGCCAATACCCAGTTCTGTAAATTTGTTGAACGGAATTATTTAGATTGGATAAAAAATCCGGATACTGCGCCAACCAGCTCACCGCAATTATTTAAGAAGAAGGTTTTTCCTCAATTAGATGGTAAAGCGCCTGTGTTCTTTATTTTGATAGATAATTTAAGGTATGATCAGTTCAAGATCATTAACCCTATTATATCGCAGTATTTTAAACTGGAAGAAGAAGATACTTATTACAGCATTCTACCAACGGCTACACAATACGCGCGTAATTCTATCTTTTCGGGGTTGATGCCTTTAGAGATGGAAAGACGTTACCCCGAAATGTGGCAGAATGATGAGGACGAGGGGGGCAAGAACCTTTTTGAATCAAATTTTGTTACCGATCAGATCAGCCGGGTATATCGTAAAGAATGTAAACACTCTTACACCAAGATATTAAACCTGGACGAGGGCAGGGCGCTGAACGACTCGGTAAACAACCTCATGAAGAACGACCTGAACGTAGTGGTTTATAACTTTGTGGATATGCTATCTCATGCGCGTACAGATATGCAAATGATCCGTGAACTGGCCAGTGACGACGCGGCTTACCGATCATTGACCTTGTCGTGGTTCGAGCATTCGCCATTATTTGATCTGCTTAAATTTTTGGCCCAGAAACAGGTACGTGTGGTTATTACTACAGATCACGGCACCATCCGTGTAAGAAAACCAAGCAAGATAGTGGGCGACAGGAATACCAACACCAACCTGCGTTATAAACAAGGCCGCAACCTTAACTTTAATGCGAAGGACGTATTTCACATCCGCAATCCGCACGATGCCATGTTGCCTAAGCTACACGTAAGCTCAAGCTTTGTATTTGCTAAAGAAGATACCTACTTTGTGTACCCTAACAACTATAACCACTTTGTTAATTTTTATAATGAAACCTTTCAGCACGGCGGGATATCTTTAGAAGAAATGATCATTCCGATAGTTACTTACGGGCCTAAATAAGATGATTTGAAATATTTAACAAAACCCTGCAATTGCGGGGTTTTTTATTGAATATTTTTTATAGTTTAGGGTACCAAAAACCTATATTATGTACCTGATCGCCAAAAACAAAATAGCCGATTATATAAAGAAACATCCCGAAGCTGAAACAGCTTTCCTGGTTTGGCTTGAGCAGTTCCCGTACATAGAAGGTAAGCACTTACTTGCTAATGCGTACCAAAATGGTCAAACTCATACAAACGGCGACAGCGAATTTGGTAGCTCAAAATATCATGTAAGATATCATGTAAGTTATTTACTTAAAACAGCATATATTGAGTGGGTAGGCACCTCTGATGAATTCATGAAAAGGTATTTGAAGAACGTTCAAGCCATGAATCCCGGCGTAAAGCTTGAGCATAAAGTGAAAATAACCCATGTTGAGTTAAGACCGCCTGACCCAATAGCAATAATAGAACAACGAAAAGCTCCCCCGGTTGAAACTGTTTCTGTAGAAGAACCGCCCGTATCACCATCCCTAACAGAAGAACAGATCAAATCGCTCTATCTTTTTGAAACACATGAGGAGTATGAAGCAGGCTTAGCCAGAGCTATTGAGATATTTTTTGCACAGCCTGCAAGCAAGGAACGCTTGGAATTAGCAAGTCTGGTGCCACGTCTGGTTCATTATGAAAGAAAGTATATCAATTTGCCTGACTTAGACCCCATCGCTGATAGTTCGCTTAAAGTCCTTGAACATTTGATTAAACTTAAAAACGTGGAAAGGGGGATGGCTGATCAATATACTTCAGACCTGATAAAACTTGTAGGAAGTAAAGAAAACCTGGATCAATTTCTTGCAAGCGAGAAGCCTTTGCCTAAACAAGTACTTACTGATCTTTACAATTACCTTGGATTAAATTCTCAGGAATGAAAAAAGCGCTGATCTTATTATTTTGTATTGCTGCATGTTATGGCAATTGCCCAGCAAAAAACTGTTGATTCGATTCAGAAGTGGGCGAAATAAAGTAGGCCTACTTCACTTTATCAAACACAAAAAGATCTTTAAAAATCCATTGGCCATTTTCCTGGTTGCCACGCGCTATGGCGAATTGGGTAGAAGAACGTTTTTCATACAAAATACGCAGATCGCCACCTGTGCTTTGGAATATCGCCCGGTTTTTACTTGCCTCTACAAATAAATATTTATTGGGGTTGTCTTTCTCTTCTTGGCCCAATAAACCAGGTTTAAAATGTTTTACTAATGATACCAATCCCTGGTCTGATAGTTCATAAGCTAACATTTCATACAGATCGGCTTTGTCGCTGTTCATCATGCGCATGAAGCCTAACATATTGTTGCCGGAAGGGGCCAGCCAAACGGCTTCTATAGCGCGCCCTTCGGCTGTGGTTGCTTTCCAATGTCCCTCAATAAAACTAATATCAGCAAATGAGCCGCCTTTAGTTTGTGCGGACGTAGTGGCAGGTAACAGCCCTGCAAAAAACAGGGTAAGTATGTAAACGTATCTCATGGCTTTATAATTTAGGAACTTAAAGATACAAGAATAAGGGCTCAATAAAAATTCACGTCATTGCTGCAATGACGTGAATTTTTATTGGGGGGAAGCCTGCGATGCACTGCTATAAAACAACGCAGGGTCCCCGTTGGGAGACCCTGCTAAGACAGTTTGTGTGGGTTTTCTTAATACTCTTCTTCCAAATTCGCAGCTGCAGCTTCATCTATGAACCAGTAAACCTCGCCGGTTATAGAATCGATCAATTGGGCCGGGTATAGCTCGATGTTCTCGTCGGCTTCCAGTGCGTTGTGTACCGCGGGGGCTTTACCTTCGCCATAAACCAGGAACGCTATGTTTTTAGCGTCGTTTATCAGTGGCGCGTTCAGAGTAATTCGCCAGATTTGTTTTTCAGGAAGGAAATTAGCTTTTACTGATGGGCTAACATCATGCAAAGCTTCGGTACCCGGAAATAATGATGCGGTATGGGTGTCATCGCCTAACCCTAATAATACCAGGTCGAAGCTCATTTCATCCTCATCGAAAAACTCGGCTATTTGTTCGGCATATTTTGGGGCTGCTTCATTTGGTGTAAGTGTAGTATCAACTGCAAAAATGTTTACCCTGTCGATATACAACGGCTCAAACAAAGCTTTCTTAGCCATCAGGTAATTACTTTCCGGGTCGGTTTGCGGTACATTGCGCTCATCGCCAAAAAAGAAATAAACTTTGGCCCATTCAATGCTGTCGGCATAGGTTGTAGATGCCAATAGTTCATATAGTTTTTTAGGGGAACTACCACCTGATAACGCTACCGAAAACTTGCCCCGGGCAGCAATACTGTCATTAGCTGTTTTTACAAAAAGTTGAGCTAAAGCGTCAACTACTTCGTCAGGGGTTTGGAATATGTTTAATGTCATTACTAATTCTTATTCAGATTGTCATTGCGAGGAACGAAGCAATCGCAAGGAGTCAAGTCGTCGACTTGCATAGCTCGCGATTGCCACGCTATCGCTCGCAATGACAATTGGGGTTATTGTTTTTACTTCTTCGTATTCTTCAACGGTAAAGAGAACCAGGTAAAGCCGTCGCGGGCAATTAATGCCTCGGCGCTTTCCGGACCCCATGAGTAGGCAGAATAGTTAGGGAAGTTTAAGCTCTTTTTGTTGGTCCAGGTGCTTAATATTGGCATGATCAGGTCCCATGCAGCTTCTATCTGGTCGCCACGCATAAACAGGGTCTGGTCGCCCAACATGGTATCCAATAACAGGGTTTCATAAGCTTCCGGTGCCTGGTTGGTGTAAGTGCCTTTATAATCGAACACCATGTCAACGGTATTTAATACCATGTCCAATCCCGGGCGTTTAGCCTGTACCTGTAAACGGATACTCATTTCTGGCTGTATACTGATGATCAGCCTGTTTTGTTGCCAGCTTTCTGCAGCTTCGGTAGGGAATATCTTATGCGGAACGTCTTTAAATTGTATAGTAATTACAGATGATGACTGGTGCAATCTTTTACCGGTACGTACGTAGAACGGTACACCTTGCCAGCGCCAGTTATCAACAAAGAATTTAATGGCAGCAAAGGTTTCGGTATTCGAGTTAGGATCTACCTTAGGCTCCTCACGGTAGCCCGGTACTTCCTTGCCTTCCATCCATCCTTTTGCATATTGGCCCCTTACAGCCGACATACGTACATCCTCAGGCGAGAAACGGCGCATAGCATGTAATACATCCACCTTGCGGTTACGGATCTCGTCAGCGTTAAAATTAACCGGGGTTTCCATAGCCACTAAACATAATAGTTGCAATAAGTGGTTTTGGATCATATCACGCATCGCGCCGGAATTGTCGTAATAATCGCCGCGGTCTTCAACGCCCAATTGCTCGGTCACAGAGATCTGTACGTGCTCAATATAATTACGGTTCCATATCGGCTCTAAAATAGAGTTGGCGAAACGGAAAGCCATAATGTTTTGTACGGTTTCTTTACCCAGGTAGTGATCTATATGGTAGATCTGTTTTTCCTGGAAAAGGCCGGCCAAAAGTTTATTTAATTCTTTGGCTGATTCTAAGTCATGGCCAAATGGTTTTTCAATTACTATACGGGTCCGCTCAACATCAGTGGTCAGTTTAGCTTTGGCCAGATTTGAGGTAATGATAGGGAAAAACGTAGGCGATACCGCTAAGTAATAAATTACATTAGCCTTGGTTTGCCACTCGGCGTTGTGTGCTTCAATGCGTTTGCCAAACTCTTTATAAGTCTCGGCATCTTTAGCGTCTGATACCTGGTAGTAAACACTTTTTTCAAACTCGGCCCATTTTTCTTTGTCAGCTTTACCGCTGCGCGAAAAATTGTTGATATCCTCGTTCAGGTTTTTTCTGAATTGTTCGTCGGTTAGTACGGTACGGCCGGTACCGATAATAGAGAACTGTTTTGGCAACCATCCGTCAAGGAATAAGTTATACAACGCGGGCGCTAATTTGCGCGCGTTCAGGTCGCCTGTGCCACCGAATATGACAAATACGGTTGGCTCTGATTTTATTGTTGACATAATATGTATGTTATGTTAATTCAGCCCCCTCTAAATCTCCCCCGGTAGGGGAGACTTTTTAGAAGCTTTTTAAGCTTTTATTTTTTTAAGCCCTCCCTACCGGGGAGGGTTTGGGTGGGGCTTATTTTTCTACCCATTGGGTGTGGAACGTTCCTTCTTTGCCGATCAGCTCATAAGTATGCGCTCCAAAATAATCGCGTTGTGCCTGTATCAGGTTTGATGGCATACGACCGCTGCGGAATGCATCAAAATAACTTAAAGACTCTGCGTAGCATGGTGCTGCGATACCTGCCGCAGTTACAGCTGATACCACAGTGCGTGCACCGTCAACCGCGCCTTTAACTTCGTTAGCTACGCCTGTGTCTAATAATAGGTGCTCTAATTCAGGATTTGCGTTAAACGCGTTGTAAATATCGTTCAGGAAGATAGAACGGATAATGCAACCGCCTCTCCAGATCTTAGCTATTTCGTCCAGTTTTAGATCGTATTTAAACTCGACAGATGCTCTTGACAACATGTGGATACCTTGTGAGTAAGTAATGATCATGTTGAAGTAAAACGCCTGCTCCAATGATTTGATGAACGCGTCCGCATCAACATTTAATTTACCCTGAACGCCACCGTATATACCTTCGGCTTTAACACGCATGGCTTTGTATTTTGACAGGTCGCGCATGGAAACTGATGTATCAATGGTAGGGATAGGTGCCTGCAAATCCATAGCCACTTGCGATGTCCATTTACCGGTACCTTTTGCACGGGCCTCGTCTTTAATGTCATCTAATAATAAATGATCTGTACCCGGTGCTTTGTATTGGAAAATGTCGCTGGTAACTTCCATCAGGAATGACTTCAAGCGGCCGTTGTTCCACTCGGTAAATATTTTACCTATGGCCGCGTTATCAAGGCCTAAACCTTTTTTCAATATCTCGTAGGTTTCTGCCAGTAATTGCATTACACCATACTCGATACCGTTGTGTACCATCTTCACAAAGTGACCAGAAGCACCAGGGCCGATATAAGTTACGCATGGAGCGCCATCAACCTTAGCGGCTATCGACTCCAGAATAGGTTTCATTACATTGTAAGCGTCTTTATCGCCGCCCGGCATCATGCTTGGGCCCTTACGTGCGCCTTCTTCGCCACCGGATACACCCATGCCGAAGAAATGGATGCCTTTACCTTCCAGGTATTCAACCCTGCGGTTGGTATCGGCAAAATAAGAGTTACCACCATCAATTATCAGGTCGCCCTTGTCAATTAGAGGTAGTAGTTCTTCAATAACGTCATCAACAATTTTACCGGCAGGAACCAACATCATAATAGCTTTAGGGCTGTTTAGGCTGGCTACAAATTCTTTAACATCGCTAAATCCTTTAAGGTTGCCGTGGGTACTTTCCTGCTCTAATAAGACGCCTTTAGTAGCGTCTTTATCAAACCCGGCACCTTTAACGCCATGGTCTCCCATGTTTAGCAATAGGTTGCGACCCATAGTGCCCAGGCCGATCATGCCGAAATCATATTTATTTGGTGTGCTCATATTATTTGTTGTGATTTTCCTCTTTTAATTGTTCTAATACTTTTTTGGTCGATTCCAGGTCGGTATGCAGGAAAGACCTTATGCCTAATTTTTGCGCCGCGTTAACAAACATTATACGGTCGTCAAAATAAACGCATTGGTTAGATTGCACCTGGGCTATGCCCATGGCCAGTTTCCAGATGCTTGGATCAGGCTTGCGCAGCTTAACCTCGCACGATGATACAAAGGCATCAAAAAAATCATGCAGCTTAAACTTTTTAACCCGGTAATCATTCAGCTCCTTGCCCTCGTTATTAATGGAAATGATGCGGAAACCACAATCTTTTTTCCATTCTTTTAACCATTTAAGGGTAGGCAGCTCAACCGATTGCTGGTAAATAAATTCCTTAAAATCCTCTCTCGCAAATTCGCGCGGATGATTAAAAATAACTGTGTCCAGGTATTCGTCAAGCGTTACGCTTCCAATTTCATACACATTGAAAATGAAAGTATGCAGGGCGTTTACTTCGGCATAATCCAGTCCGAATTTTTCGGCAGCCAGCTTACGCGACTCATGGCCCCAACCGTTGGTTAACACCACACCGCCAATATCAAAGAAGAGAATTTTAAGGTCGTTAGTTTCCATCGCCCTAAATTATTTGGCTTTGTTATCTTCTATTGATTGCAAAAGCTTTTCGAAAGGAGCATTGAATTTCTCAACACCTTCGTCTTCTAATTGCTGAGTTAACGCGTCAATGTCAATACCTGCGGCTTTAACTTTATCTAATAAAGCAGTTGCTTCATCTAAGCCTTGCTCTAAAGTGTTAGCAGCAACACCATGATCGCGGAAAGCTACTATAGTTTCCAATGGAACAGTATCAACTGTATCAGCGCCTATCAGGGCCTCAACATATTTAGTGTCTTTAAATGCAGGGTTCTTGCTGCTTGTGCTTGCCCAAAGTAAACGCTGCGTGTTAGCACCTTTAGCTGCTAATTTTTCCCAACGCGGGCCGCTGAATACTCTTTTATAAATTTCGTATGCTTTTTTGGCAGATGCAATGGCTACTTCGCCTTTGTATTCGCCTAAGCCTTTTTCGTCTAATATTGGATCCACCAAAACATCAATACGGCTCAGGAAGAAGCTGGCTACCGAGTGGATATGAGAAATTTCATGGCCCGCTGCCAAATGATCTTCTAAACCTGCAATGTATGCCAAAGCAACTTCTTCGTAACGTGGCAAGCCAAATAACAAAGTAACGTTAATGTTAATGCCTTGCGCGATTGATTTGCGGATAGCATCTAAACCAGGTTGTGTACCCGGAATTTTTATCATTACGTTTTCGCGGTCAACTTGTTTCCAAAGTAGTTTTGCCTGCTCAAAAGTTTCGTTACCTTTTAAAGCTAAAAACGGAGATACTTCAAGGCTTACATAACCATCGCCTTTGTTGCTTTCTTTATAAAGAGCTTTAAACAAGTCGCAACCATTCTGAATATCTTTTACAGCCAAACCAAAGAAGACCTCTTCTGTAGTGCGTGTGCCGTCTGATAAGGCGGCAATATCAGCATCATACAGATCGCTGCTGCTGATTGCTTTCTCAAAAATTGCAGGGTTAGACGTTACACCTCTAATTCCGTCATCATCTATCAGGGCCTTTAACTTACCGTTACCTATGAAAGCACGGTCTATAAAATCAAGCCAGATACTTTGACCAAAGCTGTGTATTTGTTTTACTTTATTAGTTTCCATTATACTGTTTATTTTAATATCAATTTTTTATTTATTGTGAGTTGGTTTTGCCTTTTAGCGTCAATAAATATACCACCTATTTGGCTTTTTGTCATGCAATATTACTATTACACGTTATTTGCTGCTACTAATACTTCTATGTTATAATTAATGAACAGGCCGCTTTCAATAACACCGGTTATGGCTTTTATTTTGCGTTCCATATCCTTATCAATATCACTAAAATGAACATCCAGCAACAGGTTGTTGTTTTCGGTGATCACCGGCCCGTCTTTACCGCCTGCCGGTCTTAGTATGATCTCTGTAGCGCCTAATGCTTTTAGTTCTTCTTCTACATGCAGTAATGCTGCCGGAAAAACCTCGACAGGTACCGGAAATTTTGATCCCAGTTTCTCTACCAGTTTACTATCATCAACAATAATATAATTTACCGGGCTTGAACTTATTAATAGTTTCTCTTTAAATAATGCCCCTCCGCGACCTTTTATCAGGCTCTTGTCAGGGTCAACCTCGTCGGCGCCATCAAAGCACCAGTCGGGTTTGTATTCAAATAGGCTGGTTAAGGGAATACCCAGCTTACTGCAAGCCATTGAAATTTCAATAGAAGTAGGTATCGCCTTGATGTTCAGCTTCTCGGCTTTTATCCTTTCGGCAATAGCAAACAGGGTAAGAAACACGGTACTGCCGGATCCTACTCCAATTACATCCCCATCCTTTATTTTGGCAACAATTTGATCGGCCACCTTTTGCTTGCCCGCTCTATTACTAATAGTGCTTGCCCAGCTTAGATTTTTGATGATGTCGCTATTCCAGTTCATTGTTTTAGTTGGTATGTGGTTTTTGGTGATGTTTTACTAACCACTCATTACGGTCTTTACGTAAATTAGTAAGGAGCGTCAAAAGATCAATCGGGTACTTAGTATCCGGGTAAATGAAATTAGTAAATTTCCATTGCCCTTCTGTTTTTTGTACCTCTGCAATTAAATGCACTTTTGCAGCTAAAATTTCTTTTTTTGATTTCCCGGTGGATGCACCATGTATATCTACCAAAAATTTTTTACCAGTCTGATTAACATTTCCCGCTTGATAGTCCCATCCAGTGTCCTGTGCGCCTAAGAAAGGATCAAAATCTAATCCCAAAATTTCGCCAGCGCCGTCAGGCTGTTCTTTATAATCGCGAATGATAACATGGATAAGCTTAAAGTCAAAATACGCGGGCTCCTTATTTATTGCGCCTACATAACTTACCTTTTCAGCATTATACAAAGGCACGTACCAGTCATAAAATTTTTGAACAAATGCCTTAACAATAGTCTTATCATTTGGCGAAGATTGCGCTCTCACATTTAAAGACATAACTATGCTCAGCATAATTAAACCGATAACTGTAAAAGATTTTCTCTTCATTTCAGGTAAAGACTAATTTTTAAGATGTGAGATAAAAACCGAAGTCTCCAATCTCACATCTTAATACTCAAATCTATTTCAATAAAGCTTTCGCTTTCTTAACTACGTTCTCAACTGTAAAGCCGAAGAATTTGTATAGCTCTTCTGCCGGTGCTGATTCGCCAAAGGTTTCCATAGCCAGGATATCACCTTCGTCGGTAACATATTTGTTCCAGCCCAGCGGCGATGCCATCTCAACAGCTAAACGTTTTTTAACAGCTTTAGGCAATACGCTTTCTTTGTAGGCAGCATCCTGTTTCTCGAACAGCTCCCATGACGGGAAGCTTACTACGCGTACTTTAATGCCTTCTTCTTCCAATTTAGCTTTCGCATCCATGATCAAAGCAACTTCAGAACCGGTAGCTATTAAAATAACATCAGGCGTGCCTTTAGAATCAGAAAGAACATAAGCGCCCTTTTCTAACTGGCTTGCGCTGCCTAAAGTATCCTGATCAAGGATAGGTAAGCCCTGGCGGGTAAATACCAATACAGTTGGGCCGCCTTTTTTCTCGATAGCTACGCGCCACGCATGTGCAGTTTCGTTTGCATCAGCCGGACGGATAACCGTAATGTTTGGTATAGAACGTAAAGAGATCAGTTGCTCGATAGGTTGGTGGGTAGTACCATCCTCGCCTAAACCAATACTATCGTGTGTATAAACAAATATCGGGCTTATCTTCATGATAGCTGCTAAGCGGATAGGAGGGCGCATATATTCTGAGAACATCAGGAACGTTGCACCAAAAGGTTTAATACCTTTTGTTAAAGCCATACCGTTTAAGGCAGAACCCATTGCGTGCTCACGGATACCGAAGTGGAAGTTACGTCCGTTACGGTTCTCAGAAGTAAATGAATCGTATTCTTTTAAGTTAGTTTCTGTTGATGGTGCCAAATCTGCCGCGCCGCCAATTAAATGAGGGAAACTGCCTGCAATAGCATTTAATACTTTGCCTGATGCCTGACGGGTTGCCATTTTAGGGTCAGACCCTTTAAATGTTGGTATTTTGTCTAACCAGCCTTTTGGTAATTCGTCTTTAACAGCGGCTACATATTCTGCAGCCAGTTCAGGGAATTTAGCTTTGTAGTCGGCAAATAAAGCGTTCCATTTATCTTCAACTGCAATGCCGCGTGCACCAATTTCGTGGTAGTATGTTTCAACTTCGGTAGGTACATTGAATGATTTTTCAGGATCAAAGCCAAAGAATTCTTTAACCAATTTGATCTCTGGTGCACCCAGTGGCGAACCGTGTGAACCTGCAGTACCCGCTTTGTTGGGGCTACCGTAAGCAATTAATGAACGTACACGGATCAATGATGGTTTCTGGGTTTCTGATTTAGCGTTAACCAAGGCCTGGTGTAAAGCTTTAATATCGTTAGCATCCTCAACAACTTGAGTATGCCAGCCATACGCTCTAAAACGTTCGTCAACATTCTCATTAAAAGCGATATCAGTGCTGCCTTCGATAGAGATCTTGTTGTCATCATATAAATAAATGATGTTACCTAACTCTAAGTGGCCTGCTAATGAAGCTGCTTCTGATGTTACACCTTCCATCATATCGCCATCACTACAGATAGCATAGATATGGTAGTTAAACAGGTCGAAACCGGGTTTGTTATAATAGCCTGCCAGGTGTTTTTGCGCGATAGCAAAACCTACGCCGTTGGCAAAACCTTGTCCTAACGGACCGGTAGTAACGTCAATACCAGGGCACAATCCGTACTCTGGGTGGCCTGCGGTTTTGCTATGTAATTGACGGAAATTCTTGATATCATCTAAAGAAAGATCATAACCTAACAAATGCAAAAAGCTGTATTGTAAAATACAAGCGTGACCGGCTGATAAGATAAATCTGTCGCGGTTAGCCCAATCTGGATTCTTTGGATTAAAGTTGATAAAATCCTTCCAAAGTACGTGGCCAACAGGCGCAAGCGCCATAGCAGTACCCGGGTGGCCCGAGTTAGCTTTTTGTACAGCATCAGCTGACAATATCCTTACCGTATCAATTGCTAATTCTTCGATGTTTTTACTTTTTAAATCCATTTTCCTCTTTTTTTATGAATGTTTAGATGATATTTTATTTTTTTGATTTAGATGGTGCAGGCGTTTGCTCGTCGGCCCATAGCCTGGCACCGCCTTTTATACCATCCTGGTTGGTTACTACTTTTACGTTTTTATCCAGTTTAAAAGTTAACTCGCGGGCATTGCCGCCGCCTATATATAAATAGTCGTAATTGAATAGTGTTTTTAAAACTTTCAAAACTTTTTCCATTCGCTCGTTCCACTTCTTTTTACCTTCTGCGTCAAAGGCTTTATCGCCTATATAAGCATCATAGTTATTGTGCCTGGTAATTGGGCTTTGGCCAACCTCCAAATGCGGCAACAGTCTGCCATCCAGTAATAAGGCTGTTCCAAAACCTGTACCCAGGGTCAATACCAGTTCAAGGCCTTTGCCGCTTACTACACCTAAGCCTTGCATATCTGCATCGTTTACTACGCGCGCGGGTTTGCCCAATACTTCTTTCAGCTTTTCACCCAGGTTAAAATTGGCCCATGCGGCATTATCTAAATTGGGAGCGGTTTTAACAATGCTGTCGCGGACGTATCCGGGAAATCCTACAGATATCCGGTCGTAATCGGTGAACGATTTAGCCAGGCCTTTTATCGCCTTGACAACATTTGCAGGATTGGCCGGCTGTGGTGTTTCTACCTTATTATAAGGCATTAACAGATCGCCCTTGCTATCCAGTACGGTTGCCTTAATATGCGAGCCGCCTATATCGATAGAAAGAACTTTAAGTTGTGAAGGTGTTTCGTTCATGATTGTTATGGACGGCAAAAGTAATATGTATTTTGTATATATAACAATCTTTTGGTCAATATATAAGGTATTTTAATAGAAAATCCGCAGAAGTAGTAGGGTAAATGGAGCTTTTGTGCCAAGAAGGGCTTTTTTGTATGTTTTATAGGGGTTAAAAAAGTATTAAATTATTAATTCACCATCAATACACCTATTATATATCATGTTGTAGGGTCTTTTTTTACCGGCATTGCCAATAAGTGACCAAAATTGTGACATTTTTTTGATGAAGCCAATGGGGTAAAAAATACATGTGTATACGTGTTATTGCCTGTATATTAAAAATGTTACGATTATTTTAAGCCCATTTTTTCAGTTATTCATTTATAATTTTCTAACTTCAACTTTTAATTACTGCAATCAAAAACTGCCGAAAATTATAAGACCAATTTAACACGTAACAAGATATCCCCAAATTTAAAACTAAGGATATAAGCAGATATGCTCCGCGTAGAAACATTATTTACACTTATATATAACGACAAACAAAACCAAATATTAAAATTAATAAGATGAAAGAAAATGAAGAAAAAGCAGGTGCTCCTTCACGCAGAGATTTTGTGAAAACGAGTGCTCTTGCTGCTGCCGGCTTTACTATAGTGCCCCGTTTTGTATTGGGTAAAGGCTACAGAGCGCCCAGCGATACCTTATATTATGCCAGTATAGGTTTGGGTGGTAAAGGCACCAGCGATAACGCCGCATTTGTGGCAAGTGGGAAAGCTAAACCTGCATTTTTATGTGATGTTGATCAGGATTATGCGGCACACGTGTATAACAAATATCCTGATGCAAAAAAATATGTGGATTGGAGAGAAATGTTTGATAAAGAACATAAAAACTTTGATGCCGTGCATTGCGCTACTCCGGATCATACCCACGCGGTAGTTGCTACTGCAGCCATGTCATTAAAAAAACATGTTTACGTTCAAAAACCAATGGCGCATGATGTGTACGAAGCACGTATGATGGCCAATATGGGTAAAAAATATAAAGTGCAAACCCAAATGGGTAACCAGGGTTCATCATCAGACGGTGTACGCCAGATGATGGAATGGTATGATGCCGGTTTAATTGGCGACGTAACTGAAGTTTGGTGCTGGACAAACCGTCCGGTATGGCCACAAGGATGGTACGGTGCTAATACACCGGGCGGTTTAAAATGGCCTAAAGAGTCAACTACCCCGCCAAGTACATTAAACTGGGACTTATGGCAAGGTACTGCAAAAGAAAAAGCATACCCTATTGGTACAGATCAACCGGGTGGTGTTAGAGTATTGCCATTTAACTGGAGAGGCTGGTGGGATTACGGAACCGGAGTGTTAGGTGATATGGGTGCGCACATCCTGCATGGCCCAATGAAAGTGCTTAACCTTAAATATGTATCAAAAGTATCAACCAGCGTTGGTCAGGGTGGTACATTAGAAACCGGTCCTGCATCAAGCTTTACTACCATGACTTTCCCTAAAACTGACAAGACCAGCGGTCCGGTTAAAGTACACTGGTTAGATGGTGGTATGATTCCTCCTCGTCCTGAAGAGTTAGATCCTTCTGAGCATTGGGGTGAAGGCGATGGTGGTATGCTGTTCATCGGTACCAAAGGTAAAATGACCGCAGGTTGCTATGCAGCACGTGCACGTTTGCTACCTACCTCAAAAATGGATGACCTGAATGTTGCTGAAAAATTTGCCCGTGTTAAAAACGGAACAGAAGGCCACTATGCACAATGGGTTGAAGCATGTTTAGCAGGTTATGGTAACATGAAAACAAGTTCTCCGTTTGAAGAGGCTGCTTTGTTAACAGAAGCTATGTTAATGTGTAACCTGGCTATCAGAGGTGTAAATGTGCCTAAATTGGCCGATCCTGCATCTCCAACTGAAGCTACAGGCGGCAGACGCCGTGGCGGAGGTGGTTACCCTGCACGTTACATCGACTTAATCTATGATGCGGCTAACATTAAAGTTACCAACGTTGACGAGGTTAACCAGTTTGTTAAACGTGAGTACAGACAACCATGGAAACTTAGCGGCATTTAATAAACCGCTTTTAAATAATTTAAAAGGAGGCACTTGTTTACAGGTTGCCTCCTTTTTTGGGTATAGATAAAAAGGTTATTGCTAAATTGCGCGATGGCGTGTGCGATTCCTTCCCCCGGGAAGGAGGAGGAAGGGGTTTAGCCGTAATTAATAAACCCCTCCCTGCCACTTCGCAAGCAGCCGCACCCCTCCCGTGAGGAGGGAATATTTATTATTCATTTATGCGGAGTATATTATTTTCACTTCTACTATTTACCACTATACAGGCCAATGCCCAACCCGGTACAGGCACACCAACCCGCAATGATCACATATTTCCGGCGACAACGGCTGCCAAATCGTATATTGATTACGACGCACGCGGGTTTTTAATTAATGGCAAACGTACGTTTATCGTCTCGGCAAGCATGGAGTATGCAAGGGTGCCACGTGCATTATGGCATGATAGGTTACTGCGTTTAAAACGGGCCGGATTTAATACGATAGAACTATACACTTTCTGGAATTTTCATGAAGCCACCGAAGGCAAATTCAATTTTACCGGGGATCATGATCTTAATGCCTATCTCAAACTGATCAAAAGTATGGGCATGTATGCCATTGTACGTGTCGGCCCTTATTATTGCGGCGAATGGAACATGGGCGGTTATCCTATTTGGCTGCGGTTTAAACACGGGTTACGCGTTCGTGAGGATAACCCGCAGTTTATAAACGCAGTCGACAAGTTTTTTGATAAGCTGCTACCTATTGTTTCGCAAAACCAGGTAAATCATGGCGGCTCGGTTATTATGGTGCAGTTAGAGAATGAGCACCGTGCCGGGTGGGGAACTATTGTGGCTAATAACTACTTTAAACACTTGCAGCAAAAAACATTGTCGCTGGGTGTACAGGTGCCGTACTTTTTTAGTGGTTTGCATTCGGGCAATGACCCGTCGAGCGATTATAGCAGTCTGGATGATCCCGGCAGGCCCAATCCATGGTTTTGTCCCGAGTATTGGGGCGTATGGTTCCTGAATTACGGCCCGCAGGAATTAGATTCTACTTTGTATGACCGCCGGACCTGGAAGATACTGGCGCATGGCGGCAATGGCTATAATTTATATATGGCTCATGGCGGCAGTAATTTCGATTATAATAATGACCGCGAAAATGCAGCCTCCTACGATTATGGAGCGATGGTAGGCCAAACCGGTGATCTGCGACCGATATACTACGCTTTTAAACGCGCCAACTGGTTCGCTCGCAGTTTCCAAAATGTACTGGCCAATAGTTTGGACGACCAAACCAATAAGCCTATAGTATCAGATACGGCTATAAAGATCACCTCAAGAAAAAGCCCTGCAGGTACTGTGGCTTTTTTGGATAATCCGGATACGATAGCCCGCAGTTTTGAACTGCATCCACCTGCCAATAATTTGGTTAAAGTACCAACGCCAATTAAATTGGTTGCCAGTGAGATCATGCCTGTAGTGCAAAATTATCAGCTTACGCCCAATATTAAGCTAATCTGGGCGCCAACGCGTATATATGGTATCATCCCGCAAGGAAAGAATGCAACGCTGGTGGTTTATGGTGATGAAGGTTCGATAGCGCAGTTGTATTTTGAAGCGAAAGAGGATGTGAAAACGACATCGTCAAACTTTAAAAGAATTGATGGCTTATTAGTTTTCAATGCCCCGGTAACATCGGCCGCCATAGTCTACAGCTTTGGGACTATTAAAATTATTGTAGTGAATAACCAATTGGCTGCCCGTACCTGGTTTGCCGAAGCAAATGGCCAAAACAATATCATTATAGGTCCGGATTATGCTGCCGATCTTACCTTTAAAGACAACAAACTCAACCTAATCACAGAAACACCGTGGTTTACACATAATACTTACCCTACCTGGATCTTTAAACCCGATGGTATGGTCATGAAACCTGCACAACCAGTAAAAATGATAAAGCGGGTTGTTGCCATCAACCCCGGGCCATGGCAGGTAAAAGATGCCTCAGCACCGGCATCACCAAATTACGATGATAGCAAATGGCTAACAAGCAAAGAACCCCAACAAATGGGTGCCGATGGCGATATAACCGCTTATGCCTGGTATCGAACTAAAATAAAGGTGGCAGCTGGCGGCGGCTACAATTTAATTCTCAAACACGCTCCCGAGGGTGGTGCATTGTTTTTAGACGGTAAACGGGTGGATACTGCCGTAATATTTAAAGACACCACTGCACTGAATTTAAAAGCCGGAATAACGCATACCCTTGCCTTATTTACCTCGCATATTGGGCGTAATAAGCTGATCTTTAAAATTGGCCGCATAGATACGTTGGACCGTAAAGGTATTTGGGGCGAAGTGAAATTGCAGAAAATAGGCGGAGCTGAAACCCCGGTAACCAATTGGAAAATGCGCGGTGGTCCGTGCGATTCCCCTCTGGAGAGGGGGGAGGGGTGTGTTATACACTTTACTGACCCACAACAAAAGGGATGGACGGCCTTACCCGCAACTGCAGCCAACAAACCGAATTTTTTTCGCACTACATTAAACTTTTTGCCTTCCAAACAATCAAACACCATATGGCGCGTTAATACTACAAGCTTGAACTCGGGTTCGGTATGGGTTAACGGGCATAATTTGGGGCGATATCCCGAGAAAATAAAAATAGGAGGAATGTATATCCCCGAATGTTGGTTGAAACCCGGGAAAAATGACATCGTTATTTTTGACGAAAACGGGGTGTTACCAACCAACGTTGTAGTGGAGGCAGAACAGGCCGCAAGCAGGGATATACAAGTGTTGCAGTTTTAAAACGAAACTGTTACAGTAAAATTCCAATATTTTAATAATATTTGTAAACGAATAAAACAGGAATAAAAACTAAATTAAAAAAATGAAAAAGATATTATTATCAGTGGCGTTAGTGCTTACAGTAGTTGGAGTATGTTTGGCAGCAAGTGTTGACGGCTTATGGAAAGGTTTGGTTGAAGGGCAGTATAACTTATCGCTTACCTTAAAAACAGAAGGAACTAAATTAACCGGCGTTTTTGCTTTGGTTGATAATAACCCAAAATCAGAAAACCCTGACGAGGCTGGTTATACCCCATACGTAGCAGCACAAATGGGTAAAAATACCATTACAGATGGTAAAATAGATGGCGATAAGATTACTTTCACCACTACTTTTAATAACAAACCAATTGTTTACAAAGGCGTTATTGCTGACGGTAAATTAGTATTAACTACTACTTTTGGTACTACACCTATCAAATTAACATTAAGACAACCGGCTGTTGCTAAATAACAACCAGCTTAAATAAAACAGAAAAGCCGCTTTAATTTTAAAGCGGCTTTTTTATGCGTTGGTCTTTAGGACTTACACGTCGCAGATCAGCATAGATGCTTTTAGCGATGCTATCTGATCATCCTGTTCTTTTGCTATAGGCAGGTATTCCTGGGCTATATAGCCTTTAAAGCCGGTATCTTTAATAGCTTTAATAATAGCCGGGTAAAATAATTCCTGGGTATCATTAGGTTCATGTCTGCCTGGTACGCCGGCAACATGGAAATGTGCCAAATATTGAGCATTCTTTTTAATGGTAGCTATTACATCGCCCTCATCAATTTGCATGTGATAAATATCGTACAACAGTTTAAAGTTCTCTGATGCTAATTTCTTGCATAGGTTAACGCCCCAGTCGGTGCGGTCGCATTGGTAATCGTGGTGGTTAACTTTGCTGTTTAACAGTTCCATGCATAAAATAACACCGTGCTGTTCGGCTAATGGTAAAACTTTTTTTAAGCCAATTACACAATTCTCTAATCCTGTAACATCATCCTTTCCTTCGCGGTTACCGCTAAAGCAGATCAGGTTTTTATAGCCCGCAGCAGCAACTTTAGGTATCAAATCGCTGTAGCTTGCTACCAGGCTATCGTGTTTTTTCAGATCGTTCCAACCATTGGTAATAGCCACACCAGGGCCGTTACACATAGACGAAAACAGGTCGTGCTTTTTCGCGATGGGCCATTCGTCTGGGCCTATCAGGTCAATAGCTTTCATGCCCATGCCTTTGGCCGCGCCGCAAAGCGTGTCCAAATCGATATTTTGAAAGCACCAACGACAAACAGAATGATTAATATTTCCTTTTAGTTCGTCTGTTGCAGACGATATTTTAAATGCTGATAATGTGCCGGCAGCAGCTACTGCTCCCGTTCCGGCTATGATATTTTTGATAGCTGATCGGCGGTTTTGTGAGGTTCCCATAATAAACTAAAATTACACTTTTTTGATTTACGTTGTATAAAAATTTGAATACATTAAACTTGAAAGGTTTAATTTTGTCTATAATTGAAAAAAAGTGAAAAAATGAAGAAGTGGGTGTTTTTATCGGCGCTGGTAGTATTAATAGCTACCGCCATATGTTATGCCGAAGGTGCAAACGGAAAATGGTCTGGTACGATAGCATTATTATATGATGTTACCGTAAAAATGAAAGAAGAAAAAGGCATAGTGAATGGTGTTGTTAATACCGAGATAGGCGATATTCCTTTAAAAAATGGTATTATAAAAGATAACGATATTTTGTTTAAACCATTTACCTATAATGGTTTTGCGGTAACTGCTGTAAAGGGTAAGATAGATGGCGATAAGATGAATGTCACCGTAGTTTTCCAGGGAATGAATTTTACCGGGGTTTTAAAACGGGTTAAGTGAGCCCTTTTTGTCATTACTGAGGGACGAAGCAATCGCGAACTTTGCATATCCGCTATTTTCTCCGTGCGATTGCCACGCTACGCTTACAGCAATGACAAATATTATATAAATAAGCAAGGCTATCCATTTGGATAGCCTTGCTTATTTATATAATATCTTGAGGCTGTCTATTCCTCAAACTTAACAGAGTTAAAGATCACCAGCGGATCAATAGCCTTAGCTTTGTCGTTTTTAAATACAAAGTACAGGTCATGAATGCCTGTTGCTCCTTTCAAATCAGTCTTTACCCAGTTTTGATTCTTAGGTTTAATTGCCGTTTGCTCAAACTCGGCCTGGCCTAATAGGGTACCGGTCGGCGAATCTGCGTGTACTTCAATAGTACCACCCGGATTATTCTCTAAAGCGGTAGCATAGCCAGATAGTTCCAGTTGCTTAATACCGGTCAGGTCAATTTGTTTAAAGGTGATGTAACCGTTGTTACGGCCAATAACGTTGGTAGATCCATCCAGGTTATTAACCTTGATGAACGCGTTTTTAATAACCGAAGCATTTGATGCCAACACCAATGGGTTATGTAAAAATATGGTTGTTGCCGTTGTTTGTTTAGGTATAGCTTTATTGCCCCTATCGGTGTAAGCCGCACGGATAATATACGTACCGTTACCATTATCATCTGCCGGAACGTTAGGGGTATAAGTACCTTTTACCGGCATGGTGTTAATGTTGTTGTTGGTGATATTGGTAATGTAATTTACAATGGTACGCGCATCATTAAGCGTAATGCCGGGGTGTGCAGGCATGGCAATTGGCCTGTTCCATTTTCCGCTACCACCGCTATGTATAACATGTGCCAAACGCTCAATTTCGGCACTGTTACCTTTGTATTTATTGGCAATGTCTGTAAAGCTTGGCGCAACATTTACCGCGTTTACGCTGTGGCAGTTTTTACAATCGGTATTAGCTATAAGGGCGCGTGCTACAGCAAACTGGGTTGATGCGTCAACGCTGCTTTGCTCTTGTGCTATTTGTACGTAATCAAACCCTTCTGATGCATAATTGATACTCATAGACACCTGCGCCGGAGGGATAGTACCTGCTGCTAAGCTGCCATCTTCTTTATCGCTTACAGATACCGAGTAATTGATGGGTTTATCATTAAAATAGAAAGAGCGGTTACCACTCAGGTCGACTTTAACCTCTGGTGCCTCATTACCTGCAATAATCTTTACCGACTTGCTGTTTTTTGCACCATGCGAATCAGTAACTGTTAAAGTAGCCATATAAACACCGGCTTTTGTTAAGGTGATAGCAGGGTTAGCGGTTGGGTACAATTTAGGCAGCGCGCCTGGTGAAGTTACTTTCCAGCTATACTTTAAGGCGTCGCCATCAGGGTCAACCGTTCCGGCTGATGATAAAATGATTTTCAATGGAACAGTACCACCTTGTTTGTTGGTGCTTGCTATTACCGCCGGTTTACGGTTGCCTGCATTATACTCTATACGTACCAGTTTGGCATTATCGCTTTTACCGAACCATACGCTGCCGTATTCTAACACATACAGATCACCGTCAGGTCCAAATTTAAGGTCGATAGGCTCGATAGGGTGGTAAGTAGGCAAGAACTGCTCCATGCCTGCATAATCGCCATTGGCTTTCATGCTGATAGCCATGATCCAACCACGGGCAAGATCTGTAGCCAACCATTTGCCTTCGTAATAAGCAGGCCAGGGGCGTTTAGCTGTAGGGCGATCGGCACGACGATAAACCGGGCCACCTACCGAACTACGGCTGCCGGTACCTACTAACGGGAACTCGGCTGATGGTCCATACGGATAATATATAAATGCCGGCTGTAACGGCGGAAGGTCTTTTAAACCGGTATTGTTAACGGAAGTATTGGTTGGTTTAAGCGGATCCTTTTTAGGAGACGATTCGCCATCGACATAATTGAACGGAGGGACAGGTACATTGGGGCCAATAAAATAAGGCCAGCCAAAGAAACCGGCTTTACGCGCCTGGTTCAACTCGTCATAACCTTTAGGGCTAACCTCGGTATCTTCGGTAGCATCCGGACCGATATCCCCCCAATATAACCAGCCTGTTTTGCTGTCGATAGATGGGCGCCACGGGTTACGATGCCCCATAGTATAAATTTCAGGTAGCGTTTTAGGAGTTCCTTTCGGGAACAGGTTTCCTGCCGGGATAGTATAAGTACCGTTTGCTTCCGGGTGGATCCGTAGAATCTTGCCAATATAGCTGTTTGTGTTAGCTGTTCCTCGCTGGTCATCGCGGCTTTCTTTGCCGGGTGTCTCGTCAGTTGATGGTGATAATAACGACGCGGTATTATTACCTACAGTCAAATAAAGGTCATGCTTGGCATCCCAGGTCATACCGCCACCGGTGTGGCAGCAAACTTCACGTTGCGTAGCAAATTCTAACAATACTTTTTCAGAACCTGCAACCAGCGCGTCATTCTCAAATTTCCAGCGGGTAAGCATCCATTTTTTCTCTGTAATAGGAGCGTAAAATGTATATATAAAATGATTCTTATTAAAGTCAGGGTCAACGGTAAGGCCCATCAAACCTTCTTCGGCTTCGGTAACTTTACCTGTTTTGCTGGTATATTTAGTGTTTACCGGCAAGGTAGCAACCGTTTTGGTCATGTTAGTAATTGGGTCAAACAGTTTGATAGCGCCTTTACGCTCGCTTATCAATACGCGGCCATCGCTTAATACCTCGAAGGTGTTTGGCTCGTCCAGATCGCCGGGGCGGGTAAGGGTAACCGCGGTAAAACGGCTTTCATCAGGTTTTTTCGGGTCGTCGCCAATAAACGAGTAGCAGAATACGGCAACAAGTGGTAAAACTATAGCTGATATTTTTAATATGGGCTTGTTCCTAAACATAATATTTATAGGGTTTATACGGGCGGTAAATATAGCAAATGCCCCTTTACCCATCAACGCTTATTTATTGTACTTATGCGTAAACGCGGCTTTGTAAGCAAAATGTTATGATAACACTATTACTAAGGCTATGAAATAGAAAGTGAGTAGGTTATGAAATAAAAAAACGAACTTGCGGTCCGCTTTTTTCATAGCGATGGGTTTAAAACCCATCGCTATGGGAGGTTATTAGGAAAGATTTAAAAACGACTTCCCTTTATATTAAGCTTTTTTCTTTTTACCCGCATTAGGGTTATTGGCTTTATGTCTCATATCGGGTTTGCCACTTTTGGTTAGCGGGCCCTTTGGTGTTTTGTTGTCTTTAAAGCGTTTATCAGCTGTGCCGTCTTTTTTTGTGTGAGCCGGAGTTTGAAATGCCCGGGTTGAGGTAGTAATACCAACTGCCATAGCAAATATCAGCGCTAACGATAGAATTTTCTTTTTCATACTTTGGGGTTTTAAGTTTATACAAGGTAGAAATAAATTCTTTTTGGCAAAGAAAATTTTTCAGTGTTACGTAGTTTAGAAAACTGACATGCAAAAAGTTTATTTTAGGGCACCAATTAAAACCGTTATGCGCCTCACTCTTACCTCTAAACTATTTGCTGTTCTGTCTTTTTTTATGCTGATGGTTACACCAGCCATCGCGCAACAAAAAACAGCTTATTTTATTGATGGTTTTCATGGCGGTTTTTGGGGACATTATCCACAAAATTACACCAGTTTTATAGTAGAGCAGTTAAAAGCGCATCCTAATTGGAAGATTAACCTGGAGATAGAACCCGAAACCTGGGACATGGCCAAAGTAAAGGACGAGCAAGGGTATAACGAATTTAAAGCCCTATTTGCAGATCAATCCATTGCCAGCCGGCGCATAGAATATGTGAGCCCGGCTTACGGCCAAAGCTATATGTACAATATCAGCGGCGAAAGCATTATCCGCCAGTTTGCTTATGGTATGGAAACCGTAAGACGGCATTTCCCAACGGCGGTGTTTACAACCTACTCGTCAGAAGAGCCGTGTTTTACAAGTGCCTTGCCGCAGATCCTGAAATCGTTCGGTTATAAATACGCGTCGTTAAAGAATCCTAATACCTTATGGGGTGGTTATACCCGCGCGCATGGCGGCGAATTGGTGAACTGGGTAGGCCCGGATGGTACTAAACTGATAACTGTTCCCCGTTATGCTATGGAGGACTTGAAACCGGGATCTACCTGGGAAACCATTGGCAACAGTAACAGCAAAGCTTTTATAAACGCGGCATTTAATGCGGGCATACAGCACCCGGCCGGATTTACATTGCAGGACGCGGGCTGGAAAGGCGGCCCTTATGTAGGTGATGGTAACCGAGGCTACCAACCTACGGTTTATAAAACATGGACGGATTACATAGCGAATTATTCCATCAAAACTCCTAAAGAAGACTGGCAATTCTCACAAGAAGATGTGCTGACCAGCCTGGTTTGGGGTTCGCAGATCTTGCAACGCATTGCGCAGCAGGTGCGTGTGTCAGAAAATAAACTGATTGTTGCCGAAAAGTTAGCTTCGATGGCCAAAGTATACAAAAACGCAGCATGGCCCAAAGCAGCGCTGGATGAAGGATGGACACGCTTATTGCTATCCCAGCACCACGACTGTTGGATAGTACCTTACAACATGGGGCAGGGCAATACTTGGGCAGATAAGGTGGTGAATTGGACGGGGATCACTAATAGAAATACGGATAGTATTATCGTAGCATCCGTTGCTGCTGTTACCGGCACTACAAATACCTACATGCCACATATAAAAGTATTTAATACCCTTGGCGTAAAACGCAGCGAGCTGGTAACGGTTGATGTGCCGGAGGGTTGGTACAAATTTGTAAAGGTAACCGACCAAAATGGTCATGAGGTAATTAGTCAGGTATTAAAAAATAACAAACTTGTATTTAAAGCAAATGTGCCGGCATTGGGTTACAATACCTACATCGCAAAACCAATACTCCGTGCTAAATCAGCCACAACCCAATTTAGTACGGCCCGCTTAAGTCGGATTAAGAACAAATACAGGGTTGAAACAGATTTATATACGGTCGTAATTGATCCCTCAAAAGGGGGCACTATTGAAAGTCTTGTTGCTAAACAATTAGGCAATAAAGAGTTTGTAGATAAAACCGATACTCGAAAATTTAATGAGTTGCGAGGCGATTTCTTTAAAGATGGCGGTTTCAAATCGAGTGCCGACCAACTCGCCGAAGTAACAGTTTTAGAGAACGGTCCGTTACAGATCAGTTTGCAAATTAAAGGCACGGTAGCCAACAATTCGTTTACCCAGGTTCTTACCTTTACGCAAGGCCAAAAACGAATAGACATCCATTTAAAGATAGATTGGCAAGGCAACCCCGGCATTGGTAACCCATACGGGCAAACCGACAAGTATGAAGCAACCTCGCTCAAAAAAGCTTTTTATGATGACAGGGATAAACTTCTGGCTTTATTCCCGCTAACCTTGAAAGGACAAAAAGTATATAAGAACGCGCCGTTCGATGTTACCGAAAGCAAACTGGACAATACCTTTTTTACCCGCTGGGATAGTATTAAAAATAATGTGCTGTTAAACTGGGTAGATGTTACAGATGGCAATAATACTTACGGTATGACTATGCTGACTGATCATACTACTAACTACGCTCACGGTGAAGACTTCCCATTGGGGTTAGATATTGCTTACTCAGGCGTTGGACTTTGGGGGAGAAACTATACCCTGAAATACCCCACCGAAATGAATTACGCGCTGATACCCCATGAAGGTAAATGGGACAAGGCCGGGATCTGGACAGAAAGCACTAAGTTTAACGAACCACTAAAAGCCTTAATTACAGATGCTGGCCCCCATAAAAACAATTGGTCGCGCTCACTGATCAATGTGGCAGGAGTGGGGCTTGAGGTGTCATCCGTAACAGTATCAGGCAATGATTTGCTGGTGCGCCTGTTTAATGCCGAGGGCGATGGTCAACCTAAAAAAATAACGCTGGATGCTGTTGTTGATAAAGCAGAAATAATAGCATTAAATGGCGATGTATTACAGAAGTTGTCTATCGATAAAAAGACCCCTTCAACTACCACCGTAAGCATTGCTATGCCGAGGTTTGGGATAAGAACGATTAGGTTTTTGAATATAAAAGCGCTGTAAAAGAGATTTTTAATTTATATAGTACTTTGTATTGCATAATACTATATAAAATGTATCTTTATAAAAAATTAAAGATTATGAAATCAACAATTATCAAAATTTCGCTGGTGTTGCTGTTGGCAATATGCAGTCATTTAAGTTACGCGCAATGCGACAAGACCGTAACGCTAACATCATCAAAAACAAATCACCTGGACGAAAAAGGGAACATCGAATCAACCAAAGACCAGAAAGCGGTTATTACGATCTCAAAATCACAAGTGACCATTGTGCCGACGGAAGACCATACGATATCCGGCCTTATTAGCTCAAAAACCTGCGAGTGGACCACCCCTTTTAAAGATGGCAAAATGGTGGTGAAAGCTAATTTAGAAGATGATAACGGCAATCAGCAACATTGCACCATAACCATTACCGGCGTTGCAGGCAAGGTCACGCTTGTTTTTGAAACCGAGGAAAATCCCGGTAAAAAAATAATGGTAGTAGCTGATAAGTTTGAGTAAGCCACTACCATTTCAACAAAACCTGTCATTCTGAGCGCCAGCGAAGAATCTTCTACGCCTAATAGATAGCCAACATATTGTACTTATCTATCGCATAAGAAGCTTCACTATGTTCAGGATGACAAGTAGTTTATTAAGCTACCTCTTCTAACTCAAACTTCTTCGCCAAAACCTCGCTATCTTTTAGGGCCCACTCTACCATGGCTGTCATAACCGGCATTAAGGCCTCGCCTGATACGCTTAGTTTATAGGTAACAAAGGGCGGTACAACTGGTTCTGCTTTGCGAATGATCAGGTTATCGGCTTCTAATTGTTTTAAATGCTGGATTAGCATTTTTTCAGTAACAGCGGGAATAGCACGTTTTATTTCGCTGTAGCGCCTTGGTCCATCTTTAAGCTGATACATAATAATGGGTTTCCAGTGCCCACCAATGCGGTTCATTACGTAAGTAACCGGGCAATGCATTTCGGCAATGTTGCGGTTCATGTTTTGGGTCGAGCTTTCTTTTATCGCTGTCATGATCTATACATACTTTGGGGTAAGTACTTGTAAAAAAGTAAGTGCAAAGATACCTTTGTCATCAACAAAAACAAAAAAACAATTAACAAGATGAAAATAACAATCACAGGGTCATTAGGTAATATCAGTAAACCACTGACCGAAACATTAGTAAAAGCAGGCCACCAGGTAACCGTTATCAGCAGCAACCCAAACCGTGCCGATGAGATAAAAGCATTAGGCGCTACGCCTGCCATTGGCCAGGTTACAGATGTAGCCTTTCTTACCGATGCCTTTAAAGGTGCAGACGCGGTTTATACTATGGTGCCGCCAAACTTTGGCGCAACCGAATGGAAAAACTACATAGCCGGCATAGGTCAAAATTATGCTGATGCCATCACCGCTAACGATATTAAAAAAATAGTACATCTTAGCAGCATCGGCGCACATTTAGAAGATGGTGCCGGGCCGGTTACCGGGATCCATCGTGTTGAAGAAATTTATAATAAACTGGATGGTGTTGCGGTAAAACACCTGCGCCCGGGTTTCTTCTACACTAATTTTTATGCTAACGTAGATATGATTAAACACGCTGGTATTATCGGCAGTAATTGGGGCGCGGATACAACTATAGTAATGGTGCATCCAAATGATATTGCCGTAGCTGCAGCCGAAGAACTGCAAAACGATTTCACCGGTAAAAGCGTACGCTATATTGCCAGCGATGAAAAAACTGCAGGCGAGGTAGCCAAAGCATTAGGCGCTGCCATTGGCAAGCCCGAATTGCCATGGATAGAATTTACCGATGCCGACAACACCGCCGGAGCAATAGGCGCGGGCCTGCCCGAAGAAATAGCAACCAACTATACCGAAATGGGCACATCTGTACGCAGCGGTAAAATGTTTGAAGATTACTTTAAGAACAAACCTGTTTTAAGTAAAATAAAATTAGAAGAGTTTGCAGCGGCGTTTGCAAAAGCATTTTAATCATCCTGTCATTTCCTTTAGATTAGCTTCAACAAGATAGTATAGGTTATTATTAT
>JAZKCG010000035.1:0-2946 GCA_040388175.1 Bacteroidota bacterium | reverse complement strand
ACTTTTATACCATACTTGTGTCCACACAGTAGCCCAACGGGAGGGAATCGCACAATCCCTTTGCTCTTTTTAATCTTCAAACACATTTTAGGGTGATGTGCTATCATCGTAAAACAATAGATACTTTGTTTAAGTTATACGTTTATAACTTAATTTAGCTACATGGTTCTTTACAAGACACGCCCTTACACCTGCCTGGTATTTTTAGTCATCATTTTTGCAGGCGCGTGTTCGCCAAAGATTAGCCCGGTTAAGCCTGATGATAAAAAGCCGGTAGTTATTAAAGGCCCTCATTTCACCACTGATAGCATCTATACCACCAAAACAGATTCTTTACTAAACCTGGTAAAACTGCAACAGCCTGTTGTTTTGTTGGATAGTACCGGTTTAATAACTACACCGTCCGAATGGGTAGGCTCTGTTAATTTTGGGATCCGTAAGGCTAATTATGTTATTATCCATTATACCGCGCAAGATTCTGTGCAGCAAACCATCCGCACGTTTACTTTAAAGGTAACCGAGACCAGCGCCCATTACGTTATTGGCAAAGACGGTAAGGTTTACCACATGGTGAATGATTACCTGCGCTCAAACCATGCCGGCTTGGGCAAATGGGGAAGCGTTACGGATATGAACAGTATCTCGCTGGGGATAGAGATCGACAACAAAGGCAACGAACCTTTTACCGACGCGCAGATCAACAGCCTGCTGCTGTTATTAGCTCAGCTAAAAAAAGTCTACAATATACCAACAGCCAACTTTTTAGGGCACCAGGATTTCGCGCCAAAACGCAAACCCGATCCCGGTCCGCTTTTTCCATGGAAAACATTGGCTGCAAAAGGATTCGGCTATTGGAGTGACGAAGCCCTTGAAACCGCACCGGATGATTTTGATTATAAAACCGCCCTGCGGTTAATAGGCTACGATACTTCTGACCTTAATGCCGCCATAATAGCCTTTAAGCGCCACTTTGTACAGGACGACAGCACGGCCCAACTAAGCCAGTTGGATCTGAATGTGTTGTATAATGTTTATCAGAAATATTAGCCCCCTAACCCCCTAAAGGGGGAACAATACAGCTTGCTTATCAAGCTCCCCCTTTAGGGGATTGGGGGGCTTTCCAACTATCCTTCAACGTCACCGTTCTGTTAAACACCAACTTATCATTGGTCGATAATTTATCTAAAGTAAAGTAACCCTTACGGATAAACTGGTAACCTTTGCCTGGTATCGCATTAGCCAGATCGGCTTCTATATAGGCATTGGGCAGTATTTGTAAGCTATCCGGGTTAAGGTAGTCTTTAAAATCACCTTCTTCGTTTGATGGGTCTTCCACTTTAAATAAGCGGTCATACAAACGCACCTCGGCAGTTTTGGCGTGCGGTACACTAACCCAATGTATGGTGCCTTTAACGTTTACACCGCTGGTATCATGGCCCGACTTAGACTCGGGTATATAAGTACAATAGATCTCTGTAACATTACCATTGGCATCTTTCTTAAAGTCCTCGCATTTTACAATGTAGGCGTTCTTTAAGCGTACCATCAGGCCAACACCTAAACGGAAGAACTTTTTAGGCGGTTCTTCCATAAAATCTTCACGTTCTATCCACAATTCATTACTGAACGGCATATCACGGCCACCTTCGCCCCCTTCAACTTCAGGGTTATTCTCGCCGTGTAGCATTTCTGTTTGCCCTGCGGGATAATTAGTGATGATCAGTTTGATGGGATCCAACACGGCCATACGGCGCCACGCGGTTTTGTTCAGGTCTTCGCGAATACAGAACTCTAATAAACTAACATCTATCATGTTCTCGCGTTTAGCAACGCCGATCCGTTCGCAAAACTCGCGGATAGAAGCGGCAGTATAACCACGGCGGCGCAGGCCGCTGATGGTAGACATCCGCGGATCATCCCAACCTTCCACATGGTTCTCACTTACTAATTGCGCCAGCTTGCGTTTGCTCATTACCGTATAGGTCATGTTCAACCGGGCAAACTCATATTGTTTTGAAGGGAAGATCTCCAGTTCTTCAATAAACAGATCATACAATGGTCTGTGCGGAACAAACTCTAAAGTACAAACAGAATGGGTTATCTCTTCAATAGCATCCGACTGCCCATGCGCGAAATCATACATCGGGTAAATGCACCAGGCATCCCCGGTACGATGATGATGGGCATGTTTAATGCGGTAGATCAGCGGATCGCGCAGCAACATATTTGGCGATGCCAGGTCTATTTTGGCACGTAATACTTTATCTCCGTCCTGGTATTTACCGGCTTTCATATCGGCAAACAGTTGCAGGTTCTCTTCTACACTACGGCTGCGGTATTCATTGGGTGTACCCGGTTCGGTAGGCGTGCCTTTTTGGGCAGCTATCTCTTCGGCAGTACTATCATCAACATAAGCCAATCCTTTTTTTATCAGGGTAACGGCCAGATCATATAGTTTGTCAAAATAATCAGAAGCGTATAGTTCTTCGGCCCAATCAAAGCCCAACCATTTTACATCTTCTTTTATACTGTCAACGTATTCGGTTTCTTCTTTGGTGGGGTTAGTATCATCAAAACGCAGGTTGGTTTTGCCATTGTACTTTTTTGCCAATCCAAAGTTTAAGCAGATGGATTTAGCGTGGCCAATATGCAAATAACCATTAGGCTCGGGCGGAAAGCGGGTTAACACTCTGCCACCATTCTTACCGGCAGCTATATCTTCTTCAACTATCTCTTCAATAAAATTTAATGATCTCTCTTCGCTCATGGTGGGCCAAAAGTACGCTTTTTAGCCGAAATGGTAAAGGGATGAGCATACAGTAATTGTCATTTCGACCAACGGGAGAAATCTACACAATTGATATTTGCGCGTGTATAGATTTCTCCCGTTGGTCGATTTCTATGATTTAGGCAAGTTATTTAGAATAATTTTTTTCGTAGGGTCTA
>JAZKCG010000034.1:2575-50915 GCA_040388175.1 Bacteroidota bacterium | reverse complement strand
GTTAATACCTTGGTTGATACTACGGTGGCTATTGAGTTGGCCGCATCGTGAAAACCGTTGGTGTAATCAAATATTAACGCAAGGGCAACTACAATAACTAAAAGGGTGGTAACCATTTAATTTATAAAAATTAGGCGTTTTTAACTAAAATGGATTCCATAACGTCTGCAGCATCCTCGCACATATCTGTAGCTGTTTCTAACGCCGCGTAAATCTCTTTGTATTTTATAAGGCGAATAGCATCCTTTTCGTAAAGGAACAAGTCAGCAACAGCGCGGTCAAACACGTAATCGGCCTGGTTTTCTACACTGTTTATGCGGATGCATGAATCGGCAATAGCACGCACATTCTTAAGGTCCTTTAATTCACGTACAGCTTTTTCAAGATCAATACTGCATTGTAGCACCAATTCTGACAGCTTTAATATATGCTCGTTATAATCTTCTATGCGGTAAAGGTTCATGCGGTTGGCAGCACCTTGAATGTAATCAGCAACATCATCAATAGCGCTTGCTAAAGCATGGATATCCTCACGGTCAAAAGGAGTTATAAAGTTTTTGCCTAACTCTAAATATACCTGGTGGGTAATTTCGTCGCCTTTGTTCTCTAACTTATCTATTTGTTTAAACAATTCGTCGCGGGTTGCGGGGTTATTGCTGTTAACGGTTTCAACAAGTATAGTTGCCATGGCAACCACATTGTTTGAGGCCTGCTCAAACAGAGGAGCAAATATCTTTTTATCCTTAGGGACGAAATATTGGAATATGCTATTTAGTGACATGCTGAATAAGTATTTGGCAAAGGTAACTTTGCCATGTTAAATTAATGTTAACTTTTTAAAATAGGTATGTTTGGAAAAGGTAAATTTTGTTTCACTTTTTGCAACGTGAAGCCAAAGGTAGATCCTACGCCTTCGGTACTGCGCACATTAATGGTTTGCTCATGCGCCTCTACAATGTGCTTAACAATAGCTAAACCCAGCCCTGAGCCTCCTATTTGTCTTGAACGGCTGGTATCTGTCCGGAAAAAACGCTCGAACAACCTCGGAAGAAATTTCTCTTCAATGCCGATGCCATCATCAGTAACTTCTACCAATACCTGGTCATGCAGGTCGAACAGGGTTACCCAGGTATGGCCGCCATCTTTGCCGTATTTAAACGAGTTATCGATCAGGTTAACCAGTACCTGCGTTATTTTTTCGCGGTCGGCATTTACATGTACCGGTTCATCATATTTTTGTTTAAATATGGTCTTGATGTTGTGCTGATTAGCTTTTAATTCTGACGATTCCAGGATCTCTTTGATCAGGTCATTGATCTTGAATTTGGTATAATTAATAGGCAACTCGCCCGATTCTAATTTAGATATTTCGTCCAGATCTTTGATCAGGTAACTTAACCGGTCTACATTTTTTGAGGCCTTGTTTAAAAACTGGCGGGCCATATCGCGGTCGTCAAAATCATCATCCTGTAAGGCCTCAATATAGCCTTGTATAGCAAAAAGCGGGGTTTTAAACTCGTGCGAAATATTGGATAAAAAATCACGCCTAAACTTCTCTTGCGTGCGCAGGCCCTCTATTTCGTTTTTCTTTTCGCGTGCCCATTCCTGTACTTCGTGTTCAACATCATTTATAGGGTCAGAGCTCATGTGTTCGCCTAAGGCATCGCGCAGGTCGCGGCCCAGTTTCAGGTTATGGATCAGCTTATAAATAAGTTTGATCTTAGAGTATACATATTTTTCTATCAGGTAGTAAAAAACCAAAAAACTGGTAATGATGGTAGCCACAAAGGTGATGGCCATATCATAAAACTTATGCTGAAAATAGTAGTTTACTGCCGATATGGTGATGGCCACCGCTAACGCATTTATAAAAACCAGTACTCGTAACTTCATAAAGTAAAGTTACTTTTTTTAGTGAATGGTTGCTTGGGAGTAATGTTAAGAATAGATTAATAAATGACATTGGCGCTCAATTGCTGAAATGTTATGTTCTTTTCCTTGATGAAAAGAACCAAAAATCAAGTCATACGGGATGCTTCTTTGCCGCACATGGCCTTCGCTGCAAAGCCGGTAAAACCAAGGCCCGGTCCTTTTGCCCCTTGTTGTCGCACGAGTCAACGCTTCAGGCAAAATTACCAATGCCCTTGCCACTACACAGGCCGACTTGTTTTACCGTCTTTTACCCGAAGCTGCCCGTCTGACATTTTTAGAATAAAACCAACATTCTGTTATAAAACGAGATTCAAAAAGAGCGTAAAGGCCTGTCAGGGCGCGCGGCCGGGAGTTTTGCCTTGTGCGATGGCAGCGATCGGCCTGACTTGATTTTTTGGTTACTTTTGGATCAAGCCAAAAGTAACAGCCTACCCGCGGCGATTGAGCGGGACGATGTTGGATATTTGTCCACAGTAAGTTTTATGCAATAAATGCGAAAGGCAAATAAGATAACTTATTTTGCTATCTGTACCTCTATACTAACAGATACCTCATTACCCATAACCAAACTTTTACCGCCGATACCAAAGTCAAGACGGTTTAGTTTAATGCCACCTTTAAAAACCGCGGTGTTTGACGTTGGGGTGGTGTAGGTAAACGGGATCTCGAACTGTTTAGTCTTGTCTTTAATGGTCAGGTTAAACTGCCCGGTATAGTTGTCGCCACTTTTATGTTTAAAAGAGACAGATTTCATGGTGATAGTAGGGTATTTGGCCATATCAAAATACTCATCGCTGCGCAGGTGGCTGTCGCGCAGGTCGTTGTCGGTATTAATAGAGTTTACATCTAATATGGCTTCAATGGTGCTGGTTTCTAATTTATCGGGATCAAAAACCATATTGGCCTGCAGGCCATTTATAGTACCGCCGGTATTTACACCCAGGTTCTTTAGTTGAAACTTAACGGTCGATTTTATAATTACGACCTTTTGTGCTAAAGCGATATTTACTAAGATTAACAGGGGGATAACCAGGGCAACAAGACGTTTCATATTGCGAATTAACGATGTTTATAATTGTAATAGTATTATGTGTTGGTTTTTTTACATTAGCGGAACCAAAATGACTTTGTAAAACTATGGGAACCAATACAGAATATAAATTTGAGCCAATATGGGTGTCAGTATTAAGTATTATATCGTTAGTGATGGCTTATAGTTTTCTAAAGGCATTTATTGAGAGACCTTCCTATAATGTTCCAGGCTTAGTTTTTATTGCCGCACCATTAATTCTGGGTCTATTGTTTTTACCAATGGGCGTAAAAATGTTATTAGGGATACCAGCAATAGCTTTTACTCATGATCAGTTTGTAGATAATATATTTGGTATAAAAATAGATTGGGACAATATTCAAAATGTAAGACTGTCCGGTTCTCGCAAACCATTTTTATCTATTGATTTAAAAGATACAGAGAAATTCTACTCGTCAATAAACAATCCGCTTAAACGAATTGCAATAAAAGTACTGTTTTTGTTGTCCCCTGGTGATGCATCTATAAACTTAGCATTTGTATCGGGCGACAACCAATCTATCGTTGCAGTAACACAAGTATATTGGGAAAAACACTATCAACATAACATTTAAAACTCTATATGCGCCCGTATAGAAAACACATGCACCGGCCCGCGATCTTTATTGTATGCCGGGTTAACAATAAACTGGTAATCGGGCGATAGGAAGAATTTATTCTGATAAGCGTTTAGTTTATAATAAAGCTCGGCTATCATTTCTGTGCTGTAGTTTAGTTTGCCATCGCCTATTAAAAAGCCATAACCGCCTGCTGCCAGGTAATTACGATGTTGTGGGGATATACCATTACCCACAAAGGCCAAACCCAATACGTCATCTTTGCGCTTCCATGATGTGCCTGCCAGTTGGGCACCAAAACTTACAGATTGATCTATTTCTGTAAAATACCAGGTTTGGGTATGCCCATCATTATAACTTACTTTGGCAAACACGCCAAAATCTTTGGTCAGGTATTGGTCGGCACTAATGCCAAAACCATATTTATGACGGCCATAGGCTTGTGTAGTATCTACATTAGGTGCAACGGGGCTTAATGCTATTGACTTATTGTAGTCGCCCATTTTGTCGTTGTTTAGAAAACCCAGCACACGTACCGTTCCTTTTTGGCCGTTCAAGGTATAGCGTTTTTCAAACTCCAGGGTTTGTGTGTTAGCTTTACCTATCTTTTGGTCCCATACAGAACCATTGGCTTCGGTGGTTGACAGGGTGAAAGCAAAACGGAGCGTCCAGTCAGGTTGTCCTAATTCGGCAGTAGCGCCTAAGGCATAGCCACGGGTATTGGCCGGGTAATCCCATGCCGCGTTATCCATCAGCGACCAGTTCATGAATTGTGTCCGTGGGTCATGACTAAATTCGTTGCCATCAAAAAAATCGGCCATACCAAACTTTCCGGCGCTGATAGCAAAGTAACGTTTGCTTTTTAAGCCGGCTAACTGATTAGGCCCGGCTTCGATAGTGTCTTTATCTTTTCCCCACTCAAAATTTTGCGTAAAATATAACCGCGCAATATAAATGGCCGGCGACGCGCTACCCACTCTGAAAGTCTCGCCATTTGGAAAACCGGCCACGCCTAAAGTTTTACTAATCCCGGCTCCGCCTGATATTTCAGGATTAAAAAACACCTGGGCGCCTTTCCACAACCGGGCGGCACCAAATAGGGTTGAGGTGATAGAACTTTCGGTTTCTATGCCGGTAAGTAAGCTGTTATCACCCGAATACTTTGCTGAAAATGCAGGTTTATACTGCGTAATTATGGTTTGCTGAAAATGGAAGTTAAAACGCTCACGCTTGGTGGTATCCTGTGCAAGGCCAACATTAGCAGCTACAAGCGATATCAATAGGGATAGTAATAGTTTTTTCATAATGATTTATCAATAATAATTAGACAAAGCTAATAATATTTTTAGACTTGCCTAAAAATATTGTTAATTACATTCTAAATAAAATTGGTTAAGGTAACTTTCCATAAAAGTATGACGTTGTTGTGCAAGGTGCTTACCGGTCGCGGTATTCATTTTATCTTTAAGCAGCAACAGTTTTTCGTAAAAATGGTTAATGGTAGGGGCTGTCGAGTTTTTATAGGCTTCCTTGCTCATGTTCAGGTCGGGTTTAATTTCGGGGTTGTAGATCTCACGCCCTTTAAAGCCGCCATAATTAAACGCGCGGGCAATACCAATGGCGCCAATGGCATCCAACCTGTCGGCATCCTGTACAATGGCTAACTCGGCCGAGTGAAACGCGGGTTTATCAAAGCCTGATTTAAAAGACATATACCTGATTATGTTTTGTACATGCAGAATGCTATGGGTATCAATGCCTATGCTTTGTAAATAATTACCGGCTGTAACGGGGCCAATTTCTTCGTCGCCGTTATGGAATTTGCTATCGGCAATATCGTGCAGTAGAGCGGCTAATTCAATAACAAGCAGATCAGCTTGTTCTGTTTGGGCTATAAGTTTGGCGTTGGTCCAAACACGGTGGATGTGCCACCAATCATGCCCCCCTTCGGCATTTTTAAGGGTGTCCTGTACAAAAAGTATGGTTTTGTTGATAATAGTTTGATGTTCCATATCTGCAAATTAAAGGTGCAAATATAGAACTCTGTTAATCGGTGCCGGTATTTAAAAAATGATTATCGCCTTCTTCTGTGTCTGCGTCAAGCAACTCCATGGGGTTTATTTCCAGGATCTCTGCAATCTGAAAAAGCCTTTCAACAGTTATTTTAGTATAACTGAGTTCTATTTTGCTGTAGGCGTTCTGAGAAATATTTAATTTATAAGCCAGGTACTCCTGCGTATAATTTTTAGTTTCTCTTTTTTGCCTGATGGTTGCCGCCAGGGCCTTAATTTTTAGATTTATTTGATTACTCATATTGTGGGTTAGAGGTATTTACCTCTATTACCTACGAAAGTTTTAGGCAAATGGTTTTCTAAAAATTAATTTTTTTTTAAATAATTATTGTACAATATCGTAAGTAATGCGTACGGTAGGCAGCAAAGTGGCCATATCAAGCGGGACCTGATCGGTTGTAATAACCGGCTTTTTGTGACTATAAAAGTTATAAACCGCTTTTTGTAAAGCCGCGTTATTAATTGCCGGAGGATTAAAACTGATATTAAATGGAATAATAAAATCATGTAGCTTTTCATGATCAGGAATTACCCATTTATGGTTTGATTTTTTTAATGCTTCAATTATAGGCTGTGTAAGGGTGATATCATCGGCATAATAAATAATTATTTTTTTGATGGTGCCTTTTTCATCAGCAGTAAATTTAAATACAGCGGTACCGGTAGCTTTTTTGGCAATGAGCTGTGGTGATACTACCAAACTGTCTTTAAAAAATTTGGACATCACTTCCTTACCCCCCTGGAAAGGGAAAGCCAGTGTTTCCTGCGCCTTAGCATAAAACCCCGCTAATATTATAACGATAACTAATAGTATGTTTTTCATTTAATGATAAATGTAGAATGTTTAATAATGCATATCGAAATAAAACTTACTTCAATATTTATTATTCAACATTCAGTGTTCGATATTTACTCTGCCTTAGGTTCGCGTTTAGTGCCTTCGTACAGTTCATATTCTAATAAACGGCAATCCAGCTTGCCATTATAAAACTCTATCCTTTTAGAGGCCCGTAACCCTATCTTTTTTGCCAGGTCTGGATTACCTGTAAAGATATAACCTCTATAGCCCAGGCATTTTTTCTTCATAAAGTCGCCAATACGTTTGTACGTTGCTTCCAGTTTGCTATGTACACCCAGGCGTTCACCATATTCGGGGTTAAACATTACAACGCCCGGAGCCTCGGGTACATCGGTTTCCTCAAAATCACAAACACTAAATTCTATTAAATGTTCTACTCCGGCTGTTTTTGCATTTTTTTGAGACACATCTATTGCATCCTGCGAGATATCTGTAGCGATAATTTTAAAGCCGATATCTTTTTTCGATTTGTCTTTTAATACGCGGCGTTCAACAAAAAAAGCCTGCTCATCGTATCCCATAATGTGCATAAAGCCATAATTCATCCTGAACAAGCCGGGGTGTTTATCCGTAGCCAGCAAAGCAGCTTCAATAGCCAAGGTACCAGATCCGCACATGGGGTTAATAAAGGTGCTGTTCCTGTCCCATTGGGTAGCCATGATGGTTGATGTGGCTAAGGCTTCCAGCATAGGGGCCTTACCCGGTATTTTACGGTAGCTGTGTTTAGCTAACGTTTCGCCCGATGTATCTAAAAATATTTCGGCCTGGTCATCCTGCCAGTAAAGGTGTACTACGGTTTTATTACCATCAGAACCAGAATTTGGACGGATACCTTTTTTTGCTTTAATACGATCAACAATAGCGTCTTTAACTTTTACATTGGCAAAAAGCGGTGTTAGTATATGCTCATTATTAACGTTTGATGTTACTGAGAAGTAGCCTGAAAAATCAATCAGTTCTTCCCACTCGATCTCTAAGAGTCCGTTATAAAGTTCCTGCGGGTCTGCAGCGGTGAAGCTTTTTACTAAATAAAGTATCTGGCTTGCACAGCGCAGATTTAAATTTAAAGGGATGGTTTCTGTAACGGTACCTTGCAACTCAATGCCTGTTTGGAAAACGCGTGTTGGGGTAAACCCTAATTCTTCAACTTCCTGTTGTAAATAAGGCGACAGCCTTTTATTACAGGTGATGATTATTTTACTCTCGGTATGGAAAACTGACATAGTGTTGTATTCAACTACTTAAATTGTTCGGGTAACAGAACAAATAATAATGAGGGGCAAAAATAGACTAATAAAAGTTAAACCGCAATTGATGGTGTTTTTAACATTATCGCCAAACCAAAAATGAGCAATTGCTTGCCCATTTTAATTATACGACGCAGTAAAGGCGTTTTATTATTTACCCTGGTAATAATCTACTATTTTAGTGCGGGCCAGGTAATCATACCGGGCATTAATCAGACTAATCTTGGCTTTATCCAGGTTGCCTTTAACAATAATAAAATCTACCGATGTTATAGCACCGGCGTTAAAGCGAATCTCGGCAATGCGGAAAGACTCGGCGTAAGCCTCTACTTGTTTTACCGTTAATTGGTAACGGTCATATGCAGATGTCATATTAACATAAGCTTGATCTACCTTTACTTTTAACTGTATTATGTTCGACTGTTCATTATATCGTTGCGTTTGCAGGTTGATCTTGGCCAATGCTATTCTGTTCCGGTTTTGAAAGTTATTAAGAATGGGGATGTTTAAGCCCAGACTAACCGTTGTACTATAGTTGTTCCTGAACTGATCGACATAATTAATATCCTGGCCCACATAATTTTGCTGTACGCTATAAACCGTTAGCCTACCGGATGGTGTTTGAATAAACTGGCTGGTAGGTACAATAGTAGAGTCTGCAAAAACAGAGCGTTGCGCCGCGCTTGAATAATTGGTACTTATACCGCCGGATAGTGACAAAGTTGGCAGTAGTGCGCCTTTGGCTACCTGTAAACCTTTTTCGGCACTTTCGCGGCGTAGTTTACCTGCTTTTATAGACGCGAAATTGGCTAACGAACTGGCATATACCTGGTCGGCGGTTTGGTTATAAGGCGTTGCGCCTTCTATTGGTTGCCGTTCAAACCTTATTTTTTTACGATAATCAACATTCATTAATTGAAGTAAGTTAAGCTGGGCTATTGCTAAGGAATTTTGCGCATTGATCACACCAATCTGGTCGGCAGCTAATTGCCCTTTCAGGTCAGATAGCTGAGATGGCGGTATTGCCCCATCTTTATTTAAAACTTCTGAGCGCTCCTGTTGTTTTTGCGATACCAAAACCTGAGTATTTGCCTGGGTAAGCTGGTCCTCGCTATTTAAAACCTGCAAATAAGCAATAATGAGGTTGAGCGTAAGTTCATTTTTGGCTTGCTCAAAATCCATTTTACCGGCCTGGTAAGCCAGAGCGGTTTGCCTGATGCTGTTTTGCAGGGTTAAACCATTTGATAAGATCATATTACCCCCCAAACTATAATTAGCCGATGTAATGGGCTGATTAAGGTAACCATTAGTAAATGGGTTAAGGCTCCTGCCTTCGCTAATACTGTGATTAACAGAGCCGTTAATGGAAGGCAATAAATTTTCGCGCGCTTGTTGCCAGTAAATCCGGCTGGCCTCCATTTGCGCTTCGGTTTGTTTAATCAGCAGATTGTTTTTAACGCCTATATCCAGGCATTGCTGCAAGGTTAATACACTATCGGTAATTAATTGTTGTGCACGTACCGGCTGGGTAGTCAATATCACGATAACAACTAAAATAAACCGTTTAAACGTTTTGTACATTATTATATATTTTTTGACGACTCGATGGTGCCATCCAGCAAGTTGATGATGCGGGTGCCATACCCCGCGTTTTTTTCAGAATGGGTTACTTGTATAATGGTCATGCCTTCTTCTTTATTCAACTTCCTGAATAGTTCCATTATCTCATCGCCTTGTTTAGAGTTAAGGTTACCTGTGGGCTCGTCGGCTAATAATAACTTCGGGCTTACTATAAGGGCGCGGGCAATACCTACTAACTGTTGCTGTCCGCCAGAAAGCTGCGCAGGGAACAGATCTTTTTTACCAACTATCTGGAACCTGTCAAGCATATCGGCCACCAACGCTTTTCTTTCTGACGATTTAACATTATGATAAAGCAAAGGGGTCTCAATGTTTTCGTAAACGGTAAGATCATCTATTAAATGATAGGCTTGGAATACAAACCCAATATTTTGCTTATAAAGCGCAGATCGCTGTTTGTCTTTAAGTTGATGAACCGGCTCATTCAAAAAGTATTGATAACCTTCTGACGGTTCATCTAACATGCCTATGATGCTGAGCAATGATGATTTGCCCGAACCGGAAGGCCCCATAATAGATACAAACTCGCCGGCATCCACATCCAGGTTAATATTATTCAGGATGGAGGTCTTTAAGCTCCCGGCCTTGTAGTACTTCGAAATATTTTTTAGTGATAACATAGTATAGTTGTATTAATTAATGTACCAAACATTTAAATGTCTGATTTGTAGCAATATAAAATGGAGTTGAGCAAAAGGCCTTGTTCGCTATTGCACAGCAAGTGTACGGTTTTGATGCACTTAAACTACTCGCTTCTTAAACTTTTAACTGGGTTGACTATGGCCGCCTTAATGGCCTGAAAACTTATTGTAAATAAAGTAATAAGTACTGCTGCTATTCCTGACAATATAAACACACCCGGCCCAATATTGATACGGTAATCATATTTTTGCAGCCAACTATGTAAAAAATAATAAGCTACAGGCGACGCAATTAAGCAACTTATAAAGACAAGCAAAATGAAATCAGTTGATAATAGCACCCATACCTGTGCTATCGAGGCACCCAAAACTTTACGTATGCTAATTTCCTTGGCGCGTTGCTCAGCAACATAGGCAGCCAGGCCAAACAGGCCAAGGCATGATATAAATATAGCCAAAGCTGCAAACACGCCCGCAAGTTTCTCTACCAATACTTCCATAGTGAATTTTTGATTATAAACGTCGTCAGCGAAGTGGTAAGCAAATGGATAAGCCGGGTTATACTTATCAAAAATTTTCTTGATTTTTTGTATAGCCGTATGTGCTTCGGTATTTGCAACGAGCCGGTAAAGGGCTTGGTTGCCACGCCTGCCATGACTAAAAATTGCAGGTTCAACCGGTGTAAAAGGCGAAGCCATCAACGCGTTTTTTACCACCCCTATTATTTTAACTTTATCGGCACCGCCGTTCCAGCCAATTACCTGGTTAAGTGGGTTTTTTAACCCCATCCTTGCAACAGCAGCTTCGTTTACCAATACACTACTGGTATCCTGCTGCCATGACGACGAAAAATCATGTCCTTCTAAAATTGGCATTCCTACTGTTTTAAAATAATTATCAGATACCCTGATGGTAGCAATGTTAATTGATTCTTCCGTCGCGCTTTTTTGCGGCCAGTTAAGCACGGTAGTATGACTATAAATGTCAGTTACCGGGCTTGATGACCGGGCAACATTTTCTATTAGTCCGGTTTGCATTAATTCGCTTTTCAGCGCGTCGTAATTGCCGTTAAGATCATCGCTCATATCGGCCATTACCAAACGGTTTGTGTCATAACCCGACGGACGATCCTTTGCGTGTTGGATCTGCTGGTAAATAATTACCGTACTGATAATTAAAGCTATCGAGCAGCTAAACTGTACAACAACCAATATTTTGCGCGGAAGTGTTGCTGTTTTCCCAACTTGCATGGTGCCTTTTAAAACATTTACCGGGTTAAATGATGACAGGTAGAAAGCCGGCCTGCTGCCGGCCAATAAACCTGTTAACAAAATATAGCTAACCATGATCAACCAAAAAATAGGGTTACTGTAGGGTATGGTTATCAGGTCGCCGGTAAGGTTATTAAAAAACGGCAGGGCTAACTGTACAAGCACTATTGCCAGAACAAACGATAAAAAGGCTATTAAAACAGATTCGGTTAAAAATTGAAATATGAGATAGCTTCTTTGTGATCCCATTGCTTTACGCACCCCAACTTCGCGGGCACGTTTTTCTGACCGTGCAGTAGATAGGTTCATAAAATTGATACAGGCTATCAATAACACCAGGATACCAATAATGCTAAACATACGTACATAATCAATAAAGCCACCTACAGGTACGCCATTTTTATAATCAGTAAATAAGTGCCAATCTTTTATAGGTTGCATGATCACTTCGGGCTTAAGGGCACTCATTACAGGAGCCTTATCACGGATTATCCATTTAATTTTTGGAGCGATTTTTTCATAGCTAACCCCAGGCTGTAACATTGCATATAACTGGTATGAATTTCGACCCCAATTAGTGCTGCTATTGCCCCAGCCTTCCTGCGTTTCAATAAAGCTGAAGGGTAAAAGGTAATTAAAATTGAAAGAAGAGTTTGCTGGAATATCTTTTAGTACACCCGTAACTTTCATATTGGTTTGGTTGTCCAATTTTACTATCTTACCAACAGGGTCTGCATTGCCAAACAACGCTTGGGCTGTAGATTGGGTTAAGACAATGGAGTAAGTATCTTTTAAAACTGAGCCGGCAGTGCCTTTGACCAATGGAAATTGAAACATCTTCAAAAAGTCCGGTCCAACCGCCGACCCATCCATATAAAGTTTTTTATCACCTACTACCAACCCGTGAGTGCCGTTCCAATCAGATTGAGCTACATATCTAATCTCAGGATATTCTTTTTTTAATACTTCTGCTAATGGAAGTGCTAAAGCATTTTGTGTGCGTTTACCGTCATGCTGACTGGTAAAATTTACTTTTACCTGGTATAATTGATCCGTATCGGGCAAAAACCTATTGTACGAGTATTCATTAAATACCCACAAAGCTATCAGCAATGCAACCGCCATACCTACAGATAGGCCAACAATATTAAGCGCGCTGTAGGCCTTGTTTTTTACGAGGTTACGCCAGGCAATTTTTATATAATTTTTTATCATGATCTATTCGCTCCTTAAACTTTTAACAGGGTTAGCTACAGCGGCTTTAACAGATTGAAAGCTGATAGTAATAAGCGCTATGAATAACGATAGCATTGCAGTTAAAACAAATACGCTTAATTTAATATCTATGCGGTAAGCAAAACTTTGCAACCATTTATTCATGGCGTACCAGGCCAGTGGCCAAGCCAAAAGGTTAGCTATTAATACCAGTTTTACAAAATGCCCCGATAACAGTAACACTATGTTTTGCACAGATGCACCCAATACCTTGCGCACGCCAATCTCTTTAACCCTTTGTTCGGCAGCGTATGATGCCAGGCCGAATAAACCAAGACACGATATCATAATAGCCAGACCGGCCAATATGCCTACTATTTTACTCACTTGGTTATCAGCTTTATAAACCTCGTTAAAATGATCGTCAAGGAATTGATATTCAAACGGCCTGTCAGGGAAGTTTTTATCCCATACTGATTTAATAAAGGCGACTGCCTCACTTGATCTGCTACCATTTATTTTTACCGATAACTGCCTAAAACCCCAATTGTGCTGATTGATCATGAACATAGTTTCAACTTTATAATGCAACGAATTAAAGTTGAAATTTTTAACGATACCGGTGATAACATCTGATGAATCATGTCCAAAATGCTGACCGATCAATGCTGACATCGGCGCATTTTTAGGCATATCCTTCAATAACACATGCGCCAGTTGTTCATTTACAATGTACTCATGACCGCTGGCAGATCCTTCTTTTGAAAAATCACTACCCTCTACTACTTTAATGTTGAATAATTTTAGGTAATTATGATCAACTACCAACTGCGTTAAGCCCAGCTCTTTGGCAGGCCCGTTTGATGGTCTAAACGCAACCCCTGTTTGGTCTAAGTGGCTACCCAATATATCCTGTGCCGCAGTAACATCTTTTATTAACGAGCTGGATAATAGCTGTTGTTTGATCAGGTCATATTTTGCATCGGTATTACCACTCAACGGAACAGTGACTATCTGCTCTCGTGTAAAACCGGGATCCTGTTTTTGCATAAAGTGCAATTGTTTTACAACAAAAACAGTAGCGATCATAAGGAATACGGCACTCGTAAACTGGCCAACTACTAAAATATTTCTGAAAGTACCCTTATTCTTTCCGGTTTCAATACTGCCTTTCAAAACCTTGATGGGTTGGAATGACGACAAATAAATAGCCGGATAAATGCCAGAGATCACCCCAACAACAATCGTAAATCCAATAATAGCAACCGCTTGCCATGGATGGTGCAAAAAGTTAAGGCTCAACTCACGGTCGCTTAATTGATTGATGTAGGGCAATGATGTCCAGACCAATATTAATGCTATTACCAAGGCTATTAATGCCAGCATAACGGTTTCGCCTAAAAATTGCATAGCCAGTTCATAACGGCCTGCACCGATAGACTTGCGTACACCTACTTCTTTTGCCCGTTCGGCTGAACGCGCGGTTGACAAATTCATGAAATTTATACAGGCGATAGCCAGCACGATGAGCGCAATTATGGCAAATAAATTGGTTGATTTTTGATCGAATTTTCTGAAATTGATATAATCCAAACCGATATCAGAAGCACTTGCATGAATGGCTTTTAGCGGAAGAAGAAATAATTGATAATATTTATTGATATCCGGACGGTTGGAATATTTAACCATATAAGCCGGCAATTTGCTTTCGAAGGTTTTTATATCGGTGCCCGGCGCCAACTCAAGATAGGTGTCCAACCAATTGCCGCCCCATTTGCCGGCCAGGTCGGCAAGCTTGAAGTCACTGCTTAAGGAGTAAAGCGCCTCAAACTGCATTTGCGAGTTTTTGGGTACATCTTTTAAAATACCGGTGACGGCGAAGGTTATGGTATCGCCCTTACCATCGCCATAATGTGTAATTGTTTTACCTACTACGTCAGTACTGCCAAAAATCATTTTAGCTGTACTTTCGGTCAGCAGAATACTATTGGGTTTTTCAAGTGCCGACTTAGGGTTGCCACTTAACAGCGCGAAATCAAACATCTGCAAAAATGTCGAGTCGACTGTAAAAGCTTGTTCCAGGTAAATCTTTTTGTTGTTATAGGTAAGCGGATATTTATTACGCCATCTTACCCGGGTGGAATTTTTTACCTGCGGAAATTCATACTTTAAAGTTGGCGCCATTGATGACATAGACAACCCCACTTTTTGAGCGGCCATACCCGGAAAGGTTTGCACCTCATTTATGCGGTAAATATTTTTAGTATGGAAATTATCGAAGCTTTTTTCATAAAAAACAAACAGCATAATAACGATACAGGCAGCCATGCCTACGGCAAGCCCTGTAATATTGAGCGCCGAAAAAACTTTGTTCTTCCAAAGGTTTCGCCAGGCTGTTTTAATATAGTTCTTTATCATAACTTCGTTGATATTATCTTAATAATATTTGTACTCCCAATATTCACTACTCACCATTCTCAACTCACTGTCCTATTCGCTTCTTAAACTTTTAACCGGGTTAGTTAACGCTGCTTTTATCGCCTGGAAACTGATGGTTGCCAATGCAATTAGCAGAGCCGAAATACCAGCCAACGGAATTAATGTCCAGCTTAATGACACACGGTAGGCGTAATCCTCTAACCATTTGTTCATGGCATACCAGGCTATCGGCCCCGCTATTACCAGGGATATGATCACCAATAACAAAAAGTCTTTTGATAACATGGTAGTGATGTTCACTACACTTGCACCCAAAACTTTGCGTATGCCAATCTCCTTAATTTTTATCTGCGCGGTATAGGTGGCCAGGCCAAATAAACCAAGGCATGAAATAAATATAGCGATGCCGGCAAAAATGCTGAACAGGGTACCTGTCTGCTGTTCAGATTTATACATGTCATTATATTGATCATCCAGGAAACTGTACTCGAACGGGAAATTTGCATTGTATTGGTGCCAGTATTTCTCAATCGCTTTAATAGCTGCCGGCGCATCTTTGCCTGTCGTTTTAACATACATCTGCCATGTCGTTGGCCTGTACACAAAAATTGATGGCGCAATGGTTTGCTTTAATGATGCAAAATGAAAATCTTTAACTACGCCAATGATAGTACCATTTAAGTCATGCAATTTAAAGCGTTTGCCTACCGGGTTTTTGATGCCGGCAACTTTAACAGCTGTTTCATTTAAAATGAAATTGGCACTATCAGATTTGGTTCCGGTAAAGGTTTTTCCGGCTGCAAATTTGATGTTAAATAGGTTTATAAAATCCTTATCAATTTCAAACGGATTGATGAGGAAACTTAGGTCTGCAGGTTTTCCATCCCAGTCGGTATCACTGGTGTTACTGCCACTGCTAACAATACTGTTGTTGCCGGTGGTTATCCCTTTTATCTCTGTACGGCGAAGCAACTCGGCCTTTATAGCTTCATAATGCGCCTCCATTCCGTGCATTTGTAAAGAGAATACATATTCCCTGTCATAGCCCAACTTTTCTGACCTTACAAATTGCAGTTGCTTGTTGATAACCAACGTGCCTATAATAAGCCCGATAGAAAACGCGAACTGACAAACCACAAGTACCTTCCTGAATGTAGCGCTGCCAATACCTGATACCTTACCTTTTAACGCGCTTATTGGTTTAAACGAAGAGAGTAAAATTGCCGGATAAATGCTTGATGCTATGAGCGTACCGGCCATGGTTAAGCCAACAACCCGCCAAACATTTTTGTCAAACAGATCAAAATGCATTTTTTTACCCGCTAATTGGTTATAAAATGGCAGCACCAGGTAAATAAGTGCAAATGCCAATATCATGGCTATAACAAAGCAAAATGCTGTTTCTAAAATAAATTGTAGAAAAAGGTGTTTGCGCTCTGCACCTATTATTTTACGTACACTAACCTCTTTTGCGCGCAGCATTGCCCTTGCTGTAGACAGGTTAACGTAGTTGATACAGGCTATCAGCAAAATCAGAGCGGCCACAATAGCGAAGATCCTGACAGTTTGCATTCCGCTTTCAGAACCGTCCGGGTTATATAAATGAATGTCAGATAAAGGCTGTAACCCAAAAATACCATCAGTAGGTTTAATGCCTGTATGCAGGGCCATGTGTATTTTGGTTAATTTATTGGCGATTGCGGCGACAGAGGCGTCGGGCCTTATTTCTAAATAGGTATCGGTATAGTAATTCCCCCAATCTTCATCCATTGATTTCCAGTAACCCCGGCCATTATACTGGTTCTTTTTTACGGCTATGGAAAACAACATATTGTAGTTTATACTTGAATTGGATGGAAAGTCGGCCAGTACACCTGATACAGTGTAAGGATCCCTGCTATCCCCCGCGATGGTTTTACCCATAGGATCTTCATCGCCAAAGTATTTTTTTGCGGTAGTTTCCGTTAAAATAACAGAACGGTCATTAGGGAACGGCAGTTTACGATTGCCTTTGATTAACTTATAGTCAAATACATTAAAAAAAGAAGCATCAATAAAAGATAATCTGCCATAGTCTTCTTTCAGTAATTTGTCTTTATACTTAAATGTAGAATAATCATAACTGGTCATTACCCTTACCGCGTTTACCACACCGGGCACAGCCTTTAGTGCATGATAAGCTACCGGCGGGGGCACACCTCCCCATACTTGTTTACTTGCACCGCTTCCAATTGATGCATTAACTTTATATATATGGTCTGCCTTGCTGTTAAACTTATTGTAGCTTAATTCATCAGCCACCCATATTAATATCAGCATACCAACAGCTAAGCCTATAGTGAGGCCCACAATATTAATTGAGCTATAAAATTTAGTGTTTATTAAATTTCGCCAGGCAGTTTTTATATAGTTCTTTATCATAACTTCGTTGATATTATCTTAATAATATTTGTACTCCCAATATTCACTACTCTCCATTCTCAACTCACCGTCCTATTCGCTTCTTAAACTTTTAACCGGGTTGGTAATCGCTGCAAGTGTTGCCCTGTACCCAACTGTTATGGCCGCAATAATAAATGTTGATGCGATAGATAATAAAAATATGCCTGGGCCGATAGGGATTTTGTATACAAAATCCTTTAAATAATTGGTCATTGCCCACCAGGCTATTGGCGCTGCAATAAAAAAGGCAATGAGCAATAGTTTGCAAAACTCTTTACCAAACAGCCATAAAATATGTTGTATAGAAGCACCCAAAACTTTGCGCACGCCTATCTCTTTTGTTTTGCGTACCGCCATAAATGACACGAGCCCATATAAACCTAAACAGCCAATAAAAATGGCAATAGCGGCGAACGCTTCTATCAGTTTAAGCAGGATTGTATCCATCTCATAGAATTTGGCAATGCTATCATCAAGGAAACTATAAGAGTAAAGTTCTTCCGGAAAAGTGCTGTTCCAGATCTTTTCGATACTTGCAAGCGACGAACTTGCGCTATGCATGTTAATTTTTATAGCAATGCTTGAATAGTTATGATAATTTGGTGAGATACAGATGGGCGAAATTTCTGTATGAAAAGAATAATTATAAAAATCTTTTACTACGCCAACTATGGGCGCTGTAGTATGATGGCCATCAATACTTAGGGTCTTGCCAATGACATCCTTAGGTTTTAGGTTTAATTTTTTAACAAAAGTTTCGTTTACTAAAAATTCACGAGTAGTATCAGCAGCAAAGAAATTCCTGCCTGCTACCAGTTTTAATCCAAATAGCGACAAGTAATTATTGTCACCCGATTTAACGTTTATACCTCCATGCTCATCCTCTGTACGGTGATCAAAATTTACCCCGGTGGTACTGTTTGATTGTGACGCGGGTGCCGAATAACAAAGTGAAGCTTTTTCAACGCCATTCAATTCGGCAAACAGATTCAGCAAAGTATTCATTTTGGTTTTATCTTCAGTCGGTAGCGGTACTGTTATGATGGCATCTTTATTAAAGCCCAGGTCTGTGCTTTGTGAATAATGCAACTGGGCTACTACAATGATGGTACCTATTATTAATACTTGCGATATGGAAAATTGTACCACCACTAATATTCTGCGTAATGAAAAACCACCAATGTGTTTTTGCGAGATCTTACTCTTTAAAGCCATAATAGGCTGAAACCGTGCCAGCACCAAACCGGGATAGGACCCCGATAAGAATATCACCATTAAAGTAATAGCTACAATAAACGGACAAAGCAAGGCCCAGTTAAATTGCATTGCTGATTTGAAAAGATTATTGATAATGGGTAGTGAAATCCAGGCGAGGAAAACAGCTGCAACGGTAGCAGTTAAAGCTATTAAGGTGGTTTCTGCTATAAACTGCCAGAATAACTGACGCGGCAGGCTGCCCAATACTTTGCGAATCCCTACCTCTTTAGAACGATTGAGCGCTTGCGCTGTTGCCAGGTTAATAAAGTTTACACAAGCGGTAATAATTAAAAACAAGCCTATAAAAAACAATGCCCAAAGATATTTTCGGTCTGCATATCCATCAAGCTCCGGGTTAAAGTGAATATCGGAAAGCGGTTGTATTTTGAAGTTCCATACTTTAGCATCGCGGCCGTGGAAATTCATTTTTACCAATTTGGCAAGCGAATTGTCTACTTGCGCTGCGGTTGTATTTGACTTTAGCAGCGTAAATGCTTGACTGCCGCCGTAAACGCCACCCCATGCGTTTTCACGACGCTTATCGGTATACTCATCTAAATTCGAGTAGGATACATAGATATCTTGTTTGCGGTCTGTATTAGGCGGCAGGTTCTTTAATATCCCGGTAATGGTAAAACTTATCTTGTTATCCAGCCTGATTACTTTACCTATCGCGTTGTCGTCGCCAAAGTATTTCCGGGCTGTTTTCTCAGTAACGAGTGCCTGGTTAGGTTTGGTTAAAATGTCCCTTTTATCGCCCGATATCAACGGAAAATTTAAAATGTCAAAATATTCAGGCTCTGTAAATGCAACACCCTGATCCTCCTGGAATTTTTTAACTTCTTTACCGGGGATAGTTATCAGTGTGCCGGTATAAGATATTATCCGCGCTGTTTTCTCGGCCAAGTCAAAATTGGTCCTGAAAGCTTTTCCCAAAGGCTGTGGTACCGCACTTGCTTTACCTGTAGTTCCGTCACGCCACTCGGTGTAAAACCGATAAATTCGATCCGGATTTTTATGGAAGTTATCAAAACTTATATGATAGCTTATTAATGTAAATATTAATATTCCGCAGGTAATGCCGAGTGCTAATCCGGTAACACTTATAAATGTATAAGCCTTATTACGCTTTAAATTGCGCCATGCAATCTTAAAATAACTTTTAAACATAATTTATTCGCTTCTTAAACTTTTAACCGGGTTAGCCAATGCGGCTTTTAACGCGTGATAACTTACTGTAACTGCTGCTGTTAAAATGGCTGTCATGCCTGCAAATGCAAACATCCACCATGATATATTTATGCGGTAAGCAAAGCTTTGCAGCCAATTATTCATGGCCCACCAGGCTACCGGCGATGCGATAACGATGGACAATACTACAAGTTTCAGGAAATCGACAGACAGTAATTTGTTAATCGATGCTATACTTGCCCCCAAAACTTTGCGGATGCCTATTTCCTTTGTGCGTTGCTCTATAGTGAAAGCAGCAAGCCCGAATAAACCCAAGGTCGCCAACACAATAGTTATATAGGTAAATACGCTAAATATTGAAGAGAGCCTGTCTTCCGCTTGGTATTGCGCATTAAAGGCATCGTCCATAAAAGTGTAATCGAACGGTGTATCGGTGTCATACTTTTTATAAAGGGTTTGCATTTTAGCTAACAACGTTGGCAAGTTGGTATGAGGTTTTATTTTGGCGAACAGGTTACAGCCATCTCTGGTAAAAAATGGCAGGTTAGCAGGGCCGATAAAAAGGGTTAAGGCTGATATTTCTGACTGCAATGAGCTATAGTTAAAATTCTTTAAAACGCCGATTATTTTGAGTTTTTTATCGCCGGATTGTACATAATTGCCAATAGGATTGGCCGGCAGATGAAGTTTTTCGATAGCGGCTTCATTGATCACCAGTTGGTCCAAACCGGCAAGCTTCTGGTCGACAGCCGGAGGGTATTTCCATTTTAAACCAAGTGTTTTAATAAACTGGTCGTCGGCGGTTAATGAGGGAACCATTATGATGTCATCCTTTGTTTTTCCGTTAAAGGAAATCATATCGTACCCGTGGAACATGGCGTAATGGGAAGTAGCGACACTTTCAACGCCGCTTATTGCCTGTATATCTTGCTTAAATGCGGGATAATTGGTGCCAAAAGTGTTATGAACCGGTATCATTATAACATTTTCGCGGTTAATACCTGTATCTGCATGCCTGAAGTAATACAACTGCCGATCGATCACTATCCCACAAATAATAAGCCCTACGGAAATAGCAAATTGCAAAGTGGTAAGTACTTGACGTACAGCTATTCCACCTATGGCTTTACTCATTTTCCCTTTTAATGTGGCTACCGGTTTAAAAGCAGATAATACCAACGCCGGATAGCTACCCGCAATTAAAATGGTTAGTATCAACAGGCCAGCCAATAACATTAATACTACCGGACTGAATAAAAATGAATTGTCTATTTCTAATTGCAGCACATTTAAAAACCAGGGCTTAAACGCATAGCAAAGCAGGTAACCTAACACAAACGACAGCGTTGTAAATAAGGTTGATTCTACATAAAACTGTGTTGCTATGGCTTTACGACTGGCTCCTGATACTTTGCGTATCCCAACTTCTTTTGCGCGTAATGTTGCCCTTGCTGTTGAAAGGTTCATATAATTAGCCAATGCCAGTAATAGTATTAATACCGCAACCAGTGGAAATATTTTAAGGTATTTGATATTTGATGCATCGCCGAAATTGCTTTTAAGGTGATTGTCGCGTAATGCCGACAGGGCGTAGTGTACATTAACAAATATTTTCTCCTGCTTGGCCATCAAATCGAGACTACGTCTTAAGTTAGCAGTATCCGAAGTGTTATTTAGCAAAAGATAAATACCAAAATTACCAAAGCTGATCTCCTTTGTGCCGACATATAGTTTAGACTCCTTCATTTGAAGCAGGCTTTGGTTTGATGTGACAAAATTATACTTGATCGATGAATTTGACGGGGTGTTCTCTGCTACGCCGGTAACCTGGTAAGTAAAGGCGCTGTCTGTTTTTAAAGTGATGGTTTTACCAATCGGGTCTTCAGTACCGAAATACTTTTTGGCCATATCTTCAGACAATACTACCGTAAACGGCTTATCGAGCACATGGTTGGCGCTGCCAGATAAAAGCTTGAATGAAAAAAAGCTAAAAAAATTTTCATCGGCAAATAATAAGTTTTTCTCAGAGAACCGGGTGTCGGGTTTATTGGGGTTGCTGGCAATTACCGGTTTAAAATAAGCCATTGTACGTATATAGCTCTTTACCGTGGGCTGGCGTTGCTTAATGATCGAGCCCGCGGCATAACTCATATACCTCATATTCATAGTGCTACCGTTCATTGTAAATGAAGCCTGCGGACTGAAAATTTTATCTGCATTGGCATGAAAACGGTCATAGCTCATTTCATGGGCTACATACATCATGATCATCATACAAACGGCAAGGCCAACCGCCAAGCCGGATATATTGATAAGGCTGAATAATCGCTGACTTACCAGGTTACGCCACGCGATTTTGATATAATTCTTTAACATGATCCTATGTTTTTACTCGCTTCTTAAACTTTTAACCGGGTTTGTCAGCGCAGCTTTCACTGCCTGGTGCGCTGTTGTAAGCGCTGCTATAACTAATGATGCCGCTATGGCAATAAAGAATATTGCCGGGCCTATGGTAATATGGTAAGCAAAGTTTTGCAGCCACTTATGCATAATATAATAACCCAATGGTGCCGCAATTAAAAAGGCTATACCTATCAGTATTAAAAACTCTTTAGTAAACAGGCCGATGATGCTATGCAACGGCGCGCCCAGCACTTTGCGGATACCCACCTCTTTGGTACGTTGCGACGCAGCAAAGGCTATTAACCCGTAAAGACCCAAACATCCTATCAATATGGCTATGTATGAAAACAGCTGGAAAGCGATATAAACCTTTTGTTCCTGTTTATACATGGCAGCAATGTGATCGTCAAAAAACTCGTATTTAAATAGGTTATCAGGAAAAAGAGTCGTCCACTCTTTGCCTATAGCTGCTATTGTGGCCGGCATGTTTTTAGTTTGCAGGCGAATGCTGACATTGAAAAACATATCAGGGACATATTCTAAAACACAGGCTCTTATTTTTTTATGTTTTGATTCGCTTTGAAAGTCCTTAACCACGCCAATAACGGTAGCCATATCTCCACTTACATTAATGCGCTGACCGATCAGTTTTCGCGGATCCTGTATGGCCAGGTCATGCATCAGGGTTTCATTTACTACCACTTTGTGTAAGGTGTCTGTTGGCCCTTTGCGGGTTATTTTCTCGCCGGCCAGCATCGTAAGCTGAAACATATCGGTGTACTTTTCATCAATGAACTTGATCTCGGTAACGTTGTTTTTGGGAAAGCCCAGCGCCGGTGCAGAGAAAGGCGACCATGAATCATTATATGACGGCCCGCCTGACGAAGTGCTAAACTCTTTTACGCCCGGCATGGCGGCCAGTTTTTGTTGAAATACCTCGCGTTTTTCTTTTACCGGTACATTAACCGATATTACCGCATCTTTATTAAAACCAAGATCCTGGTTTTGGAAGAAATCCATTTGGTTGGCTACGATAAGCGTACCAACGATCATCACTTGCGATATGGTGAACTGCATCACCACTAAACCTTTACGCAAGGTCAATCCCTTTGGTATCGTGCCCGAATTATTCTTGAATGAATCTACCGGTTGGAAGGCCGATTGCACAAAGGCCGGATAAAGCCCTGCGCATAAGATCACAACTACAGTTATCGATGCTATCCAACTTAAAACTTCAGGTTGCAAAAGCTGGTTAGGAGAGATATCGACGGACATCCAGGCATTTGCCTGCGAAAGAAACAAGGCACAGACGCCCACTCCCAATAATACCGATATCAATACCATTATAGTGATCTCGCCCATAAATTGGCTTATAAGTTGGCCGCGATTGGCGCCTAATACTTTACGTACACCAACTTCTTTAGCGCGTTTAATGGCGCGTGCCGTAGCCAGGTTAATAAAATTAATGCAGGCGGTGATAATGATCAGCAAGGCTACACCGATCAAAGCGTAGTAAGTATCTTTTGAAGTTGGTGTAACGATGTTGTTGATATAGCGTTGGTCGAAATGGATATCCCGTAAAGGTTGTAAAGGCAACTGGACATCGGCTCCAACATCTTTACCCCATGTTTTTTTGATGTACTCCGGTATCTGTTTCTCAAGAGTTTGTATAGCGTAGTTTTTTGGCAGTACAATGTAAGCGTAACTACCGCCGGCAATATTCCAGAAATGACTTGCCATTCGGGTAAAAGGTTCTTTGAACGTATCGAATGACAGGATCATACTTAGCGGCAAACTGGTATTAGCAGGCGGATCTTTTATGATGCCTGTTACCTTGGCTGTCTTGTCGCCAATCTCAATTACCTGGCCCATCGCATTGTTTTGAGGGAAATACTTTTTAGCCAGGCTTTCGGTCAATACAATAGCATTAGGGGCAGACAGCGCGGTATTATGATCGCCGGCCAGCCATTGATAATCGAAAACTTTGTCCAGTTCGCTGTCGCCTATTACCTCGTTCTTTTCCGCAAATCGATTTTCGCCAATTTTAATGTTGACATTCTGCTGGTAAAAAACCTGTGTGGCATGTTCCAATTGCGGAAAATAAGTCCGCATAGTAGGGACAAGCCCCATAGATACGTTAGCATTATAGTCCAACGCGTGCAGCGTTACACGATAAGTACGATCGGCCTTGCTGTTATTGCTATCGTAACCCAACTCATTACGTACAATCAGAAAAATGGCCAGGCATGCCGCCACGCCAAGTGTTAGCCCAAAAATGTTTAAGAACGTATAGCTTAAATTACGGCTGATGTTTCTGAAGGCTATTTTAAAATAATTTTTGATCATAACTTCGTTGTTATTGTTTTAATAATATTTGTATGCCCACAACTCACCATTCTCTACTCACCACCCTATTCGCTGCGTAAACTTTTAACAGGGTTTGCTAATGCGGCTTTGATTGATTGGAAACTGATCGTCATAAAAGCGATCAGCATGGCTGTCAATCCTGCTATGGCCAGTACCCACCATTGTATGTTTATGCGATAAGCAAAATCCTGTAACCACTTGTTCATAACCCACCAGGCAACCGGCGTAGCTATAAGGATGGAAATAAATACCAGCTTAATAAAATCTAAGGATAACATCCGTACTATGGTTGATATGTTTGCGCCTAATACTTTACGGATACCTATCTCTTTGGTACGCTGCTCTGCAGCATAGGCCGACAGGCCAAATAAACCCAGGCAGGCTATAATTATAGCTAACGAGGTGAATACGATAAAGATCTGCCCCATACGTTGCTCTGTACGGTAAGTGGCATCAAAATCGGCATCCATAAAGGAGTAATTGATCTTAACCGATGGGGTTAACGCTTTCCATTTATTTTCGATGGATGATAGTAGGGTAGGCAAATTAGCAGTGCTTACCCTGATGCCCATATTGCCGTTATTATTGTTTAAAAACAACACTACCGGGGTAACATTATCCCGTAACGAACTGAAGTTAAAATCTTTAACTACCCCTATTATAGTATAGGGTTTTAACTGGGAATTGTTGTAACCCCTATATAGTATTTTGTTTATAGGGTTACTAAAACCCAGGAATTTAGCTGCCGTTTCATTAATAACAATCGCGCCAGAATCAGTTGGCATTTTCTCGGAAAAATTGCGGCCCGCTGTTACTGACATACCAAGTGTTTTTATGTAATCCGGATCTACTTGCCATAACTGCGGAAATATTGTTTTTTTAGGGTCTTTTGACTGATCTTTAAACAAAGCATCGGTAGAACGCGATCCTGAGGTTGGTAAAAACTGCGTAAGGGTTGCGTTTACTACACCCGATAACTGTTTTACTTCCTGTTTAAAAATATTGGCTTGGTTGCCCAATTCATAAGAGTTTTTTATGACGAGCACCTGGTTACGGTTATAGCCTATATCGCGATTCTGAATATATTTTAACTGGTTGTAAATAACAAGTGTACCTACTATCAGAAAAATGGATATAGCAAACTGAAAAACTACCAGAAAACTGCGTAACCGACTACCTTTAAAGCCGTTTGATAATTTACCTTTAAGCACATCAACCGGTTGAAATCCTGATAAAAATATTGCAGGGTATGCACCTGCCAGGCATCCTATCATTAAAACCCCAATTAACAATGCCGGCACAAGCCAGGTTAATATATTAGCATTAATAGCTATGCTTTTGCCCGATAGGTTATTAAAAGCAGGCAGCATTATCGCTACGATTATTATGGCGATTACTGTGCCCGCCAGTGTGATAAGGATAGATTCCATTAAAAACTGGCCGATTAAATATTTACGTGGCGACCCTAATACTTTGCGTACCCCAACCTCGCGCGCCCGGTTTGACGAACGGGCGGTTGATAGGTTCATAAAATTAACGCAGGCTATGATCAATATAAAAAGGGCGATAGCCGAAAATATATAAACATATTGTGCCGAACTGTTGGCACTCATTTCGCCGGTTAAGTTTGAATGCAAGTATATGGCTGTTAAAGGGATGAGGTTGAGTCTGAAAAAGCTGCCGCTTTTCTCGAAAGCATTAATGCCCATTCCTACTGTTGCTTGCATTTCCGCATTGCTGTATTTCTGGAGTAGTTGGGGGAATTGTGCTTCCAGTTTCTTAGGATCGGCACCTTCGCGAAACAGGACATACGTATTAAAATTGCTTTGCAACCAGCCGGTAGAGTGGCTATCGGCTTTGGTGGTCATCGACTCTAAGAAATCCGCATAAAAATGCGATTGCTTAGACATGTCTTCCATAACGCCTGTAATTTTCAGGGGCTGGTTATTATCAATCGTTAATATTTGGCCAACTACATTTAGCTTGTTAAAATATTTTAACGCTGTAGATGCCGAAATGACAACGGTATAGGGTTCTGTTAAGGCCGATGTTTTGTCGCCATACAACATGGGAAGGGTAAAAACGTCAAACACCGATGGGTCTGCAAAAACAACATTGCTTTCCTGTATATTTTCGCCACCTTTTTTAACGTGGAAACCTGTGGGCCTTAACCTTGCTGCATTTTCTACATCGGGGAAATCGCGCTTTAAGGTTTGGGCAAGCGGTGCCATAGCTACGGCGTATTGCACTCTATTATCGCCCAGTTTAAGATCCTCGTTGACACGATAGATGCGGTCAGCTTTTTTATTGAAACGATCATAACTTAACTCGTCTACCACATAAAATACAATAAGCAGGCAGGCCGCTAAGCCCAAGGCCAAACCTAAAATGTTAATAGCCGTAAATCCCTTATTTTTCATAAGGCTGCGGAACGCGGTTTTTACGAAGTTTTTTATCATCGCTTTTAGGGTTTATTCCACTATTAGCCCTTCCCCGAAGGAAAGGGTTATAGAGGCACTAACTAATTGTTACTAAAATTTAGGTGGTGTATTATTTTATATCATAATATTCTCCATCACCGTTTGGCCATCCAATAAGCGGATAATACGGTGACTGTAACGGGCATCATGCTCTGAGTGGGTAACCATGATAATGGTGGTGCCTTGTTCGTTCAGGTCGGTTAATAATTCCATAACCTCGTTGCCATTGCTTGAGTCCAGGTTACCGGTGGGCTCATCGGCTAAGATCAGTTTGGGGTTATTAACTACCGCACGGGCCACAGCTACACGCTGCTGCTGGCCACCCGATAATTGTTGCGGGTAATGGTTACGGCGGTGCATGATCTGCATCTTATCCAATACTTTTTCAACCCGGCCAACACGTTCGGCAGCAGGTACGCCGGTGTAAATAAGCGGCAACTCTACGTTCTCAAAAACGGTCAACTCATCTATCAGATTAAAGCTCTGGAAAACAAACCCGATGTTGTGCTTGCGCAGATCTGCACGTTTGCGTTCGTTAAACGCAGCAACCTCTATATTGTTAAACAAATAGCTGCCGCCATCCGGATCGTCCAGTAATCCTAAAATGTTCAACAAGGTTGACTTGCCGCATCCCGAAGGACCCATTATGGCAACAAATTCGCCTTCTTTTACATCAATAGATAGCTTGTTTAAAGCAATAGTTTCTACCTCTTCGGTACGGTAATACTTTTGTAGTTCGGTAATTTTTATCATGAGCCCCTCCTAAATCCTCCCCGGTAGAGAGGACTTTGTTTTTTTATAGTTTATAAATTTATAGTTCATCATACTCACCTCCCTCGCCTAAGGAGAGGGTCTGGGTGAGGCTTTATTTTTTTAATATCAATTCTTGTATGTCGCCATAGGTCTCATAGCTTGATGTAATTACTTTATCGCCAGGTTTAAGGCCTTGTGTTACTTCGTAATAGTCAGTACTTTGCCTGTTTAACTGGATGTCGGTTTTATAAGCCATTTTACCATCTTCGCTAACTTTAAAGATCCAGTTACCGCCGGTTTGTTGGTAAAAGCCACCTTTAGGCAAAAGCACCTGTTTTGATTCATCACTTAGTGCTAACAGAATCTGTAAGGTTTGCCCCCTGCGGATACCGGTTGGTACCGGGCCAACAAACTGCATATCTACCTGGAACTTGTTGTTGGCTATCTGGGCAAATACCTTTTTTATCTTAAGCGTATAGGTTTTATTAGCAAACTGGAATGTACCGGTTAACCCGATGTACACCTGAGATATGTAATGCTCATCCACATCAACGCGAACTTTAAACCCTGATAAGACATCGATCTGACCCAGGCGTTCGCCTTTATTTTTGTTTTGTCCTACTTCAGAGTCCATAGACGTTAATTGACCGTCTCTTGGTGCGCGTACGGTAAGGTCGGCAACTTTTTTACGCATTAAATTAAGCGTGTTTTTCATTTGCGCGTATTGTTCACGGGTTTGTATGTCCTGTTGTTTGGTAAGGGCGGTGTCCTGCTTTAAGATCTGGCTGGTCAGTTTTTTACGGTTTAGCTGATATTGGTAAGTGTTTAATGCTATCTGGTATTCTTGCTGGCCAATAGCCTTTTGTTCATACAGGTGTTTATTGAGTTTATATAAACGCTCTGCTTCCTTATAAGCATTGTCAACATCGGCCATTTGATTTAGCTTGCTGATAGTGTTTTGCTGCGCATTGTTATGCGAGATCTGCATTTGCGTTTGCGCGGCATAAACATTGGTTTCCTGGTTAGCTAAGCTTAGTTCAAGATCTGTATTAGATAATTTTAATATCGGGTCGCCTTTTTTAAGGTTAGCGCCATCTTCTACATATCTCGCTTCAACAAGTCCGCCTTCTACAGCGTCTAAATAAATAGTAGTTATAGGCATCACTATACCGTTAACAGGTATGGTTACCACAAAAGGGCCTTTAGTAATTTCACTTATGGTCAGGCGTTCTGTATCTACAGATAGTTTACTTTTGCCCGAAGTAAAATAGATGCTGCCGGTAATTAATAGTATTAACGCTGCAATGCCGCCTATGGTTAATAAGCGCTTGGTACTCCACTTTTTCTTTTCTATTATTCTATCCACAATATTAAAATCAGATTCTTTTTATTCTATGTTAGGTAATACAACAACGTGCCACAATATAATTAGCTGTAAATCAAATAAATGATTTGTGAATTTTAAATTATCCGTTCGCTTATGCAACAACAAGTGTTCGGTTATGATACAGTTGTTATCGGGCCTGTCCCTACAAAAAATTGTTTTACAGTAGTTTACAGTTATGGTTGTATAATTGACAAATACAGCTTAAGATACTTATTATATTTAATTGTATTTTCACGTAATCTATGTTACTTAAAAAAGCCACCGTTTTAATAGTTGACGACGACCCGGACGTACTTACGGCCGTAAAACTTTTGTTGAAGACAGAAGCCCAGGAAGTGATCACAGAAAAAAATCCGGAAAACCTGAACAGCCTTTTACAGCGAAACAGCATTGATATTATTTTGCTGGATATGAACTTTAACAGCGCTATCAATACAGGTAACGAGGGCCTGTATTGGCTGCGCAAGATCCGTGAGTGGAAGCCTGATGCTACCGTTATTATGATAACCGCCTATGGCGATATTGACCTGGCCGTACGCTCATTAAAAGAGGGCGCTGCCGATTTTATGGTGAAGCCCTGGCATAATGATAAACTGATAGAAGTTATAAAGGATCTCCTGGATAAAAAAGATAATAATAAATCAACAAAAACAACTACTTCAAAAAATGCGGGAACAAATACTGTTTTGCATGGCGATTCTGCATTAATGCAGGACATCTTTTTAAAGGTGAACAAAATTGCACCTACTGATGCCAATATATTGGTATTGGGCGAGAACGGCACCGGTAAGGACCTGATAGCAAAAGCCATACATGAGCGGTCATTACGTGCCAATAAGCCATTTATTAAGGTGGATGTGGGCTCGTTAACAGAAACCTTGTTTGAAAGCGAACTTTTTGGCCATAAAAAAGGCGCATTTACCGATGCCCGCGAGGACAGGGCAGGCCGTTTTGAAGATGCTAACGGGGGGACTCTGTTTCTGGACGAGATAGGCAATATCTCGCTGCGCCAGCAAGCCAAACTGCTTACCGTTTTACAAAACAGGCAGGTTACCCGCCTGGGCAACAATAAACCAACAGATATAGATATCCGCTTAATATGTGCCACAAACTTACCCTTGCATGAACTGGCCAACGACGAGCGTTTTAGAAAGGATTTGATCTATCGGATCAACACGGTCGAGGTAACTATGCCGCCGCTGCGTAAACGCGAGGATGACATTATATTACTGGCTAAACACTTTGCCGGCATCTATGCCAATAAATATTTAAAACCGGCCATCACCTTTGATGAAGGCGCATTGAATAAATTACAAAGCTACCATTACCCGGGTAATGTGCGTGAGTTACAGTATACTATGGAGCGTGCGGTTATTATGGCCGATAGTAATATATTACGTGCCAACGACCTGATATTCTCATCGATAGAAAGCAGCCAGTCCGAACCAGAACTAATGGATGATATGCCGCTGAGTCTATTGGAAAAGACCACTATATTACGGGTCATAGAAAAACATAATGGCAACATTACCCGTGCTGCTAAAGAATTGGGGTTAACCCGCACAGCATTGTATCGCCGACTAAGCAAATATGATATTTAAAGGCTACGAACTGCGTATTATATTAAGGGTGGTGTTATTGTTTTTAACGCTGCTGGGCGTTAGCATAATTGTAGTAAACCACTGGTATGTATACTTGTTAATTGGTGTACCGTTGATTGTTTTAGAACTGGCCGACCTGTTGCGGTTCCAGAAAAAAGCACAGAACGAGGTGGAGCAATTTGCCGAGTCTGTTCACTACCGCGATTTTTCTCGACATTTTGATGTAAAGCGGGCACCAACTGAACTAAAACCCCTGCGTAAAGGTTTTAATGAGATCAATACCACTTTTAAAACCATAAGCCGGGAACGCGAAACGCAATACCATTACCTGCAAAAGATATTGGAACTGGTTGATACCGGTATCATATCGTACGAACAGGAAACCGGCGAGATAGGCTGGCTTAATGAATCGTTCAAGAAAATATTTGGTATTCCGTATCTCAAAACTATCTACTCGCTCCAAAAGCGCGACGAAGCCTTGTACAACGAGGCCATGAAACTTAAACCGGGTGATAGTAAAGTGGTATCCATATCGCGAAATAAACAGCTGATCAAGATCCTGCTTACGGTAAGCGTGATGCGTAGCGATGATAAGATCTACCGCCTGCTGGCATTTCAGAATATCAGCGAAGCGCTGGACGAGACCGAATCAAAAGCGTGGCAAAAACTGCTGAATGTAATGACGCACGAGATCATGAACTCTGTAGCGCCGATATCTTCATTAGCTGATACGTTGAAAAATCGATTACAACATTACCAGCAAGAGACCAGCAGTAACAGTGACCTTGACGATCTGGAACTGGGCATTGACACCATTAAACGCCGCAGCGAGGGCTTATTAAAATTTACGGAAAGCTATCGTAATCTTAATAAGATCACCAAACTCGACCTTAAACGGGTGCTGGTGCGCGACTTATTTGAGAATCTGAATAACTTGATGCAGCCTACATTAGCGCAAAAAAATATCGAACTCAATATTGTGTTGCGCGATACACAAATGGCTATCGAGATCGATCTTAACCTGATCGAACAGGTATTAATTAACTTATTAGTAAACGCCATTGAAGCGGTAAAGGATAGTCCCGAACCATCCATTACCTTAAATGCAGAAATGTCGCTTAATAATAAGCCGGTACTCAAAATAGCCGATAATGGCATTGGTATGCCGCCTGATCTGATAGAAAAGATCTTCATCCCATTTTTTAGCACCCGTAAATCTGGAAGTGGTATCGGGCTAAGTTTGTGCAAGCAAATTATGATGCTGCACCAGGGCAATATACAGGTACAATCTGTAGCTAATGAAGGTTCTGTGTTTATTCTGCTGTTTTAGTGTGGAAAACTTATGTCACATTGTTCGAATTTCCAATCCATTATCTATTAACTTTACATTTTAATTTTTTGAACTATGGAAATTAAGGGTAAAATACACGAAGTGTTCCCGACCGCGCAGGTTACTGAGTCTCTGAAAAAGAGAGAAGTTGTAATTGAATATGTAGAGAATCCGCAATACCCGGAATACTTGAAATTTGAGGCTATACAAGACCGTTGCAATTTGTTGGACGCTGTTAAAGTTGGCGATGATGTAGAGGTTTTCTTTAACTTAAAAGGCCGTCCGTGGACAGATAAAGCCGGCAAAAAGAGCTACTTTAACTCTATGCAATTATGGAAAATAAATGTATTGAGCGGTGCAGGCAGCAGTGCCGCGCCAGAGTATGCAGCGCCGGTTGACATCAGCTCTGCACCTGACGATGACGATTTGCCGTTTTAATAAGATATAAGACCTATCACAGGCTTTGAGTAACAGGAGACCTCGCTTTGGCGGGGTTTTTCTGTTTGCAGACTATCTTATCAGACAGTATAGGATGGTTTTATTAAAGAAAACTGACAGCTTTGGTTAACCGATTTCGACAAACCATTTTATGATCCCGAATAGAAAAAGCATCCTGCTGTTAATGATATTTGCCTGCTTACTGGTAAATAAAACCGTACATGCCCAAAAAAAATATGATATAGCGGCGTTCTTATACCCTGCTTATGTGAATGATGACCCACGCCTGCGCCCGTTTTGGCCCAAAGGTATTGGCGAGTGGGAGACGGTTACTAACGTGCAGGACAGGTTCCCCGGCTTTTACTGGAACCGTAAACCTACGTGGGGCACCATCAATGAGGCCGACCCGGCAGTGATGTCGATGGAGATCAACGAGGCTACTAAGCACGGGGTAAATGTTTTTATTTTCGACTGGTATTGGTATGATGGCCGCCCGTTCATGGAAACTACACTCAACAATGGTTTTTTAAAGGCTGATAACAAAGATAAAATGAAGTTTTACCTGATGTGGGCCAACCACGATGTGGTAAACACCTGGGATACCCGCCTGAATAAGTTTAACGAGAACAATGTGATCTGGCAGGGCAGGGTAAGCCGAGACGAGTTCGAGAAAATAGCCAAACGCACCATCGAAAAGTATTTTAAGCAGCCTAACTATTATAAAATAGACGGCAAACCTGTTTATATGATCTATGATATCCCGCAGTTTATAAACGGGCTTGGTGGCATAGAGCAAGCTGCTGCCGCGCTAAAATGGTTTAAAGAAGAGACCAAACGCGCTGGTTTCCCCGGGCTGGATTTACAACTCACCATGTGGGGTATCAACCTGAATTATAGCGGTTTTGATGGTGGCAAGACCGAAAAGCCGCAGAACGCCTTTGTTAAAAAACTGGGCTTTACCAGCTCCACCCATTACCAGTTCGCGCATTTTGTGAATGTTAATGACGATTATATCAATATACTGGCCAACGTTAAAAAGGAATGGGATCATATCGACCAAACTTTTGATATGCCGTACTACCCGCACATAAGCGTAGGTTGGGATAACAGCCCACGCACCGGCCAGAGCGCTGTCACCAAAAACAATACGCCAGAGAACTTTGCCAAGGGTTTAAGAATGGCCAAAGCTTATGTAGATGCGCACCCTAAACAGGCCCCGCTCATCACCATTAACAGTTGGAACGAATGGACCGAAACCAGCTACCTACAACCCGATAACGTAAACGGTTACGGCTATCTGAATGCTATTAAAGAAGTGTTTGTAGATAATAAGTAGGCGGATGCTTAAAGCGTAGCCTTTTCGCTTTGCTGTATGGTTTTATCTATCCAGTAAGGCCCGTTAATGGCCATGCCAACATAATGCAGGCGCACCTTGCCGGTTTTGTCTATCACTACGTTGGTAGGGAAGGTGTTAATTTTAAACAGTTGGGCAAATTCGCGGCCATCGCTAACCAGGCGGTAGCTAAATGGGTTGGTCTTAACAAAATCTTTAATGTCGTCGTCGCTTGGGTCTAAAGCTATGCCTATGAAGATCACATTAGGGTCGTTTTTATATTTTTGAACCAGCTTATTCAGTTGGGGCATTTCGGCACGGCATGGCGCACAAGCAATGAACCAGAAGTTTAGCACCACGGTTTTGCCCGTCCATTGGCTGGCGTCTATCCGGTAATGATACACATCGTGCATATCAATAGGTTTAATGGCTTTGCCGGTCTTAAAAAACGGACTATCTTCCGGTTTGGACATCCGGCTCATTCGTTCGTTTATCTGCTCTTCGTTAAGTTTTACCAACAGGTATTCGGTATCCTTGTTATCGGGGTTAAACGGCAGCAAACTATAATCGCCACTGCGTAACATACTTATCCATTTTGCCGGCGTGTAGGCCATGCCCATTGAGTCCCTCACTACCGATTTTGCACTTACGGCCAATTTACCAACCGTAGCTATCTGCGCGTTAGTTATAATGACCGTAAACATTAAAATAATAGATAGGATAATTTTTTTCATACAAATTGTAGATTGACAGGACTATATCCCCTTTTCACTCTCTTTAATTGTCTTATCAATCCAATGACCACCATTAAAAGGTGCGCTAACATAATGCAGGCGTACTTTTCCTTCTTTATCAATAACTACATTGGTGGGGTATAGGTTGATACCAAACTTATGGGCATAGTCACCAGCATTGCTTACCAACCTGTAGACAAAAGGATTTTTTTTAATAAAATCTTCAATGTCCGAAGCATCATCAAGCGCGAAGCCTACAAAAATTACATTAGGGTTGTCTTTGTATTTAATTGCCAGCCGGTTAAGTTCGGGTATTTCGTCGCGGCAGGGCGGGCAACCAATAAACCAGAAGTTAAAAACTATGGTTTTTCCGGCCCAGTCTTTAACCTCTATCTTTTTGCCATTTATGTCTTTTATCTTAAATGGTTTTATTAGTTCTCCGGTTTTAAAGAATACACTTTCGGCAGGTTTAGGCATTCGTTCTGCCCAATAATTTTTTTGTTCCTCGGTATATTTAACCAACAGAAAAGGGGTGTCTTGTTTATTAGGGTCAATTGGTTTTAACCAATAATCATGAGTATCTATCATTTTTTTCCATAACATAACGGGATATTTCATTCCGGACGAGTCTATAACAACCGAGGTTAATGTAGGCTTGGGCGCAGTTTGGGCATAAGTAGCAAAGGAGGCTATTGTCAGGATAAATAACAGGATGATCTTTTTCATATAGCAAAGCGGTTTAAGCTAATGCAATATACGGTGGTCAGGTTAATTGTGCAATAGGTGCATTTGTTATTCTGGCAAAAAGCGCAAGCCTTGTGCAATTCCTTTTCTCCACAATGCTTGCGCACACGTGCTTAACTTATAACTCCCCCCAAACAAAAAAAGGCCCCGAACAGATCCGGGGCCTTTATTATTCTATTCGGGTTGAATACAATATTACTTACCAGGTTTAATCTTAGTAGTGTCTTTTTTAGCTTTTACGGTGTCGCTTTTGTGCACCTTTTTTTCCTTTTTAGTGGTGTCTTGTTGCTGCATCGCGTAGGCAAATTCCTGTAAACCAAATGCGGCGAAAAGAGCCAGCATAATTAATCGCTTTTTCATAGTTTTTAATTTTTGTTGTTTAAATAAAATTGTCCGGATGCCAAGGCCTTTTTAATGGTTGTGACCCGGCGGTTATCCGTATATAGAACGGTATAAATTGCGGGTTGTTTTGTTTTAAACTGCTCACGGACAGTCAATTTATACTTGTGTATACAAAAATTTGTCTTTACAAGTAAAGTTATTTATCCATTAGTTAACTACCTGCCAGCGGTTTAGAGATATGCTTCGCGATGAGTTGCAAGCGTAAAATAAAATGAAAAAAATGCAAGTTGAGGGTGCCGATTTCCGCGAATCTCCTCTTGAGAAGTCCGAAGGGACGTGTCTTTTATCTTGCGTGAGGAAGTGCTAACGGGTGGGTGTCATGGGTAGGCTCTCTAAGTATGAGCGTGGGGTGTTGAATTTGCTTTGGTACATACTGAAAGCATCGTCCCGCTCAATCGCTACGCTTAGTATTTGGTCCTTTTTCATCTAAGGAAAAAGGACTAGGCCTTAGCGGCCATGAGCGCTACCACGCGTTTAAGAAAAAACTAACTGCAAGGATAAACTTAGTTCACTCGTTTAACAGGTATAAAAGAATTATTATTACCCAACTGCCTGGCTACTCTTTTAATAAACATATAATTGGCCGCGCCGCCAATTACCGCGCCCACTACGGGTACCAATCGCTCGGCGGTTTTGCTGCCGAGGTTGATGAGTAGTTTTTCGGCTACTTCTTCCATTACATTTTTGGTGATGGTAACACCGGCATCTACCTTTAATGAGGCCGCTACTATCTTAAAGAAATCATTAAAGCGCCACTCGTACCGGCCGGTTTGGTAATAGGTAATGGCCAGCGTCACCCTGAATTGTTGGGTCACCAGGTTTGCCATATCCAGCGGGACACCCACCAGCATTGTCGCCCATCCGCCGGCACCTGCTGCGGCACCGCTGCCGGCTGCCAATAGGGCGCATTGGTTTACAAACTTGTCAATACCCATCTCGTCCACGCCTTTTTTTATATTAAGTTGGTCTATATGGTTGTAGATCTTTTTGAATCCGCCTTTGGCCAGGTTTTTAAAGCCCTGTTTAAAATCAGCCTTAAATTTATCGACGTTAAAGTGGGGGAGTGTTATGGTGCGCATAATGATGATTTATGGTTATAGCTACACTATTACCATGCCATAAATAATTGTGTGACAAAGTGAGGGTTGCTAAGTACAATATCTCTCCATCGCGTCATCGTGAGGGAAGCGATCTCTACGTAAGCTAATCTTTTACTTGTCGCTTTATTAGGCCTTTGGCGCTCAGGGCTTGCCCCGCTCTTGGCCCGGAGGCCCTATTACTTTTCTCTTGATAGAAAAGTAACAAAAGATCAAGTCAGCAGAGAGGCTTCTTTGCCGCACGGGTCTTGCCCTGCAAAACAGGGAAAACCACGGGCTGCAATACTTTTGCCCCTGTTGTCGCTTTTGGCTTACGCTTCAGCAAAAGTTTGCTAATGCCCTTGCAGCCGCACAGGCCAGCTTGTTTTCCCTATTTTCGTTCGAAGCTTTTCTGCTGACGGGGACGAACCACTACACTCTCCACCACGCCATCGCAAGGAACTGCCTGCCCCGATCTTTCGGGGAAGCGATCTCCACTTTGAATGTTCAATAGGCGAAATGGAGGTCACGAGTACACGTTGCTTTGCCCTGCGCTACATACTCGCGCCAGATCGGGGGTATATGGCGTACAGCTGGCAGGCAAGATAGGCGCACTCAATCTAATCCCTGGTTCCTGTTAATATAACATCGCCCTGGGTTAGCACCAGTGTTTTTATAACCCCGGTAGTGTCTTTGCTAAACTTTATTGTTACCGGAATCCAGGCGTAAAAAAAGTCCAGTTCAGCGCTCGGTAAAATTTCAAGTTCATGTTGCCCTGTTATTTGTGCGTAAGCCCGGCCATTTTTTGTGGTGATCATTAGTTTTTTATTGGCTTTAATGGTATACGTACCCTCAACGGCTTTTAGCTGCTCTGGCGATAAGGTTATGCTTTTGAAGTGTGGAGTAGCTTTTGGAATGTGGAACGGCTTGCCATAAAGAATGCTATCTATATTAAAGCCAAGGCTGTAGATGTCAACCGCGTTATACTTATTGGTTAGTATAATGATGGTTTTATTTTCGTCAGGGTGCCGCTCAATAAAAGACATATAACCAGGGTACGCGCCCGAATGCATGTATGTATGTCCGTCATGATCGGTACTGCTGGGTAATAATAGCCAGCCAAAACCATATGGCCAGTTGCCAAGCATGGCCAGGTGGCCGTTGGTAAGCTTGGTTGGCACATAGGCCAGCGCCTGTTCTTCTTTACTCACCAGTTTTTCGGTGTACAGGGCCTGGTCCCATTTCAGCATGTCGCCGGTGGTGCTGCATATGCCGTAGGCACCTGCAGCGCCGTCCATAAAATATTCATTACTGTTTGAGGGTAAGGTGGTGTTAACTACATAACTACCGGTATGTATGTCATAATCATAACCAAGTGCATAGTTCTTTATTTTTTTGTTGGCAGCATATTGCCCGTACACTTGGGTGTGGCTCATGCCCAAAGGTTTAAAAATGTGAGTGTCCAGGTATTTAGCAAATGGCATACCCGCTACCTGCTCCACAATTAAAGCCAGCAGGGTATAATTGGTATTACTGTAACTAAAGGCAGAATCGGGTTTAAAATACACGGGCGGGGCGTGTTTGATCAGCGCGGCCAAAACATCGGCGTTGTTATTTACCTTGTTTACGTCTATCATCTCACGGCCCCATTGTAAATGGTCAGAGAGGCCTGATGTATGGTGCAATAAATTATTTATGGTGATGCTTTTATAGGGCCACTGCGGAAAGTACTTTGCAATATCGTCATCATAACCCAGCAAGTGCTTTTGATGCAGCTGCATAATGGCCATTGCCGTAAACTGTTTAGATACCGATGCCAGCTCGAACACGGTATTGTTATCGTTCAGCCGTTTGGCATCAACATCGGCGTAGCCAAAGGCTTTTTGGTAGATGGGTTTTCCATTTTCGGCAACCAACACAGTGCCGCTTATTGAATGCTGCTTATCTAAAGTTTCAAAAAGCGAGTCGAGTTTATGCGTTGCCTGCCCGTTTACACGGTTAATAGTTAAGGCGATAACACAACAGGCAATTAATGTGCGGTGTAAGTAAGGTAGTAGGTTCATTCTTGCTAAAGTAGTTTATTAATGCCGAATAATGCAAATTAATCTGGACACTAATTGTAGAAACGGAATACTTTGCGTCAAGAAACTATGTAAATAGTCATTGGACTATTGTTCTCCTAAGTAAGCAACTTGCACATGTAGTCGCAGGCTACAGGCATAATGGTCCGAAGTTGCAAGCTTCGGACAGCGGGGCATTTGGCGCTCATGGCTTGCCCCGCTCTTGGCCGCGGAGGCCCTATTACTTTTCTCTTGATAGAAAAGTAACAAAAGATCAAGTCAGCAGAGAGGCTTCTTTGCCGCACGGGCCTTGCGCTGCAAAACAGGGAAAACCACGGGCTGCAATACTTTTGCCCCTGTTGTCGCTCCTGGCTTACGCTTCAGCAAAAGCTTGCTAATGCCCCTGCAGCCGCACAGGCCACCTTGTTTTCCCTGCTTTCGCCCGAAGCTTTTCTGCTAACGGGGAAAACACCAACTCTCCACCGCGTCATTGCGAAGAAAGAAGCAATCTCTACGTAGGACATTCAATATGCAAAATGGGGTTACGAGTACGCCTTGCTTGGCCCTGCGCTGCATACTCGCGCCAGCTTAGGCCGGCAGTATGCTATTAGTTGGCTTTAGTAAAAAGATGGCTTGTGCCACCCTGCATTAATGAGAAACTTTTTTTTGCTGTGTCAAACTGTAAGGTAGCACCTTGAATAGCACAAGTAAACTTATTGTCACCCTTGGCCTCAAACGGGATCGCTCGCTGACCATTTCCCTGAGCATAAAGCGTCCTGTTTTTTTCAATTATATTAATCCGTAGAGGTGTCTGGCTACTGGAATATTTGCCAACATATTTATTGAATTCGGCAGCGCTTAGGGTAGTCGTTTTAAATTCAGGAATTGCAAATGGTTGATTAAAATAAATGCTCAACGCATTGCTGACCACTTCATTAGTAGAGTATCGTGCCCCATTGGAAGTATAAGCTATCGCTAACTTGTTTTTCGGAAAATAAATCAGTAAACTGGAAAATCCGTCCATTCCTCCACTGTGTCCATAGCCGTTTTCATCCTTAAACGGAATTGAAAACATACCCATGCCATAGTTGCCTTTCATCGTTTTCATTAGCTCTAAACTTGGTAGGCTAACAAGCTTTCCGTCAAAAAGCGCTTTTATAAATTTAACCAGATCAGCAGGGGTGGAAACAATAGCACCGGCACCTGCCGGAATACTCATGTTAGTTTCCGGGAAGATTCGTGTCCACTGTGTTGCGTAATCAAAAGAGTAAGTTTCGTTTTTGCTTATGTAGGCGTCAGCACTGTAATAAGTATCTGCCAGGCCTATTTTTGATGTGATACGTTTTTGCAATTCTTCGGTATAACTTTTACCAGTCAATTTCTCAATGATATAACCCAACAATACAAAATTAGTATTACTGTATTCAGACTTTGCGCCTGGTTCAAAATCGGATTTATGTCGGGCAAAAATTGCGGTCATTTCGGCTTCCGATTTATAGGTAGTCCAATAAGTGCCATAAGTCGAGTCAGCGGTAAAGTTATGGAGGCCGCTGCTGTGGTTCAGCATTTTGCCTATGGATATCTTCGCGGCATTAGGTATCTCTGGGAAATATTTTATCAACGGTGTTTCAATACTAAGTTTACCTTCGTCAATCAACTGAAAAATCATAGTAGCAGTAAACATCTTAGTAATAGAACCTATCCGATATTTAGTTTTAATTGTCGCCGGGGTTTTTACCTAGCTGTAACCTATGGCATTTTGGTAAACCAACATGCCGTTAACAGCTATGGCGATACTGCCCATGTTTTGGTCATTTTTGTTCAACGCAATAAAAAAACGGTCTAATTTGGCTTTATTGAACTTTTGTTTACAAGCCGTACCTTGCAAAATAAGAAGCAATAATAAAAAGCGGGTTATTTTTTGAATCATTGCGTTAATGTTTAGAAGATAAAATTAAGATTTAATTTGATACGAATTTGAAGTTCGATATCCAGGCAAACAGTCCCCAATTTAAAAAGCAGGTGATCCACTTTTACTGATCCATCCATCAAAAAATGGCGAAAAAAGGTCGATTTTCAATTATTTAATTATCAGCATTATATCTCATAATCACACATAAACACCCTGACGAATAAGACTGATCCAAAGTGATCCGCTTATTTTGTCAATCGGTTTATTTTCAATCAATTAATAAAAACAGGTGATCCGGATGATCCACTTTTTTATGTGGATCACCCCGTTCCATGTCATTGCGAGCGTAGCGCGGCAATCGCACGTTGCAAAGTCTACGCCTTTCTCCGTGCGATTGCTTCGTCGTACCTCCTTGCAATGACATAATGGGTGGGTACGTTACAATCTAAACACATTATCACCGCTCCGCAAAACATACAGCTTTCCTTTCCAAACAAACACACCGCTTGTCTTGGCAGGCAGTGTTAGTTTGATGCGCCAGGTGTTACCGGTTAAAGCATAGTCAAACACAATCTTACCGTTGGGGTGCGGCATTTCGCCGCTGGCGGTCTTGAGGTCGCCCAGATGGGGTTCTATCTTTATTTTGGCAAAGCCGGGGGCATAGCTGTCAATCCCCAATACAGTCCTAAAGAACTCCACGTTAGGGCTTGAGCCCCAGGCATGGCAGTCGCTGCGGCTGGCGGCAACATTGCTCATTTCGGCCCAGGTGGTTAGGCCCAGTTTTATGTCTTCGCGCCATTTATCCAGCCATTTCAGGTAATCATTACCCAAACCAGCTTCAACCAGTGCCAGGTGTAGGTAGTACTTAAAGTAAATGGTGCATTGGGTAAGGCCGGCATCGGTAAGCATTTTGCGGGCAACACCGGGAGCCACAGCTTTGGCGGCAACACCGGTTAGTATAGCCAGCGCGTTAGTATGCTGCGAGAATACCTTCTTATCCTCGTTATCGGCATATAACTGCCGGGTTGCATCCCAATACTTACGCTGTATGGTCTGTTTAAGCTGTATGGTCTTGGTGCGGTATAGCGTGGCCAATGCAGACATACCCATTTTAGCTTCCATTTGGGCGGCCTGTTGGTAGGCGGTCAGTAATTGTAGGTCCAGTATGGCCGAGCCACCCTTGCTACCTTTCGGCGGCATACCGTAATCCCAACCGTCAGACCAATCGACGAAGGTCCAGTAGGGTACGTTCTTCAACGAGCCATCGGCTTGCTGGTATTTGCTAAAATAGTCAAGCACGGCGCGTTCGCCGGGCAGCTTGTCTTTAATAAACAGGCTGTCGGGGCGGTACATCCAGTAGTCATACAACACCCCCACATACCATAATGAGAACGTCGAGATGATCTGCGGGCTATAGGATGGGTGTCTGCTCAGTGACAACCCTTCGCTGATGCGCGAGTGGTCCATCAGGTTTATGGCGTTGCGCATCAGGCGGTCGTCGCCGCTGTTGTAGTAGCTCACCATGGCCTGTATGCGGGTATCGCCAATATATTGCAGCTGCTCATAATAAGGGCAATCCATATAGGTTTCCAAAGCATCCATACGGGCGGTGCGCCAGCCAATATCCAGCATCTGCTGCATTTCGGGGTTGTCGGTCTTGAGTTTAGCGTTCTGCTGGAACGGGTAGCCGGTAGCCGTTCCGTAAATGTCATCAATAACCAAAGGCTCATCCCCGGTATGTATGATGAGGCGGATATAGCGGTAGGTGCGCCAGTATAAAGTAGTGAAGGTTTGTCCGTTGGTACCATCGGAAAGAAGGCTATCCCTGCGTCCGCCAAAGTCTTTGCCTTCTACGGCGTTACGGTCGCCTTTGCGATTACCATACAGCTTCAAATTATCAAACAGCGACTCGGCATAGGTCAGCGAGATACCTGCCCCCGTACCTTTGCTAAAATTGAGGGTAAGGTAGGCATTGGTTAAATAGGTTTGATCCAGTATCAGCGTAGCGGTGGTATTGGCAGGGATGGTTAAAGCGGTCTTAGTCGCCGGGAAGCCCGAAGGCACATCAACTCTCACCGCCTTACGCATAGCCGGTATGCGCTGGTAAACCCGCTCCATCTGCGGGATCTGTGACTGCACCAGCATCCACCCGAAAGCGTCTGCCATGCCTTTAGGTTTACCGTGGTCGAGGTTAGAAGCAACGGGCCAGGCGCTGTCTTCCAGTTCGGGTGAGGTAGCGTTTTTGATGGTCTTGCTTTCGGTTATCAACTCACCCGGCCCGGCTACATAGTAAGCGCCATAACCCAGGTTAACGGCAAGGGGTTTGTAGCCATTGTCGCGCCGGGCCTTCCAGGTATTGTTGGTGTTCAGCACTTCTTCGGCAGGGGTAGCGCCCTGTAAGATAAAGGCGGTGCGTAGCGTGATCTGTGCTTCGGGCCTAACTTCGGCCTCGTTCCATACCTGCGCGGCTACCACGTTTTTACCGGTTACGAGGTAAGGGGCAAGGTCTACATGCTCATAGTTCCAGAAATAGGTATCGCCACGCGCCGGTCCGCATGATACCAACGTGCCGTTCACATATAGTTTATACCGGTTATCTGCCGATACATTCACAAAGAATGTGGCCGGCTTGACTGCCAGGTCAATGGTTTTGCGGAAGTAGAACACGCCATAGTCGCGCCCTGTCTCATTTCGGGCGTTTATCCAAAAGGCGTTCCAGGGTTTGGGTACCGAGGTTTCATATGGCGCTTGCGCGAATGCGGGTTTAAACAGCAAAAAGCTGCAAGCAAGTAAGATGGCGGTAAAGAGTGGTCTCATGCAGGTATATACAAGTTTGGTTGAAGGTATCAATTAAAATGTAGAGACGCAACACTTTGCGTCTAGGCTAATAAGGACGCGAAGTATCGCGTCTCTACAATTAGTGTTATATTTGCCTTATATCCCGGATAAAAACCGGGCAGCACCATGATCAAAGAAATAGAAATAGTTTGCCCCCCGGGGCAGCAAGACGACCAGGAAGTTTTAAAAAAACTATCCGCATCGGCATTAAATATATCACCGCAAAAAATTACGGCAGTACAAGTTTACAAACGTTCTATCGACGCGCGTGGCCGGCGAGTAGTCTATCGTATGCAGGTTAAGGTTTATGTTGATGAGATCTATCAGCCTGAAACATATACACAGCAATATCCTAATGTTAAGGATGCTAAGAATGTTATTATTGTAGGTGCTGGTCCGGCAGGATTGTTTGCCGCTTTGCAGTGTATTGAGCTGGGGTTAAAACCGATCGTAGTAGAACGTGGAAAGGCTGTAAAAGAACGCCGCCGCGACCTGGCTAACATCAATAAACAAGGCCTGGTGAATCCCGAAAGCAACTATTGCTTTGGCGAAGGTGGGGCAGGTACCTATTCGGATGGTAAACTGTATACCCGCAGCACTAAGCGCGGCGATGTTAATGCCGTACTCAAAACCTTTGTGGCCCATGGTGCTGCCGAAGATATTCTGGTGGACGCCCGCCCGCATATCGGCACCAATAAACTACCGCAGATTATTACCGCTATCCGCGAAACGATACTGAATGCCGGTGGCGAGGTGTTGTTTGACACTAAAGTTACCGGCCTGTTAGTCGATTTCGGTAAGATACAGGGTGTAAAACTATCCTCGGGCGAAACGTTGAAAGCCAACGCCGTAATATTGGCAACCGGGCATTCGGCGCGTGATGTGTTTGAAATGCTGCACCGCCAAAACATATTGATAGAGGCCAAGCCTTTCGCGTTGGGTGTACGTATTGAGCACCCCCAGGAAATAATAGATCGTGCACAATACCATTGCGAATACCGTGGACCGGATCTGCCGCCATCTTACTATAATTTGGTGGAGCAGGTGGATGGTCGGGGTGTGTTCTCGTTTTGTATGTGCCCGGGTGGTATTATAGCCCCTTGCGCTACTGAAGCTGAAGAAATTGTCGTTAACGGATGGAGCCCATCCAAACGAAATAACCCTTTCGCTAACTCGGGTACGGTAGTGCAGATCAATATGGAAGATGTGAAAGGTGATAATGCCGATCCGTTTAAGATGCTTAACTTTCAGCATAGTATTGAGCAGTTGGCCTTTAAAGCAGGAGGAGGTAAGCTGGTGGCTCCCGCGCAGAGGATGGTTGATTTTGTAAATGGCAAACTGTCTGTTGATCTGCCCGAAAACTCTTACCTACCCGGTACTAAAAGCATCGAACTAAAAGAAGTACTACCTGATTGGATCAACGACCGCCTGCGTAACGCGTTGCCGGTTTTTGGCCGGAAGATGAAGGGCTATTACACGAATGAAGCGATATTGGTAGGGGTCGAGTCGCGCACCTCATCGCCTATAAAAATACCAAGAGATAAAGATACGCTGCAACATCCGCAGATACAGGGGCTATTCCCCTGTGGTGAAGGCGCGGGTTATGCCGGTGGCATAATTTCTGCTGCTATTGATGGAATAAATTGCGCGGTAGCAGCAGGGAAAATTGTCTGAACTAAAAACAGGGTGTCATGTTGATGCTCTCGAAACATGCGGGAGGGCCTTTACGCTCACCCTTCGAGAGCCTCAGGGTGACAGCCACAACTTGTAATTATGGAAACAACCTCAGCAAAACTTCAGCAAGAATTAGAAAAAGTACTATCCGGTCAACCCTGGTACGGCTCGCCGATATACGAGATCCTGGAAAAGGTAACTTTTGAAAGTGCTTTCGAGCGACAAGGTCATGCGCATACCATTGCCGAAATTATCCTGCATATGTTTAGCTGGACAGAAGAGGTGATAGACCGCATGAACGAGAAACCAGCATCCATGCCGGTAAGCGGCAACTGGCCCGACCCCGGCGACCCCGACGAAAACAAATGGCAGTTATGGATAGCGGATTTTAAGCTGGTTAATGTTAACCTTATCAAAACCATACAGGATTTTCCCGAAGAAAAATGGGACGACTTGATCATTGATGACCGACCGGATGAACCGGTTACTACTTACAAAGATCTGTTATATGGTTTTATACAGCACCAGGTTTACCACGCCGGGCAAGTAGCATTGCTGAACAGGATAATAATAGGCTAAAACTACAAAATACCATGCCTAATGATTGTTAGGCATATTGTAAGTCGGCTCTTAATATCCTGAAACAAGCTCAGTATGACTTGTAGTATGAAGGATTAAGGGGCTAATACTCCAGTTCAGAACATAAAAATCCTGCATTATTAAGCAACGATTCAATATACCGTGGCGATAGGTCATCAGATACTACGCGCAGGATATTATCGCAATCTTCCAGGTCGAAATTAAAGTCTTGAATAGCTTGTACAGAGGTAAGGATAGGTTTTACCCTTTTTACCTGGTCTTGTGCAGATACGCTTGTTGTAAATACCAGTATATTCATAATTGTGAGTTTTGTCACCCCTCTAAATCTCCCCAAAGGGGAGACTTAAAAAAGCCCTCCCTTTTGGGGAGGGTTGGGTGGGTTATATTATTCTTGTGTTTTTGCTTGTGTTTCCGCATCAAATTGGTCCCAGTCACGGTTAAAGGGGTGGCGTTCGTCACGTCCCCATGGGCCGCATGATGCACGGTCACGCATTTTTTGTTTGAATTTTTCTTTCTGTTCCGGTGTCATGCTTTTAAAGCGTTCTTCCATTTTTTGGCGCATCCATGGCGCACCGCCACGGTTACCCCAGCCACGGCCGCCTTTGTGCCCAAAGCCAAACAATATCTTACATAGTATAAATATGCCCATGGCCTGCCAGAAAGTTATGGCAGTAACGTGTAATATTGCGGGTAATAAATTGTTCCATAATTGCATCACCGCAAAACTGATGAGCGAAAGGAAGGCAGCTACCGCAATGGGTATGAATATAAATCTGCCTTTAAAAAATAATTGTTTCATGTTTTTAATTTTTAATATTTTGTGATCTCCTGATATAATTGTTGTAACCTGTCGCGTAGATGCAGTACCGCGTATCGCTTGCGTGATACCAGCGTGTTTACATTTACGCCCGTCATCTCTGCTATTTCCTGGAAGGTCATATCTTCCATTTCCTGCCAGATAAATACCTGCTTTTGTTCTTCGGGTAGCTCGTCCAATGCGTTAAAAAGCTGCTCCCAAAAAAGATTGCGCACATATTCCGTTTCCGGTGTGTTGTCGTCGGGCATCAGCAGGTCTTTAAAACCCGAAGTATCCTCGTCGCCGTCATCATTGCCGGAAAACAGGTCGTCAAGTAAAGTTTCTGATTTCTTTTTATGCTTATCGGTAATTTTGTTCCTTGCCACTTTATACAGCCAGGCGCCTGTCTGCTCAATTGGTTCAGAATTTACCAGCGAACTAAACTGGTACCATACATCCTGCAGGATATCTTCAGCATCAGCATCATTTTTCACCCGTTTTCGGATAAAGCCCAGCAAATTCTTACTATACGCTTTTATGGCGCTTAGTATATGGCTGTTTCTTTCTTCGGGCATTAATGCTGTTATCAATTTATTACTTGTTTTAAAGGTAAAGACGATTCACCTTTAAAAACATTTTAAATTATTTTAATTATTTTTTTGTGATGCTATTCTGACTGTCAAAACAGCAAAATATTACACCTTGGCGTAATATTTGAATAGATGCAGGTATCCACCGACTAAGCCCCCTCTAAATCTCCCCCGGTAGGGAGACTTTACTTTTGGGAGTTGAAAAGAGGGTTTTATTTAAGAGTGTAATTATGGCTAACAAAAAAACATTGATCTTAGGCGCTACACCTAACCCGGGCAGATATGCCTACCTGGCTGCGAACCGATTGGTTAGTCATGGACACTCTATAGTAAATGTGGGTATAAAAACTGGCGAAGTAGCAGGTGTACCTATTGAAAAGCCGGAGCAGATCCATAACGATATAGATACTATTACGCTTTATGTTGGGCCGCAAAATCAGCTGGCTCTGTACGACTATATATTAAATACCCAGCCTAAACGCATCATCTTTAATCCAGGGACAGAAAATAGCGAATTGCAAAAATTGGCCGATGCAAAGGGGATTGAAACGGAGTATGCTTGTACGTTAGTGTTATTGAGTATTGGGGAGTATTGAGCCCGTCGGAGAGAGATTAGTCTTTGAGAGAATGCAAAATAGAGGCACAAGGTATTATGTCTCTACAACCCTAATGCTGCAAATATCTCCTTAATTGAAAACCTCGCCCCACAAACAAATTCGTCACTCGCACCATAATATATGGTAATGGTGTCGCCATCAACAACGTGACCATTGGTAAATACCACATTGCCAAAGAAGCCGCTTAACTCGTAAGGTTCGGTGGGTTTCATGATTGGCGCATCGGTGCGGGCAATTACTTTTGATGGGTCATTGAGGTCTAACAGGAAAGCGCCCAGGCAATATTGATGTTCTTTATTGGCACCATGATAGATCTCCAGCCAGCCTTTATCGGTTTTGATGGAGATCGGA
>JAZKCG010000034.1:0-2565 GCA_040388175.1 Bacteroidota bacterium | reverse complement strand
TATGATTACCCCAATGTACCCCGTCTGGCGACTCGGCCAGCCAGATAAAATTACCACCAATATCCACACTGCTGGGGCGGTGCAGACAATAGTAAAGGCCGTTTATCTTTTCCTCGAAAATAGCGCAGTCCTTATTATGGGGCGGTAAGATCATGCCATGGTTGGTGAAGGTCTTCCAGTCGGTAGTAGTGCGCATACCAACACCCACGCCATTGCCGGATACGGCGGTAAAGGTGAGATAATACTTATCCTCTAAAAAAGCGACCCGACAATCTTCAATGCCAAACGCCTGCAGTCTGCCATTGCCATATAATATAGGATAGCCCTCGGGTTCGTAAAAGTGTATGCCATCATCGGTACAAAGTAAACGCAGATGCGAAAGGGTTGTCAAATAATCAAGCCCCATATATTTAATAACACGGGGGTCGGTGGTGATCAGTTCCGGGTGTTCTGATGGTAGCTCTACAATTTCGGTTTTGCCTAACTCGTTCAGCACCGGGAAAAATATCGAGCCTTCTTTTTGTACTGCGTTCTCTGCCACACGTACTATCAACCAGGTCTTACCTTTAAACCTAAATACACCCGGGTTAAGCAGGCAGATAATCTGCAAGCCATCTTCGCTTGGTTTTAGGTCGATAGGCGATAATAGAGGGTTCTCCGGAAAACGTTTGGCAATATCTTTCATACTATATATAGTGTTGTGTTTTAAACATTATATTATAGTATATGGTTTGATTAAAGTTTACATAGCGCAATCCTGTAATCCTCAAATCCCATGAATCATGGTTCAGACAATTTTTGCGTTAGGGATAGTAGCGGATACCGGCCCGAGCTTAAGGCCTGTGTAGTATGAGCGGATAGCCCGGGCCGAAGGCAACTCCATACTATCATAATATATGTCTTACTTACCTCGGCCCCTGAGTCAATATTCTCAACTCTTTTGGATAGTAATTATTAATACGATTAGGCAAGAGCTTTGCCCATCCCATTGCTTGCCCTTCAAACGTCATTAAGCTCCAGCCCTTTTTAACTTCATCAATAACCAAATTCTCGCGGCGTAAATAAAGTATGGCTTGGTCGTAATCTAATTCGGTTTGCGATACCGTGCCTTTATTGACAATGGCACTTAGCGCCAACTCATGGTCGGGTATCAGGTCGCGCCCGGCAAGTTTCCCTATCCGCACGCCAGATTTTTTAATGTATAAATGGTGTTGTAATAAATTCAGGCTTTCTTTATGCTGGTTATTAATGGCCAGCCAATCAGCATTCACTTTAAAAAAGTAATATGAGGACGGATCATTTATATAAGGTTTAACCAGTTCGAACTCGTTTTTTTCAAGTTTTTGATTTCGATTGTTTTTAAAGGACAATAAAGAGCCGCTGCTTTCTTTCTTTTTTAATACCGATGCAAACAAACCCTCACCTTTAACCTTGCCTGGATAGAAGCGATATCCCCAGGCTTGTTTCTCCGGCGATTGCGTTTCAACAATCCCCCACTCCTCATTAATAGGTATCCGTACGGCCTCTAATTCAAACTCGGTGCAGAGCCAGTCCAGGATATCCTCGTTTTCCTGGTGCGAGTATGAGCAGGTACTATATATAAGGTATCCATCCTCTGCCAATGCCGGATAGATATCTGCCAGTATCCGTTCCTGGCGCTGGTGACAAAGGTTAACATTGGCTTCGCTCCACTCATCCATAGCAGCCGGGTCTTTCCTAAACATGCCTGACCCAGAGCAAGGCGCATCAATTAATATAATATCAAAGAACCCTGTCAGCCGGTTAAAGTCTTTAGGGTCGTTATTGGTTACTATAGTATTGGCGGTTCCCCACCGGCTTAGGTTATCTGCTAAAATGGGTACACGTGTTTTAATGATCTCATTGGCTACCAATAGGTCGTCGGGTGTCATGGCCGAGTTGAGCAAGGTGCTTTTACCACCAGGCGCAGCGCATAGGTCCAGTATATTTACCGCGTCGGCTGGCTTGATATGTTTTAATATATGTGCGATAAACATAGACGACGCTTCCTGTACATAATAACTACCGGCATGAAAAAGCGGGTCGAAAGTAAAAGATGGACGGGTATCTAAATAAAAGCCTTCGGGACACCAGGGCACTTGTCCATCGGTTTTTAACGTTGTTTTTTTAAAAGGATTGGCCCTTAGTGACGTTGGTGGCACATTATTTTGATGTGTATTGATAAAATTTTCGCGGTCAAAACCCGGCTCGGCGGTTAATGAATCCAGAAAGTTAGCAGGGAATTGATGGTTTTGCATTTCATTTCAAATATACAAAAACCATAATTGCCATAGGTTCTTAATAAAAATGCATTTGGTATCTGTTAGTTTACAGCACGTTATCAAATACTTTTATTTTTCTGCAAATTTATCTTTGCAGGATGGTGTTTTCTCCTTACATTTGCATCCCGCTCAACAAAAAAGGGCGGTTGTTTTTTGAAACGTACGAGGTAGAAATAAATAATAAAAAAGTGAAAATTTCACTTGGCAATATTAAAAAGAATCCTACCTTTGCAGCCCGGCAAACGAAGGAATGCGGGTAGTACAT
>JAZKCG010000033.1:0-2119 GCA_040388175.1 Bacteroidota bacterium | reverse complement strand
AAAAATAAATCCTAATTCTGTTACCGAATTACCTAACCCTTACAGCAATGACGTGCGGGGCATGGATAGCGGATTAACAGAGACTTTACCGGATAAATGGTGGGGCTATAATTCTGCCCAGAGGCTTGAAGTGTATTTCAGCCTGTAGTCAGTGTTATCAACGCACCACTCTCACCACCACGTCTTTGCGAGGAACGAAGCAATCTCTACGTAGGACATTCAACAAAGCGCACTATCAATTTTAAGAACACTCCAAATTATTTATCTTGCGATATGGTTTTCCAGCAAGGCGGCTGCGTCTATATCATGACCAATAAACTTAATTCGGTATTATATATCGGCGTTAGCTCCGACCTAACCGGCCGTGTTTATGATCATAAAAACAAAACCTATCCTAAAAGCTTTACAGCTAAATATAATTGCGATAAGTTGGTCTATTACTTTTTCTATTCGCGCATTGAGGAAGCTATTAATGCTGAAAAAACTTTAAAAGGCGGCAGTCGGAAACATAAACAGCAGTTAGTTAATGCCATGAATCCGGAATGGAAAGATTTATATGATTCATTACTGGAATGAGATCCTGCATATTTGATTTGCATGCGTAGAGATTATTAATGTTATAATTTGTTTTTTAATGGTATTAATGAGCTCCCTACGGTCGGTTGTCTTCGTTCCTTGCAATAACCTGCGGGATGGCTATGATTGTGAAATTTTAAAAACTTTGTAATTTCGCCAATAACCACCATCTGATTATGCGACGGATATTTATACTTACAATTGCTTTATTGACCCTAATTACCAAGCTAAACGCTCAAACACGTACTATTTACGGTCGGGTTATTTCTGATGAGCTGCAGCCGATAGCGGGTATTCATGTTATTAACCAGGATACGATGTTCCTGACAAAGACAGACACGTCCGGCAAATTCAAAGTCAGCATTCCAAAAGATATGCAGACCCTGATATTTAACTGGATAGGGTTTGAAAGCGCGACTGTAAAACTGAATGACAATTGTGATACGGTAGATGTTATTTTATTTAAACAAGGTACGTATGACCGCCAGACAGCAGCTGGTATTGACCGTGCAAGATTAGCTCGTTTTAAGCAGTTACCGTCGCTTTACCTAACAGCTTATCAGAAAGGACTGTTCACCAAGCCATCGCCATGCTACACCCGCGAATTTGAGCCCTGGAAAGCAAAACTGGAGCAAATACAAAAGGGTAGCGAAAAGAAACTTAAACAAATAGCACTCACTTTTGAGAAATTAAAGATAGGCGATACCGTAAGAATACCTTATGGCGCACCGTATGACGCGGATAAAAACGGTAAAACGCATTTGCAGCCATTCTCTGCTTTTAATGCCAATAAGAGTTTTGATTGCGAAATAAAAGGAGTTATCATCGACAAAAACAAAAAAAACAGGGGCTATAATTTAGTATACAGGGTAATTAGCTGCGATGACTGTAAAACACCCGGCCAGTATGATGATAAGGATATGAAGGTGGGTGAAATATTTACGCATAACATGAGGAACTATAAAATACTCGAGTAAATATCCACCACCTTAGGTGGTGGATATAAATGCCCTGTGAGCAATCTCACCGAAACAATTGTATTCTCTCAGAAACTGAGTTTACGGTTTCTGGCATAACCTCCACCCGTGACCTACCGCCAAAGGCGGTGGTTTAGTCATTAGAAAAAAAAAGGGAATACGTTGCTGTATCCCCTTCCAATATTATTAAAATATGATCTACTCGTTAATGTGCAGCCAATCTTTTTTAGCCAGCAATTCTTCGCGTGTTTCACGTACATTTTCATCATCCACACAGCAATCAACCGGGCAAACAGCCGCGCATTGAGGCTCGTCATGGAAACCAACACATTCTGTACACTTATCCGGAACTATATAATAAATATCGTCTGATAAAGCGGCTTGTGTTTCTTCCGCATTTAAAGTAACGCCATCGCCAAAATCAATAACACCCTTTAAGCCCGTACCGTCCGAAAAACGCCAGGCAGCACCTGCATCATAAATAGCATTATTTGGGCACTCCGGCTCGCAAGCTCCGCAGTTTATGCATTCATCGGTGATTATAATCGCCATATTTTTTAAATAAT
>JAZKCG010000032.1:0-12422 GCA_040388175.1 Bacteroidota bacterium | reverse complement strand
CCATTAAATAATTTATCTCCTTTTCCCAATTTGTTAATTGGGACTGCAAAGGTAGAACTATAATTTTATTCTAAAAAATTTAATTTGCTCTTAAATGCTGATTTTTAAGGGTTTTTGCACTTTGATGGCTTTTTTAGGCGATATTATTCAATAACAGTGTATTAAGAGGGGAAACAGAAGGCCGTTATGCAGCTAATTTACTTTCAATTTCCTGAAATATCGTCATGAAATTGGGTAACAATAACTCGCGGTATGCTATTAATACCTCATTCATTTGCTGCTCATGCGCAGGCGTAAACGGATTGTCCCAGATACGCATACAGATCCTTTTTAGGGCGTAGGCAATTTGTTGGGTTTCTGAATAGGTATGCAGGTAGCCGTCTTTTTTAAATCCTTCATAAAACCTAAAGAAGCGGGTGGTGTCTTTTAAACTTGCCGAAGTCAGGAAATCTTCAATAATGGCATTGTTGCAGCCTACTAAATGGGCATAAAAATCGTTTACTATGATTTTGCCTGTGGTTAACAAGAGGTTATCTATAATTAACTCGACGGCGATATGGCCCAGAAAGAATGGTTTTACCGGAGAGCCTTGTATAGCCGGCGCCAATAGTTTTTTTAGCTGATGTGAATGCGTGGTAAAGAAATCAGAAGAGTGAAAATAACGGTCAACATCCAGATGTTTGTTCCAGCCATTTACCAAACTGGTAACATGTGTGTCTGGGTGATGTAGCTTTTCGGGATGTAAAATAATGCTCTTATCCGCATTTTTTAAAAGATCGGGCAATACAGTGCCTAATACAAAGTAGCAGTCGGTAATATTGCGATCGAAATAATAGTGGGATAAAAAATTCATAAAACACCGTCCCCCTAAAATAAGAAAAAATAGGCAATTGGCAATAGATATCAGTAAGGAAATTAAATAATGGAGTAGTGACAGGTTAATATAATAGTATGAATACCTATTGTTTTTCTTTTCTGACAAAAGCACATATTCTATTATCTTTGGCGTCCTGATAACTGTCGGGATTGAAAAAAGATAATTACACTAATGAACTTTGTTGAAGAATTACGCTGGCGGGGCATGTTGCATGATATTATGCCCGGAACTGAAGAACTGTTAAATAAGGGTATGACATCAGGCTATATTGGGTTTGACCCAACAGCCGATTCCTTACACGTTGGCAGTTTGGCACAGATCATGACCATGATTCATTTTCAGCGTGCGGGCCATAAGCCTTTTGCATTGGTTGGTGGTGCTACCGGTATGGTGGGCGATCCATCAGGTAAATCGGCCGAGCGTAATTTACTGTCAGAAGAAGTACTACAACAAAACCTGGCAGGTATAAGGGCACAGTTAGAAAAGTTTTTAGATTTTAACAGCGGCGCTAACAGCGCCGAAATGGTTAATAATTTTGATTGGTTTAAAGATTTTACCTTTCTTGATTTTATTCGCGAAGTAGGGAAGCACATCACTGTTAATTACATGATGGCTAAAGATTCTGTAAAGAAACGTTTAGAAGGCGAGACCGGGATGTCTTTTACAGAATTTACCTACCAATTAGTACAAGGCTATGATTTTTACTACTTGTGGAAACATAAAGATTGTAAGCTGCAAATGGGTGGGTCTGACCAATGGGGCAATATAGTTACCGGTACCGAACTGGTGCGCCGTAAAGGCAGTGGCGAAGCGTTTGCTTTAACCACTCAACTGATTAAAAAAGCTGACGGCTCTAAATTTGGTAAGACAGAAGGTGGTAATATATGGTTGGACCCGACCAAGACATCGCCCTATAAATTCTACCAGTTTTGGTTAAATACCAGCGACGATGACGCTAAAACCTATATCCGCATATTTACCTTATTTGATGAACAAACTATTAAAGGTTTAGAGTCAGAACAAGATGCGGCTCCGCATTTGCGTGTTTTACAAAAAGCCTTAGCTAAAGATATTACCATACGTGTACATGGAGAAATTGAATATGAAAAAGCTATCAAGTCATCAGAGTTTTTATTTGGCAATACAGGTATTGAGTTTTTAAATGAACTAACAGAAGAAGAAGTGATCGCCTTATTTGAAGGTGTACCTAACTTTAAAATTTCTTTAAATGATCTGCAGGCAGGTATTAATGCTACAGATCTGTTGGCGATAAGTACGGCTGTGTTTGCATCTAAAGGCGAGGCAAAAAAAATGATACAGGGCGGCGGTGTGTCTATTAATAAAGTGAAGATAGAAACACCTGAAAGTATATATAATAATGATGCACTTATAGGTAGTAAATTTTTGGTTGCACAAAAAGGGAAGAAAAATTATTTTTTAATAGTTGTTGAATAATTTGATAATAAGACAAAATGTATTTATATTTGGATAAATGTCTGGAATATGAAATACAAAACAGATGCCCCAAAAAGCGAAGTAAATGAGCCAATGGCCATTTATGCCGTGCAACCAGGTAATTTATTTAGCAATTTGCTGGGTAGCACAAGTACGCAATTTAGTTTTATGAGTGATTTTGATATCCTGGCAACCACACGTAAAGGATTACCTAAAAACCTGTTGATGGCATTCGCCAAAAAAATATCATTAACCCTGCAAGAGTTTGCCAACATTATGCATATTTCTGAGCGCACTTTGCAACGCTATGATGATACAGAGATCATCAAAACAGAGTATGCAGAGAAAGCTGTAGCGTTAGCGCGTCTTTATACCCGCGGCGAAGAAGTATTTGGTTCTTTAGATAAATTTAAAACCTGGATGAAAACCCCGCTTTATGTATTTAAAGGTGAAGCTCCGGTATCATTATTAGATACCTCTATAGGTTTTGATATTGTTTTTAAAGAGTTGGGTCGTATTGAGCACGGTATATTTGCTTAATGCTGTTATACAGAATAGTTAGAAACGCTTACGCTGATTTAAGTGGCAATGGTGCCCGTTTATATGGCGGCCGTTGGAACAGTGAAGGCCGTGCGGTAGTTTATTTTGCGTCATCAAGATCTTTGGCTGTGTTGGAAGCCCTAGCGCATTTAAGCCCTACCAATATGCCTGACGATTTCTGTATGATGATAGTTGAAGCGCCTGATAACGCTTCGACAGCTTTAGATATTAAAACCTTGCCCGAACACTGGCAGGAGTATCCCGAACAAAATATTCTTAAACAAATTGGTAATCGGTTTTTAGCGGATAAGCAGCACTTGTTATTGAAAGTGCCATCAGCAATTGTAAAAGAGGAGTGTAATTATCTGCTGAATCCTTTACACCCTGATGCGGGTAAAGTGAAAATTAAAAGCAAGCAACCATTTAGTTTTGATGCACGGTTGCTTACTTAATATTAAAAGATTACAGATCGCTTAGTAATTCTAATTTCTTGTGGTTGTATTCTTCTTGCGAGATCAGCCCATTATCAAACAGCGTTTTTAACTTTTTAAGTTTCTCCGTTAAAATATCAGGTTTAGGTTCTTCGCGAAATACCGGCTCCGGCTTAACCTCTGGTTCTTGAACGGGCGGGGCAACGTGAAATGCTGCTGCTGATGCCGTAACCGGGGTTTCAAACTGCATAGAACCTGACTCGGCACGTTTTTCTTCCAGATCGCGTAGTCTGCGTGCTTCACGCTCTGATTCTTTACGTTCCTGGGCGTATTGATATAGTTTTCGTGCTTGTATCTTAGGTAAGTAATCAACACCCATTTCGGCACCGTTGGTAGTCTTTACACTAAATATGGCTCCTATGATCTCTTCTTTTGTATAAACGTCGACCACGTCTTTCCAAACAAAATCAATAAATTTTATAGATAGGCCCAGGTTAGCCGGGGTGAAAAACAATATACGCTTATTGGTTATAGCAATGCAATCAGGCAATAAATTTACCAACGGTTTTTTCTGAGCTGCTATATATATTATTTCTTCGCCGGTGGTTAAGAGGTCAATCAAACGGGTATATACTTTCTCAATGGCCTTTGGGTCCTGGTCGTCTTGCAAAAATTTCTCGATCATCTTAATCTCTTATATTTTGAAGTGCAAAAATAGATAAATTCTGTTAGTTGTATATTAAGTTTTACGCTATCAGTAAATTACATCCGCGGATATCAGCATTATCAAACCGCCCTAATATTTCAAATGATCCATTCTTGTAGATCTTGCCCAAGTCCTGTGTGGCTATGAAAGAGCATGAATTAATATTGGCCAGATCAATAACATTAATACCTCCGACTTTACCATTAGTAACTATACTTAATGGGTCATTGGTATCGCGCGTAATGATCTGCATCCATGGGGGGCAATTAAATATCCCTGAGCCTTTTGAGTAGGCTTGCGATAGTAACTCGGTCATACCGTATTCTGAGTGAATATCATTAACCCCAAAACCTTTACATAATGTATTATGCAGTTCTTCGCGTATCATTTCTTTCCTACGGCCTTTCATGCCGCCGGTTTCCATTACTATTAATTCGGGAAAGTTGATCTGATATTGCTCTACGAAATCTAACAAGGCAAAAGTTACCCCTATAAGCAATGTTGGCTTTTTGGCTTGTTGCTGTTTTTTAAGCTGTAAGGCCAGGTCGTCATGATTGTATAAATAGAAACCGCTTTCAGGATTGTTTGATTGTGTAATCAGGTCCTGAGCCATGTAAATTAACGACGACCCGGGTCTTTCTAAATAAGCCGGTAAAAGCGCCAGGATGGTATAATCTTTTATATCGCCATAAAATAACTGGAAAGCCTTGCGAAAACTTTCTTCATACCAACTCACATCAGTTATATAGTGGCTGCTGGTTATCATGCCGGTAGTGCCCGAACTGGTAAAAGTTAGCTGTACATCATCAGCCGAGCTAAGGATACGTTGTGCTTTGAAAAACTGGATAGGTAAAAACGGTATATCCTGAACTTTAGTTGTTTCGGCAGGGTCGATCTTTAGCCCCGAAAGAAAGTTGTTATAGATCAAACAATTTTTTGCCTGGTATTGAAACACCTGCAGGGCGACTTGATTAAATTGTTCCTGGTTGGTTATAGAAAATACCTGTTGTTTATCCGGCTTCATTGTCGCAAAGATAAACAGATGCACAGATATGCAGGTGTACAAATATACAGATAAGACAATAAGATGCTATTTGTGTTAAGCTTTTAACAGGGAAATCGCTTTTAAATTAAAAAAGGGTTTGACGTTCAATATTGGGCTAAAGCCTGTTCTTTTCTTATCAACAGACCGTTGGCTAAAGCCAAACGGCAATGAATTTTGGTCATTGCCGTTCCATTTATGGAACGGATGACTAACAAAAGCAACAAAGGCTTTAGCCGAAATTTTAAAAGCATTTGCCCTGGACGCTAACCAAAATTCTTCAACTTGTTTTCGTATTTTTGTATAAGCCAAAACGCTGTTAATGCGGCGTATTTTGCGAAAAACGCAATCAAGCCCGCCCGAACATATAAACGCAATTGCTACACAATGCGCTTATATACAGCAATTTAAGTTAAATGTTTACTGTGGTAATGGGTGATAGGCTGTGAAATAGGGTAAAATTGCTGTGATAGCGTGTTATTTGAGGTGTTATAAGTGTGGTAAACTGTGCAGTTTGATAGGCAAAACTGCCCAATGGGTAAAGCTTTAAAGGCGATTTCCCTGAAGCTTTTAATTGATACTGATAAAGAAACAACTATCGTAATTTTTAACCGGTTTGCCATTTAATTAAATTTCTGCTATTAAAAATTATGAGTTTCATAATTTTTCACAGTTGTTGATCTTTTAAGGGTTATTGTGCCGTATTTATTGAATAAAAATCGTTTATTAGCTGTTGAAACAAGCAGTTGCCACCTTGTTTTAGATTTAATACCCTGATTTTGTTTGCAGGCACAAACAGATAGTTAATAATATATGGAAGATAATACAAAAAATCCCGACTTAGAATTAAATAAGGCAGTGGAAGATGACGATACATTTCAGCACGTCAATAATCCAATTATCGGCCTAAAACCAATCATAAAAAAATACCTGGGTGTACCCAATCATGCAGACCAAATAGGTAATAAGTTTTTCTTTACAGATGGCGAAGCAAAAGTTGAAATAGTTGTTGTTACAGATGAAATAATTAGAGTAAGGTTAGCGCCGCATGGTGTATTTCTGGAAGAATTCTCGTACGGAGTACCTAAGTTGGTAAACAAAGCAACGGCGTTTACTTTGTTTGAAAACGATACCGAATTTAGGGTATCAACCGGTGTAATTAACTGCCATATACGTAAGCAGGATTTCTTTATCTCATTTTCTGATGGTAAGGACCATGTTACCAGCACCGATGCTGTACCGATGCACTGGGAAGAGAACGTAGCCTTTGGTGGTTATTATGTTTTCTGTACCAAGACCTGCGAGCCAAACGAAAGCTTTTTTGGTTTAGGCGATAAACCTACAGACCTGAACTTACGCGGAAAACGTTTTGTGAACTGGAACACTGATGCTTATTCATTTCAGTGGAATCAGGACCCGATATACCGTACCATTCCATTTTACATCAGTATAAACGAAGACATTGCGCATGGTATTTTCTTTGACAATACCTATAAATCGCATTTTGATTTCGGTTCTGAAGAGAGTACCAAAACCAGTTTCTGGGCTGATGGCGGCGAATTGCAATATTATTATATCCACGGCCCGCATATGATGGATGTGGTTAAAAACTATCATATTTTAACCGGTACGCACCCAATGCCACCGCTTTGGGCGTTTGGTTACCATCAATGCCGCTGGAGCTATTATCCTGAGTCAAAGGTTAGAAAGATAGCCAACACGTTTCGTGCAGAGAAAATACCATGCGACGGTATCTATTTAGATATTGATTATATGGATGGTTATCGTTGCTTTACCTGGAGCCCTAAATATTTCCCTGATCCGAAGAAAATGATTAAGGAACTGGCTGATGATGGGTTTAAAACTGTAGTGATCATCGATCCCGGAATACGTGTGGATGATAATTACTGGGTGTTTAAAGAAGGAAAAGAAAAACGCTATTTCTGCCGCCGAAGCGATGATTACTTTATGGAAGGCCACGTATGGCCGGGCCGTTGCCAGTTTCCAGACTTTACCAACCCCGAAGTACGCGAGTGGTGGGGTGGTTTATTTGAAGGCCTGGTAGAAGCCGGTGTTGCCGGTGTTTGGAACGATATGAACGAGCCGGCAGTATTTGGTACGGGTACTTTCCCTGATGATGTTAGGCATCAGTATGATGGTTACCGCGGATCGCACCGTAAGGCACATAATGTGTATGGTATGCAAATGGTGCGTGCTACTTACGAGGGTTTGCGTACCATCATGAAAAATAAACGACCGTTTACCATTACCCGTGCGGGCTATTCTGGTGTGCAACGCTACTCGTCTGTATGGACCGGTGATAACGTAGCTACCTGGGAGCATTTAAAACTGGGTAACGTACAGTTACAACGTTTGTCTATGTCGGGTATTCCGTTTTGCGGTACTGATATAGGTGGGTTTAGCGGCGAGCCTGACGGCGAGTTATTTACCCGTTGGATCCAGTTAGGAACGTTTTCGCCATTCATGCGTGCGCACTCGGCAGGTGATACCAAAGAACGTGAACCATGGAGCTTTGGCGAGCCGTATACCTCTATCAACCGTAAATTTATTGAGCTGCGTTATAAGCTGATCCCTTATTTATACTCGACCTTCTGGGAACACCATCGTTATGGTTTCCCAATTTTAAGGCCGGTAGTAATGCAGGAGCAGGCAGAAAGAAGTAATCATTTCCGCCAGGACGAGTTTACTTATGGCGATAAGATCTTGATATGCCCGGTATTAGAACCCGGACAAAAAAGTCGTAAAGTATATCTGCCGGTAGGTAAGTGGTACAACTTCTGGACGCTGGAAGTTATTGAAGGCGGAAAAGAAGTTGAGGTACTTACACCTTTAGATACCATCCCGATTTTTGTAAAGGCCGGTTCTGTAATACCTGAATATCCGGTAATGCAATATGTAGGAGAAAAAGAGATAGAAGAAGTTAAACTGAACGTTTACTATAGCGATTATGTAGCCAATTCATTCTTCTTTGAAGATTACGGCGAAACCTTTGCTTATGAGCAGGATATCTATTCGGAGAAAAAGTTTGCGGTAAATGGTAATAAAACTTCCTTCAGTATACAGCAAAGCCTGGAAGGGTTGTATACACCCAGGTATGAAACCTATGCCTTTAATGTATCCGGCTTGCCATTTAAACCATCGAAAATCATTGCTGATGGAAAAGTTGTTAAAGACTTCAAGGTAAACACCGATAAAGTGCTGGAGTTTAAATACAGCAAAAACTTTAAGAAAATAGAGATTAGCAAATAATACAAAGGCTCCGGGAACGGAGCCTTTGTTGTCTGCGTTATATTTATTGTATAGCTCCAATAAGCGCATCCGGATTATATCTACTTATTGTTTGCAACCAAACAATAATGATATATTTGATTGTTATAAACAAACTCTCTTCCTTTAGCAGAGTTGAAACTAAATATCTAAAAGCTATCCATTATGGCGAAGAAAATAACCAATACCAAGGCCGAAGCTGCAGAAGCAAAACCGGTTAAGACCCCTAAAGCTAAAGTTGTAAAAGAAACCGCTAAACCAAAGGATACGGCCAAGACAAAAGAGACAATAACAAAAGATACAGTAAAAAAGACGACGACTAAAAAAGCAACCCAACCCAAAGCCGTTGCAACACCTGTTAATGATGTAAAAGCAGTTATACCTTACAGCCGTTTTTCTGATTTTGATATCGCCCTGTTTCAATCAGGAAAGCATTATAAATTGTATGAGAAATTAGGTTCGCATGTATTGGAGCTGAATGGGGTAGTGGGTACGTATTTCGCCGTTTGGGCACCTAATGCAAAGTATGTTTCGGTAATAGCCAATTTTAATTATTGGGATCGTGCTACACACCCTTTATTGGTACGTTGGGATGGTTCAGGTATTTGGGAAGGTTTTATCCCGAATGTAGGTGTTGGCGAGGTTTATAAATATTTCATCAATTCAATAACAGGCGAGGACCTGGAAAAAAGCGACCCCTTTGCTTTGCGTTGGGAAGTGCCGCCGCGTACCGGGTCAATAATAGCTGATACTTTTTACGAGTGGAAAGATACCAGCTGGATGGCTAATCGCTACCAGCATAACGCTTTGGATAAGCCCTACTCGGTATATGAGGTGCACTTAGGATCATGGGCGCGCAGCTGGGATAACCCGGACGAGTTTTATAACTACGAAGAGCTGGCAGACATGCTGGTGCCTTACGTAAAACACATGGGCTTCACACACGTAGAGTTTATGCCGATAGCCGAACATCCTTACTATCCAAGCTGGGGTTACCAGGTTAGCGGATATTATGCGGCATCATCACGTTATGGTACACCACAGCAGTTAATGATGCTGATAGAACGTTTCCATCAGGAAGGTATTGGCGTTATCATGGATTGGGTGCCGTCGCATTTCCCCGGCGATGCTATGGCATTGTATAATTTTGATGGCACACACCTGTATGAGCATGCCGACGAGCGCAAAGGCTTCCATCCCGACTGGAAATCATATATATTTAACTATGGCCGTAACGAGGTACGCGCGTTCCTGATCAGTAATGCCATATTCTGGCTGGACAGGTACCACGTTGATGGTTTGCGTGTAGACGCGGTAGCTTCTATGCTTTACCTGGATTATTCACGTAAAGCGGGTGAGTGGGAGCCCAATATTTATGGCGGCAATGAAAACCTGGAAGCCATATCATTTTTAAAAGAGTTTAACGAGGCTTGTTACAGCCATTTTCCTGATATACAGACCATCGCCGAGGAATCGACCTCATTTACAGGCGTAAGCCGCCCGGTATTTTTGGGTGGTTTAGGTTTTGGCATGAAATGGATGATGGGCTGGATGCATGATACCATCAAGTATTTCGGTGAAGACCCGATCAACAGAAAATATCACCATAACCAGCTAACGTTTAGTTTGATCTACGCCTTTACAGAGAACTTTATGTTGCCGTTCAGCCATGACGAGGTGGTTTATGGTAAAGGCTCCATGCTCCGTAAAATGCCGGGTGACGAATGGCAGCAGTTTGCCAACCTGCGCTTAGCATATGGTTATATGTTTACTCACCCGGGCACTAAGTTATTGTTTATGGGGGCCGAATTTGGACAAGGTGACGAGTGGAACTATCAAAACGCTTTACCTTGGCACGTATTAGATTACCCTAACCACAAAGGCGTAAGCGAGACCGTTAGGGCGCTTAATCACTTGTATAAAACAGAACCTGCCTTATATGAAAAAGCTTTTGTATCCGAAGGGTTTGAATGGATAGACGGCGGAAACGCGGATGACTCTGTTGTAGTGTATGCACGTAAAGGTAACGACCCTAAAAACGACCTGTTGATTGTGTTAAACATGACCCCGGTATCTCGTCAGGGTTATCGGGTAGGCGTCCCTGCCGCAGGTAACTGGAAAGAAATATTTAATTCGGATGCCAAAGAATTCTGGGGAAGCGGTATAACTAATCCTAATACTTTAAAAAGCGAAAAGGTTAGCTGGCATGGTAAAGACAATTCCATCAATATAACCTTGTCGCCATTGGCGGTATCGGTATTTAAGAAAGCATAATTATAAGGTGTGGGCTACTCGGCCCACACCCTATTTTCTACTCTGATGCGTACGGTTAGCATAGCAACGTTAAGCAGACTGAAAATTATAGCCGTATAATACAGGTGAAATACCAGTGGGATAATTGCTATCTCGCAAACCACTTCCATGTAATTGGGATGCTTAAAGATCTTGTAAGGGCCTTTCTTTATAGGATATACTCCGGGTATGCGGTAGATCTTGGTGTTCCAATATTTACCTAATGACGATAGTGCCCAGAATTTAAAAGATAAAACCACCAGGAAAGCTACCAGCAAGATCCAACTCATGGACATGCCACCTCTCAAATTATATTCGGCAATGATGAACAGGATGAACAGTGTATGCATGGCCACCATATAAGGGTAATGGCTTTGCCCATATTGGATAGCGCCGTTTTGCAGCAACCATTTCTCGTTACGGCTGGAGATATACAGTTCTGATAGGCGCTGCAGGATCAGGAAAGAAATGAACAGGATAAAAGCCATACTTAATTAGCCATTTTTAATAAGACCATCTCGCTCGAAAAACCGGGACCCATAGCCATCATCAATCCGTACCCATCTTCAAAGCCCTCGGTTATAAATCGCTCCAATACATATAAAACCGTAACGCTGCTCATGTTGCCGTTATCGTTCATTACGGTGCGGGTCTTGTTTAAAAAGTCGCCTTCTACACCTAAAGCATCTGTATAGGCATCCAATACCTTTTTACCCCCGGGATGGAAGATAAAGTTTTGAATGTCGCTTAACTGCAAGCCATGTTTACTTAAAAACTCCGTTATATCATGCTTCACATTCTCATGGATAAAGGTGGGGATGTCTTTTGAGAAAAGTACCTTAAAACCGGTATCCTGAAAATCCCATCCCATCACATCCAACGAATCATAGTATAATTTGCTGCTTGATGCGACGTAGTCGATCTTTTGTTCGACTTGGGTGTGATTGTCGCCTTTAACAATACAAGCCGCTATACCGTCCGAAAACAGGCTTGAGCCGATGAAATTACTCTTGCTGTAATCGCTCTTAATTAAAGTGAGCGAACACAGTTCTACAGCTACCAGTAGTACGACCGCATCCGGGTTTGCTATGGCTATTGTATTAGCTTTGGCCATGCCTGACACGCCGCCGCCACAACCTAACCCCCATAACGGGCTACGGTTAACATGCGGATCAAGACGCATTTTATTAATGATCAACGCATCTATACTCGGCGTAGCCAAACCGGTGGTGGATACAAATACGAGGTCGGTTATAGCTTCTTTCTGTATGCCTGCCTTGATGATACATTCCTCAATAGCCTCGATAGCATATTTCAGAGCGTTCTCAATATAATCATTATTGCGTTGTTCGAACGTATTGGGTTGGGCATAATAGGATAAGGGTTTACAGAAATTACGGGTAATGATTTCTGTATTATCAAAAGCGAATATCAGCCTGTCTGTTTGCGGGAAGTTGGCCGAGAACAGCTCGTGTGCCTGTTGCTTAACGTCCTGCTGGCTGGTTTTATACGGAAGATTTATTGTAGAGGTAGATGATATATAGGGCATACTGTAGATACGAAGATCATTGGCGATCAGTTGTCCTATATAATGAAGAAACGGGGGGATTTGTTTGAGGTAGGGCTCAAAGAGCTTGGGCTTGTGCGATTCTCTCCCAACGGGAGGGTGTAGGGAGGGGTTTGATGAAGATGCCTGGCGTATAAACCCCTCCCTCCCAAAACACAAGTTAACGCGCCCCTCCCGTGGGGCTACTGTGTGGACACATCTTTTAGCTATAGTTTTGAAAGAGT
>JAZKCG010000031.1:0-6159 GCA_040388175.1 Bacteroidota bacterium | reverse complement strand
ACTGTGTTTTTAATCTTTAGTTGCGCAACGGTCACCTTGCGAAAGAGAGGGTGGTCGAGCGAAGCAAAGACCGGGTGAGTCCCCGGTTACTTTATATCATACTCGACACAATATTAATACTCAACGCAACAATAGCGGTATTAAAAGCAAATGCGATCAAGCCATGCATCCATGCTAAACGACGGATATGCCTGTCAGAGATCTCGACATCTGACACCTGGAAAGTCATGCCGATAACGAACGAAAAGTAAACAAAGTCCAGGTAATCGGGCTCAGTTTCTTCCGGGAATTGCAAGCCGCCAACGGGGGTGGTTTTGCCATCATCGGTATCTGTATCATAATACATATGCGCATAACGCATGGTAAATAGCGTATGTACCAGCCACCAGGATACAATAACCGATGCCATTGCCAATAGTATATGGCCGGTAACATCAGCTTCGGGCAGGCTTTTGGTTGATTTTAATAAGAAGAGTATTGCCCCCAAACTAATAACAGACGAGGCTATAACGAACAGGAATATCAGCAGGCGGCTTGAATCCTGCAGCTTGGCTATTTTTCGTATTTCGCGGGGATGGGCATTCAGGATGATGATCCAATCCATGATAATGATAGCCAGCGCGAATGCTACCCAGGTAATTAAGGAGACCGCCGGCCAGGTAAATTTACCAAATGACAGTAAAAACGCGATCAGCGCGGCACCAAATGAGATATACATCCTATAATGCGCATCAAACTTAAAAAACGGGTTGTTGGGTATTTTAATGATTTTTGCAACTTTTCTGGCCATGGGGTATTGCTTATAATAGTTGCAATATACCTATTCCTCGTCAATAATTTCCGCGACACGGCCTATCTGGCCATCTTCTAATCTAACTTTAATCCCACGCGAGTGGTAGGCGGAACTGGTTAGCAGTTTATCTACTATGCCACGGGTTAATGTGCCTGTACGCTGATCTTTTTTCAGGATGATGTCAACCTCAAGGCCGGGGTAAATGTCGCTTCTGTTTTGTCCGTTCATGATCAATTCGATTTATTAACCTTAAGTAACTCTTCCCTGATATAAATACCAGCCGGACTCAGATCGTCTTTTGCCCAGTTACCCGTTTCGGCTGCGCCGGATTTTAATATGGCTGTGGTCTCTTTTTTATCGGTAAGGTTCCAGTTTGTCCAGCTTAGTTTGTTTTGATCTATCCATTTAAGCCACGTGGCATTTTTCTCAAGGTCAAATTTGCCATCACCGTTTGATTCGCCCACGCCCCATTCGGTAACCATTAAGGGCAATCCCATTTTAATGGCCTTATCAGCTTTGGCGCGTAATTTATCCTGGTGATTAGGATCAGACGCATAAAAATGAAAGGAGTAGGCAATGTTTTTAAACCCGGTGATCGGGTCGGCTGCTGCTATATCTACATCTTGGTCCCAGTGCGGGCTGCCCACAACGATCAGGTTATCGGCATCATATTTACGTATCTCAGTAATTATTTTCACAGCATAGCTTTTTACTATATCCCAGCTAACACGTTCAGGCTCGTTCCATATCTCGTAAATTACATTAGGAACTCCTTTGTATCGCTGTGCCATTTCTGCAAAAAACTGTTTTGATTGCTCTGTGTGTAAATTGCTGTTATGATCGTGCCAGTCTATGAGCACATAAATACCATCTTTTATGGCTCTGTCAACCTGGTCTGTTATTAGTTTGCGTTGTGCATCAGATTGTTGTAAATAACCATTATCAGGCTGAACAGCCATTGCCAGGCGGATAATACTTACTTTAAAATCCTTAGATAGCCAGTCTACAATTTGCGGGTTATAATATTTACGACCTTCCCAAATACTCCACGAAAAACTAATGCCCCGTAGTTGTGGTGGTTGGCCTTTACTATTAACAATTTTCCCGCCTTCAACATGAAGGCGACCATTTTTACTTACAGGTGTTTGCCGGCGTTGACTGAAAACGATCAACGCCATACAAAGCATTATACTTGTTAGTATTAGCTTGCGCATATTACCTTACTAATTTAGCCACCGCCCAATCAACCGCGTCAAACTTAAAGCTGCCTACCAATTTGGTCATGTTATCCGTAATAAATTCATTACCCAAATTACCAATGCTACCTTCGTGGGTGTGGTTTACCGTTTTATCAGGGTTAAATTCACCTTTTTCAATGGCTAGGCCAACTTGTTTATAGGCATCGCGGAACGGGGTGCCGTTAAGCACCATACGGTTCACTTCTTCCACACTAAACAGGTAAGCATATTTAGGGTCGTTCAATATATCGGTGTTAACGGTGACGTTTTGCAGCATGAATGTTGCCATGTGCAGGCAATTCTTCAAATCTGTAAACGCCGGGAACAATAATTCTTTTAATAGTTGTAACTCGCGGTGGTAGCCCGATGGCAGGTTAGTGGTCATCATGGCCACATCATTAGGCAGGGCCTGTAAGCGGTTGCATTTGCCCCGCATAATTTCCCAAACGTCAGGGTTCTTTTTATGCGGCATAATGCTGCTGCCGGTAGTTAACGTATCGGGGTAGCTTACAAAAGCAAAATTCTGGCTTAAATAGAGTGCCTGATCCATAGCCATTTTAGCCAATGTTGCTGCTATGGATGATAATGCTTGTGCTATGATCCGTTCTGTTTTGCCACGGCCCATTTGCGCGTAAACCACGTTATAGTTCAGGCTCTCAAACCCTAATAACTCGGTGGTCATGGTGCGGTTTAACGGGAACGACGAGCCGTAGCCCGCTGCAGAACCTAATGGGTTCTTATTAGTGATTTTATAAGCGGCTAAAACCAACTCCAGGTCATCAACTAAACTCTCGGCATAGGCCCCAAACCATAATCCGAACGATGATGGCATAGCCACCTGTAAATGGGTGTATCCGGGGAGCAAAGTATCTTTATGTTTTTCGCTTAATTCTATTAGCTGCGTGAAAAGCTTTTGGGTTTCCTCCACAACCTGTTGCAGTTCATGACGGAAAAATAGCTTCAGATCAACCAAAACCTGGTCGTTACGTGAGCGGCCGCTATGGATCTTTTTGCCTGCATCGCCAATGCGTTGTGTAAGCAGCATCTCCACTTGCGAGTGTACATCTTCTACACCCGGTTCAATGGTGAAGTTGCCTTTTTCAATATCGGCATAAATATTTTTAAGCTCGCGTTGTACCAGCTCCAAATCATCGGCGCTCATCAGGCCAATGCTTTGCAGCATTTGTGTATGCGCTAATGATCCCAATACGTCAAACGCGGCCATTTGCGTATCAAATTCGGTATCTCGGCCAACGGTGAATTGTTCTACCAGTTCATTAACATTAGTGGTTTTTTGCCAAAGCTTGCTCATGTTGCAAATATGGGAAATATTTTATTGATGAGAGGGAATAGCCTACACCTCAACTGGAAAATAAAGCCGTGTAATGAAGTGTATAAAGTATGAGGATATTTATAATCCTTAGTCTGTTGGATGTAAAGGCCTATTTAGGCCAGGCCAAGATTTCACATATTCCACTTCTACTGTATCACCAACATTGACGCTCCTATTATGCGCGTTGCCTATATATTCTTTACCGTCAACTGTGAATTTATAAGAATAAGAAAACTGGGGATTTACCGGCTGATTGCCTTCAAAGTTCTTTTCACTAATGATAACACCTTTAATGTGTTGAGAATTATTTTCTAGTAAATGATCAGTCAAAAAACGTTTTCCAACTTTAAACATAAAAAAGCAAACTCCTGAAATGGCTAAGCAAATCCAAAAGTAATGTTGCAGTTTTTTCATCAGACAATTTTTTCCAACATCGCCACATATAACTCAATACCTTCACGTATCTCATCCACATAAACAAATTCATCAGCACTATGTGAGCGTGCCGAATCGCCCGGACCTATTTTGATGGACTGGATATCTAATAAAGATTGATCTGATGTGGTAGGTGATCCGTAGGTTGTTCTGCCTAACGCTATGCCTGCCTGTACAATAGGGTGCTGCCTGTCAATAGAAGACGGTTTTAAACGGATAGAACGCGGGTTCACTTCACAGCTAACATTTTGGCGGATGATCTCTAATACTTCCTCATTACGGTAAGCGTCGGTAACCCGTACATCAACCACGAAATTGCAGCTTGCCGGTACTACATTATGCTGCGACCCTGCATTTATTACTGTAACCGACATTTTTATCGGCCCAAAGACATCACTCTCTTTAGGGAATTTAAACGTGCGGAACCATTCGATATCCTTCATGGCTTTGTAGATAGCGTTATCACCTTCTTCACGTGCGGCATGGCCAGCTTTGCCGTGGGCCACACAATCCAAAACCATCAATCCGCGTTCTGCAACGGCCAATTGCATCAGGGTGGGTTCGCCAACTATGCCAAAATCAAGCTGACCCAACTCGGGGATGATTAACTCTAATCCGTTAACACCCGAGATCTCTTCTTCGGCGGTAGTGGCCAGGCAAAAATTATATTTAAGATCGGTTTTATCATAGAAGTATAGAAACACCGCTATGAGCGATACCAGGCATCCTCCGGCATCATTACTGCCCAAACCATATAGTTTACCTTCTTCTATTACACCGTCAAACGGGTCGCGGGTATAGCCTGAATTAGGTTTTACCGTATCGTGGTGCGAATTGAGCAGGATAGTGGGTTTATTAGCATCAAAATGTTTGTTCCACGCCCAAAGGTTATTCATTTTACGATGTGGGGTGATGCCGTGCGATTTAAGGAAGTTTTCTATCCTGTCGGCTGTTATGTTTTCTTCTTTACTAAAAGAGGGGATAGCTATTAATTGCTGTAACAGTTGTACAGCTTGTTGGTATAACGTTGTTGTGTGGTTCATAGTAAATGGAGCAATTATTGCCCGTCGGTAAGCAAAAGTAAACAATTTGTAATTGTGAGATACGAAGCGATCACGAACTTTACCATCCACACCTTATTTTATTTACCGCGATCGCCACGCCGTCTCCCACAATTGTATTTATGACATGGTAATATTAGGATGGTTTAATCCTAACCAAATAATCCTTTGTCGCGGTCAATAAATTGCGGGCGGTGCAGGTTAAGGCCCAGCTTTTTGTTAAACTGTTCTGATACATAGTCGGCCAATTCGGGCGAGTAACGCTCGTCATGCTGGTGCATAAAGAACCAAACGCTTTGCAGCCCCATATCGCGCCATTGTTTAATACGGTCCACCCATTCGTCAACACGCGTATAATCCGTTTTGTCTAAACTGTTTCCCACAAAGCGGATAAAAGCATGTGGCGTTGGCAAATTCATGTGTACACAATCGCGCCTGCCCGACGCATCTGTAATTACAGCACCTATATTTAATTCATGGAAGAGGTTAAAAACGGTTTGCCGTACTTCGTCGTTAGCGAACCATTCTTTATGACGCAGTTCCACAAAAACGGGTATGTCTTTAGGCAATTGCTCCAGGTAGGCTTTCAACTCGGGGTAGCTTTTGGGCGTGAAGTTGTCGCTTAATTGTAGAAACAAAGGTCCCAGTTTATCGCCGAAGGCTAACATGGCTTCATAAAAGCTGGTGGTAATATCTTCGGCATTTTTAAGCCTGCGGATATGGCTTATGCTTTGGGTGAACTTTGGGCAGAATTTAAAGCCGGGGCTGTTATCAGCTTTATCTTTCCATTTGCTGATAGTAGCAGCAGGGTAGAGGTTGTAAAACGTGGCATTCAGTTCGATACAATCAAAATGCTTAACGTATTCGTCCAAAAAGTTGGCATCTTTGGTTTTAGGTGGATAGATCTTTCCAACCCATTCTTTGCGCCCCCATTTAGCGCAACCAACGTGTACCTGTAAATCTTCCCTGTTTTTAGCAGCAAGTGTACTGATAGTTAATTCAGGATCGGGTGGAAGGGTAAAGTCTATCCTTGTTAGTTCTTCGGGTGTTACGCGGCCAAATTCCATATGGTAAAGGTAGAACTAAGATTTATAAGACTGAAGGATTATTAGATTTTGTGGAAACGCAATATTATTAGTGGGTTATAGTTGTACTGTTTGCTAATGTGGTTATGAAATGATGTGCCTATTTAATTCAGGCAGATAATGTTATATTTAAATAATTAACTCAAGTTGCTAGTTAAGAGATATTAAATAAGTAAGCATCATAAAGGATAAATTTGAGTAACGACACTTAAAT
>JAZKCG010000030.1:0-21989 GCA_040388175.1 Bacteroidota bacterium | reverse complement strand
GAGCAAAGGACTGAAAATCCTTGTGTCGCTGGTTCGATCCCAGCTGATACCACAGAAAAAGCCTTCAGAAATTCTGAAGGCTTTTTTTATGCACATACCTGCAATTAAAATAATCTATCCCCTACCTATCCTTGCTTATATAGTCAAGCTTGTTATATTTGCCCTACAAACAATTATAATTTAACCTTTTGGTTATCTGCCTGACAGATCATGAAAAAAACATTAATTCAATTTATTGCAGTAGCCACAATTCTTACCGCAGGCTGCAAAAACAAAGCAAGTAACACAGCGACCCAGGCAAACGGTAATATTACAGATCTTACCATTAGCCCTACTGCTGATTATACATCAAATGATGGAAAACCTATGCAAACTCATGTAAGTTATCCAGATTCATACAACCCTGATTCTATTGTTTATTTTTTAGATTCTGTAAGATTTGCGGTAAAAAAAGACTCATCAGTAGTAACTATCAATACCGACACGCTGCACATGGGGGAACGTATTATATGGGCTAAGGTATACAAAGGGGGCACAAGCCGTAAAATATCAACAACTTTCTATATGGCACCCGGCCAGATGCCCGAAAAACTAACTTATAATGTGATCAGAAAATTTCCGCATGATCCAACAGCCGAAACGGAAGGATTATCCTACCAGGACGGTTTTTTGTATGAAACTACGGGCGATACCTTGAATGGAGATATCCGTAAGGTAGAATTAGAAACCGGCAAAGTAGTACAACGGCAAAAATTAGGTAAACATTATCATGGAAAGGGCAATACGATTGTAGGCGATAAGGTTATTGTATTTCTTAGCAAAGAAAAATTTGGCTTATTATTCGATAAAAACACATTGAAACCATTGGGTAAATTTGACCGCACAGCCGGGGCTTCGGGTTGGGGCGTAACTACGGATGGTAGCAAATTATACTTTGATGATGGGGGAAGTCATATTTGGCTGTTAAACCAAACCGATTATAAGCAAAGAGGTATCCTGGATATTTTTGACCACGAAGCACCGGTTGAACAAATAAATGAGCTGGAGTATGTTGATGGCAAAATATATACTAATGTTTACGGCTACGATACTATAATAGGCATTAACGCTAAAACAGGCGCTATAATAGAAGCCGTAAACATGACTAATATCTGGCCATATAAAGAGCGTCCTAAAAAGTTTGATAATGAAGATAATGTGCTAAACGGCATAGCCTGGGATGCCAAAGGCAGGCGCTTGTTTGTTACCGGTAAGAAATGGGCTTTTGTATACCAAATAGAATTTACTAAAGGATTACCGATGTCTATAGTGCCCGGAAATGGCAAGTATACAAAAGATTAAAGCCAATAAAAAAGCGTTCAGAATATAACTGAACGCTTTTTTTATGCCCATAGTTTACTACTACCTATCTCCAGGCTTTATATTGATTGATCAAGCCATTGGTTGATGAGTCATGCGAAGTTATTTCGGCATTGGTTCTTAGCTCCGGTAGTATTTTACCCGCCAGCTGTTTGCCCAGTTCAACACCCCATTGGTCAAAACTGTAAATATTCCAGATAATTCCCTGTACAAATATTTTATGCTCGTACATAGCTATTAATGAACCCAGGCTACGTGGGGTTATCTCCTTAACCAGGATAGAGTTAGTTGGGCGGTTACCCTCAAACTCTTTAAATGGTGCCAGTTTCTCAATTTCTGCTGCCGATTTACCTGCGGCTTTTAACTCTGCAACAACCTCTTCATGGCTTTTACCATTCATCAATGCTTCGGTTTGCGCAAAGAAGTTTGACAGCAACATAGTATGATGCTCGCCCAGCGGATTATGTGACCTTGCCGGAGCGATAAAATCGCAAGGAATCAATTTAGTACCCTGGTGGATCAGTTGGTAAAAAGCATGCTGTCCGTTGGTACCCGGCTCACCCCAAATGATCGGGCCGGTTTGATATTCAACATGGTTACCATTACGGTCAACATGTTTACCGTTACTCTCCATGTCGCCTTGTTGGAAATAGGCGGCAAAACGGTGCATATATTGATCATACGGTAAAATGGCGTTGGTCTCGGCATCGAAGAAGTTATTATACCAGATACCAACAAGTGCCAATATAGTTGGCAGGTTCTCTTCGGGCGCAGCCGATTTAAAGTGATTGTCCATAGCATGGGCACCCGCTAAAAGCTCGGTAAAATTATCAAATCCTATGCTTAAAGCTATAGACAGGCCAATAGCGCTCCATAAAGAATAACGGCCGCCAACCCAATCCCAAAACTCGAACATATTTTTAGTGTCGATACCAAATTTACTAACGCCATCAGCATTAGTTGATAATGCCGCAAAGTGCTTGGCAACATCTCCATCTTTACCGCCGCTTTTAATAAACCAATCGCGCGCGCTATGGGCGTTGGCCATAGTTTCCTGCGTAGTAAATGTTTTTGAAGCGATAAGAAACAAAGTAGTTTCTGGGTTTAATCCCTTTAAAGTTTCAACTATATGGGTACCATCAACGTTGGATACAAAATGCAGGTTTAAATGATTTTTGTATGATTTCAAAGCTTCGGTAACCATTACCGGGCCCAGGTCTGAGCCACCAATACCAATGTTTACCACATCAGTAATAGCTTTGCCGGTATAGCCTTTCCATGATCCGGAAATAATAGCTTCGCTAAATTCTTTCATGTGTTGTAATACCTTATTCACATCAGGCATCACATCTTTACCATCAACTAAAATTGGTGTATTGCTTTGGTTGCGCAAAGCGATGTGCAATACCGGCCTGCCTTCTGTAGCATTAATAACTTCGCCGCTAAACATAGCGTTTATTGCATCATTTAGCCTACATTCTTTAGCCAACTGTAGCAATAAAGCTATAGTTTGATCTGTAATTCGGTTTTTAGAATAATCCAACAAGATATCTTCAAACTGAACTGAAAATTTCGCAAATCGCTCTTTATCAGCGTCAAACAATCCTTTAAGGCTTTGCGATACTACGTCGATATAATTATCGGTCAAGTATTTATACGATTGTGTGGTGGTAAAATCAATATTTGGCAGCATAATTGGTTATAGTTTTTTAACAAAAATAGAATTTAATATCAACGTCCATATTAAATTTTAAACTAAGTGACATTAGTGTTACTTCAACTCGGTTATCAACACATTTGTTTTTAGTTCATAGAATTGTAATATTTTTAATAACGCAACAAATTTCATATCATATTTAAAATTTTTATTTGATATATTTGAACACTTGATAAATAAAACAATAATTTATCATCATTTTGTTAATCGGACTTTAAAATTGATTTATCATGTTTGAAAAACTTTTTATGCTTGTAAAAAATAACGCCGGGACGGCAGTTATTGGCAACCCTGTAATTCCTGTAAAATACCATGAGGCAGTAATGAATGAAGCGTCGAGCTCCATTATTGAGGTATTAAAGGGACAGATGGAAAACGGCAAGCTTAAAGATCTGATCAAATATTTTCAATTCCCGGGGATGTATAACAATCCGCTAATTAACAGTACTGTTAATAAATTTGCCAATAAACTGAATAACTATTATGGCATTGAGCCTGCAGAAGCACTGCAGATAGCTAAAGATCTGATACCACCCGTAATGCAGGAGATGATCCATCAATCAAAAAACGAACAAAATATTGATTTTGGATTAGGAAAGCTGTTGGCTATGTTAAGCGGCAACAACAACATGAACAACCTGCTTAGCCAATTGGCTGTAGCTTAAAGACACTACTACATAACTATGATGAGCCTGCTTACTACGGTAAGCAGGCTTTTTTGTACTATAATGTTTTCGATTTAAAATATTCTAACGCGGCGCGCAAGCTATCTAATCGCTCAGGTTCCATGTTTTTCATAGGGATGGCTAATACGTTGGCCATCGAGTCGATATTGCCTTTCTTATCATTGTAGGTTTGTACAATAATATCGTCTTCCTTAGCTTTTAATTGCAGCGTACCGCTGTACACATTGCCCAGGTAGTCCATATCCTCTAATTTCTGCAGGTGGAAAGAGAAGTACTCTTGTTTGCCATTCTGATAGGTTTTACGCAGGCGGATAAAAGAATCATCAGTTAATGTCAATTCCCATTTTTTTATTTTAACGTCTGATGATGGGTCGAATGATTGCGAAAGACATTTGTTACCCCAATTTAGCCAATCCTGGTCGGTCATGCCGGCCACAAAGCAGAAGCTAACCGTGGCAGCTATAATAAGTGAAAACAGGAAGGTTAATTTTTTATTTTTTGGCAGAACTGATTTTACCATGACAACAAAAATACACCTCTAAGTTAACAATTTAGTAGCTTTGTACATGCAATTTTCTGAAAATTCAAGAGTATGGGTCTATCAGTCAGACAAAAAACTGGCTGATACCGTTGTACAGCAAATACAAGAGCGTTTAAACAATTTCACTGCCGAGTGGACTGCACATAATAATCAGCTCAAAGCTAAAGCAGAGATCCGTTACAACCGGTTTTTAATTTTGATCGTTGATGAGACCCAGGCAGGTGCCAGCGGATGCTCGATAGACAAATCAGTAAATTTCATAAAACGCCTGGAACTGGAATTTAACCTTAACCTATTCGACAGGTTTAACCTGGCTTATCGTGATGCAGATGAGGTATTATCCCTCCCCCGCCATAGTTTTGAGGACTTACTAAAACAAGGTAGTATCAACACCAATACTATTGTTTACAACAACCTGGTGCAAAACCTTACCGAACTGGAAACCAAATGGGAAGTGCCGTTTAAAGATAGCTGGCATATCCAGCTTTTCAGAGATCTGGTAACAAACTAATCATTCCCCTTCAAGGGGTTAGGGGGTTAAAAATCCATAGGCCCTAACCTGCGCATATTTTTCATGATCAGGTACTGGCGGTGTCTTACATAATCAGTAGGGTTAGTTGCAGACCATTTAAGCGGGCTCGGGAAAATAGAAGCTATAGCCGCGGCCTGCGCCCGTGTCAGGTCGAACGCGTCTTTATGAAAATAAGCCTGAGCAGCCGCGTTAACGCCGTATATGCCATCGCCTGTTTCAATAACATTAAGGTATACTTCCATAATGCGGCGCTTGCTCCAGAATATCTCTATCAGCAAAGTAAAATATGCTTCGAACGCCTTACGCACGTATGAGCGCCCGGGCCATAAGAAAACGTTTTTAGCCGTTTGTTGCGATATGGTACTACCACCAATCAGTTTATTGCTGCGCGAATTTTTTTGGATGGCTTTTTCTATTGCATTAAAATCAAACCCATGATTTTCCAAAAAGGTTTGGTCTTCGGCAGCCACTGCCGCACGTTTCATTGGGTCGGCAATATCATCAAAATCGCGCCATTGTTTATCAATCTTCCAGGGCTTTCCATCAGCTTTTTGCTCGAAACCACGGGTAAGCATCAGCCAGGTAACCGGCGGATTTATAAAGCGGTAAAGTATCACCCAAAGTATAGTTATGCAGATAAATAAGATAGTAAATAACTTTACAAAGCGCCAGATGAGTTTGCCCAAACCTTTCATACGGCGAATATCTTACATAATTTCGAATTTCGAATGTTCGATTTCGGATTTGTTTATTTTCACACCAACATACAATCGACATTTCATCCGCACATTTGCATATCAAACGCATTTGTATATCCGCGCATCTATCCGCACATTTGCACATCAGCATATCTGCACATCAAAAATGATACTTATAACAGGCGCGACAGGTTTTTTAGGTTCGGAATTAGCTAAACAATTAGTTGATAAAGGCGAAACAGTTCGTTGCACCAAACGGTCAACTTCTGTTATCCCTGCCTTATTGATCCCCTATCCGCGTATTGAATGGGTCGACGCGGACATGCTGGATATATTCGCGTTAGAGGAAGCGTTAACCCACGTTAAACAAGTTTATCACTGTGCGGCATGGGTATCTTTAAAACAGGCTGATAAAAAGCCTATGATCCACACTAATGTACAAGGCACGGGCAATTTGGTTAACCTATGTCTTGACCGCGACATTAAGCTGGTACACGTAAGTTCTATAGCCGCCATAGGCCAGGCAAAACCAGGGGAGCTAATAACCGAAAACCATCATTTAGATGTTTCTACCGAGTACGATGGTTATGCCATATCAAAACTGGAAAGCGAGATGGAAGTATGGCGGGGCATTGCCGAAGGATTAAAAGCTGTAATTGTTAATCCATCGCTAATAATTGGTGCTAATGCAGGCATTGGGGGAAGCGGGCAGCTCTTTGATACCGTACGCAAGGGCCTTAAGTTTTATACCGAGGGCACGGCTGGTTTTGTCGACGTAGAGGATGTGGCTAAATGTATGATAGCATTAATGGAAAGTAATATCACCAGCCAACGTTATATTATCAACGCCGAGAACCGCGATTACAAACAGTTGACTGCTGAAATAGCAAAAGGCTTTAATGTATCCCCACCCTCGGCATTAGCTAAACCCTGGATGATGGAACTGGCCTGGCGCGCTGCCGCCGTAGCCGGATATATAACCCGTTCCCGACCGGCATTAGATAAGATCGCTGCTAAATCATCAACCCAGGTCCGTGACTTTGATAACAGTAAGATAAAATCTGTAGTTGACATTGAATTTAAACCGATAAGCCGGTCAATCACTGAGATCTGCGAACGCTTGGCCAATTAGGCTTTTATTATTTTTAATTTGTAAATGTATTATATTGGTACTATGGAACAATATGATCATCGTATAGACGAGTATATAGGCAAGAAAGCTGCTTTCGCGCAGCCTATATTAAACCATTTGCGTGAGTTAATGCATTCTGTTTCTCCGCTGATAACCGAAACCATTAAATGGGGCCACCCTTTTTTCGAGTATAAAGGTACCCTGGCCAACATGGCCGCGTTTAAAGAGCATTGCGTTTTTGGTTTCTGGAACAGCAACGGTATTGTTGACCCCTACGGCGTTTTACAACGCCCTGGTGAAAAAGATGCTGCAGGTAATTTTGACCGCATCACCAAACTAAGTGATCTACCCAGCGATGAGATCTTAAAAGATTTTATTTTACAAGCAATAGCCTTAAAAGACAATAATTACAAAGCCCCGGCTAAACAATCCAAAGCACCTAAAGCTCCTATCGCTGAACCTGATTATTTTATCGACGCGTTAAATAAAAACGCAAAGGCCAAGGCTACCTATGATGCTTTCAGCCCATCGCATAAAAGAGAGTACCTGGAATGGATAACCGAAGCTAAGACCGAAGCAACCCGCTTAAAACGTACAGAAAGCACTATGGAATTAATGGTTGAAGGCAAATCAAAGAACTGGAAGTACAGATAATTAAAAGCGAGGATGTCATGCTGCAAAAAGCGGGGGTGTCATCCTGAGCCCGTCGAAGGACGCGGGCAATGGCCTTTGCCCGCAATGCTTCGACGGGCTCGGCATGACAGCGCTCTTTTAAACATTTGAATAATGAAACAATACTACGTTTATATTTTATTATGTAGCGACAATTCTTATTATACTGGCGTTACTAATGATTTAGATCGACGTGTAATTGAACATGAAACAGGTGAGAGTAATACATCTTATACTTTTAAAAGACGACCATTGAAATTGGTATTCTGCGAATTGTTTTCAGACGTTAATCAAGCTATAGCATTTAAAAAGCAAGTAAAAGGTTGGCGACGGGCAAAAAAAGAAGCACTCATAAATGGCGATTGGGATTCGTTGCCAGAATTAGCAAGAACAGCAAATAATAAATAAGTCATCCCCTCTACTAAAACTTCTCTTCCATCATCTTTTCCAACGCGAACATTTCATCACGTAATTTGGCGGCTAGCAGGAAGTTCATATCCTTAGCAGCTGCAAGCATATCTTTCTTAGTGTTTTCTATTGATTTCTTTAAGTCAGGTTTAGACATATACTGTACTATTGGATCGGCAGCCATACTGATCACATCCTGTTCTACATAAGCCTTTTGCACCCCATCCTGGAAATCCATTACTGATGTTTGCTCAATGATCTCAGCACGGGTCTTACCAACAGTTAACGGAGTAATGCCATGTTCGGTATTATAGGCTATCTGCAATTCGCGGCGGCGGGTGGTTTCGCTCATGGTTATGGCCATCGAGTCGGTTATTTTATCGGCATACATGATCACGCGTCCACGGTCATTACGCGCGGCGCGGCCTATGGTTTGGATCAGAGAGCGTTCACTGCGCAAAAAGCCTTCCTTATCGGCATCTAAGATCGCCACTAAAGAAACCTCGGGCAGATCCAGTCCCTCACGTAATAAGTTAATACCTATCAGCACATCAAACACCCCTAAACGCAGATCACGCAATATCTCTACCCGTTGCAGGGTCTTCACTTCCGAATGGATGTAACGGCATTTAATGCCCAACCTATCCATGTACTTGGCTAACTCTTCGGCCATGCGTTTGGTTAGGGTGGTTACCAATATGCGGTCGCCCATTTTTACGGTCTTATCAACTTCATCAAGCAGGTCATCCACCTGGTTAATAACCGGGCGAACTTCTATGAGTGGGTCTAACAATCCGGTCGGTCGTATCACCTGCTCTACCACCACACCGTCTGATTTCTCTAATTCAAAGTCGGCAGGGGTAGCACTTACATAAATAGTTTGGGGTGCCAGGCGTTCAAACTCCTGGAAATTTAAGGGACGATTATCCATAGCTGCCGGTAACCGGAACCCATAATCCACCAATGAGATTTTACGCGACCTATCGCCACCATACATGGCCCGAATCTGTGGCACAGTAACGTGACTTTCGTCTATCACCATTAAATAATCATCAGGAAAATAATCCAACAGGCAGAAAGGCCTTGCACCCGGGGCACGCCCATCAAAGAAACGCGAGTAATTCTCGATTCCCGAACAATAACCCAATTCACGGATCATCTCCAGGTCGTAATTAACCCTTTCTTCTAAACGCTTGGCTTCCAGGAAACGGCCGTCGCCAATAAATTGCTTCTTGCGGGTTTCCAGTTCTTCCTGTATAGCCCAGATAGATTGCGTAAAGCGTTCGCGCGGGGCAACGTATAAGTTGGCCGGATAAAGCACCATGTGGGTCATCTTCTCCACCGTTTTACCGGTACCTATGTCAAACGTACTTAACTCTTCAATATCATCGCCAAAAAAAGATATGCGGTAGGCATGATCCATATAGGCCGGGAAAATATCTACTGTATCGCCTTTGACCCTAAATGTACCACGTTTGAAATCAGCAGTGGTACGCGAATATAGTATCTCAACCAATCTATGCAAAAAAGCATTTCGGCTAATACGGGTACCAACAGCGAACTTAAATACCGAATTAGCAAAATCTTCCGGGTTACCCATACCATAGATGCACGATATAGACGATACTACAATAACATCCCTCCTGCCACTCATTAATGCAGAGGTAGTACGCAGACGAAGTTTTTCAATCTCCTCGTTTATCTGCAGGTCCTTTTCTATATAGGTATTTGTTGTTGGGATGAAAGCTTCGGGCTGGTAATAATCGTAATAAGACACAAAATAGTTGACCGCGTTTTCCGGGAAAAACTGCTTAAACTCGCCATACAATTGCGCCGCCAGGGTTTTGTTATGGCTTAAAACCAAAGTAGGTTTTTGCGTTTGCTGTATCACATTGGCAATACTAAACGTTTTACCCGAACCGGTAACACCCAGCAGAGTTTGATAGTTGTCGCCATTGTTTACGCCTTCAACCAGTTGCCTGATAGCTTCGGGCTGGTCGCCGGTGGGTTTATATTGAGAAGTTAACTTAAAATCCATTATTGATGTAAAAATACGGTTTAAAGATTAGAGATTGAAGATCAAAGATTAGTGACTCATCAGTTTTACATAGTATTAACATAGCAAAGTAAATACCAGTTAGTGACAGCCCTATGTCAGCAGAATCTGCAGGTTGTAATTTTAATTTGATTAATAAGAACTGTTAGATTATATTTAGATAACCAATTACCCCGAAAACTAACCTTTATACCATGATCTTCGTCCTAAACAAAAACAATACTGTGGCTAATACTTTCCTGGCCGAAATGCGCGATGTTGATATCCAGCAAAATAAACAGCGCTTTAGGCGCAACCAGGAAAAACTGGGCGAGATACTGGCGTATGAGATCAGCAAGACCTTAAAATATACCGCTTCTGAAGTGCAAACCCCTTTAGGCACCTGCAATATTAACCTGCCGGATAACGCGCCTGTATTGGGTACCATATTAAGAGCTGGCCTGCCCTTTCACCAGGGATTTATGAACTATTACGATCAATCAGACTCAGCATTTATTACCGCTTACCGCAAGGTTAAACGTACGGGTGACTTCGTGATCCGTATAGACCATATCTCCACTCCCAATTTAGATGGCAGGACCTTTATTTTATGTGATACTATGCTGGCTACCGGCCAAAGCGTGGTTGAGGTTTGCAAAGAATTAATGGCCACTTATAAAATTGCCACGCTTCATATTGCCGCCGTTATTGCCAGCACAGAGGGCATACAGCATGTACAGGCCAACCTGCCCAAAGCCAAAATATGGGTATGCGCGGTTGATGAAGAAATGACCAGTAAGTCATACATCGTACCGGGTTTGGGCGATGCGGGGGATCTGGCATTTGGAGATAAAGCGTAGGCGATAGATAGTCGCAAGTGATCCACATTAAAGAGTGGATCACTTGAATCACCTTTTTTGATCAACAATTTGATAATAAACATTTTAACAAATTGAGTGGATCACTTTGGATCACACATATTCGTCTGATTTTTTAAGTATATTATTTAATTAAGTTACTATAAATCAAACAATTGAAAAACAGGTAAAAAATGCCCGCTTTTTATGATTGGATCAGTAAAAGTGGATCACCTGAATTTTTACCACACTATATTGCGTTTACGGTATCATTGTTAAAAATAGTTAAGGTGCATGCTATTTAAAGATTAATTGTTTTTCTTTATCCTACCAAATCATTTACCTGATGACCTGTAAATCTTATCGTTTAATAACTTGTATCCTATTATTACTTTTTAGCACATTTTCTTTAAACGCTCAAACGCTTAAAGATACGCTACTCAGAAATGTCGGCAGTTTACCAATGCCCACTGTACCAGAACGTGTCAGTCATTTTTACACAGCAAATGAGCGTCCGCAAATTATAGCGACATTTAAATGGGACGCAGTACCTAATCTGCAAGTTACGGCTATAATGGCTTCTACCTTTGGTAAGGGCAAAGTATTGGCCCTAAACAGTACAGCTTATCTAAAACCCGGTCTGCTACAAAATAAGGACTTTGCACAATTGCTTACCAATGCATTAAACTGGGCCGTTAACGGTAAAAAAAGCTTAAATGTTGCACTAACAACAAATGCAGACAATACAGCCCTTCGTGATCTGTTAAACAGCCAGCATGCATCTGTTTACAACATCAAAAACTTCTACTTTAAGAAAAAGACCGATATTTTAATTTTGACTGAAGATGTATCCATCATTTCTCAGCAAAAGCAAATAGAGACATTTATACGTAATGGTGGCACATTGATATTGGGCTCACCTTATAATGATATATACAATGAGAGAGAAGCCGTCGGTAACAAGGACTTTATTTTCCTGGGGATAAATAATGTACTTACAAAAGCCGGTATCTATGCTATGTATAACTTTGCAAGGAACCCGGAAAACAATAAGGTGCTACTAACCGATAGCATTCCGGATTACTTACATATTAATACCCTGTTGCCGCGGTTACTTTTAGAGCAAAAAACAGACCGTGATGATTTTATAGACTATGCCTTTGTAAGCCCTGCACTTGAACTAACTGTTGAGAATAATAATATTGACGCCCCAATTATCAAGCATTTGAAGCAATATTTTAACGTGCCGGATACATTGCCGGTTCCATTGCCGGGTAAAGCAGTACATAATAATACACCTATGCTTAGGGCGGGTACAAAAATTGGGTATATGTTATATCCCAAACTGCATGCCGCTGATAAGCCAACAACTAAGGCAAACGGGTATCAAACATTTCCCGGCGAAGTGCCAAAAGATGCAGCCCGTGTTAAAGAAACAGTCAATATCCCCGTGATGGTTGGTACACAAGGCTTGCCGGATGTGCCATCGGTTTATTACCGGCCCCACAGCACGGGCTTATATATACCTGCAGGTGAAAAGGTAACCGTAATTATCAGCAAAGACGATATCAAACAACACTTAAAAGCGCAGATAGGTGTTCATAACGATGATGTAACCGGCCTGGAAGAATTTAAGCGAGTTCCGATTGATATGACCAAAACTTTTGAATTGAATAAAGAAAAAACTGAAGTGTACTCGCCTTTTGGCGGATTATTATTGATCAGTATTGGGGATACTTGCAAGCTAAGCAATATCAAAATAAATGTAACAGGCGCGGTTAAGGCCCCTTATTTTAAACTGGGCGAAACTAATGAGCAGGACTGGATCAATACCATCCGTAATAACCCGGCACCCTGGGCAGAGTTAGCCAGCGACAAAATAGTGTTTACTGTTCCATCATACCGTATTCGTAACTTAACTAACCCGGTTAAGCTGATGCAGTTTTGGGACGAGGTGATGGATGCTGATGCCGACCTGGCTATTATTTCGAGAAAACGTGTACACCAGGAAAGGATAATTGTGGATGTTGATGTTGCCTATGGCTCATTATATACCGTACCCTCCAAAATAGTAGCACCCGATGATGAGAGTGCCGGCCAGATGTTGGATGAGTCTTATATGCGTGCTAATGGCTTATGGGGGCAGTTTCATGAATTAGGCCACAGGCATCAGTTTTTCGATTTAAATTACCCCGGCACAACCGAAGTTACCGTGAACTTATACACCATGTATGTGTATGACAAAGTGCTGCATAAAGGCATTTATAATCATACCGGCATGGAGGATAAGGATAAAGTGATCAAGGTTATAAAAACCTACCTGGATAATGACCCCACCTTTGAGAAATGGGGTAAGGACCCATTTTTAGCGCTAAGCATGTATATGCAGATCATTGATGCTTTTGGGTGGGATGCCATTAAAGGTGCCCATACCATTTATCGAAATTTACCTAAAGACCAGTACCCTAAAGATGATCAGGAAAAAACAGATCTTTGGTTCAACACCATCTGTAAAGTAACAAATAGGAACATGGCCCGCTTTTTTGAAGTATGGAAAGTACCTGTTAGCGCCGATGCCAAAAAGAAAGTTACCGGGTATAAAGAATGGTTCCCGAAAGAGTTGGATGCGTATAAGTAAAATATTCAAAGGTGTCATATCTTGAGTTGTGGAGATCATTAAAAATATCAATAAAGGGATTATGTTCCTGCTTGAAGTTTGCATGCTCATAGCATTAAGCTATTGGGGATTTCATGCTCATATTGGTTTACCGGCATATTTATATGGAATAGCAACACCTGTCTTAGCAGCAATATTATGGGTTGTTTTTGCCGCTCCAAGATCTAAACGCCGGCTTCGCATGCCTTACCGGGCATTTTTTTCATTCGCTATTTTCTGTATAGTTGCTATTTTATTGTATCAAACAGGGCTAACTAATTATGCTATCGTCTTTATAACTATCGCCTTGGTTTGTGAAATATTGGCTTATAGTTTTGAGGATTAGCGTATCAATATGACGTAATAATTTTACACTATTTCTAAAAGTTTAACTTTGTAGCCGTAATGAAACAATACCAGCACATCTTCTTCGACCTCGATCACACCATCTGGGATTTTGATAAAAATGCCGAAGAGGCGCTGCATGAGTTATATGTTATCCATAAGCTGAATACAATCGGCCTGACATCTGCCGATGTATTTATTGAGACCTATACTCAAAATAACCATAAACTTTGGCGCGAATACCATGTGGGCAACATTACCAAAGAAACCCTGCGCGAAGCACGGTTTAAACAAACGTTTCTTGACCTGGGCGTTCACCCTGATGTGATACCGTTGGGTTTTGAGGATGAATATGTAAAGCTATGTCCTACCAAGACCAACCTGTTCCCTAACGCGCATGAAACTTTGGAATATTTAAGTTCGAAATATACGCTGCATTTGATATCCAACGGATTTAAAGAATCGCAGGATATTAAGATCAATGGTACGGATATTGGCAAGTATTTTACCCATATTATCATATCAGAACTGGTAGGCGTTAACAAACCGGATAAGGCAATATTTGAACACGCGGTAAATTTGGCCGGCACAACAAAAGAACAAAGCCTGATGATAGGCGATAGTTTAGAAGCTGATGTGTTAGGGGCGCTTAACTTTGGTATGGACGCTATTTATTTTAATCCATTCAACGCGCCAAAGCCTGATAACGTACCGGTACAGATCAATGATCTGAAAGAGTTGGTTATGCTATTATAATAAACGTCATTGCTGTAAGGAACGAAGCAATCTCTACATAGGACATTCAATGTCCTGAATGATTGTGCTGGCTATCGCCAGATGAAATAACGGATATTGAATGTCCTATGTAGAGATTGCTTCGTTCCTCGCAATGACGCGTTTTTTATTTAAAAGCAGTACCGCTTACGCTATAAAGCTTTCCAGTATTTTAAAGCCTGTTGAAGTTTCCAGCTCCACTTTATCAATTGTTTTTGGCAGTAAGATACACTCGCCCATTTTAACAGGGTAAGCTTCACCATTGTATTTAATAGTATAAGCACCTGCCAAACATACGTGGATCACAAACGAATCTAAATTGCTGTAATCTTTACTGGTATTCTCGGTAGCGTCTAATACGCTGGTAGTGAAGTATGGGCAGCTAACCAATTGAACAGTTTCGTCTTTTTCTGGCGTGTATTTGGTTTTGTAGTCGCCATAATAATGATAATCAATGGCTGCTAATGCCTCTTCAGTATGCAGTTCGCGTTTGTTGCCGTTGGCATCAACACGATCAAAATCATAGATCCGGTAAGTAATGTCTGATGTTTGCTGGATCTCTGCCAATAATAAACCGGCACCTATAGTATGTACACGCCCTGCAGGTAAAAAGAAAACATCGCCTTCATTAGCAGTTTCGCGATTAAGCACATCCATTAAATGGCCGCTATTAAATGCTGCTAAATATTTTTCCTGGTTCAACTCCTGGTTGAAACCGGCAATCAGGGTCGACCCCGGGTCAGACTCAATAATGTACCACATTTCTGCTTTACCAAAAGAGTTGTGGCGTTTTTTAGCCAACTCATCATTAGGGTGTACCTGGATAGAAAGATCCTCATTAGCATCAATAAACTTTACCAATAGCGGGAAGATATTGCCGAAGTGTTTATACACCTTATCGCCTACCAGCTCTGCACCATATTGTACCAACAGGTCAGCCAGCGACTCGCCGTTTAGCGCGCCACCTTCTACAATAGAAACGTCAGACTTAACACCCGAAATTTCCCAAGTCTCGCCGCAGTTTGGCAGATTGCCAAAATCTTTACCCAAATAGGTTTTTATTTTTTGACCACCCCAAATTTTGTCTTTGTAAATGGTTTTGAATTTTAAAGGATATAATGTTGAAGACATGATTGCTTTATTTTTTGCGCTAAGTTATGGAATTTGAATAAGGCTGGAATAAGGTTTTCTAAAAAAGTATTATCGTTTCCGATAAGGATAGTTTATAACTTCTTTAATAGGTCCTGGACATCAGAAATTAATTCTGGTAAATAGTTTTCTTTTGTTAACCAAATAATGTCATAATCAATTCCGAAATAGTTATGGACTATTCTATTTCTCAATCCTCTTATCTTAAACCAATCTATTTGAGGGCACTGGTCTTTATATTCATTTGGCAACCGGTTAGCGGCTTCTCCTATAATTTCAAAGTTTCTAATAACTGCATCGATCATCATTTGATTAGACACAAAATCATCATAGGTAATGCCCCTGGTGTATGTTAAGATATTTTCTGCACTTTGAAGTATATCCTGTAATAAGTTATCAGGCTCACGCTTAGACATAAATTATTTCGGGCTCAATGATCTTGAAATACCTGTCTTTAATACCATTTCTTGAAACCAGGTCAACCTTTCGTTGAAGCCTGCTTTCTAATTCATCGCCCAAAGTAACAAATTCTATACCTATTGGCTTGTTAAAAGATACTACAATGTCAATATCACTTAATTCAGTAAAATCATTTCGCACAACAGAGCCGAACAACCCGATAGAAGCTATTGGATATCTTTTCAACAGTTCTGGTTTTATATCTGATAAAATACTTTTTACCTTATTCAAATTGAGCATAAACAAATATAAACATAATCATTGTTATAAAACAAAAAGCCCATTCTGTTTAAAGAATGGGCTTTAAAAAAACAAAGAGGATGTATTACTTACCCAACTTCTTTTTCAAGTTCTCGTCAATTGCTTCTAAAAACTCTTCGGTATATAAGTAATCTGTACCGTGTTGTACTTTTGGTTTAATGGTGATGGCCAGATCTTTGGTCATTTTACCACTTTCAACAGTTTCTATACAAACTTCTTCTAAAGCTTTACAGAAATCAATTAACTCCTGGTTGCCATCCAAGATGCCACGGAACTCTAAACCACGTGTCCACGCGAAGATAGACGCGATAGGGTTAGTTGACGTTGGGCGGCCTGCCTGGTGCTCGCGGTAGTGACGGGTCACTGTTCCGTGTGCTGCCTCGGCTTCCATAACAGTACCGTCCGGAGTAACCAGTGTTGAGGTCATTAAACCTAATGAACCAAAACCTTGCGCTACAGTGTCAGACTGTACGTCGCCATCATAGTTTTTACAAGCCCAAACAAAATTACCGTTCCATTTAAGGGCAGATGCAACCATGTCATCAATTAAACGGTGCTCGTAGGTAATGCCTGCTTCAGCAAACTTTTGTTTGTAATCGTTTTGATAGATCTCTTCAAAAATATCTTTAAAACGGCCATCGTATTTTTTCAGGATGGTGTTTTTGGTTGATAAATATAAAGGCCAGCCTTTCATTAAAGCCTGGTTAAAACAAGCATGCGCGAAACCGCGGATAGACTCGTCGGTATTATACATGGCTAAAGCAACACCATCACCTTTAAAATTGAATACCTCAAATGATTGCTCAGGGCTGCCATCTTCAGGTGTGAATTTTATGGTCAGCTTACCTTTTCCTTTAGTTAAAAAATCGGTAGCACGGTATTGGTCGCCAAAAGCATGACGGCCAATGCAGATAGGCGCTGTCCAGTTTGGTACCAAACGCGGCACATTGCTCATCACAATAGGCTCACGAAAAACTGTACCATCCAGAATATTACGGATAGTTCCGTTTGGCGATTTCCACATTTGTTTAAGGCCAAACTCTTCTACACGTTGCTCATCAGGTGTAATGGTGGCACATTTAATACCTACACCGTATTGTTTAATGGCGTTTGCGGCATCAATAGTAACCTGGTCGTTAGTTTCGTCGCGATATTCCAAACCAAGATCATAATATTTGATATCCAGGTCCAGGTACGGAACTATCAATTTATCTTTTATAAATTTCCAGATGATGCGGGTCATTTCGTCGCCATCCAGCTCAACTACGGGATTATTTACTTTAATTTTTGACATACCAGGTGTGCTATTTTTTTTTCTAATGGCACCAAATATATAAATACCGTTTAGCAATAATTAAATAGAATTGTAAAATAGTGGTTAATTTTAATAAATTAGAGCCGTATATAACTTATACAACCTGACAATCATACTTGTACCTAAATTATATGAACAACGTTATCAAAAAAATCCTTGTACTATTAGTCATTTGTTCTGCAACACTATCGGCCAAAGCTCAACTGGGTTATGATTACGCGCAGTATGATTTAGGCATTGGTTTAGATTTGAATAAAGCCTATACAGATGCACAAACTGTTGTAGGTACAAAATCTGCTCATTTTAATTTCAATTATAACGTAGGCCCTTTTTTAAATTACATTGTTGAGTTTCAAACCGGCGACCTAAAAGGGGGCGATACCTCAACAACTACGGGCAGACAGTTCACAAATAAATTTACATCAGTAATTTTCAGGGTACAATTACAGGCCGGCGAGGTTATTGATTATTCACAAAGCGACTTCGCCAATGCCTTTAAAAACCTGTATGTATCATCGGGTGTGGGGTTTGTGATAAACCACATAACCGATATTAACCGGTACTCTACCAAAATAGCCAATTATTATACCCCGGGCGACGATAATAGCAACCAGATACTTATCCCGGTTAGGCTGGGATATGAATTTAAACTTTTTAATAAATATAACCAACCTGGTTTTAAAATAGACATTGGTTACCAGTATAACTTTATTATGGGCGATGGTTTGGACGGCTTTACAGCGGGCGCTCAAAAAGATTCTTATTCGCAATACTCCATAGGGGTAAAATTTGCAGTAGGCGGTGTTACATCCTATCGCAAACAGATATCATATTAATTATCAGTTTTTTTATCCTGAGACCGATCTTTGGCAGGGTTTTTACTGTATATAATTTATAAAACAATAAGACCATGAACACTGATCCATTTGACAACGAAAACGACGATAGGGACAAAACGTTGAAAGACGAACTTGGCGAAACTATCGACCAGGGGCAATTACGGTTTAATACAGAGGATAACAGCTATGAATTAGACGTAAAAAGCGCTGATCCTGACTACGACCACCCTGATCCTTATAATACATCTCAAAAAAATGGTGCAGATATGAACTCAACTTATGATGAGGCTAACCCTTATGATGTAGTTGATGAATATATACCTAATGAATCTTTAGAAACGGATGTTGATCAATTGGGCATGCATATTGAGGATGATGAGAATTTAGAGATCGACCCAGTTGATGCTATACTGGCCCGAACCCCGGAGGATGACCGTGACGATCTGGATGAAGAGGGGTATCCCAAAAACGATACGCCAAAAAGATAGTACTAAAAAGGCGGTAACTTAAAATTTACCGCCCTTTTACATCAGCCTATTTTGTAAAGCTAATTATATACCCGGTGCGAAGTTGCCCCCCACCCGGTGCGGTAATTATGGCCGGGTCAATAACATACCATTCCATGTTAGTAGCGGTTAATACGGTTATTTGGATTTTATCATTAGCAGATCTGTTAAAAAGTTCATCAGGGAATTGTATGTATAAATTACTCCCAACCTGCGATAATGTGTAAGTTTTATCAGTTGTAGTAGCTAACCCGGTTGTTACATCACAAGTTTTCTTAGCATCATCAAAAGTAGCTCCGCTCATCATTTTATATGAAGTTTGTATAGGATCGCCTACTATTTTATTATTTGCATCTAATATTATAGAAGGGTTACCAGTGCAAGTCCATACACCTGTAAGGTTACTTACGGTTGCACCCGTACTTCCGGTAGCCCCTGTACTTCCTGTTGCGCCGGTCGAACCAGTACTCCCTGTAGTTCCTGTTGTGCCAGTACTTCCCGTGGCTCCTGTTGTACCAGTACTTCCGGTGGCCCCTGTTGTACTAACATACCCTGCATCACCAGGTAGTATAGGTGGATCCAGCTTACAGGCTGTTATACTTATACTCAAATAAGCTAATCCTAAAAATAATTTGTAATTGTTTCTCATAGTTACTGCTTTAGGTAAATAAAAGTACCTATTAATGATCACAATGTAAAATTATTTATTTTCTGCTAGTATAGTTAACTTAATCAAAATCAAGGTTAAAACGCTTGCGCAGTTCGGCCAACTGTGGGTTTTTGGTGGCCATATATTGATATTTTTCCTGTGCTGTATACGGGCGTTTGGCGGCTGTTTGCTTATCAATCCGGGTATTTACTTCCAGGTCGAAATTTTTGAGGGTGCTGCGCATATAATTTAAGAAAAGCGGTTTTTCATCCCTGAAAAGATCTTCCTGTACTTTATTGCCTACTACTATTTCAAACACATAAGGCCGTTGCATAGTAGGCGCTTCTGTTGTAAACACCGGTAACAAGTTCATTTTTCCCTCTCCCTTTATTTTGGCGGCATAAGTATTCCATTCTTTTAAAAAGTCGTCGAACGTAAAATCCTCTTTGGCATCGCCTTTTAAATAAGGATCTTCCTCTTCGGCGATGGTTTCCGTTACGTTACCAATATCCTTTAAGGAAGGTATTTTTATGGAAGCAACACCCGCGTTGGGTATAAATGAAGGCTTTGGTTTTTCTGCAACAGGTTCTTCTTTAAGAACAGGTACTGCCTGTTTAACCGGTTCGTTAATTTTTGGCGATGGTGTATAAGCTGCCGGCGCATCGGCCACCATAGCTATCCCATTATTAACCGGTTGTTGTTGGCTTATTGCTGAGGTATCAGGTTTTTTTTTTAGCTGCTCGCTGTTATCGGGCATTACGGTTAGCGGCGTGGTAGCCAGGCTAAATACCGAGAGCAGATGGCACATTTTTAATAATGCCAGTTCAACCTGCAGTCGCTGGTTCTTAGTTAGCTTATAATTCAGATCACATTGGTTAGCAATATTCATCGCCGACAACAGGAACGACACACTTGCAGCTTGCGATTGCTGTAAATATTTAGCTTTGATACCCTCGCTTACCTCTAATAATTTCAAGGTTGACGCGTCCTTAGTCACCAACAAGTTGCGGAAGTGTTCTGATAGGCCTGATATAAAATGAGCACCATCAAATCCTTTGGTTAAGATCTCATCAAAAAACAACAGCGTTTTGGCTGTATTTTCTGTAAGCAAGCTATCGGTTATATTAAAGTAGTAATCGTAATCTAAAATATTGAGGTTGTCAATTACAGACCGATAGGTAACATTAGCGTCAGAGAAACTAACGATCTGGTCAAACATCGACAAAGCGTCGCGCAAGCCACCATCCGCTTTTTGAGCGATGATATGCAGGCCGTCAACCTCGTATTTAATATCCTCTTTTTGCGCTATTGATGCCAGGTGATTAGCCATATCATCAACACCTATGCGGTTAAAATCAAAGATCTGGCAGCGCGAAAGTATGGTAGGCAGTATTTTATGTTTCTCTGTAGTAGCTAATATAAATATAGCGTAATGCGGCGGCTCTTCCAGCGTTTTCAGGAAAGCGTTAAATGCCGCCTGCGATAGCATGTGCACCTCATCAATAATATAAACTTTAAAACGCGCGCCTTGTGGCGGTATACGCACCTGTTCTATCAGGCTACGGATATCATCAACCGAGTTGTTTGATGCCGCGTCAAGTTCGTGAATATTAAAGGAATTACCATTTTGGAACGATACGCACGACGGGCAAACCCCGCAGGCTTCGCCATTGGGTTGCAAATCGGTACAATTAATGGTTTTGGCAAGGATCCGCGCGCAGGTAGTTTTGCCTACACCACGCGGACCGCAGAATAAAAACGCCTGTGCCAGCTGATTATTCTTAATAGCGTTTTTTAGCGTATTAGTTATATGTTGCTGACCAACAACGGTTTCGAAAGTAGCCGGGCGATATTTGCGTGCCGAAACGATAAAATTATCCACAGCCACTAAGTTAGCAACAAATTGCTTTACCTGAAAGCATCAAAAATGGATTGTTGATAAATTGAAAACTCAACCCTTATTGCAGGTCATCATCAGGCAGATGATCATCATCCGGATTTGGATTGGTAATATCATATACCTCTTCTGCATCGGGCTCATTCAAATCATCATCAACCCTTACTGAATTCAGATCATCAATATCATCGGCCTGATCATCAAAATCCTCATCTTCCTCATCATCCCAGTTACCTTCCGAAAAATCTTTTTCGCCGGGTGCCTGAAAATAGATAGTATCATACATGAAAGTCGAGCTTTCTGTTCTTTCTTCGTTAAAGTCTGTAAACTGCATGGCGTGAAGTTTTATATTATTAAAGACAAACGAATTTATGGTTATGTTTTGTACTCAATGTTAATATTGGGTTTTATTTTTATTAACAAAAGTTAGTTGATACAACAGCTTTAAAACCTCTAACTAACTGTACTTGTTATTTTAAAGCCAGGGCAGACGCATTAAAAT
>JAZKCG010000029.1:0-143933 GCA_040388175.1 Bacteroidota bacterium | reverse complement strand
AATTCTGTTACCGAATTACCTAACCCTTACAATTGCGAGGAACGAAGCAATCTCTGCGTAGGACATTCAATATCCGTTATTTCATCTGGCGATAGCCAGCACAATCATTCGGGACATTGATTAGCAAGTGTAGAGATTGCTTCGTTCCTCGCAATGACGTGGTGGGGCAATTACTTCTTACTTGCTTTCCTCTTGGCAACAATATACCCCGCGATCTTATCAATATCAACCTTACTTATGGCGCCGTTCCAGGCCGGCATACCTTTGTCTAACACCCCGTTGTTTATGGTATTGATTATAGATTGTTTATCGCTGCCATGTTTAAGTGCGGCGCTTATTAGGTTAGCGCCTTTATCAGTCCCTTTCAGGTCATTGCCGTGGCAACTGGCGCACATTTGCTGGATCAGCGCTGTAGTTGTCATTTTTACCGGCGATGTTTGCGCTACGGTATTTGCCGCGATCTTTTGTGAGGATAACAAAACATTCTTACTGCCCGATGGACGCATTCGCAGGATCATATCATAGTCAGGGCGTGGTTGTCCTTCAGCAGGATCAATCTGCGAAGTTGAGAAATAAATATAGCCATCCGGGCCGGTAACTAATGAGCGGATGCGTCCATATACTTTTTTTAACAAAACTTCCTGGTTCACTATCTTGTCTTTATCCAGTGTTACTTTTAAAATACCTTCGCCACGCAGGCACGCCACTAACAGCTTGCCTTTTAACTGAGGGAACTTGTCGCCTTTATAAAATATAGCCTCGCTTGGGCCGATGGACGGCGTAAACTCTGCCAATGGCGATACCATTCCTTCCTGCGTAAGCTGATGATGAATAATGGGCCAGCCATAGTTCAGACCTTTTTTAATTATGTTGATCTCGTCGCCACCGGTTGGGCCATGTTCTGAATCAAATAGGGTGTTGGTGACCGGTTCAAACGCCAATCCCTGCGGGTTACGGTGGCCATAGCTCCAGATCTCTTTGCGTGCGGTATCGCTGTTAAAAAACGGGTTATCAGCAGGGATAGAACCATCGTCATTTACTCTTAAAATTTTCCCGTTATAAGTTTTAAGATCTTGTGCTAATATTGCTTCGTCAGCATCGCCGGTAGTAATGTACAGTTTCTTATCAGGCCCAAAAACTAACCTGCAACCGGTATGGTTTTGGTTGGCGTGGATGTCTTCCATTATTATTAGGGGTTTTAACAAGGTATCATCCTTAAATTCATAACGTACTACCTGCAAACGCATACGGGCACCCAGCCAGTAGTTGTTAGCCATATAGATGAAGTGGTTATGTATAAAATCGGGGTGCAGTACCAGGCCCAATAAACCTGTTTTGTTGCGCTGGGGCAGATCTTGAACTACATAAACCGGTTTATCCACTAAATGGCCGTTTCTATATATCCGTAGTTTGCCATTACGCTCGGTAAACAACATGCTGTTATCCGGCAGGAATACTATTTGCCAGGGTACTATTAAATTGCGCGCTAACGTGTCAATCTTATAACCGGCCGTATCGGCACTAATAATTATGTTTTGACTTTTTTTGCCGGTAACAAACGCGCTTAAAACAAGTGCCATAAAGCAAAATGCCACTAACCATTTTAATAATTTCATTGATGCAGGGGACGTATTATTACTATCAAATTTAATTTTAAGTGTGAATTTAGTTAAAAATGTAATGAGTTTAAGTATGATTTGCATTTTGCTGTTCTGAGGGATATTACTTTAAAATTTATATACATAAGTTTGTTATGTATATAAATTATTTATACGTTTGTTCTATGAGCACTAATCCGTTGTTAAAGGGGACATTACAGACCATTATTTTAAAGTTGTTAGAAGACCATACAGAAATGTACGGTTATGAAATAACCCAAAAAGTAAAAGAGATCTCGGCAGGCGATGTTTTACTGACCGAAGGCGCTTTATACCCGGCACTACATAAACTGGAAGCCGACGGCTTTTTAGAGACCTTTACCCAGGTGGTTGATAATCGGGTGCGCAAATATTACCGCCTTACAGAACAAGGCGGTAAGGAAGTTACCAGTAAATTAACCGAGGCGCAGGCTTTTATAGACCAGTTGCAAACTTTGTTAAGCCTTAAACCTGCTGTGAAATGAAACCGAATCAAGAGCAGCGGGAAATTATAGAAGATATATTGGGCAGCGTCTCTAAATATCGCGAAACATACGAAGAATTGTATGATCATATATTGTGCGCTTTAGATGCCGTGCCGAATGAGGTGCCATTTATTGATGCACTACATCATATAATTGAGAACGAACTTGGAGGGGGATCTGGTATTTATAAAATAGAGAAGAAATATGAAAAGACAGCTACAAAGGAAATTGTCAAGAGATACTTACAGTATTTCGGGCAGTATTTATTATCGCCGTTTATTTTAGTTGCTTTTGCTTTAACCGGCATGCTTTATTGGGTGATAAAAGAGGGAATGATTTCTCCGGATAGGATAGTGCTTTTATGTTTTGCCAGTAATGCAATTGTGATGAAGGTGCGCGAAAAATGGATCAATAAAACAATAAATCTTTATGGCAAAAATTCGGTAATTAAAATCGTCTATCCGTATATTGGAATGCTGCCGATGCTATTATCTGCCGGAGTTGGTTTGATCTATATGATAGTAAACGGGCTCTTTATTTTTCCTTATTTCGATTCAAGATTATATATAAGCCTGGCTGTGTTTTTTATAAACTTGGTTAATATGTTAGCCTATTACAGATTATGTAAGGATGAGTTTAAAGTGATTACTACAACCTAAACCTTATCATTATGCAACCTAATCAGGAACAACAGGAATTTATATCGAAACGTTTGCGAAGTGTATTAAAATATAAAGATACTTATGAAGAGGTATATGACCATATTTTAACTGCCCTTGAAATTGTGCCGGATGATGGACATTTTTTTAATACGGTAGATAATATAATAACAAATGAGCTTGGCGGCGCAAAAGGTATTAAACGAATTGAAGCTAAGTATATGAAATGGGCTATAAAGCAATTTATAAAAGATTATTTTAGTCTTTTCGTCGGATGCTTAACATCCGCCATAACCCCGATAATTATAGCCGGAACGGTTGGCTTTTACTTGCTGGTACACAATATTGCATATAACGATAGCAGTTTTACACCGATTGAAATGCTTGTTTGTTTACTCCCTTCAATTACGCAAGGTACATTGGTAATTAAAAAGAGAGTATTTGGAACAGACAACGTAAAAGTAACACCTGATTATATGGCCGATGCCCGCACATATGTGCAAAGCGTAAATACAGGGTGGTTGGGTATGGTCATTATACTTTTAGATAGTGTTACCAAACTGTTATACATATATATACCAAAAAGCTTACAGTTTAACTTAGGCGCATATCCATTAACGCTTCTTTTTTTTATAGCGATTATACACTCTATAACCTATTATAAGCTATTTAAAGATATGCCAGTGAGGAGTTTAAGTAACTAATAAGCTAATGAAGCCCACACCCGAGCAAAAACAACGGCTTAAAGATTACCTCAACAAGGTGATGACCTACCGAGAAACTTACGAGGAGGTATACGACCATATGCTGCTGGCGATAGAAAACCATCCGGAACAGCAATATTTTGCAACTACTATGGTAAATATACTGGAAAGTGATTTTGGCGGTAGCAGCGGGTTAGGGGAACTGGAACGTAATTGCCTGCGTACTGTGGAACTAACAGAAAAAGCACAATATTGGGGTAACTTTAAAAATTGGTTTACATCCCTGTTACTTATTGTTACTGCTGCAATTTATCTTGGATTATATTATCTGAGTATGCAATTTGGTGGCGAGTTTATGCTGTTGTTTGTTTTGATACTTATTTTACCAACCATCTTGTTTTGGATACGGGGTTTTAGATTAGGCTATGCGCGTGTCAATAAAAAGCGATCAATAAGGGATGCCATAATAAGGCGTTTAACTTTTAAAGCAAATTGGTTATTCTTTTACGCATGCGTTATATCAGGTATAGTTGATAGGCTGTTAAAATACTTCTTTAATTATCATCGCGGAGAAAATATAGTTGATTATAATATACTGTTACCAATGATACTCGCGCTGATTATACATAACCTATCAGTTATACAATTGCACAATAGTGAACTTAAAACCGGGTTTGCAAAATGACACCTACACCTGAAGAAAAACAATGGCTGCAAGAGTATCTGTACCAGGCGCTATCCTATCGCGAAACTTACGCGGAGGTGTATGATCATATTCTGTTAGCATTAGAAGACAGGCCCGCCCGCGAGTTTTTTGCAAGCACCGTAAACGATATTATTGAAGAAGACTTTGGCGGCAGCATTAATATGCTGAACATAGAAGCTGAGTGTAAAGTTACTACTAATAGCGAGGTGAAATCACAGTATTGGAACATAGTTGGGGGTTGGTTTACTTCGCCGTTAATTGCCTATACAGTAGTTATTTTTGCCCTATTATTTTTTGCCCTAAGCCTTAATAACTTTAAAATAAAGATTGCAATTGGGATAGCAAGCTTTTTAGTGGGAGTTTTGCTGCCAATTATTTTAATATCGGTACGAAGCTTTAAGATTGGAAGGACTTATGGCGACACCAAGGAATCTATCAGAGATAGAGCGTTCAGATGGCTGATCTATGGTTTCTTTTTAGTAAGCATGTTTGTATTGGGGCCTGTTTCTAATTTCCTTAAGGTTATAATGATGCATGCTTTTCATTATCATTCTGATAAAGAATTTGGAGTTAGCATACCAGACCATATCCTGGCAGCTACTAATCTAATGATTGTTATCATCCACTTTTTATCGTTGGTTAAACTTTACCGTGACGAATTTAAAACAGGAATGATCACAAACTAAAAAACATTCACTCAATTACTCATTCCAAAATTCACTCATTGAATTAAAACGGGTACCCAATAGCTAAATTAAACACCATATTTGATCCGCGCCAACCCGAACCGGTAAAATCTACACCATCAACAATGCCGGTATTGCTTGATTTGGGTTTTAGGATAGGGAAACCAAAATCGGTACGTAATATCAGCACTGAAAGGTTAAAGCGGATACCAAAACCGGCATCGGCAGCTATCTGGCTCAGGAAGCTTTTACTGAAAGCCGCTCCCGGTAAACCGTAATGGCTCTTCATCAGCCAGATATTACCGGCATCGGCAAACAAAGCACCTTCAACTATACTGAATAGTTTCTGGCGATACTCTAAGTTAGCTTCCAGTTTAATATCACCCGATTCATCAGGCAAAAACTGGCTACCATTGGTAATTGAATTGGCCGGATAGTAAGACCCCGGCCCTATTGATCTTGCCTGGAAACCGCGTAAACTGTTTGGTCCGCCAATAAAGAATTGCTGACTATAAGGTAATATGGTAGAATTGCCATAAGGCAAACCAACACCCACCAACATACGGCTGGCTATTTTACCGCCGGGCCATAATTTATGGAAGTACCGCAGGTCGTTTTCAACTTTTATATATTGGTTAAATGGTGTGCCGAATAGTTTGCTCACTTTTCCTCCTAAAGTATCTGCCCCGGTAACGATACCGTAGATATTGGCCGATAAGCTAACCTTACCCATGTAATAAATACTATTGGTCCTGAACTCTTCGGTCGAGTTATCGAAGGTATAGGCATAGCTTGGGCCAAAAGTAAGTTGGTTATTGATAACATGTGTTAGGGTAGGGTTGCGTGTTTTGCGGATACTATCCTGGTAAAGCTGGCTTACGTTGGCAGCATCAACATAAGTTACCTCCAGCAAATTTAAGTTGTGCTGTTTATGCAAATTGGGTTTCCATTGGTAACCGAAAGACGCGTTGAACGAATTTAATTTATATAGCTGCGAACGATCGATTAAGGTATAGCCGGTGCTTAAAATGGTGCGCGGGATAAAGGCGTTATCTGTTTTAAAATCGAACGGGCTTATAAAACGCGGCCATGAAAGCGATGGCTGTACACCAAACTGAAATACGTTGAACCCATTATTGTACTTGCCAAACTGTTTATCGCTGCTCACAAAGAAGTTAAGTGTAAACAATTCGCCGCCTTTAAAGGTGTTTTTATTGCGGAACGTAAGGTTAAACTGTGTACCGTTATAATTGGCAGAAGTTTGTCGCCCTATGATCTCGGCAGTGAGCGATTTGCGTTTTGATTGCGTTAAAAAGTAATAAACATCCAGCTTAGCCGAATCGGGCGTTACATCTTCAAACCTGTTTTTTACATAGCTAAATGGCCCCAGTTCAATAAAACGGTTCAGGCTATTGTTATGTTCAGTACGGTTATAAACATCATTAGGATGCAGTAATACCGTGTTCTTGAACAAGAATGGCCTCACTGTTTTTTTAGGGTCGATAACACTGTACCAACGATAAAACTGCGCCGAATCCATCTTAAGTGAGGTATCCCTCAGGGAGTATTTTGGATAGACGTAGATATTCCTGATCTGGTAGATCCAACGCGCCTGGTCGGGTGTTGATTCTTTTACCTTTACAAACAGATCAATAGTATGGTTGGCCTGTGTACTGTCATACCGCATGATCAGGTTATCGGGCGAGAAATAGAAAAAGCCTTTTTCTTTCAACCGGGCATCAATTCGGATACGTTCGTTTTTGATCACATCCAGGTCATAACGGTCGCCAACTTTTAATAGACTTTCTTTGGCGGTGCCTGCTACCGCGGTGTCCAGGTCATCATGATTAGTAGGGAAGGTTATTTTGCGGTAATGATAGGCGGGCCCGGTTTGCACGGTATATACCGCTTTAGCCAGTTTTGACTTGGGTTTGCTAACCGTATCGCCATTAACCTGGGCTAAAAAGTAACCCTCATTTTGCAGCCTATTTTGTAAGATCTGACCATTTTTAACCACATCAACAGAACTGGCTAAAACTGGTGGCTCGCCTAAATGAGTATTTAAATAATGCTTAAGGCCTTTTAATTTATTGGTGCGGGTCTTAAAATATATCCATAGTTTATAACGTAAACCTAATATGGTGGAGTTGGGCGCAGGGCGTAGCAGCGTAGTCAGTTCTGTACTTATAGCTTTGGCCTCGCTTTTTTTAGTATTGGCATTGTCTGTAATTTTTACTTCGCCACCGGTGTATAGCTTTTGGTTAGGTGCCAGGTACTTGGTGGTACTACAGGCGCTTGCAAAAACAGCAATTAAAACAATGAATATATATTTAAGCCTGGTCATAGTTAGTTTGGTGTTGGTTTTTGTTCGGCAGGTTTATCTGCGGGTTGTACAACAGGTTCTACCGCTTCGTCATGTTTTTTATCCGCTTCTTTTTGCTGTTGCTTTTGTTCTTTTTGCTTATCGTCGTATTCTTTCTGCATCGCTTTATCCTGTTTTGATTTTTTTCTGAACAGCTCTTTAAAGCGATTATATTCGTATGTTAACGAGAACGCTATACCTGTTTCAACTACCTGGCCTTCTACCACAATAAATTCATCTTTACGGTATGCACGTAACCGGTAGCGGCCATCCTGGGTCAACTTATAATTTACAGAAAGGTTGCCGGCAATGTCGGTAGTTTTTTGTCCGGGCTGGTTTTGCCCCTCCAGGTTAAAATTATTGCCTACGGTTACCGTCAACCTGTCATTCAAAAATTGTTTAGACAATCCTACGTTCAGGTCTGTACGGTTTTGTTCAACGCCGCTTGAATAATCAGCCCCCGACGTAACACCAAAACTCAATTGTACGCCCCCGCCAAGGTCCCCGGCCAATTTATTTAACTGGTCTGTAAGTAAACTGCTTACACTGCCGCGAATTGCGCCATTAATAGTCATACTACCGCCCATGCTTTGTAAAGGGTTATCGCCAATAAAATGGCCCAGTACCAATACACCCAGCACCTGTTTGTTCATTTCGTTAGGGTCCTGGCGCACTTGCGAAAGCCGGGTATTAACGGTAGTGATCACATCAGGCGATACGGTGTAATTTTCGTCAGGCAGTACAATATCAAAGGTGATTACAGGCTTTAACAGTTCTCCCCTTAAATTCAGGTTTACGTTAAAAGGCAATTTTTGCTTGTACATAGTGGTGGTTTGCGCGTCCTCGCTTATTTGCTGGCTTACCAGGTCAATTGGCGGTACGTTGGCAACGTACACCGCAGTAAGATCAATATTTGCGCTGGTAGGGTCGCCTGTCCAGGTAATGGTGCTGCCTTTCTTAAAGTTGAATTTGCGTTTTACCGTAGCATACGACAGATTATAGGAACCATCTTCAACAGTATAGGTACCCGTTAAGTTTGTTTTACCGCTTGGGTCTATACCGCCATTTAAACGGGCCTCGCCTTGTAGTTGTACCACATCGCCATTACGTTCGTCAACTACGATAGTGAATTTGGCCGCTTTATTGATATTGATGGTAGCGTTAACATCTAAACCATGTAAACTTGTCTGTTTAAGCGAGTCGAGCTGTTTGGCCATCAATATAGAATCCAGCTTAGGCGCATTTTCATTGATCACTTCAACCACGCCTTTGCGGTCCTCTAAGCTTGGATCGTCTGATGGTAAAACAAAGGTCATATCAGTTTTATCATTTACAGTCAAATTAGCATCAACCCTTGGCGCGTCCATATTGCCGCGGATCTGTATGCGGGTGTTTATATATAATTTGCCGTAAAACAGTTTGTTGTCTGCCTGGGTAGAGTTTACCGCCCTGAAATTAGTAGCATTGATATCGATACCAAATTTATAATCTGTAAATGTCTTAGTGTACAGCGTACCGGTAACAATGGCTTTGTTGCCTGTCGAGTCGACCAGTGTAAAATCTCTGAACAAGATACCATCCTCATTAAACGTAATGGTTTCTTTAGGCATGGTAAAGTAGGAGTTAAGCATGGTAACGTTAAAACCTACCTGGTTAAAGTTGACATCGCCCCGTACCACCGGCGCAACAGTTGTCCCCGTTATTTTAAGCTGACCAGTTATAGTCCCCTTAGCATTACGGATACTACCAAAACTAAACCCTTCTATGCTTTTCATATTGAGTTTTATGATATTCAGGTCGAGATCGAATTTGCTCTCCGGGGTGGTATAATATACCCCTTGCAGATCTACCTGGTTGCCTTTACCTGTTATGCTCATATTAGCCGCATAAGCGTTTTCTGCCTGGTTGTTTACTTTTAGGGCGATATTACCTACGGTATCACCTTTAAAACTAAAATCGGCAATGTTTAAAGCAGTGGTGAACTTTACTGATTTCTGGAAATCGCTGATATTAGCCTCGCCATTAATAACCCCGCCAACTTGTAATGAATCCTGCTGCGCCATACGGGTCAATGTTTCAATATGGAAATCGCGGAAGTTTACATTGATAGGCGAGTTATACTCGGCCGATGTACTGTTAACGCTCAGTACCTGGTTGCTGTTGGTAATAGTGAAGTTATGGGCTAAAATACCCTTGCTGCCAAATTGTAACGAGTTATCAGCATTTACCGCCCATGGTATGTAGTTAAACATTACCCCATTCTCCAGGAAGCTAAACTGGTACTCGTTTGGCAACGCACTAAATATGCCGGCTATGCGGTAGCGTTCTTTTCGTGCAGCATCACGTACCTGCACGCTGATATTTAGTTTATTGTTTTGCGCGCTGCCGCTGATGCTTGGAAACAACAGATCAACCGATGATGACATTTTAACCTCATCAACAGTTAAACTATAGTTAAGTGCGTTGTTACCCGTGTTGATTGCCAGTTTGCCGTTGTTGATAATTTCTGTGCCATAAACAATTTTGGGCATGGTGCCATTCACCACAAACTCTCCGCTGCTGCTGTTAAAACGGCCGTTAATATTTACCGGCTCTAACTGTTTCAGATCAGGGGCAAATTGGGTAAGTAAGGGCGTTTTCATTACCCGCAAGGCAAAAGTAAATTGCTGTGGCGGATACGTAGTTTTGGTTGCAGCTACGGGTTGACCCAAATTAGTGTTGAAGTATTTATTGATCAGATCCTGCATTGCGGGTACTATTTGCGTAAGCTGATATTTGCCACCCAAACGTGCGGTAAGGAATGGTGTTTTTAGCCGCAAGGTGCTGCTATCGGCCGTGGCGGTAGCTACGAGGTCGATAGAATCTACCCTTATCCGCTGGTCCTTATTTACCACTAACAGGTCGGTTACTTTAATATTAGCGTTTAAATAATCGGGGTCGGCAGTAGGTACATCAGCAATGATCTTACCATGCAAACGCATAGGCGTAGTACTAAAATGCAGTGCCTGCAGATTAAGACTATCCAACAATAAATTAGCCTTTACCGATGGATACTTTTTATTGAGGTTGGCTTTAGCATCCAACACAAAATCGATATTCGGGTCCCTCATCCGCGAACTGATCACGTAATTACCATTGGTAGCCGTTCCTTTAAGTTGCAGGTTCTGGTAATTATAACCTTTAACATAAGCTTTAGCCACATTGCCGTTAAACTGTAAATTGGCTTTCTTGGGATCGCGCCCGCGCCCTTTTACGTTAGCAGACATGGTGATCATCCCCACCATTTTAGGCTGTTTGGTTAACGCGCCCACATTTAAATTATTTGCTTTGATATTGGCAGAGTAGGTTGCCCCGGTCTTGCTGCTGCCGTTTTTTAAGGAAGCGATAAGATCGGCCGCGCCATAGGTAGATCGTAGGTTTAGTTTGGTATTAAAATTAGCAATTCCCCCTTTAAAAGTGCCTTTAAGGTTCATGTTGGCCGGTATACTTACGGAAGCCGGGATAGTACCTGCAGGGGCCAGTTTGGCTATATCCGCGGCGCTGGTGTTAAAGTCGGCCAGGTTTACATCAAAATAAGCCTTATTCATATCCGGCAGGCCTTTCAGTTTTGCCGATGCTTTGATGTGGGTATTGCTTAAACCTTTGATCTCCAGCTCAGGGATGTTGAGGTCATTAACGGCACCCTGCACTTTACCATCAATGGTAAATACTGAGTTTGGCGAATGTTTAAATGGCTCCATATTAGCCATAGTAGGCATTAGCAATAGCACGTCCTTTAAAGCTATTTTGGTGCCATCCACATTAGCGTTGATATGTAATAAGCCAATATTTTTGGTTATAGCCGCAATAGACGGGTAGCTAACCTGCACTTGTTTTTGTATAACGGTTTGTGGTGTTTCAACTAACAAGTCATTCAGATAAGCACTTTTTGGCCCGTAAAAGAATGCTGTGTGAAACTTGTTAATGGTTAACCCGCTCTTTTCTTTAAAGGTGAACGAATTGATCTTGCCCGATAGTGAATCAGGGTTATAAGAGATATTCTCCGCATCGGCATTTAACTCGCGGATATGCATGTGCGCAAAGTCGAGCCCTTTGGCAAGCGGGTTTTGCGCGTTGTTATCAAATTTAATATCGTCATTAACAAAACTCACTTTACCTAAAGTAGCACTCCAGCCTTTTCCGCTTTGCGGGTTGGCGGCTATGGTATCCAGTTTCCTGATGGTCTTAACCACCGCTTTTTTTACCGTTTGCGGTTTGGCAAAAGTAAGGGCGGCTTTGGTGTCATTTAAGGTGATGCTTTTAATGCCTACTTTTTGGTTTTTCAGGTCTATCTTGTCCATCTCCACCAAAAACTTGTTCAGGTCTACATTAGCAGCCATTTCTCCGCTTCGGTAAACCACATAGATCTTTGATACATCAATAGTACCCAGGTTAAGTTCCATATTTAATGGTTTAACTGCGGTGTCGATTTTGGCGGCCTGTGCTATAGATGAGCCCATTGGTGTTTGAATGATGCGTGCGTTAACTCCCGACAGGTTGATCTTTGGGATGGTGAACTTCATCTTATCCATGTCAAAATCCTTAATGCGGGTATCAAAATGACCCAGCAGGAATTTAACATCGTTGCCTGTCGTCAAATCTTTGTAGGATATATTGATGCGGTCGAGGATGATCTTATCCATCGAAAATTTCATGGTCGATGTGGTATCGGTAGGCTTAACCTCTTTCTTTTGTTCGCCGGCAAATGCTTTCAGGATATAGTCGAAGTTAAAAACGCTATCCGTGCCGCGGCTTATCTTAGCAGTTATACCTTGTAGGTTGATCTCATTGATCTCTACCTTATGATGCAGCAATTGCAGCATACTGATATCGACCTTTAGTTTATCCCCGGCAATAAGGGTGTCGCGTTTCTGGTCTTCAAAATAAACATCATCCAACACCAGTAGTTTAGGCAACCCCAAACTAATATGGCCTATCTTAACTTTAGTGTGAATCTTGTTTTGTAAAAAAGTAACCGCCTTGTCTTTTGCGAAATTCTGTACGGCAGGGACTTGTATTAAAATAACTACAAGCAACACCAAAAAGATGACACTTGCAATTATCCAAAGAATGGTTTTTAAGGCTATGCGTCCAAATCGTCCCAATTTTATATGTTTTTCAAGGGTTAAGTTTTGTAAAGTAGTATTTAAACAAATAGTATGCCCAGCCCCCTCTAAATCTCCCCCGGTAGGGGAGACTTTTGAATGGCAAGTTTAAGAACGCGATTTTAAACATAAAAAGCAAGTCTCCCCTACCGGGGGAGATTTAGAGGGGGCTGATGCGCTAATTTTTCAACAACTCACATCCAAACTTGTTTTTTTGGTAGATTTGTATTCATCCAAATTTTACAGGATTGCTATGCCCGATTTTTCGCATTTACACGTACATACCCAGTTTTCATTACTTGACGGTGCTGCCGATATAGCTAAGTTATATAAAAAAGCGGCTGCTGATGGTATGAAGGCTTTGGCCATTACCGACCACGGTAATATGTTCGGCGTATTTAAGTTTGTGGCCGAAGCAGGGAAGCATAACGTAAAACCCATAGTAGGCTGCGAGTTTTATGTGGTTGAAGACCGACATAAAAAGCAATTTACCAAAGAGAAAAAAGACGTACGCCGTCACCAGCTATTCCTGGCAAAAAATCCGGAAGGTTATAAGAACCTGGTTAAGTTATGTTCTTACGGGTATATGGAGGGGCTTTACAGTAAGTGGCCGCGTATTGATAAGGAACTGATATTAAAATACCATAAGGGCCTTATAGCTACTACCTGTTGTATAGGTGCATCTGTACCTCAAACTATTTTAAGAGGTACACCAGATGAAGCAGAAACCGAATTTAAATGGTGGTTGGACCTTTTTGGCGAAGATTATTATATAGAGCTGCAACGCCATGAAATTCCCGAGCAAGAGATCATTAACAAGGTGCTGCTTCAATATGCCAAGAAATATAATGTAAAGGTGATCTGTTCTAACGATTCGCATTATGTGGATCAGCAGGATAGCAACGCGCATGATATTTTGCTATGTGTAAACACCGGCGATATGCAAAGCACGCCGATAGCTACGGATGAAGAGGGTGGTAAAGGTTATCGTTTCGGTTTTCCTAATGACCAGTTCTATTTTAAAACGCAGGCCGAAATGGGCAAGCTGTTCCATGATATCCCTGAATCATTAGATAACACCAACGAGATTGTAGATAAGGTTGAGGTATTGAAGCTGAAGCGCGATATCTTGCTGCCCAACTTTGTTATACCCCAGGAATTTAACATACACACCACTGCTGATGCGGATACCCTAAATCAATGGGAATATTTAAAGCACTTAACTTTTACAGGCGCTAAAGAACGTTATATAGATATTAGTCCCGAGGTTGAAGAGCGGATCAACTTCGAGTTGTTTACCATCCGTACCATGGGCTTTGCAGGTTACTTCTTAATTGTAGCCGATTTTATTAAACATGGGCGTGATATTGGTGTGTTTATAGGGCCTGGCCGTGGTTCGGCAGCGGGATCGGTGGTTGCTTATTGCACAGGCATCACCAATATCGACCCGATGAAGTATAACCTCCTGTTCGAAAGGTTCCTGAACCCGGATCGTAAGTCGATGCCCGATATTGATACGGACTTTGATGATGCCGGCCGCCAGAAAGTTATTGATTATGTAGTTGATAAATATGGCAAGAACCAGGTGGCGCAGATCATCACCTACGGTTCAATGGCTGCACGTACCAGTATCCAGGATGTTGGCCGGGTGTTGGATATGCCACTATCAGACGTTACCGCGCTAAAGAAATTGGTGCCTGATACACTGGGCATTAACCTGAAACAAGCCATTGAGCAGGTGCCTGAGTTGGCAGAGATCTATAAGTCATCTGACTTGAAAGGCATCGTATTGCGCGAAGCGGAGAAACTGGAAGGCTCTGTACGTAATACAGGCGTACACGCGGCAGGTATCATTATTGCGCCTTATGATTTGACGGATATTGTGCCGGTGGCTACCGCTAAAGATTCTGACCTGTTGGTTACCCAGTATGATGGACGTGTAATTGAAGATGCGGGCGTTATCAAGATGGACTTTTTGGGACTAAAAACGCTGACCATACTTAAAGACGCGTTAAGGCTCATCAAACAAAATCACGACGTTACTATCGACATAGATTACATCCCGCTGGATGACAAGGAAACCTTTGAACTTTACCAACGTGGCGATACCAACGGCACCTTCCAGTTTGAAAGTGATGGGATGCAAATGTACCTGCGCGACTTGAAACCTGATAAATTTGAGGATCTGATAGCCATGAACGCCCTATACCGCCCGGGGCCGATAGAGTACATTCCATCGTTCATTAAACGTAAACATGGTTATGAACCGGTAGAGTTTGACTTGCCGGATATGGAAGAATACCTGGGCGAAACCTATGGTATCACGGTGTACCAGGAACAGGTGATGCTTTTGTCGCAAAAACTGGCTGGCTTTAGTAAAGGCGATGCCGATGTTTTGCGTAAAGCGATGGGTAAGAAGCAGATAGAGGTGCTAAACAAAATGGAGGCCCAGTTTATGGATGGGGCAATAGCAAAAGGCCATCCCAAAGATAAACTAACCAAAGTTTGGAATGACTGGAAAGCTTTTGCCCAGTATGCGTTCAATAAATCGCACTCTACCTGTTATGCCTTTGTAGCCTACCAAACCGCCTATTTAAAGGCACATTACCCGGCAGAATATATGGCCGCGGTTTTGAACAACCAAAACAACATGGAGAAGATCACCTTCTTTATGGAAGAATGTCGCCGTATGGGTGTTGAAGTTTTAGGACCCGATATTAATGAAAGTTATATGGCGTTTACCGCCAACAAGAAAGGTGTTATCCGTTTCGGTTTAACAGGTGTTAAAGGGGTAGGTGATAAGGCGGTTGAAAGTATTATTGACGAACGTATTGAGCGCGGCCCGTATAAGTCTATCTATGATTTCGCGCAGCGATCAAATACGCGCAGCGTTAACCGAAAATCGTACGAGAACCTGGTGTATGGTGGCGCGTTTGATGAGTTTGGTTTAAACCGCGCGCAGTTTTTCGCCAAAACAGAGAATGGCATATTAACAGGTGTTGAGCGTTTGATCAAATATTCAAACGATTACCAGAATACCCAAAGCACAACGCAATCATCATTATTCGGCGGTTCGGTAGCGTCCTATATTCCGGAGCCTGCAATGCCTGATGCAGAAGAATGGCCGCTGATAGAGAAGCTGAAATACGAGAAGGAAGTCATCGGCATATACCTTACCGGCCACCCGCTGGATAATTATAAGTTGGAGATGGAGCGCTATTGCAATACCACGCTGAGCGAGTTAAAGAATATGCAAAAGGCAAGGTCGGGCGAGGGTGGTGAAGAGGTTATGGCGGCCTTCGCGCAATTGCGTAAACGCGGCGAGATCTGCATTGGCGGTTTGGTAGGTAATGCCCAGCATAAAATGACCAAAACCGGTAAACCATTCGGTACGTTTATATTGGAGGATTATAATGAATCGTACGAGTTCACTTTGTTTGGCGATGACTATATCAAGTTTAAAGCCCTGATGGTTAATGGATATTTCCTGCATATGAAAGGAAATATCGAAGAGAAATTCCGCCAGAAAGATAACTGGGACCTGCGGATCAATAGCATGAGCCTACTCTCAGAAATGCGCGATAAACTGACGAAGTCATTGACTGTATTTTTAGAGTTAAATGCACTAAGCGACCAGCTTTTAAATAATATACAGGACGTTATTGAGACCAATAACCAAAAGTACCCCATGAAAAACTGTACGTTAAGGTTTAAGATCCGTGACGAATCCATGCTGGTAGAGATGCCTTCAAAAACCTACAAGGTAAACCCAAGTGATGATTTGATGGCTGATATTTTAAGTGTGACTAATACGGCGCCGGTGCTGAATTGAGGTTAACTAATTTCCTTTAATAAGGTCAAGATTTGTTTATCTGAAATATTTTCCTGCTCAGACTTGTCATAAATAGCTAAGAGATAGATTACACCCTCAATTTCGTTGACGGAAACCACCTGTGTTATAACACGTGCGCCGCCGCTTTTACCTTTGTTTTTACTGGCGATTGGTATTCTGATCTTATAACATGAATTGCCTAATGGTATTCCACTTTTGGGGTCATTATTAAGTAACTCCCTGAGTTTAATTAAATCAGATTTAAAGGATGGATACTTCTTACTTAAAACTTTAACATCCCTTTCAAAACTGGGGATTGCTTTGATGCTATAGTTCATTCAGTAAGTCATCAAAACTTTTAGCCTCAGTTTTCCCTGCTTTTATATCATTCAGTTCACTTACAGCTGTCTTAAGTTTTTTTAGCAAAGGGGGGGCAGTGTCGACCTTTTTTACAGTCACTCCCAGTTCTTTCAACAACAGTCTAACTGTTTTTTCTTTTTTATCTGGTATTGTTATTTGTAAAACTGTCATTATAATTATCGTTTACACAAATATAATTAAAAGGATTGAAATTGTTTTTTTGTCACCCCAAAATCAAAGTGTATAAATAAGGCAGATGTTAGTAATTTCTTTGTCAGAATGTCAGGTATGCATTTGTGGCAAGCAATTTGAATAGTCTATATTTGTATAACAATAAAATAAATTAAGATCATGGCTTTAGAAATAACAGACGCAAACTTTGAGGAGCTTGTGCTTAAATCAGATAAACCGGTATTGGTAGACTTTTGGGCAGAATGGTGTGGCCCTTGTAGAATGGTTGGCCCGGTAGTTGAAGAAATATCAAAAGAATATGCAGACACAGCAGTTGTAGGCAAAGTAAACGTTGATAACAACCCTGGTATATCTGTAAAATATGGTATCCGCAATATCCCTGCTTTATTATACTTTAAAAATGGCGAGATTGTTGACAAACAAATTGGTGCCGTACCAAAATCTGTTTTAGCAGGTAAATTAGATAAGCAATTAGCTTAAGCATTATATAATTAAAGTTTAAAAGCGTTACAATTTTGTAACGCTTTTTTTGTTCCTTTATATTGTATGGGGCAATTAAATGATGATCAGCAAATACGGCAATTAGCCAATCTTGAACTCCTGGCCCGCCAGGTGGTCGAGGGGTTTATAACTGGTCTGCATCAAAGCCCGTTTCATGGTTTTTCTGTCGAGTTTGCAGAGCATCGTTTATATAATAATGGCGAATCGGTAAAGAATATCGACTGGAAGCTAATGGCCCGTACCGATAAACTGTTTGTTAAGCAGTTTGAAGAAGAGACTAACCTGCGCTGTTATTTGCTGCTGGATATCTCATCGTCCATGAACTTTCCGGATAAAGGGACAAACAAGCTGCAATTTTCTATCTACGCCATTGCTTCGTTAATGTACCTGTTTAAAAAACAGCGCGACGCTTTTGCACTGGGTTTGTTCTCTGAAAATGTTGATTGGATAAGCCCGGTTAAATCAACATCGGCACATTTGTTTTATTTATATGCCGAGTTGGAGAAGTTGTACAGCAATCCTAAAGTAAATACCTCTACCAACATCACCAACGTATTGCATCATGTTGCAGAGCAGATCCATAAACGCTCGTTGGTTATTATATTCAGCGATATGCTGGAAAATAACCTGGATGCTGAAAAGATGAATGCTTTGTTTGCCGCTATCCAGCATTTAAAGTACAATAAGCATGAGGTGGTGATCTTTAATGTGAACGACAAGCAAAAAGAGCTGGACTTTAACTTTGATAACCGTCCGCATCATTTTATTGATATGGAAAGTGGCGATGAGGTAAAGGTACACCCCGGCAAGATCCGCGAAGCTTACCAAACCTCCTTACAAAACTACAAGCGCGAATTAGAGCTTAAATGTGCGCAATACCATATTGATATTGTTGATGCTGCCATACAGGATGGGTATTATAACCTGCTTAAAACCTATTTGATTAAAAGAAATAGTATGGTTTGATTGTTTAATGAGTGAATGAGTGAGTTTTGAATGAGTGAGTATTGCATTGCGCTTAATTAATAGGCATGCAAATATTAAAATCATTCACTCATTCACTCATTGATATTTAATAAAAAACAAAATATCCAAATCAATTTGAATTGCTTAGTGTTAACCATAAAACGCATCTTTTATATATGAAGTTATCTGTCGAACGTAAGCCTGTAAGAGTTAATCCAGATCCTAAACGTGTTATTGCAAGATTCTTTTTTAATGGGAATGATCGTGCCAAGGAAGTGTTAGAACGGGTAATCAATATAAGCGAAGAAGAAGCATTTAGTATCATATCGCCTTTACTGCAGGAATACTCTAAACGCCACCGTAATATAACCCGCGTATTAACGCGTCATTGCAGTAAATTAAAGCCGCTGCTGGCAGAACTGAATATCGATTATGATACGCTTACTGTGTACCGTAAACTGCTGATAGGCTCTTATTTTACGCATGAGTACTCCATCGAGTCAGCTGCATTCTTTAATCCGTCAATCGTGCAGGATCCTGATCAAAACGAATTAACAGAAGGCGAGCGTAGGGTAATTATGAGTTTCAGGGCAGTAGGCGAGGGGCATATTTCGTCCATCACCTTTCGTCGTGCATTGATCGATAAGAATAATAACATCACCGTTTTACCTGCCGGGAATTATATTGACGAGGCCGAGATTGTGCGTAATGCGGTCTATAATAAAAAACTTTTCTTTGAAAAGGCAGCTATCACCCAAATCAATATAGATATCCTGCATGACCTGGAATCGAAATTGGATCATCATTTTGAGTATTCCAACCTGCGGCGTATCATTATGGATTCGCAAAAATTACAGGAAAGCGATATGAAAAAGCTGGAGTATGATAAAGTACTTTGGCTGGCCGATTCTTATTATGAGATCGTTTTCTCTTTGGATACTGATATATCAGACAGGGTAATATTCCCGATATCAGAATATGAACGTAAAGGTATTGAAGATGCCCGTTTTGTTGATTTTATAAATGAGGATGGCAGCCGGGTTTATTACGCTACCTATACTGCTTATGATGGGGCATTGATCATGCCTAAACTTTTGCAAACCACCGATTTTTATAATTTCAAGATCATGCCTTTATATGGCGATGGCGCGCAGAACAAAAACCTCGCACTTTTTCCCCGTAAAGTAAATGGAAAATATGTGATGATGTCGCGTATTGATGGTTGCAATAACTATATCATGTACTCTGACAAGATCAATATCTGGGAAAAACCCATCTTACTACAAAAACCAAAATTTAGCTGGGAATTTGTACAGATAGGCAATTGTGGATCGCCGATTGAAACCAAGCATGGCTGGATAATTATTACCCACGGTGTTGGCCCTATGCGCCGCTATGTGCTAGGTGCAAGCTTATTTAAGTTGGATGACCCCGAAGTTGAAATTGGAAGGCTTAGAGAGCCTATATTGATCCCTAACAGCGATGAACGCGAGGGTTATGTGCCTAACGTGATCTACTCTTGCGGGTCTATCATTAATAATAATAAACTGATCATCCCTTACGGTTTATCGGATTACTCCACCTCGTTCGCAGAGATTGATTTGGACGAACTGATAGCCAAGTTTAAAGAGGACGCCGCGGTTACTAAGAAAGAGGATAAGCAAAATAAGAAAGAAGCTATTACAGCTGATAAGTAACCTTTTTTGTCACGTAGAAAGATTTACGAAGTTTTTAAAACTTCGTAAATCTGGTATATCTATTTCCCCAATATCTGCCGATATAACCCCAAGTAATCATCAACCATTTTATCGCAAGAGAATTGGGCATTGGCCCAATTGTGGCAATCTTGTCTTCTAATATTTTTTAGGTTTTGTACCGACTCAACAGCCTCTTCAACGGTATTTACCAGGAACCCTGTTTCTTCATGTTTGATCAGCTCCGGCATAGATCCTCTGTTAAAGGCAATAACCGGAGTGCCGCAAAGCATGGCTTCGGCTACGCTTAAACCAAAGGGTTCGTTAAAATTGATAGGGTGCAATAATGCAAGTGCATTGCCCAATAATGAATTTCTTTTTTCAGGTCCGGCACTGCCTATAAACTCTATTTGGTCATTAAGCTGGGGTTCTATCTTTTCTTTAAAATAGGCCTCGTCCTGCACTATGCCGGCTATTAATAGTTTGCGTTTACTTTTTTTGGCGATCTCAATAGCTTCGGCAGTTCCTTTATCCGGATGGATGCGCCCAAAGTAAAGCAGATGATCTTGTGGATGATTGTTAAACTTAAAATCCTTGGTATCTATCCCGTTATAAACCGTAGCCAGGTAATTCAACTCGGCGCTGCGGTCGCTATTGCTTATAGATACATAATTATTTATAGGATTATACTTCTTATAAACCGGAATGATCCGTGACGACGAAAAACCATGAATGGTGGTAATAACCGGCGTTTTTATCAAGCCCGAATAGGTCAGCGGCAAGAAGTCGAAGTTGTTATGGATAATATCAAACTCGCGCGAGCGTTCCATCAGGTTACTGATGTGCAGGCATTCCAAAACCTTAGCATCCTGCGATCTGTCTTCTTCATATCCTTTTTCGCAAACAGAAGCTAATTTACCGGCAGTTAAGGAGTCGCCGGTAGCAAAAAGAGTAACTTCAATGCCCAGTTTAATCAGGCCTTCTGCTATGTTAGATGATATCTGTTCCCACGGCCCGTAATGTCTGGGCGGTGTGCGCCAGGCTACGGGAGCTAATACGGCTACTTTCATTATTTGGCGTTTACCATTTTTTTAGGGAACCGGTTATATTCGTACTCTAACTCGAATGCCTGCAGTACGGTAAGGTGCGATATTAAATAAGCCAGTGTGCTTTCTGCGCCCTGGTTGCGGTTAATACCTGTTGGCAATAAGCCGTCGCAGCAGCCTTTGGTTTCATGGTCATATAATGGTGCGCGTAAGGTGTTCTCGCCCAGGAACCATTTGTAGCATAAAAACATTTTCTCGATATGCTCCGGCTTGCGAAACAGCTGGTATGCCTGGAAATGCATTAACACCATGGCCATTGTTTCAATAGCCTGCTGATCAAAAGTAGGGAACTTACCCCCACGGTGATACCATCCATCATTACCTACCGGGCTTAAATAGCCGTTTGATAGTGTTAAGTTATCCAGAAAATTCATTGTTTTTAAAGCTATCTCCCTAACCCGTTCATTACCGGTTATTTGGCAAGAATGTAAAAGCGCCAATGGTAATATTGCATTATCATAGGTCATACTTTCTTCAAACCATTCCCAATCGTCAGAGCATGTATTTTCATAAGCTTCAACCAATGGTGTTGTTAATCTTACCAGTTCATTTACCATACCCTCGTCGGTAGGGTGCATTTGCAGGTATAATGCAACACCTATGGCGGTATTTGCCATACCGCGTAAATGTGCCAATGCTTTAAAATGAGGTATGGAACGCTGAAAGATCTCGGTAGCAAATTCTTTATAAGAATTACTTGTCGCGTAAGCTATCAGGTAGCCTAAACTCCATATGGTGCGGCCAAATGAATCTTCAGAACCTACCTTATCCAGGTATTCACGACTAAAACTTAAAAAATTACGGAAATTGCCATCATCCGTCTGCATATAGTGAATATAGCTCAGGTAGATAGGCAATAACTCAAAGGCCTCTTTACTATTACTGCGTTTATGGGCCATTATAGCCATAATTAACGCGCGGGCGTTATCATCCAAACAATATCCCTCTTTTAAATTAGGTATACCGTATTTGGCATGTTGCACTATACCGGTATCATCTGTTAAGCGTAACACATGGCCCAGGCTAAACTTAGGCATGATCTCCGGATCGACAATACTGTTCTTTAAGATCTTGTCCCTGAAATCATGTTCGACACATGCCTCTTGCGCTACTTTTATAAATTCTGCACCTACAACAGGCCAGCGTAAGTGCAAGCCGTACTCGTAAGCGTTTTGTTTTAATTCATTCAATACACGTTCCTGGTCCAGTAATTCAATTACGATATCAGCCAGTGCGTCAGCATTTTTAAAGTCGAATAAACGGCCGCGGTTATGGTCTAACAATTCTGTAGCGTGCCAGTACGGTGTTGATACCACAGCTGCCCCGGCACCAACCGCGTATGATAGTGTTCCGCTGGTTATCTGCGCCTCATTTAAATAAGGGGTAACATAGATCTCGGCAGCTGTTAAGTATTGGATCAGTTCTTCTTCGGTCACAAACTTATTCACGAAGCTCAGGTTCTGCGACACACCTAATTGGTTGGCTAAGGTTTTTAAATGGTCACGATATTCCTCGCCCGAGTTTTTGATAACACCCGGGTGTGTGTTACCCAATATCACATACATAACATCAGGATGATCTTTCACTATGCGGGGCAGTGCCCTGACAACCGTTTCCAGGCCTTTGTTACGACTGATTAACCCAAAGGTCAGTAACACCCTGTGGTTTTTAAACGGGGTTAAATTCTTAACCGGGTTATCTTCCGGTGCTTCCAGGTCGGGCACGCCATGTTCTATGATCTGTATCTTTTCAGCAGGGATATCATAAATGGTGGTTAAAAACTCCTGTGCCCTGTTACTCATCACAATTATCTTGGCAGACTGCTCCGCTATCTCCCTTATGATAACACGCTGAACGTAACTTGGGTCTTTTAATATGGTATGAAGGATAGATATTAAAGGTTTTTCTAAACGGTTTAACAAAGGCAGGATATAAATACCGCTTTCGCCGCCATAAATACCAAACTCATGCTCCATTATGCAAACATCAGCAATACTTGTATTGATATAGTTGGCTGCTCTTATATAGTCTTTTTGATGGTTTTGGCGGATGATGTATTTTACCTCATCGGGGTACTCATATTGATGGATGTCTTCAGAGTCTGTTAGCGCTACCACATAATCGTCCTTTATTACCCCTCGTCTTTCCGGAAAATTGGCGCCAATGGCTCGCATTAAGTTTTGATTAAACGTAGCAATTCCGCATTCGCGTGGGGGATAGGTTGAAATATAGGCTATTTTCATGTTTTTTGGTAGTATGTTGGTAAGGGCCATGCTTTTTTGTAGATGTTTTAGTTATTGTATAGTATACTGACTGAAAAACCGTGCATTTACTCGCAGAAAACCCAATATTTAGTATTTAAAACGCACTTTTAACAGTATACGGTATATTTTGCACAAACCATACCAAAAGCTATAAGATCGCGAAAAAATGACTTCGCTACAAGAAATTTAATTGCGGGCTAAGAATAGTGTGTGCAGGCCTCTACGATAACTTCGCATGCTTTTTTAAGCTCATCTGGAGTGATGATAAGCGGAGGGGCTATCCGCATAGCGTTATCGCAATGCAGGAACCAGTCGGTAATTACACCGTTGGCTATACAGCGGTCTATTATATTTTTATTGAGTTCAAAATTATCCAGCTCGATAGCCAGCATCAACCCTTTACCGCGAATGCCTTTTATAGCAGGGTGAACCAGTAGGCTGCGCATTAAGATTTCCTTTTGAGCTACTGTGCTTACAAGATTTTTATCTAACAAAACCTCAAGAGCGGCTAAGCCTGCAGCGCAACACACCGGGTGTCCGCCAAATGTGGTAATATGGCCCAGTATCGGGTTCTCTTTAAGCGCGTCCATTATTTTATTGGACGATATAAAGGCGCCGATAGGCATACCGCCACCCAGGGCTTTTGCCAAAAGCAATATATCAGGTACGATATCAAAATGCTCGAACGCGAACAGCTTGCCGGTACGGCCCAGCGCGGCTTGGATCTCATCTAATATCAGGAGTGCGCCGGTTTCATCGCAGCGTTTACGCAGGGCCTGCATATAGGCTATATCGGGTACGCGGATACCGGCTTCGCCTTGTATGGTCTCGATGATCACACAGGCGGTCTCTCCGGTAATCAGTTCAAGATCGGCAGTGCTGTTAAATGTTATGAAATTAACCCCGGGTAATAAAGGCCGATAAGCTTGCTTAAAATCTTCGTTACCCATAACACTTAAAGCGCCATGTGTACTGCCGTGATAAGCGTTTTTACAGGCGATAATTTGCTGCCTGCCGGTAAAACGCTTGGCTAATTTTAAGGCACCCTCAACAGCCTCGGCACCAGAGTTTACAAAATATACCGACTGTAGATTGTCGGGCAATATCGATACCAGTTTCTCGGCAAAACGCACTTGCGGGGTTTGCACGTACTCGCCATAAACCATCAGGTGCATATATTTATCTACCTGATCCTTTATAGCCTGAATTACCTGCGGGTTGCTATGGCCCAGGTTACTTACGCCAATGCCTGATATTAGGTCGATATAAGCCCTACCTTCATTGTCATATAAATAGACACCTTCGGCACGTTCAAACTCCAGCAGAAGCGGGAAGTCTGTAGTTTGCGCGTTGTTGGCTAAGAATAACTGACGAAGGGTAAGCATATCGCGCAAAAATACAAAAGGCTTACCACTTTATGCGGTAAGCCTTTTGTATTGTTTGTTAAAATATTTTATGGTCAGGGTTTAACCGAATTTTGTTCATGCAGCTTTCTTACCAGCTCATCATTAAATTCGCGTTCGCTTTTAATTAGCTGGCTTACCTTTTCAGGGGGTAAAACCTTCATAAACTCCTCATTATAATGCTTGCGGATATCTACCAGTTGTGTATCGTAATCCAGGTCCCGCTTTACTTGTTCAGCACCGTTAGCCTGTGAATCAGAATTATTGAGGCGTTTTAAGCGCCTTACCTCGAAGATCTCACTTTGATATTGACGGTACAGGGGCCAAAAATGTTCGCCTTGTTCGCGGGTAAGCGAAAGTTGTTTGCCTAAAAACGATTCTTTAACCACCTGTATGCGCCGCATACCGGGGTTTAATGCCCTTGTTTCTTTAGTAGCAACTTTTTGTTCACGAAACGGCATGCGCGTACGCAAGTTTTGCGAATAAGCGGTATAGCCCATACCCAACATTAACAATATAACAAAAACATGTTTATACAACTTATTCACTGTCATATTTATTGGTCGGTATAATCTTGTAAAGCGGCTTTCAACTCGTCAGGGCTAACCGATAGGTTCTCAGAAGTAACAGTATGTTGAGTATCGCCACCATCAACAGTTTCTTCCAGATAGTTTTGGATATCGCTCACTGGTATGTTTGATAATTCTTTGTGTAAGAAAGAACGGTCATGCACAGCCTCGGGCGATTCTAACTTTAAAAACGCTCCGACACCTACTGTTAAGATCAAACATGCCGCAGTAGCATATTTAAATGCAGTTGACGATAACATTCTTATTACCGCGCCTTTGCGTTTAACTGAATCCTGTTTAACGGTTTTGTTAAGAATGTTTTGGTTTAATTGTGCAAAATAGTCCTGCGGAACGGTAAATGTATCTTCTGCATTAACTAATGCTTCTTCAACCACTAAGCGACTTTGTATTTTGCTGCTTAGTTCCTCAAAATAATTTGCAGGGACAGTTAAACCATTATCCGTGTTTAATAATTCCTCTACAGCTATACGGCTTTGTATGTTATTACTTAAATTTTCGAAATAATTTGCCGGAACGGTATGGCCGGTATCTTCGGTATTTAAAACTTCTTCTACTGCAACACGGCTTTGTATATTGCTGCTTAAGTTCTCAAAATAATTCTCCGGTACGGTTAAGCCTTCGGGAGTTTTATCCAAAATCTCCTCCACCGCTATACGGCTTTGTATGTTGTTACTTAAATTTTCGAAATAATTTTCAGGTATAGTAAAGCAGTCCGGCGAAATTGAGTTTTTCAATTCATCCAGCTTTATTGCAGATCTTATACGCTCATCTAACCCACTAAAATAGCTATCGGGCACTGTAAACGGGTTGTTTGTATTAACCTGTTTAAGCAGCGTATATTCATTTAGCCATTCCTTATTTTCTTTCTCGCTTGCCATGATAACCTTATAGATGAAATTTAGATGAAAAGGTTTAATAACATTTTAAATTTAATCTTCTGCTAATAAAATAGCCTCTATTTTTTTCACTGCTAAATGGAAAGATGCCTTTAACGCGCCGACACTGGTACCCAATACCTGCGACATTTCCTCATATTTCATATCATCATAGTATTTCATGTTAAATACTAATCGTTGTTTTTCAGGCAATGTAAGTATGGCGTTCTGTAGTTTTTTCTGCGCCGCGTCGCCGTTAAAATACGAAGAATCGGCCAGAGTATCTGCTAAATTATAAGCTTCGTCCTCAATAGAAATATTGTTTCTCTGTTTTTTCTTGTTGAGAAAGGTGATACACTCATTGCTGGCTATGCGATACATCCAGGTATAAAGCTGTGAATCATTACGGAAACCGGCCAGGTTTTTCCAAACCTTGATAAATACATCCTGTACCAGATCATCAGCGTCATCATGATCAATAACCATACGGCGCACATGCCAGTAAATTTTTTGCTGATATTTATTAAGCAGTAAATTAAAAGCGGCGTTACGGGTTCTCTCATCCTGGAACTGGCTTAGTATCTCTGCATCTTCAACCTGTGTAGGCATATCTAAAATTATTTTTTTAGTATAATAGCTATTTAAGCTTTTTGTTTTAAATAGCTATTGGCGCTAAAATACTTATTATTTTGCTTATGGCAACCGCGCCCTCTAAATCTCCCCCGGCAGGGGAGACTTTTTGACTGTCATTTTTTAACATTATGTAAAGTCCTCCCTATCAGTGAGGAGTATTAACGATCCAATATATTGGGTGTTAATGAAGGCTTCGCCGTTTAAGAGGGGCTTATAACAGATCCAACACCTGTTGCGACGACGCTTTGGTATCAACCTTATCAATTACGGTCTTAATATTACCATCGGCATCAATAATAAAAGTGGTGCGTATGGTGCCCATATATTTTTTGCCATAATTATTTTTTTCGCCCCAAACACCGTATGCTTCCACTATGCTATGATCGGTATCTGCAATTAGCGGGAAGGGCAGGCTATATTTGGTCTCGAATTTTTTATGCGATTTTTCGTCATCTGTACTTACACCGATCACTTCGAAACCTTTACCAATTAACGACTGGTAATTATCCCTGAAATCACAAGCCTCGGCAGTACAGCCCGGGGTATCATCTTTTGGATAAAAATATAGAATAACGGTTTTGCCTTTAAAATCAGCTAAAGAAACTGTTTTGCCATTTTGGTCTTTCGCGGTAAAATTTGGGGCTTTGTCGCCTGCTTTAAGTGTTGCCATAATAATTTATTGTTGAGCCAATTTAAAAGATTTTGCAATGCTTTTACTTCTAAAATAATCTATAGGACCTAAAAAGGAAGATAGACTACCCCATCGGGCGGTACTAAGTGTGTTAATATATAGATCATTGTTGTTTAAAATAATCGTAATTATTTTTCCTCTTCTAATCCAGCCATCTGGTTTTTGCACAGTGATAACATTGGGGTTTTCAGAACTAAATTCAATTCCTGAGTATCTTTCTTCAAGTGTTTCTGTGATGCAATGTTTATTGCTTTCAAGAGAATTGCCTGTAACTACTACCATTTTGTTCATCAAGTAAAGATGCAGTAATAGCCACAGATCAACCAAGAGCATTAAAAGATCACCTAAGCCCAAGGGGCCGTTATTTCTTTTTGGGAAAAACCAGATCATAATTGAAGCAAAAGGGAAAATTAATGCTAAAAAATAAGTCATGACGTAGAAAAAGTTCACGTCAAAATTTAGTTCACAAACCAGTCTTGATCGTTCAATACTTTTATCAATTATTATCTTTCTATTAATTAATGACACCTCTAAATTACTTGCTAAATTCTGCTGTGAATTGTGAAACGTTATTTTTAGCGTCGCCTACGGTTAACTCAAACTTGTGTTTACCGGCAGGCACGGTATCATCAAAGGTATAACTTAGTATTTTAGTTCTGTAATCCCACTCCATTAAAACCCACCGACCATCTATTTTGCCATTGTATGTTTTTACGCCCGATAGGTTATCTCCTATTTTCAAGAAGATACCTTTTGATTTAGACAAATTACTGCCATTATGAATATTTAGCGGGCTGATATCAGGTGCCTGGGTATCCAGCGTGATATAATAATCGCCAAAAGCACGGGCACGCCCCTTAACATAACCATTTTCGTATTTGCAGCTATCACATACGCCACCGGTACCAACAATTACGGCCTTATCTGCTTTATCACCCAGGTCAACATCAGGTTTTATCCAAAGGTCATATTTGTCATGAATAGGCGTAAGCCTGTTATGGATACGATGGGTTATTGAATAAGCGCCCGGCTTTTGAGGTAATACTGCGTATTTAAAGTCCAGATCGTCATACAAATTACCGGGTGCTATGATCACTTTAACTTTGTCAGTGCCAAATTCATTTACTTTATCATAATGAAATAAAGCGTTATCAGGCGATTTGAACACTGCCGCAGGTGCAGGTATATGTTTGGACTGTACTTTCAAATTTAAAGTAGAGGTATTGCCAGCCACATCTTTAACCACATATTCTACATCATGCAGCTTATCATCGTTAAAATTAATGATCCCCCGGTTTACAGATTGTGGATAGAGCGTAATCTTGCTGCCCGGCGGTATAAAACATTTTTGTATAAAACGATGCGCGTTTAAAAAGGTGGGATAATCAATATAGCCGTTTATTGCATGAGTTTGATCAAATGCGAAACGCTCCAGCGCAAAAGTATAAACCGGTTTGCCGTCTAAATTTAACTGAACGGAATAGACCCCGTTTCGATTAGCGGAAGCGCTGTTCATATCAACTGCAGAAATGCCAAAACCAATATCGCCGGTTAACTCTAATACTCTTGGCTGCACCAAATGGTAACTGCCCGAAGCACCAGCTACCGATAAAAACTGGTGCTGTGTATTTTCGCTAAAAGGTTTACCATCTAAATGATAAATGCCTATGGCGCTTATGGTGGGCGCCACCCTGTCGGGGATGGTAATGCCGAATAGCTGTGGGTTAATTGTTTGCTCGGTTTTAGTATCCCTGATCTCGAAATGCAGGTGCGGTCCTTCAACCGCGCCTGATCGTCCTGAAATAGAGATCACATCGCCCTGGCAAACCTCTATTTGTCCGGGTGGTGGGTTAAAGTCGACATCGTATTGTTGATGCTGGTATTGGTAATCGCGCAATACTTTGGTTATCTGCGGACTAAACCGCTCATTATGCATATAAACGGTAGTGTAGCCGTTAGGATGGTTGATGTAGACGATATTACCACCGCCACCAAATTGTACCCGTATACGTGATACATAACCATCGGCAGCGGCATGTACCGGGTAACCGCTTTGTTGGTTGGTCCTGAAATCTAACCCGGCATGGAAGTGGTTTGGTCTTAGTTCGCCGAAACCACCCGCAGTGCTTGGCGGCAGATCAAGCGGGTAACGGAAAAAGTTTTTGGGGTATTCCCTGCTTTGTATGGCTGTTTGGGCGGATATAGAAAGATCACAAAGTATTAATAATAAGAGGCAGAAATGTTTTTTCATTAAGTATATATACAGATATTATAGGCTGTGGTTTTATTTATTGTTTCGGGCGGTTACTCACCCCGACATCGCTCCGCTTGTCGACCCTCTCTTTCGCAAGCGATAAAGAGGGTTGGTTATAAATTATTCTTTTCTTTCCCTCTTTCCGCCGTAGGCGAAGAGAGAGCAGGTCCAGCGAAGCGCAGACCGGGTGAGTAGCATTCTACTACTTCACGTAAAAGTCAAGCAATTTCTCCTCTTCCAAATACCCTTCCAACCTGTCGCCAACATTTACTTTGGCCACACCTGCCGGGGTACCGGTAAAAATCAGGTCGCCTTTCTTTAGGGTGAAGTACTTAGAAACAAATGCTATAATATACTCGAACGAAAAAAGTAAGTTTTGCGTATTGCCAACTTGCCTGTTTTGGCCATTTACATCTAAATGGAAGTTGAGATCATAAATATTGGCGAATTGCGTTTTGGGTGCAAAATTGCTGATAGGGGCAGAGTGATCAAATGCTTTTGCCAGCTCCCACGGCAGGCCTTTTTCTTTATGGCGTGATTGGATATCGCGGGCGGTAAAGTCAACGCCCAAGGCTATTTCTTCATAATAATTTGCTGCAAATTTTTCGCTGATATGTTTGCCCTCCTTGCTGATCTTTAATACCACTTCCAGTTCATGGTGGATATCTTCAGAAAAATCAGGATGATAAAATGGCTTGTTGTCTTTTAATAAAGCGGTATCGGGCTTTAAAAATATTACTGGGACGGTAGGTACTGGGTTGTTTAGTTCTTTAGCATGTTCGGCATAGTTACGGCCAATAGCGATGATCTTCATATTTTACAATGAGTGTATGAGCGAATGATTTTAAATAAAGGCTAAATTAATGAATGGTTTTATTTTAATGGGAATAACCTATCAATATTCATTCACTAAATGATCAGCAAATATTCACACATTCGCTAATTCACTCAATCACTCATTATTTAAAGAATAGATATACGTTTTATAACAGATTCTGTACCTGCAACAACCCTGATGAAGTAAAAACCCCGGTTTAATTTATTGCTTACCAGTCGGTTAATGATTTGTTCGCCGGGCTCAACCCGTTGCGAGAACAGCACCATGACGTCATTACCCAATACATCAACCATCTTAACAGTTACATTTGAGTTACGTGAAACCACATATTTAATGTTGATCTGGTCGGTTATAGGGTTAGGATATACCTCAACATTGCTTAATAGTTTATCATCGGGCCTGGGTACAACAAGCTTTGTATTGGATATAACCCCAGGTTTTATAGGCGGCAGAGTGAAATTTAAAGGACTCTTTTTAGGCTTCTTTTTTAGTAAAGAATAGCTTAAAGTATCGCGTTGAGGCGGTTGCGCAAAGCCATAATTCATGGATATCGCCGTAGCAATTATCAATATCCATGAAAAAACTTGAGTAGATGTTCTCCTCATACCTAACGATTAATATTCTTTCACAAAAGTATAAATAAACCTTTCATCAATTTCAATTATTAGCGCATAATTGTACGATTTAACAAAATTTAACAAAAGCACTTTTCGAAGTAATAAACAAGATACTTATACGTTTGCAGATTTTTTAAGTTGTAACCCAAATATTTTAATATTTTTGTGGCATTAAATTAAGATAGTGTCGCAACATAAAGATCTACAAAAACTGACGGCCGCTGGGCTCCTTATCAGTTTAGGAATTATCTACGGGGACATCGGTACCTCTCCTCTATACGTTTTCAAAGCCATTGTTGGCAACCAACCCATTAAAGATGTTTTAGTATTAGGTGGTGTTTCCTGTATTTTCTGGACACTTACCATGCAAACCACTTTAAAATATGTGGTGATAACGCTTCGGGCGGATAACAAAGGCGAGGGTGGTATTTTCTCATTGTTCTCTTTGGTTAGACGTAAAGCAAAATGGTTAATTGTACCGGCAATAATAGGTGGCTGCGCGCTGCTTGCCGATGGTATTATTACCCCGCCAATTACCATATCATCAGCAATTGAAGGCTTGGTACCCCAGTTTCCGCATTTGCATACCATGCCTGTTGTTATAGCTATCATAGCCTTTTTGTTTATTATACAGCAGTTTGGCTCATCAACAGTAGGTAAAGCGTTTGGCCCTATTATGTTTATCTGGTTTAGTATGATGGGTATTTTAGGTATAACCTATATTGCCCAGGACTTAACTATTGTAAGAGCATTAAATCCATATTACGCGTTCAAATTATTAACCAGTAGTAATTATCATGCTTTTATTATTTTGGGTGCGGTATTCCTTTGTACTACAGGGGCAGAGGCATTATACTCTGATCTGGGCCATTGTGGACGTAAGAATATACAGATAAGCTGGATCTATGTCAAAACCTGTTTAATATTAAACTACCTGGGGCAGGCGGTATGGCTGTTACAGCATAATGGGCAAGTGATTGACCTTAATTTACAAAATCCGTTCTACAAGATCATGCCTCCAGAGTTTTTGATATTTGGGATTGGCATTGCAACCATAGCCGCTATTATTGCCAGCCAGGCATTGATATCAGGTTCATTTACGCTTATCGCTGAAGCTGTAAGATTAAATTTATGGCCTAAAGTAAAAATCAATTATCCGAGCGAGCAAAAAGGCCAGTTGTATGTACCAAGCGTTAATTGGCTATTGTGTGCAGGTTGTATTGGTGTTGTTTTATTATTTCAGGAATCGGCAAAAATGGAAGCTGCCTATGGTTTAAGTATAACCGTAGCTATGTTAATGACCACTATATTGGTTTCAAAATTTTTAAGGCGCAAAAAAGTACCTGGCTATATTGTAAATCTATTTTTGGTGCTTTATATGCTTATTGAAGGAACCTTTTTATACGGTAACTTAAATAAATTTAAAGACGGTGGCTGGTTTACGCTATCTATCGGCGCTGTTTTGTTCTCGGTAATGTGGACCTGGCATACCGCACGTAAGATCAGGAACCGCTATGTTAAGTTTGTTGAGATAGACGATTACTATAATATCATCAAAGAATTAAGCGACGATGAGACCGTTCCTAAATACGCGTCGCAGTTGGTTTATTTAACCAGTGCTAACTTTAACTCAGAGGTCGAATCGAAAATTATTTACTCTATCCTGCAAAAGCAACCCAAACGCGCCGATGTTTATTGGCTGGTACACGTTGATGTGGTTGACGAGCCTTATAAAAAAGAATACGAGGTTGATGTGCTGGTACCTAATAAGCTGATCAGGATCGACTTTAAATTAGGTTTTCGTATTGAGCAGCAGATAAATCTGTTGTTTAGAAGGGTTGTCGAAGACCTGGTTAAAAACGGCGAGGTTGATATTACCAGCAAGTACCAATCATTAAATAAACACAAGATAGTAGGCGATTTTAGATTCGTTGTAATAGAGAAAGTGCTTTCTCGCTCACATAGCCTATCGTTTTACGAGAAGTTTATCATGGCCTTCTATGCCTATCTTAAAAAGATTAGCTTATCAGAAGAACGTGGCTTTGGGCTTGACCTGAGCTTTGTTACCATTGAGAAAGTTCCGTTAATGCTTGCAGCGCCCGAGTCGATTGAGATTACCCGTATATTTCCCGGCTAAAACAATAAATGTATATTAAGGTTATATTACTTCAATATTAATACAGATTGTTAAAGTAACTTTAACTTCTGTTGTTATAAGTCCATGAAGAATATATTGATCTCATTTTTATGCCTGATATGCTTAAGTGTAAATGCACAGAAAGTAACCGATACGACGAAAAAAAATATTGGCGATACAATAAAAAAGGACCTGCTTACAGCACCTGATACTGTTAAAAAGCTACATACAAAACCATGGGCATTGGTTGCTCCCGGAGTGGCAATTACCTACGGCGTGCTAACATTAGCTGTTCATCCGTTGCGCCGTATTGATTTTTTTGTACAATCAGAAACCAATAAAACAGGAGCTGATTTCCATTCTAAATTAGAGAACTACTTCCAGTTTGGATCTGTAGCAATGGTTTATGGACTAAACCTTGTGGGTGTAGCCGGTAAAAATACGTTTATTGATAGAACTGCATTATTAGGCTTGTCTGCAGGTATCTTTGGTATAACCGCTTTCGGTACTAAACACATCACTCATAGATTAAGGCCTAATGGAAGCGACTACTTATCATTTCCATCTGGTCATACCGGTAATGCTTTCATGGGTGCCGAATTTCTGGCTCAGGAATATTCTTCAAAATCACCGGTTTATACAGTTATAGGCTATTCTTTAGCTGTAACTACAGGAGTTTTCAGAATGTATAACCGTGATCATTGGTTTAGTGACGTAGTTGCCGGTGCCGGGTTAGGAATTATATCAACTAAATTGTCTTATCTGGTTTACCCATATATTCGTAATGCGCTAACTCACACTGATAAAAAGGGCCATACAATAACCTTTATGCCTACTTATCAGGAAGGAATGGGCGGTGTTAGTTTTGCCATGCAACTGTAAATATCATTACAGCTTTAATTGTATCTTCCTTTACGTTGTTGGTCTTCCAGAAACCACAATACAAATATTTTCTGTTCTGTTCTTACTGAAGATACGCGAGGGTTGTCTTTTAAATAACGATCATCAAAATATATAAAATGTTCGAAGCCTAAACTTACATTCTTAACTATTTGGAAAGTAATTCGTGGTTTAAGTATGCTTATACTGTTATTGCCTGCCTGGCCTACAGTGGTGTGCATTAAGAAATAATAGTAAACAAAAGATGCGCTAACAGTTTGGTCTAAGTTTACGGTTGTTTCAAATTTAGCCTCTATACCATTGTTGTAGGTGTAATCTCTAAATTGTGTTGTATCAGGGCCAAAACGTGTGCTGTTGCCCGCTAATGGAACCAATGCTAAATGCAGATTAGTATATATCGTAGAGATTTTATTAATGGGATATTTGGTAAATAAACCGCCTCCAATGCCCAGAGCACCTAATTCAAAAGTTTTATTGTCCCAGTAATCATCATATTGAAATAATCCGTATAACATAGACATTTTGCCGTAATGAGTATTGCCGCTAAATAATACGCCATAACCGGTAAGGTTATCTAAAAGCTTTCTACCAGAACCAAAACTAAACTCTGTCCGTAGCCTAAAAAAGTCAAACGGTTTACGATATCTATCCTCAAAAGGGTTCCCATAATCAAATTGCATATTTAATAATACCTCTGTGGGGCCTTTTCCAAAAACCGTTTTATCGCCAGTATTTATTTTATGTAAACCTGTAAATAAGCTAATGTTTAATGGTTCTTTCTGATAAACCTCTTTAGTTGTTCTTCTAAAAGATTTCCCCTGTAATAACCTATTAAGGCCACGCACCGGATCAACCAGACCTGCTGCAATTTCTCGAAAAGCCCGTTCGCCACCAGCAGTACGGTCATCTAAAATGTTAGAACTTAAGCGATAAAATATTTCTCCAAGAAATGCGCCGTTTAAAGGGGTATTTATCACGTCATTATAAGATGGTCTAGTGGTTTCGCCAAAATATTCCCACATCAGGCTGCCTCCTATAGCAAATGGGATAGACTGGAAATAATTATACCCTTGCGAACGTGCCGCGTTAAAATACATTGAACCGGTATAAGGATGCCCGATAAAGTTTATTCCAAATCTATCAGAATCCCACTCCCAGCCTTGTTGGATATTATATTTCCATGAGGCCGGCCCGATATGTGAAAAATCCTGGTTTAACACAAAACGATCTAATGACCAGGTAAACACATTAACTCCTAAAACCTGAAGGGCTGGTTTCCATACCGGATATTTTTTATTTAGTGTGATGTCGTCGTTTAAAAGGTCGCCGTATTTGTTTTGGATGGTGGTATCAATAAGGGGGCTTTTTTTAGGCACACCATTTACAGAGTCTGATAATAATTTTACTTTAGCTTCTTTGATCTGCTTTAATTGCTCTTTGACAGGGCCTTTAGAATTTTTAACAGTATCAGTAGGTTTTACCTGTTGGGCAAACAGGAAAGGTGAAAATATTAACGCCGAAAGAAATAGGGGTATGACTTTTATTTTGTTGGTACTGTAAAGGAAAAAAGTTAAACCAAATACAACAATAGGGGATAATAAGTATAAATATTGCATAGTTATAGTTTATAGGGTTAGAACTACAACTAATAAAACGGGGTTGTGTTTTAATTAATTTATATGCAATTATAAGGTGCTTAACTATTTATATTTTATCTTATAAATAAGTATAATTAGCGCCAATATAAACGTTATGGCATTGGCAAAGGCAACCGGAAGGCTTGGTGTCATGATACCGTAGATTAGCCATAAGAACGTACCAAAAGTAAACACCGCGTACATAGATAAGGATATACCTGATGTATCTTTAGTGCGGATGGTCTTCAAGGCCTGCGGCAAGAAAGAAATGGTTGTGCTAAATGCGGCTACAAAGCCTATGATCTCTATATAACTCATTGTGAATGTGCAAATATGCGGATGTGCAAATGTGCAAATAATTTTTAGATTTACCGCCTCCTTAGTGTTTAAATAACACTAAGGAGGTTTGGCACCCATGCATCGCTAAATTTATACAAGGTAATTTACACATCCGCACATCTGCATATTTGCACATCTACGCGGCTTTCCCCAATTTACTGTTCTTATAGCTGTAAGTGAAATAGATCACCAGGCCAATTACAAGCCATATCAGGAAGCGCAGCCAGTTGGTGTAGCCCAATTGGGTCATCAGGTAAAAACAGCTTATTAAGCCTAATACGGGTATTAACGACAGGTTTTTTATAAAGGCAAGAACGGTCAATACCGCTGCTAAAATAATGAACAAGAACATTGGGAAGTTCTCATGCGCGTTATCGCCTGAAAATAATGCGATTATCGGCTTCCAAAAGGTAACCATTCCCACTATAAAAAGCACCGGTATAATAAATTTAGAGTTAATATAAGGCAAATGAAAACGCCCTTTATGTGCTGCTTCCCGTGGTAATAATAACACCCCACCACAAACCAATACAAAGGCAAATAGGGTGCCTATACTGGTAAGGTCAGTAACCTCTGTTAAGTTCATAAATAGGGCTGGTATTGCTACTACAAATCCTGTGACAATGGTCGCAAATGATGGCGTATGATATTTAGGATGGATACGCGAAAATGCTTTTGGTAACAGACCATCGCGGCTCATGCTCATCCAGATTCGCGGCTGTCCTAACTGGAATATCAATAACACACTGGCGGTAGCTACAACGGCGCTTATGGATATTACATAGCTTATTTTGTTTAACCCAACCTTGCCGAAAACAAAGGCCAGCGGATCTGCAACTTGCAGATCTTTATAATTTACCATCCCGGTAAGTACCAGGGCCACTAATATGTAAAGTATGGTACAAATGATCAATGAATAGATCATCCCCCGTGGCAGATCGCGTTGCGGATTCTCGCACTCCTCGGCGGTGGTTGATATGGCATCAAATCCTATGTAAGCGAAAAATACGCCCGATACACCCTTCATCACCCCGCTAAATCCGTTAGGCATAAATGGATGCCAGTTGGCCGGTGTTACGTAAAAGAAACCAATAAGGATCACCGCTACGATGATAGCGATCTTTAAATATACCATGGCATTAGTAGCCTTCTTGGTCTCGCGTATACCGATGTAAACCAGGTAAGTAATAATGATAACGATAGCCAAAGCAGGCATATTGGCAATCAGTTTAAAATCACCTGTGCCCGGCGCGGTTGCCCATGCCGATGCACCCTGTTTTAAACTATCTGTTATTTGTGACAAGTTACCGCTGGCTGTCAAGTGTTGTACCTGCTCATGGGCTTTAAAGGCCGAGTAGTAATCCATAGTTAAATAAGCCGGCATGTGGATACCAAAGCCCTCTAACAGGTTCAAAAAATACCCGCTCCAGGATATCGCTACCGCGATATTGCCTATGGCATATTCCATTAAAAGATCCCAGCCAATTATCCAGGCTATCAGTTCGCCAAATGAGGCGTAGGCATACGTATAGGCGCTACCCGCAACCGGTATGCGCGATGCAAACTCGGCATAACATAAGGCCGAGAAACCGCAGGTAATTGCGGTTATGATGAATAATAAGCTAACTGCCGGGCCTCCATAAAATGAAGCTTCGCCGATGGTTGAAAATATACCGGCACCAACTACGGCCGCTATACCCATTAGGGTGAGGTCCCTAACGTTCAATTCTTTTTTTAGATGTGCGCCGCCCGAATGTTCTGAATCGCTAAAACCACTGGCGACATCTGATAATATTTTACTGATTGATTTTTTACGAAATATACTCTTCGACATTCTTCTTAATTTGTGTCCCGCTAAAACCAAACATAACCATTTTTTTGTTGGGATATAAGTATATGCTTACTTTGCACCTATGAATATCGGAATAAAGGCTGTTTTATACAAACTGAGGTTCTTTTTTATACCCTATCTGGTACTGATAGCAGCCTGTTTAATTATAAAACTGACCTATAGCCGCGAAGAGATCTATTTCGCAGTGAATGCCCGTAACTGGCCGTGGGCCGATGCTATAGCGCCTTATATTACAGATATCGGCGATGGTTTAACCACTATCGCGCTGGCTGTAATAATGTTATTATTTAGCTACCGCAAAGCCTTTTTACTGGTGAGCACTTATGCTATAACCTCCATATCGGCACAAATATTAAAGTATCTTTTTGATGCGCCGAGACCTAAATTATACTTTCAAGATCAGTTAAGCCGTATCCATTTTGTGGCCGGTACAAACCAACTAAGCTTGCATAGTTTCCCTTCGGGGCATACCGTAACCGCTTTTTCAATAGCTATCGTTATAACTTATTGGTGCAAAGATAAATTCTGGGGATTGCCTTTATTGTTTCTGGCGATGCTGGTGGGTTATTCGCGAATGTATTTAAGCCAGCATTTTTTTGAAGATGTTACAGCGGGATCTGTAATTGGGGTACTGGTTACGGTGATCTGGTTATGGTGGACAGAGAAGCGGGAGTTTTTAAAGTCCCCTAAATGGAATAGAGGTTTATTAACAAAATAAAAAGTTGTCATCTCCTTTAGATTAGCTTCAACAAAATAACCTATACTATCTTGTTGAAGCTAATCTAAAGGAAATAACAAGCAGGAATTTATTACTCGTACGCCAACCTTCTTTTCCTCTGAATATACATCAACAGGAAAACTACTAACAGCACTACAGCTAATATCAATATACCGGTTATTAATACCGGAGACATACCTTTTGCATTTGACAGGTATTGATCATTACGTTGCAGCTCTGGCGATAATTTTATAGAGTTTACAAATGCTTTATAATCATTAGCGATCACATCTTTACGTGCATTTGGATATACATACTCAAAAACATAACTGGCGGCATTAGTATACAGCAATACGATGTTTCTGAACTGGATATCGCCCTGGCCGTTATCTGTTTGCAGGGTGAAGGTTTTAGCCTTTAGCTTACCAATGGTGGTATCCCGTACAAACTGCGCGCTGGCGTTGTTTGATTCGGCTTGTATACTTTTGACATTATCTTTTAATACATTGTCCAGGTCGTTCTCCCTTTTTAGCGGTGCGGTGTTTTTCGCGTTAGGTGTCCTTAGGACCACCACATATCCTAAGGCCGAGTTAGAAGAAAAAACCTGTTGACCTAATGTATCTGTTTTTTGATAAGCCACCGGTAATGACACGGTGACCATGCTATCAATAGCTACCGGTTTTAACTCCTGGGCGAAGCCTGTTACTGCGAATAATATAAATGCTGCGGAACTTAAGATTATCTTTTTCATACTTATACTTGCCCTAAAACCGTACCAAAGTGGCCCGTTTTGGTGTTTTATGACATTGGTATAGACAAGTAAGGCGAAGTTTACAAAACTTCGCCTTATGGAAAATGGATATTATGTAACCATCTTATTTTTAGATAATTAATAGCTATAATTTAGCTATTTCGCCTTTAATAAAATCGGCTAATTCTTTTACGTAAGCTGCGCTGAAATCAAATTGGATGCCTGCTGTTTCGTAAATTTCTTTGATAGTCTTGGTGTAACCTAATTTTAGGGCACTCAGGTATTGCTCTAAGGCTTTCTCGGGATTTTCTTTATAGTTTTTGTATACTGCAATGGCACCCAATTGCGCGAAACCATATTCGATATAGTAAAATGGTATCTCGAATATATGCAGCTGTTTCTGCCATAAGTTAGCTTCGGCTTCTTCTAACCCGTCCCAATCTGCAAAGCCGGCACCAAATGGCTCGTAGATCTTTAACCAGGCTTCGGCACGTTCTGATGCCAGGTGATCAGGATTGGTATAGATCCAATGCTGAAACTGATCTACCACGGCTACCCACGGTAATGTTTTCAAAACATCAACCAACTGATCGCGTTTGGCACGTTTCAGGTCCTCTTCGTTATCAAAAAACACATCCCATTTATCCATTGATATTAATTCCATCGACATGGAAGCCAACTCCGCAACTTCTGACGGGCAATGTTTAAAGTCGTTCAACTCCAGGTCGGCAGTTAAAAAGGTATGTACAGCGTGGCCCCCTTCGTGTACCATGGTGGTCAGATCACGAAAAGTATTGGCCGAGTTCATAAAAATGAACGGCGCGCCAGTTTCTGATAACGGATAGTTATAACCGCCTGGTGCTTTGCCTTTACGGCTTTCTACATCAAACAGGTTATTATCCTTCATGATCTCCAAACGCTCGCCTAAATAACTGTTGATGTTACGGAAGCATTGGATAGATTTTTCGATCAGCTCCTCGCCACTGTTAAACGGTTTTAAAGCGGGTTTGCCGGATGTGTTTACATCCATATCCCACGGACGGAGCGTGGCCACATCTAAAGCTTTTTTGCGCTCTGCAGCATGTTCACGCAGAATAGGAACTATCTCCAACTCAATAGCTTCATGAAAAGCGTAGCAATCTTGCGGGGTATAATCAAAACGGCCCAATGCCTGGAACATATAATCGCGGAAGTTCTCAAAGCCGGCATTCAGCGCAACCTTATGTCTTAACACGCGCAAGTGATCAAACAAATCGTTTAGCTTTTCTTTCTCTTCTAATCTGCGGAAGGTTATCTTCTCCCAAACTTCCTGGCGTTTGGTACGGTCGGTATCTTTTAAAAAAACAGCAGCTTGTTCTAAGGTGTATTCCTTATCGCCAATGTGTACAGATAAGGATCCGCTGATGGACTGATATTTTTGCTGCTCAACTTGTATCTCGGTTTGGATAGGGATGTTTTCTTCGCGGAAAAGTTCCAACGATTTTTTGATACCACGCAGGTAAACAAAATATTTAGCCTTATCCAATTGGTCAAAATAGGGGCTGCCAACCAGTTTTTTATTTAACTCGTTGCTGTATGGTGCAGCCTTAGGCTCAATTTCGGTAGCGAAGTACTGAAAATCGGCCAGTAATTGCTCGTTGTTAGTATCGCAGGTCATTCGGATATAGCGCCAGGCAAAATCTTCTTCCAAAGCGGCTTCCAACTCGCTGCGGTCATGCAGCCAATGCTCTAATTCCTCAACCGAATTTATAGGTCGCTCAACCAGGTCTTTATATAAAGGTTCCAGGTTTTCCCATTTAATTTCTAATTCGGCAGGTATATAGGTGCGTGTTTTTTTATGTATCATGGTTTTGATGTGCGTATGTGCAGATATGCAAATGTGCGAATTAGTTGGGAAGTGAGGAAACGGGAAAATGTTTCAGTTTGAATTCATTTAAGATTACTGCTAAATTCAACTTCAGTAACTCTTAAGCCTTCAACATATATTTTTATGGTGATTCTTTTTATTACATCTAAGTCTTTATAAAAAAGATAGGAGTAAATATTTAATGTGTTTAAACTGGTTTTAAAAAGCGCAAAATCCATGCTGTCATTTTTGAAATCGCCACAATCCCAAAAACCAACCCACTTGTAATCAACAAAAACTAACTGGTTCTTTTCTAATGCAGGTTTAACGGTTCGTTTTATGGCACTTCTTATCAGTACATGAAATAACAGAACATTTAATAAAATTATTATTGGTAGCAGTAATATGCCTAAAATAATAATTGTCATGTTATAAATATTTTTGTTATTCAGCTTGAGTCTCTACAAATGCATCCCAAACAACAATCCATGCGCAAGCAACGACCTATCCAACAAAAACAAACTCGCAAATACCACACTGGCAATGCCGTTGGTAGTCATAAAGGCAAAGTTTACGCGGCTAAGATCATTTGGCTTAACTAACAGGTGCTGGTAGGTAAGCATTACGCAGAAGAACGCTATACCCACATAATATAATAAGCCTACGGTAGTATAAAACACCGGCAGCATAATAAATATAGCCGACAGCACATGCAGGAACGTAGACAATCTTAAAGCATTTACCTTACCTAAATAAGCGGGGATAGAATGCAGGTTTTCGGAACGGTCAAAATCTTCGTCTTGCAAGGCATAGATAATATCAAAGCCGCTTACCCAGCATAGTACGGCTAACGAGAAGAATATGGGCAGCAACGCAAATTCGCCGGTCACCACCAAATAAGCGCCGATAGGAGCCAATGATAAACCCAATCCTAATATCAGATGGCAAAGAGCGGTAAAGCGTTTGGTAGCGCTGTAACCCAATACCACCACTAAAGCCACAGGGCTAAGGTAAAAGCAAAGCGGGTTAATAAAATAAGTTGTAGCTATAAACAGCAGGCAGTTAGTTATAGTAAATGTTAATGCCGATGTCGCGGTGATGCGGCCTGCAGGTATGTCACGCACTTTGGTACGTGGATTTTTGGCATCGATATCACGATCAAGGTAACGGTTAAATGCCATCGCCGAATTACGGGCGAAAACCATACATAACACCATCATCAGCAGCTTTTGCCATTCAAAGGTGTGCTGCGTGGTAGTTATCGCCAAAAAAAAGCCGATAAAAGCAAATGGCATAGCAAATATGGTATGCGAGAAGGTTACTAATGATAGGTATTTTTTCATTCTAAATCTTTTTTGTCATTGCGAGGAACGAAGCAATCGCACGTTTCATAGTCTACGCTTTTCTCCTTGCGATTGCCACGCTACGCTCGCAATGACATGCTGTTTTTAATCAAACGTCTTATAATCCGGTATCTCAAAATCCTGATTAATTGTACTAATAAAGCCTAAGATCTCATCGCGGCCAGCATGTAATTCGGCCGAGGTAATAAAAATCTGCGGTACTTCGTCAAATGTTTCCAGTAATGCTTTTTTAAATTTAGCCACACTTTGATCTGTTTTTAGGCTCGACTGTTTATCTGCCTTGGTAAACACCAAAACAAATGATAAGCCTTTTTCGCCCAACCAGTTACAAAACTCAATATCTATTTTCTGCGGATCAAGGCGGCTGTCTATGAGTACCATTACGCATTGCAGGCTTTCGCGTTTGTCCAGGTATTGCTGGATGAATTTGTTCCAGTCGGCTTTTTTGGTTTTGGATGCGCGTGCATAACCATAACCCGGCAGATCGACAATATACCAGTTATCATTCACTAAAAAGTGATTGATCAATTGTGTTTTACCCGGCGTTTGCGATGTTTTAGCTAGCCCCTTTTTACCGGTCAGCATATTAATGAGCGATGATTTGCCCACATTGGAGCGTCCGATAAAAGCATACTCGGGCTTTACCGGCGGCGGAAGCTTCGAGATCTGGGTATTGCTGCAAATAAAGTCGGCAGATTTTATGATCATGGGGCAAAGATAGTGAATTAAAGATTGGTGAATAAAGATTGAAGATTAGTTGTGTAGCTTATATTCGTATCATCAAATTGTAAACTGTTTAACACTTGCTATAAATACATGTTTAAACATCTATATTTGTATTATTAATCTTGAAAAAAATGAGCGATTATAAAATTCCTGCACAAACGCGCATCGGGCATGTGCATTTAAAAGTAAGTGATCTGCAAAAATCTTTAGATTTTTACTGCGGATTACTGGGTTTTGAGAAAATGCAAATATACGGCGACCAGGCCGCGTTCATATCGGCAGGAGGGTATCATCATCATATCGGTTTAAACACCTGGCAAAGTAAAGGTGCGCCACCTGCACCAGAGTATGCACCGGGATTATTCCATACAGCCATATTATACCCTGAACGTAAGGATCTTGCCGCGATACTGAAAAGATTGATCGATGCTAAATACCCTATCACAGGCGCATCAGACCATGGTGTATCAGAAGCCATTTACCTGGATGATCCTGACCATAACGGTGTGGAGCTTTACTGGGACAGACCCCGAGAAGAATGGCCACGCGAAGCTAATGGCGAAATCGAAATGTACACCCGCCGGTTAGATATTGAAGGGCTGTTAGCACTTAATTCAGAAGCTTAAATTTTCATTTAATTGTCAGAAATATAATTAAATGTTGTAATATATGTAGTTAACTACGTATAATTGCATATAATTAATTGCTATGACAACTACATTAACCATCAGGCCCATTCATAATGAATATTGTGAGCAGGTAATAGATCTTGTTTTATCTATCCAACAAAAAGAATTTGGTTTATCTATAACCATTAATGAACAACCCGATCTGAGGGATATCGACACCAATTACCATGTAGGTGGCGGATGTTTTTGGGGTGCCTTTGTTGAGGATGAATTGATAGGTACCATCGCCTTAATAAATACTGGGCATAACGCGGGTTGCATACGCAAGATGTTTGTTAAGGCAGCTTACCGGGGCAAAGAATGGGGTACTGGACAAAAACTATTAGATGTATTACTGCAATTTTGCCGTGATCAACAAATAACCGATGTGCAATTAGGAACTGTAGAAGCATTAAAAGCGGCACACCGTTTTTATGAACGCAATGGATTTGAGCCGATAGCCAAGGAAGACCTGCCGTCCTATTTCCCGTTAATGCTGACCGACACTATGTTTTACCAGTTAAATTTGAGCAAATAATTAGTATGAGTGTAATAGATGACATTGGGATATTAGCTATTGCTACCCGTATGCAACGCCTTGCCGAAAGAATGCGCAAGGACGGTTTGTTAATATATAAAGCGCATGGTATTGATTTCGAGCCCAAATGGTTCCCAGTGGTATATACACTGTATTTAAAATCGGCACAAAGTGTGGTTGAATTGGCTAACGAGATAGGTTATAGCCACCCATCAACCATTGCTTTATTAAAAGAGCTTGAAAAACTAAAACTTACCAGATCGGGAAAAGATAAAACCGATGAACGTAAACGCCTGGTACAGCTCACCGAAAAAGGCAAGGAACTGATAGCGAAAATGGAGCCGGTATGGAACATCATGATAGCCGCTACAACACAGCTAACCGATACCAAAAATAATATCATGAAAGCGATGGAAGAGGTAGAGCAGCAACTGGAAATGCAAAGCTTTTATCAGCGTGCATTAGTTATTATGGCCGCTAACGAATCAAAAAAATAATCTCTGAATCATTTACCATGTCAATCACAATAAGAAATATACAACCCAAAGATAATGTGGAACTGGCGCGGATAATCCGCGAATCGCTGGTAGAGTTTGATGTACCAAAAGAAGGAACAGTTTATTCTGACCCGACCACCGACCAACTATTTGAATTATTTAATGCCGAACCTCAAAGTTTTTACCTGGTGGCCGAAGAAGACGGCGTTTTATTAGGCGGCTGCGGCGTATACCCAACGGACGGCTTACCTGCCGGTTATGCAGAACTGGTAAAATTGTACTTAACGGCAGCCACCCGCGGTAAAGGTATTGGCAGAATGCTGATAGAAAGATGTTTTGAAGAAGCCGCAAAATTAGGGTATACGCATTTATATTTAGAATCTTTCCCGCAGTTGGCTAAGGCGGTAAGTCTGTATGAAAAGTCGGGGTTCATAGTGTTGGATCATGCTTTGGGTAATTCGGGGCACTTTGCTTGTACTATTTGGATGGTGAAAGAACTCGCCTAACGGAGAAGTGATCAGAGATTGGTTAATTAGCGATCAGTTGTTGCATAACTTTAAATATCCACCGTAAAAAACTAACCTCTAATCTCCAATCACTAATCTCTAAATCCTATCTTTGCCACATCATATGAGCAAAACCGTAATTCCGTATAGCCAGGAGCAGGGCACCAAAAAAGAACAGGTGGCCGACATGTTTAACAATATCTCTAAAACCTACGATTTCCTGAATCACTTTATGTCATTGGGGATCGATATCATCTGGCGTAAAAAAGCTATTAATGAGTTAAAGAAAGATCAGCCTAAGCTGATCCTTGATGTAGCTACCGGTACCGGCGATTTTGCGTTCGAGGCGCTATCTATCCTAAATCCTGATAAAATTGTTGGGGTTGATATCTCGCAAGGGATGCTGGACATCGCCAAACAAAAAATAGCCAAACGTAACCTGGGCCATAAGTTTGAAATTAAACTGGGCGATTCAGAAAAACTACCTTTTGAAGCTGCCGAATTTGACGCCGTAACCGTAGCTTACGGAGTACGCAATTTCGAGAATTTAGAAAAAGGTATGGCCGATATTAACCGGGTTTTAAAACCGGGCGGTAAAGCGGTAGTGCTGGAGTTCTCGAAACCCAAAGTTTTCCCGGTTAAACAATTGTATAAATTTTACTTCAACTATATCACCCCGGGTATAGGCAAGCTGTTTTCGAAAGATTCAAGGGCTTATTCCTATTTGCCAGAATCAGTAGCGGCTTTTCCTGATGGCGAGGATTTTATAGCCGTTATGGATAAGGTTGGCTTTAAACATACCAAATGCAGGCCTTTAGCGTTTGGTATTTGTTCAATTTATACCGGTATTAAATGATCAAACAAAGGTACCCCTTACTTGTGCTGCTGATTTTTTTTACCAATTGTCTGTTCGCGCAGTCGGTACCAGCGTGGGGTGGGGGTGCAGATCAAAAGGACCTTAGTTTTGGTTTTAGCTTTGGTTACCTGACCAATTATTTTAAGATCGATAAAACGCCCACCTGGCAAAACTCTTACCTGGATAATAACGGCGCTAAAGTAACCGACCCTTTAAAAAGTATCAGTTCGCCCGATGCGGTTGGATTTTCTGTAGGCTTTTTGACGCGTTATCGCCTTACAGAACATTTAGAAGGACGAGTAACCCCTTCGCTGATCTTTGCTGATCGTAGTATTAATTATACCTATACAACCGGGCAAAGTACTCTAAAGTCGGTGCAATCCACATCGTTTGATATTCCTTTAGCGCTTAAAATTAAATCAGACCGTATAGGTGACTTTAGAGGATATATCATAGGCGGATTAAAATATTCGCAAGCTATCGGAGGTAATAAAAAGGCTGATGCTGATGCCGCGCTGATAGATAAGCAACTCAAAAATATCAGCCACTTTTTCTCGTACGATGCTGGCCTGGGTTGTGATATCTATTTTGAGTTTTTCAAACTATCGCCCGAGATAAAGCTGTCAAACTCTTTTGGCGATGTTTTGTTACATGAGAATCACCCTTATGCAAGCCCTTTAAATAAATTGACGCTGCATAGTTTCATGTTTAGTCTTTACTTTGAATAACGGGTAGCATTATCTGTATAAAAACATTTAATTCCCGATGAAAAAGCATAATTTCGCACTGAATTTATAGTATACCTATGGCTAAAATTGCATTAATAACCGGAGCCACCGCAGGGATAGGTGAAGCTTGTGCAGAATTATTTGCGCGCGAGGGTTATAATTTGATACTAACCGGCAGGCGGATAGATCGTCTTGAAAAACTGGCGGCACATCTGAATAAGAAACATAATACAGAAGTAGCCACCTGCGCATTTGACGTGCGCGACCGCGAACAGGTAACAAGCAATTTTGAAAGCCTGCCCGCTAAATGGAAAAAGGTTGATGTGCTGATTAATAATGCCGGTTTAAGCCAGGGCCTTGACCCTATACAAAACGGCGATCTGGATGATTGGGATACCATGATCGACACCAACATTAAAGGCCTTTTATACGTAAGCAAGGTGGTTTCAAACTGGATGATAGCTAATGGTAAGGGGCACATCGTAAATATAGGATCGATAGCAGGTAAAGAGGTTTATCCTAACGGGAATGTTTACTGCGCTACCAAACACGCGGTGGACGCTTTAAATAAAGGTATGCGGATAGACCTGGTGCAGCATGGCATTAAGGTTACCGGCATACATCCCGGAGCAGTTGAAACAGAATTTTCTGAAGTGCGCTTTAAAGGTGATAAAGAAAGAGCTAAAAAAGTGTATGACGGATTTGAGCCATTAGCAGCACAAGACATTGCCGAAACGATATGGTTTGTAGTGTCGCGGCCAAAACATGTTAACATTAATGATCTGTTGATCATGCCTACCGCGCAAGCTACGGCTACAACTATTGTTAGAAATAATTAAATGTGCAGATGTGCGAATATGCAGATGTGCAAATGAAATAAGATATGCAGATGTGTAAATATGCAGATATGCAAATGATAAATAATAGATTGATTAAATAAAATAAATCCGAAATCGAACATTCGAAATCCGAAATAAACACATTCACTCAATAACTCAATAACTCATTCAATAATTCACTAATTAATACCATGTCATTAATTACACAAATAGATCAGGATATAAAATTAGCCATGCTGGCTAAACAGCCGGAACGCTTACAGGGCTTACGTGCCATAAAATCGGCCTTATTACTGGCCAAAACTGAAAAAGGAGCAGCCGAAGAGCTGACCCATGAGGCAGAAATAAAAGTATTGCAGAAACTGGTAAAGCAGCGTAAAGAATCGGCAGATATTTATAAAACTCAGAACCGTGACGACCTGTACCAGATAGAAATGGGCGAAATGGCGGTTATTGAACCCTACCTGCCGCAACAAATGACCCGTTTTGAAATTGAAGGCTTTATACAAGAACTGATAGGGCGGATCGGCGCTACATCTGTACAGGATCTGGGCCGCGTAATAGGCATGGCCAATAAAGAATTGGCGGGCCAGGCCGACGGCAAAACAATATCAGAAGTAGTAAAACAATTGTTAGGATAAATTTTTGTTTTATTGTTGCATCTAAACCGCAATAAGCTATTTTTATGGCGGACATTTAAGATTTTTTTGATCTGTATAATATTGACACTTACAAAATATATATATGAGTTTCGTGCTTAAAGAGGAACGTGGTTTTAGTTACATCGATGAGGGCGAAGGGCAAGTGCTGTTGTTGCTGCACGGCTTAATGGGGGGCTTGAGTAATTGGGAAGAAGTTATTGAAGAGTTCAAACCCAGGTATAGGGTAATTTTGCCTATGCTGCCTGTGTATGATCTGCCGGTAATAACTACAGGCGTAAAAACGTTATCAAAATACGTACATAAGTTCATTAAATATAAAAAGCTGGAAAATGTTATCCTGTTAGGTAACTCTTTAGGGGGCCATGTAGGTTTAATATATTCATTGGCGCATCCTGAAAAGTTAAAAGCTTTGGTTTTAAGTGGTAGCTCAGGATTATATGAAAATGCTTTTGGAGGTTCGTTTCCGCGGCGTGAAAGTATGGATTTTGTAAAAGAAAAGGTTGAATACACTTTTTATGACCCCAAAATTGCGACGCCCGAATTAATTGACGAAGTTTATAAATTGGTTAATGACCGCCATAGTGTTATACGTTTATTAGCTATGGCAAAATCGGCCATACGCCATAATATGAAGAAGGATCTGCATAAGATACATATGCCAACTTTTTTAATCTGGGGTAAAAACGATAAAATAACACCACCGGAAGTTGCAAATGAATTTAACGAGCTGCTGCCGGATTCTGAATTACATTGGATAGATAAATGCGGCCACGCTGCTATGATGGAGCATCCGCAGGAATTTAGCCGTTTATTGAAGATATTTTTACAAAAAATAGGAGCATAAACATGTTTGCAGGCGAATTGATAGCTGACGCGATACCACCGGTACATACCTCTGATACCATACAGAAAGTGCTTGACCGTATGGTGGAGTTTCGTGTGCGCCATTTGCCTATTGTAAATGAAGAACAATTTTTGGGCCTGCTTGCAGAAAGCGATATCCAGCCCGAAATGGATCCGCAGACATCTATCGGTGCTTTGGCACTGTCGCTGGTTAACCCTTATGTGCGCGACGATCAGCATGTGTATGATGTTATCCGCCTGTTTTATGAGCAGCAGTTAACTGTTGTGCCGGTACTGGATATTAAAAAGAATTACCTGGGCATTATCCCTATTACTGCCATGAACGAGTATTTTGCTACCATTACTTCGGTATCACAACCGGGTGGTATTATAATGCTTGATATCAGCAATAAAAATAACTCGCTGGCGCATATGGCACAGATCGTAGAGTCAGACAATGCGCAGATACTGAGTTCGTATGTACGTAGCTTTCCCGATTCGACAAGGATGGAGGTTACACTAAAAATAAACAAAAGGGATATCTCTAATATAATTGCTACTTTTTTACGTTATGAGTATGACGTAAAAGCAACCTTTAACCACAGTGAGCATGATGATGGGGCAATGGATAGATATGCTTCGTTGATGAATTACTTAAATCTTTAGGTTCATTGGTTCAGTGGTTTATTAGTTCATTAGTAATAATGCCTAAAGCCGGATAGCCCGATAGTCAAGACACCAATAAACAAATGAACCACTGAACTAATAAACTAAATGAAAATAGCAGTATACGGCAGGCACTTTAATGATGAGGCAGCTTTGCCTTTTATACAACAGGTGTTTGACAGTCTTTCGCTACATGCTGTCGAAATCTATGTCCATCACCAGCTGAATAATTACTTATCAAACAAAATAAATACCGGTGCTTATAACGTACTAAATGAAGGCGATCAGATAAAGGGAGTTATTGATGTATTTATAACCCTGGGTGGCGATGGTACTTTGCTGGATATGGTAAGTGTTATCCGCGACTCCGGTATACCGGTAATAGGTATTAATTTTGGCCGATTGGGCTTTTTGGCCAGTGTAAATAAAAGCGATATCGCTTCGGCCATTCATGCCGTGGTAAACGGTCAATATACTTTAGATGGCAGGGGCTTATTAACTGTCGAGTCGGAGTTGAATATATTGGGCCTGGATAATTTCGCGCTAAATGATATCACTATCCATAAGCGCGATGATTCTGCCATGATCACTACCAGTATGTTTTTGGATGGCGAGTTTTTAAATTCGTATTGGGGAGATGGTATCATCATCGCGACAGCGACCGGCTCAACCGCTTATTCATTAAGTTGCGGTGGCCCCATCATATTCCCCGAATCAAATAGTATCGTAGTAACCCCGGTTGCCCCGCATAACTTAAATGTGAGGCCTATTGTATTGCCGGACAGCAGTGTGTTATCTTTCGAGGTCGAGTCGCGCAACTCTAATTACATTTTATCCTGTGACTCAAAAACAGAGATCATCGACAAACCCATGCGATTTAAGGTTCAAAAAGCCAGCTTCGAACTTAATCTTATCCGTTTAAGTAATGAAAGTTATTTATCAACGTTAAGAAACAAGTTATTGTGGGGCCTTGATGCACGCAATTATTAACTTTTAATGCATGGCTAAATTCTTAGCGTTAATATTCCTGGTATTTATTTCTTTTACTGTACAGGCCCAATCGTGGGAGGTAGGGGGCTTAATTGGTGGTGCCGGTTATATGGGCGATCTGAACCAAACCAATCCGCTAAAAGTATCAGGTATTGCAGCCGGGCTTTTTGTAAAGCGTAATTTTAATGGTTATCTGTCGGCTAAACTGGGTTATACCTACGGTACTATTAGTGGTGCCGATAGCCTTTCAAAAAATCAACAGGACCGTGACAGGAATTTGAGTTTCAGGACGCAGTTAAATGAGGTGAGCCTTACGGGCGAGTTTAATTTAATGAAGTATATACCCTCCGTATCGCAAAATATGTACACTCCGTATATTTTTGCAGGGATAGCTTATACCCATTATAACCCTCAGGCTGATTATGCCGGACAAACATATAATTTACGGCCGCTGCAAACAGAAGGCAAAGCTTATGCCGAAAGTGCCATAGCGGTACCTTTTGGTGTCGGTATTAAATATAACATAGCCGGTGCATTGACCCTTGCGGCCGAATTAGGCTATCGTACAGCTTATACAGACTATTTAGACGATGTAAGCGGAAACTATGCCGATAAAAGTATATTCCCTCCGGCATCTGTAGCTTTGGCGCTGTCTGATCGTAGCGTTGGACAAACAGCAGTAGCAGGATCGCAACGGGGCGATATGCGCCCGCATGATACCTATATGTTTGTAGGGTTTACTATATCGTATACCTTTATAACGCAGAAGTGTTATTATTAAACTAATATTTACAAGATCGATTGATTATAGGATTTGATCATGGAAGATAAACATCATGGCATCAATTAAATCCAGAAAATCATAGTTAAACTTTCTTTTCATCGGCATACTAAAAAAGTACAAAGTAAGTTTTACCTTTGTCACCTGAAAAAAAAGGCTTTATTTAATAAAAGTATAATTACGGGTCGTGTTATTTATTGAATTGTTTTAATTAAAAACACACCAAAGTAGCTATAAAATGCTTTTATTGGCAGGCAAAAGGAAATGAGTTATAAGGATAAGATTGATTTGTTAAAGTTACCACAGCACATAGCTATCATAATGGATGGTAATGGCAGGTGGGCTAAAGACAAAGGCAAATTAAGGATATTCGGCCACCATAACGGCGTACTTTCTGTTAGAGATGTAGTGGAAGGTGGCGTTAACCTGGGCGTTAAATATTTGACACTGTATACTTTCTCGTCCGAAAACTGGAACCGTCCAAAGCTGGAGGTTATGGCCATTATGGAACTAATGGTTAGCACCATTAATAAAGAGATCAAAAACTTTATGGACAAAAATGTTCGCCTTAACGCCATAGGTGATCTTAAAATGCTGCCCAAAAAATGTTATGAAGAATTAACAAATGCCATAAAGACCACGTCAGGTAACACCGGCCTGGTATTAACATTGGCATTAAGCTATAGTTCGCGTAATGAGATCGTGCATGCTGTAAAAAGTATAGCTGCCAAAGTAAAGAGCGGCGAGCTGGATGTTAACGATATTGACGAGAATACTTTTGCAAATAACTTATACACAGGAGACATGCCTGACCCTGAACTATTGATAAGAACAAGCGGCGAGTTCCGTATAAGCAATTATTTATTGTGGCAAATTGCCTATGCCGAGTTGTATTTTACGACCAAATTATGGCCCGATTTCAGGAAAGAAGATCTTTATGAAGCTATATTGGATTACCAGAAACGCGAGCGTCGTTTTGGTATGACAAGCGAGCAGGTAAACTAAATTTTTTCTTTTAACAAATTTTAACAACTGTATAAATTATTTTTAGCCCACTAAAATATCCGAATGAATAAATTTCTGTTTGCTATTCTTCTATCTGTAATAAGTACTGCTGCACTGGCCCAGATCAAACAAAGATCTCCCGCGTACAGGCAATCAACATCTGATACTTTAAGCTATTTAAACCCTAAAGAATATATTGTTGGTGGTATTAGTATTACAGGCGCACAGCACCTGGATAAAGATGTGTTGCTTCAAATATCAAAGATCAATAAAGGCGATAAACTGATGCTTCCCGGCGAGGCCAGTTCAAACATTGTAAAGAATCTTTATAAAGAGAACCTTTTTGATGATATCCAGCTATATGTTACCAAGATTAACCTGGATACCGTATATCTTGAAATTGCAATAAAAGAATTACCACGCTTATCAAACCTGCGTTTATTGGGCATACGTAAAAGCGAGGTAGAGGAGATTAACAAAAAGTTAGATGATAAAGGTAAAATTGTAAATACCAATCTTTTAAACAGAACTACCGCGGTAATTAAAAGATATTTTCATGAAAAAGGCTTTTTAAACACAACGGTAACTATAAAACAAAGGCCTGATCCGGGAGATGCCAACAGCTTAATATTAGATGTAGTTATAGATAAGGGTAAAAAAGTAATGATCAACTCAATTACTTTTGAGGGTAACAAGGCTTTCTCGCAGGCAAAATTGAAAGGCTTTTTATCAAAAACACGTACCCGTAAATTTTACAATATTTTTGGCTCTAAGAAATTTAAAGACGATAAATATACAGAGGATAAGCAAACACTTATTGATAAAATGCAGGAAAGTGGTTACAGGGATGCTAAACTGATAAGTGACACTGTTACCAAACATGATTACCAGACAGTTGATATAAAACTTAAAGTTTTTGAAGGTCATAAATATTACTTTGGTGGTATTAAATGGTCTGGCAATGCAAGATATAACGATGCCCAGCTAAATGCCTTATTACGTATTAAGAAAGGCGACGTATTTAGCGAAGAGACATTAAGTAAAAGATTAAGTGGTGGTGGCCCAAGTGGGGATGATGTTTCATCATACTACTTAAATGATGGATACTTAACCTATAATGCCGATCCTGTACAAACACGTGTGTATAATGATACGGTTGACCTGGATATCCGCATATTTGAAGGCCCGCAGTACACCATTAATCGTGTAACTGTTAAAGGTAATGACGTAACTAACGATAAGGTTGTTCTTCGTGAACTACAAACCTTGCCGGGACAAAAATTTAGCAAAGCCGCATTAGTTGAAAGTACGCGTATAATCGGTCAGCTTGGAAACTTTGACGATACTAAGACCGAACCAAGGCCGGTTAATATTAACTCGCAAGATGGTACGGTGGATCTGATCTATAATGTGGTTGAAAAACCGTCTGACCAGGTTGAGCTTTCCGGTGGTTTTGGTGCAGGCCAGTTTGTAGGTACACTGGGTCTTACCTTCAATAACTTTGCAATTAAAAATATTTTCCATTTAAAAGATTATAAACCACTGCCAAAAGGCGATGGCGAAAAGCTGAGTATCAGGGGGCAATCAAGTGGTAGGTCATACCAAAACTATTCATTTACGTTTTCTGAGCCATGGTTAGGTGGTAAAAGGCCAATATACTTTGCCGTATCTGCCTATACTCAATTAAGCTCAAGCGGCCAGTATTATGCTAAAACAGACCCTAACTATAATCACTTGCGTATAAATGGTGTTGGCGTTACTTTAGGAAAGCGTTTAAGATGGCCTGATAATAAATTCCAGTTAAACTACTCATTAAACGTAGATCATTATAGCTTAGATAACTATCCCGGTTACTTGTTTTCGAACGGTACATCATACAATATTAAATTAACGCAAGAGTTATCACGTAACTCATTAGATGGATCGCCTATATTTCCAACCGGTGGTTCAAATATTAAATTTACAGCACAAGGCACGCCTCCATACTCTTTGTTTAATAATATCAACTATAAACTGCCGCCAACACAAGAAGATCTGTATCATTTTGTAGAGTACTATAAAATGAAATTTGATGCACAATGGTTTGTGAGCCTTGGCGCTAAGTTTGTATTAATGACGCAGGTTAGATTTGGTTTCCTGGGCGAGTATAACTCGGTTGTACCGGGATCGCCATTCGAGCGCTTTAAATTGGGTGGTGATGGTATGCAAAGCTATCAGTTCCTGCAGGGTAGCGATATCATAGGTATGCGTGGCTATGAGAATTTTTCAGTGGTTCCAGTCGGATCACGTTACAATGCTAACAATAACCCGGGCAGTACTATCTATAACAAATATACTTTCGAAGTTCGTCACCCTGTTATTACCAGCCAGTCGGCAACTATATTCTTATTAGGCTTTGCAGAGGGTGGTAACGTTTGGGATAAGTTCTCACAATTTAACCCTTATAGCATCAGAAGATCAGCAGGTGTTGGAGCACGGATATTTTTACCTATTTTTGGATTACTTGGTTTGGATTACGGCTATGGCTTTGATCCGATACCCGGGATACCGTCAGCAAATAAAGGACAATTTGCATTCTCTATATCACAGAGTTTAAGCGGTGGGTTTAACTAACTGGAAAAAAGTAATGAAAAAGGTAATTTTAGTACTGGTTTTTACGTTCATAGCATGTACCGCGTCGTTTGCGCAGCGGTTTGGTTATGTTGATTCTGACTATATTTTAAAACATATGCCTGATTATGTATCAGCCCAAAAACAATTGGGAGCGATGTCAGATCAATGGCAAAAAGAGGTTGATGTCCGTTTTCAGGAGATTGACAGAATGTATAAAGCATACCAGGCAGACCAGGTATTAATGTCTGCTGATATGAAAAAGCGTCGTGAAGACGAGGTGATTACCAAAGAAAAAGCTGCTAAAGATTTTCAGCGTCAAAAATTTGGCCCCAATGGTGAGTTGGAAACAAAGAGTAGTGCTGTAATGAAGCCTATACAGGATAGGGTAGCCAAGGCCGTACAAGCTGTTGCCGAGGCTGAAAACCTGGACATGATATTTGATAAAAACAGCGAAGTAATTATGCTGTACGCTAACCCGCGTTACGATAAGAGCGCCGATGTTATAACCCGCCTTGGATTAAAGCCGGGTGTATTTGCTAAATAAAAATTTTATATATATAATCGCACATTATTAAAATTAAACACAGAACAAAAAAACAATGAAAAAACTATTTAAAGTTGCTTTAGTTGCAGTATGCATAGTATTGGTAGGCAACTTTGCCAAGGCACAAACAAAAATTGGTTACATTAACACCAATGAATTAGTTCCGGCTATGCCTGAATATAAAACCGTTAATACGCAAATTGATTTATTTAAAAAGACATATGTAGATCAATTACAATTATTAGGTAAAGAATTGCAAGATAAAAGCGCAGACTACCAGGCAAAACAAGCTACAATGACTGATGCAGTAAAAACAATGAAACAAAGCGAATTAGCTGACCTTCAAAAACGCGCTCAGGATTATCAAACAAAAGCACAACAAGATGTTGAGGCTAAAGGTAGTGAGTTAATGAAACCATTAATTGATAAGTTTCACGCTGCAATTGAGGCCGTTGCTAAAGAAAAAGGTTACACTTATGTAATTGATTCATCAACTACTCAATTATTGGTGTCTCCTGCTGGTGATGACCTGATGGCTGCAGTAAAAGTTAAATTAGGTATCAAATAATTTAATTAAAGACATTTTAAAAAGCGCCTCCTAATACGGGGCGCTTTTTTTATTTTTGGATCACAGATTTTAATTGATTTTTTTGATTTCGCTGATTTGATACTGTCACTATTCAACTAATCTTTAATCTTCAATAACCAATTATTAACATGAACCAACCCATAGGTATATTTGATTCGGGCATAGGGGGCTTGACCGTTTTTAGGTCCATAGCAGAGCAGTTGCCCGGCTATGACTATATCTACCTGGGCGATAACAGCCGTGCGCCTTATGGTAACCGGTCGTTTAATACCATCCATCAATATACCTGGGAGTGTGTGCAATGGTTATTCAAGCAGGGCTGTCCCCTTATTATCCTGGCTTGTAACACAGCTTCTGCAAAGGCGTTGCGTACTATCCAACAAAAGGATATGCAGGGCATGGATCCGTCTAAAAGAGTATTAGGGGTAATACGCCCAACGGCCGAGGTGATAGGAAATTACTCTGCCACCAAAGAAATAGGTGTATTGGGCACTACCGGTACCGTACAGTCGGGATCATACCTGTTAGAGATACAAAAGTTTTTTCCTGATCTTAAAGTTTACCAACAGGCATGCCCGCTATGGGTGCCTTTGGTGGAAAGCGGTGAATATGAGAAACCCGGATCAGATTATTTTGTACAGGAATACCTTGACCAGATTATGGCCCAATCTGCCCATATCGATACTTTATTACTGGCCTGCACACATTATCCTTTGTTGCAGGATAAAATAAAAGCGTACTTGCCGGGTAATGTTAAGGTGATAGCACAAGGCGATATCGTAGCCAATAGCCTGGTAGATTACCTGCAACGCCACCCCGAACTGGAGCAAAAAATAAGCAAAGAAGGTACCCGTAAATTTTATACTACTACAGACGATACTACCGACTTTGATCACCACGCGTCGCGGTTCTTTTCTGCACCGGTAAAATCGGAGTTTGTGTCGGTTACAGAGTTTAGTTGTAAATAACTTCACCAATAACTCACCCCGACTTCGCTTCGCTGGTCGACCCTCTCTTCGTCTTCGGCGGAAAGAGAGCTGGAGCATTTTAGATTTTTTTATTATTTGGATGTTTGTCAAATCTACTAACCCTCTTTACCGCTTGCGGGAGAGATGGTCGACCAGCGAAGCGTAGTCGGGGTGAGTCATCGCCATTTCCTCCTCATTTTTCAATAATTCCTACCAAACTGGTCAACTTTATATGATCCAGCTCACTCAATCACCTCAAAATTTATTAAGTTTGTAGCTAAAGCAAACCGGTTGAACTTTTATATAACATATTTCTTAATTGCGATAGGCTTATTTGCTTTTTTAGCCTTATTTACCATGTTCGGCGTATATGCCGAACGCAAGGTATCCGCCTTTATACAAGACAGGCTTGGCCCTACAGAAGTGGGCAGCTACGGCCTGCTGCAAACTTTGGCAGATATGATCAAACTACTTCAAAAAGAGATCATCATACCTGCCGCTGCCGATAAGGTGTTGTTTTTAATGGCCCCGGTAATCATATTCGTAGCTGTTTATCTGGGTTTTGCGGCTTTGCCGTGGGCGCCGGGTATTGTACCTGCCAATATCAATATCGGGTTATACTATATTTTAGCTATTATTTCTATCGAAACGCTGGGCATATTAATGGCCGGTTGGGGATCGAACAATAAATATTCTATACTGGGCGCTATGCGGTCGGCAGCGCAGATCATTTCTTACGAGGTCCCTGCCGGGTTCGCAATAATATCGGTAGTAATGATAGCCCAAACCCTTAACCTGCAGGATATAGCTATGCAGCAAGGCATCCTATCCGCAGAAAAAACAAAATTTTTAGGCTTTTGGGATGTATCTAACGTAGGGGGATTTTTGTCATGGAACGTTTTCAGGGCACCGCATTTGATCATCGCGTTTGTGATATACTTTATAGCATCGTTGGCAGAAAGTAACCGTGCGCCATTTGATATTCCCGAGGCTGAATCTGAATTGGTTGCCGGTTTTCATACCGAGTTTACCGCTTTACAATTTGCTTTGGTATTTTTGGCCGAATATGCTATGATGTTCCTGGTATCAATGGTAGGTATCATCCTGTTTTTAGGAGCATGGAATACGCCGCTGCCTAATATGGGTGTGGTACAATTAGCGACCTGGACAACCGGCACAGCCTGGGGGATCTTTTGGATTGTAGTAAAAACGTTAGCGCTGGTTGGTGTACAGATGTGGATACGCTGGACCTTACCCCGCTTACGGGTAGACCAGTTAATGAATTTATGCTGGAAAGTATTAACACCCCTGGCATTTTTATGTATGCTGATATCGGGCGTGTGGCGATTGTGGTTGATGTAGGGTGGTGAGTAGTGAGTAGTTAGTGGTGAGTAGATAAAAATAATTAAATAGTGATCAGGAAATTCTTAAATCAAGGAAATCATGGTTCAGACAATATGTTTAACAAAGCAATAAACGGATTTAGAACTGCAATGAAGGGGTTATCTCTTACATTCGTTCACCTGTTTTCTTCAAACGGAAAGCGGCAGGTAATTTCTGTGAGCGATGATAACTACTTCAAGCAATTAGACCAGCGTACCAATACTATCCAATATCCGCATCAAAAATTGCCGGTACCCGAAGTTGGGCGCTACCAGTTGGATGTAGAGATAGATGATTGTATCGTTTGCGACCTTTGTGCCAAAATCTGCCCGGTTGATTGTATTACTATCGAATCGATAAAATCAACCACAGGGTCGATAGGTGAAACATCAGACGGATCAAAGAAATTATTGTACGCTGCCCAGTTTGATATTGACATGGCCAAATGTATGTATTGCGGCCTTTGCACCATTGTTTGCCCCACCGAGTGTATCGTAATGACCGATCAATACGATAAGAGCGTATTTGAATTGAAGAACCTGAACTATGAGTTTGCGGATATGGCACCGGAAGAAGCTGCCGAAAAAAGACAGCTGTTAGAAAACCAGCTGGCCGAAAGGCAAGCGGCTAAACTGGCTGCCCTAAATAAAAAGGAGGGCGACGCATGAGCTTAGCCCAGATACTTTTTTATGTGATGGCTTTTGTGGTGATAGCATCGGCTTTATTTGTGGCGGGTAGTAAGAACCTGGTGCGGTCTATCTTTATGTTTTTTATCACGCTGTTTAGTTTGGCCGGTTTATATGTTTTGGCCCTGGCCGATTTTGTTGCAGTAACGCAGATTGTCATCTATGTAGGTGGCGTATTGGTGCTGATACTGTTTGCCTTTATGCTATCAGGCAAAGAAACGTTGGACATATTAAAACAACAGAAAAGTAAATTCATCAGCCTGAATAAATTACCGGCTATATTGTTAGCGGTATTGTTTTTTGTGGTGATGGTAAATGTGATTGTAAAAGTTGATGCTAATAATTTAACCTGGATTAAACAAGTTACTGCTGCTAATGCTGCCATTAAACCTAATGATATAACGGTAGATAATATCGGCATAAATTTAATGACCCGCTATTTATTGCCTTTCGAGGCCATATCTATCTTACTATTAATGGCGCTGGTAGGCGCGGCCCATTTAGCCAGGAAGGAGCGGGGAACGCTATGATAACCCTAACCGATTTTTTAATAGTAAGCGCTGCGTTGTTTTGCATTGGCCTGTACATGATCATTACCAAGCACAACGCCATACAGATTTTAATAGGTATCGAGCTAATGCTAAACGCGGCTATATTGAATTTAGTAGCCTTTGGCAAGTTTGACAAGATCAACAACGGGGGACAGATATTTGCGCTATTTGCCATAGTATTGGCAGCAGCAACGACCGCGGTGGCATTAGCCATCATATTAAACGTTTACAAAAAATACAGAACCATTGATCCGGGTAAGATCGATGGGTTGAAGGATTGAGCCCCCTCTAAATCTCCCCCGGTAGGGGAGACTTAAATAAAAGTCCTTCATTAGGGAGGATTTAGAAGGGGTTTGTAAGTATAAAATAATTATAATAATAAAGTCTCCCCTACCGGGGGAGATTTAGAGGGGGCTATTTGAAAGAAACTATACCATACCAGGATCTATCTACCATTTACTTTGCAATAGCAACGGTATTATTGCCGCTGTTTGCCTGCGTGGTAAATTGCTGCTTGCCCGGTAAGCGTAACCAAATATCCGGTTGGATAGCTACTACCGCCATTTTGGTAAGCTGTGTGTTAGCGGCCATTGTTTTCGCCAAGACATGGAATGGGCAGCTCGTACATGTACAGCGGCTTTGGTTTACTATTGGTGCTACGCAATTGGATGCAGGTGTGCTGTTAAATAACCTTTCGGCTATATTGTTATTGTTGGTGTCGGTTATCGCGCTGCCTGTACATATCTACTCGACAGCCTACATGAAGCATGACGATAATTATGATCGTTACTTCATATACCTGAGCCTGTTTTGTTTCAGTATGCTGGCGTTGGTCGTAGTTGATAACATGGTGCTGTTATATGCTTTCTGGGAATTGGTTGGTTTTTCATCTTATTTGTTGATTGGTTTTTGGTTCACCCGCGAAAAGGCGGTACAGGCCAACAAAAAAGCATTCCTGATGAACAGGATAGGCGATGTAGGTTTATTGACCGCCATCATCATCCTGTTCGCGCAATACCGCACTTTCGATTTGGTACAGCTGTTTGGTGCCGATGGTTTGATCAGCCAGTCGACCATTCAAAACGGTTTATGGATAACACCTGCTGGCAGCTTACCTGCCATCTGGCAATACATTGCCTGCGGTGGGATCTTTTTGGGTGTCGCGGCAAAATCGGCACAATTCCCGTTGCATACCTGGTTGCCCGATGCTATGGAAGGGCCAACATCGGTATCAGCCTTGATTCACGCAGCTACAATGGTAGCTGCAGGCGTATTTTTATTGGGCAGGGTTTATCCTATGTTTACCACCGCCGAGTTAGACGTACTGGCCATAATAGGTTGCTTTACCGCGTTTATGGCCGCTACCATAGCGCTTACACAAAACGATCTAAAACGGATCCTGGCCTATTCAACCATATCGCAATTAGGTTTTATGGTGATGGCTATGGGGATAGGCGCTTACGCGTCGTCATTATTTCATTTGGTTACACACGCCTTTTTTAAATGCGCCTTGTTTTTGGTAGCGGGGATCGTTATTCACCAAATGCAGCATATTAAAGAAGATAACGACTTGGATATCGACCCGCAAAACATTTTATACATGGGTGGCCTGCGTAAAAAGCTGCCGGTTGCATTTTGGGTGGCGGTTATTGCCGGGTTGGCGTTAATAGGTTTGCCATTCACATCGGGCTATTTATCAAAAGATGGCATTTTGGTACAGGCGGTTGATTGGTCTGATAATAAAAGTGCATTATTTAGGCTGATCCCGATAGGAGCTATCATCACCACCTGGTTGACCGCTTTTTATGTGATTAGGCTGATAGCTAAAGTTTTCTGCGGAAATTTCAGGTTGGAGCAGTTTCATCCGCATATTAAATACCATTGCAGTGATAATGGCTGGCAATATCGTTTACCTTTAATATTATTGGCGATAGCTTGTTTGTTCCCGCTGTTTTCATTGAACCCGGTATTGTATGAACGTGCGTGGTTATTTACCGGTTTTAGTTCTATCCATTTAGAAAGGGTAAATATCTATCATACCATAGTACCGGTAGGGGTTAACATATTGAGTTTGTTTTTAATGTACTGGGCATGGTCCGTTTATACCGGGCGTAAAATATTGGTGTTCCCGCAAACCGGCTTTTTGTTCCGTGTATCTTATCACGAATGGTATATTGATCAGTTTTATAACAAAGTGATTGTACGTGCGGTAATGGCTTTAAGTAAAAGCTTATCATGGATAGACCGCAATGTTCTGGATGGCTTCATCAACGGATTAGCCAATCTAATGGTGCGTATATCAAAAGTAGCCGCCTGGTTTGATTATAATATTATCGACGGAATATCACGACTACTTACCTTTATCGTGCGAATAACCGCTAATTTTGTGCGCCGGTTCCAGGGCGGTAAGGTGCAATATTATTTATTTAGTATGCTGGCCATTGTGCTGGCCCTAATTGTTTATTTATCTTTTTAGACATGAGATTTGAGACAATAGATTTGAGATTGATTGTTAGTTGCAGCATATGCGACCGATCTTATCATTCACCACTCACTACTCACCACTCACCACTCACAAAATGAACCAACTAACCATACTCATATTTATACCACTGCTGTTTGGGCTCATCATTGCATTGATGCCCTCTACCCTGCGTGGTAGCTTTAAATACATTACCTTACTGGCTACGCTGGTGCAGTTTGGTATGAGTATAGGCCTGTACCTTAACTTTAAAAACGGTGTTGCTTTTGGTGGTATTGCAACCGAGAGCCAGTTCCAGTTTGTACAGAAGATACCATGGATAAACCTCGACCTGGGCAGCATGGGCCATATGCAGATGGATTATTTTGTTGGGATAGATGGCGTATCTATTACCTTGTTGGTTATGTCATCATTGGTTATGGTGATAGCCGCTCTGGCATCGTGGGAGATAAAGAGCAACCTTAAAGGCTTTTTTATACTGTTCCTGATACTCGATATGGCGGTAATGGGGGTTTTCTGTTCGTTGGATTTCTTCCTGTTCTATATATTTTACGAACTGATGTTGTTGCCTTTATACTTCCTGATAGGAATGTGGGGCGGTGTGCGACGCGAATACGCGGCTATCAAGTTCTTCCTGTACACCCTGTTTGGTTCGGTGTTTATGTTATTGGTGATGATAGGGCTTTACCTGTCTGTAACTGATCCGGCAACAGGCAGCCATACCTTCAATATGGTGCAAATGATGAACCCGGCAAATTATGGGCAGGGTTCTATATTTGGTGCTGCCAGTCATTATACCTTGTTTGGGGTACCTGCGCGTGTACTTGGTTTTATCATATTGTTCATCGCTTTTGCTATTAAAGTACCGGTAGTACCGTTACATACCTGGCTGCCCGACGCGCACGTTGAGGCACCAACACCGGTGTCTATTATTTTGGCGGCTATCCTGTTAAAAATAGGGGGATATGGAATTATCCGGATCTGCCTGGGGATCTTTCCCGATGTTGCGGCATCAGGGGCGTTCTGGCTGGGGTTACTGGGTGTTATCTCTATTCTATATGGCGCGCTAAACGCGTTGGCCCAACGCGATCTGAAAAGGGTTATCGCTTATTCGTCGGTATCGCAAATGGGTTTTGTGCTGCTGGGTATCGCTTCGCAAACTGCCGAGGGTTTAAGCGGCGCTATCATACAAATGGTTAGCCACGGTTTCTTATCAACCATGCTGTTCTTTTTGGCAGGTGTGGTCTACAACCGTGTACATGATCGGGATATTTACCATTTCCGTGGGTTAGGAACGTTAATGCCAAAGTATACGGTATTTATCATGATCGCTTTCTTTGCTTCATTGGGCTTGCCGGGTTTTTCGGCATTTATTGCAGAAGCGTTTACACTGGCCGGCGCGTTTAAATCGCCTACCACAAATGGTTTATTACCTTACTGGATGGCTGTTTGCGGCGCGGTTGGTATTTTGCTAAGTGCCTGCTATTTCTTATGGACGCTACAAAGAGTGTTCTTTGGTTCGGTATCATTAAAAGGCGGCGATGTTTGGAAAGCAGCTTTAACCGACCTGAATACCCGCGAAATAATTACCTTATTGCCGTTGGCGATAGTTGTATTACTGTTAGGCGTTATGCCATCCCTGGTTTTTAGCAAGATCAATGACTCTGTATTGGCGCTGGTGCAGTTTTTACAAGTAAGCAAATAACCATGCACGAACTGATACCCTACATACAGCAACAGTTAACCGGTATTTTAGGCGATGTTAAATATTTCATCCCCGAGATCTACCTGTCGCTGTTATTTATTGTAGTGTTGGTTACCGATCTGCTTTTTGGCCGCAATTCTGAGCGGTTATGCCGCATTGTAGCTTGCGCAGGTTTGGTATTGGTGATATTCCAGGGTATAGCGCAATTGCTGCTGGTTAAGGAAGCCGGGCATTTGCTCTTCGGCAATATGTTGTTGCACACGCATACATCTATAGTTTTCAGACTGATCATTGATGGCGCGGCATTCCTGTTATTATTATACTTTGCCTGGGACGAGCCACTTCGGTCGCATAAAAAACGACTGTCTGACCTTTATTCCATAACCATTGCAGGCGTATTGGGCTTACATTTAATGGCAATGGCTGCGGATCTGCTGGCTATTTACCTGTCCATAGAAATGGTGTCCATCGCATCTTATTTGTTGGTTGCGTACCGGTCAGAGAATGCGTTCAGCACAGAGGCCGGGTTAAAATATGTGTTGTTTGGTGCGGCTGCGTCGGCAATGATGTTGTATGGTATCTCGCTGTTGTATGGCTTTACTGGCACGCTTAGTTTGTTTGATCCTAACTTTATTGGTGGCCTGCTACACGTTAATGCCGGCGGCGCTGCGTTCGCCATTATATTAGTATTAATAGGTATCGGCTTTAAACTGTCATTTGTGCCTGCCCATTTTTGGGTGCCGGATGTTTATGAAGGCGCGCCAACACCAGTTACCGCTTTTCTATCTACCGTCCCTAAGATAGCGGCGTTTTCCTTACTGATCAATTTCCTGACCCCGTTTATTAGCTCTCCTGATTGGAAAGCTTTTGATATGAGAACCGCATTAGCTGTTATTGGTATCATTACCATGATAGCGGGCAACTTTGCCGCGGTAATGCAAAATAACGCTAAACGTATGTTGGCTTATTCCAGCATAGGCCATACAGGTTTCGCTTTAATGGCTGTAGTTACGTTTAACGCGGAGGGAATAAAAGTATTAGAATATTACCTGGCGGTATATGTGCTGGCTAATATAGGCGCATTGATGCTGGTAACTTACTTTACCAGGATCACCGGGTCTGAAAATATAAATACTTATAAAGGATTAGGGCTAAAATACCCGGCCGCGTCTATTTGTTTCGTTATTATCCTTATTTCTTTGACTGGTTTGCCGGTAACTGCGGGTTTTACCGGTAAATTATTGGTGTTTTCTGCAGTTTATGGTGTTTATCAGGTAAATCATGGTGTGTGGTTGCTGTTATTAACCATAACCGGGGCAGTTACTACAGTAGTAGCCTTATTTTACTACATAAAAATTCCTCTAAATTTATTTCTAAAACGGACTGACTCTACCGCCGAACCTATAACGCAACCTAATTACATATTAATAACAGTAGTAATAATATCGGTTGTATTAATATTAGTAGGAATTTTTCCTGACTGGCTTACCCGATTTCTATAAAAAAGATCAATTCATACTTTTTTTAGTAAAAATTTAACATTTATTTCATTTATTTGTGATATTAATCATAAATTCAGCCGTTTTTTAAAATTATTCTCTATTATTTCTATGAAGCGCTACTTTCCATTTTTTGTTATCCTTTGTATTTTAGCATTAACCTTTATTTTTCCATCAGTTGAATTTAAAAACACCGGCACATCGCATTTTAATACGGGCGACATAGCCTGGATGCTCATGTCGACCGCGTTAGTTTTAATTATGACCCCCGGCCTGGCTTTTTTTTACGGCGGCATGGTTAATAAAAAGAATGTAATATCAACCATGCTGCAAAGTGTTATCTGTATGGTGATCATTACCGTAATGTGGGGCATATTTGGTTTTAGTCTGGCTTTTGGTGATAGTTTTCATGGCATAATTGGTAATCCGGCTACTTACTTTATGATGAAAGGTATGTTAGGCAACTCAACCTGGAAATCGGCCCCTACAATTCCATTGTTGCTATTTGCTATGTACCAGTTAAAGTTTGCCATTATAACACCGGCTTTAATAACCGGCGCATTTGCAGAGCGTATCCGCTTTAATTCGTATATCATTTTCCTGGTGCTGTTTAGCATATTTATATTTACACCTCTGGCACATGCAACCTGGCATCCAGATGGTTTATTAAACAAATTAGGTGTACTTGATTTTGCAGGCGGTACTGTTGTACACATGTCTGCAGGATGGGCCGCATTGGCATCAGCCTTATATTTAAAGAAAAGAAATGAGCCCAGCCATGCGCCTGCCCGTATTACTTACGTGTTAATAGGTACCGGTTTATTATGGTTTGGCTGGTTTGGTTTTAATGCAGGATCGGCATTTGGTGCAAATCATTTAGCGGTTATCGCATTGGCTACAAGCACTACGGCATCGGCAGCAGCCGGTTTAACCTGGATATTTTTTGATATGCTGCGTGGCCGCAAACCATCTGCAATGGGTACCTGTATCGGCGCAGTTGTAGGTTTGGTTGCTATTACCCCGGCAGCGGGTTTTGTATCTATTCCGCATTCATTGGCAATCGGTATTATATCAGCAGTAATTAGTAACCTGGTAGTTGAGTGGCGCACAGGTACTTCAATTGACGATACATTGGATGTTTTCCCATGCCACGGTGTTGGGGGTATGGTAGGTATGTTGCTTACAGGCGTTTTTGCAAACAAAAATGTTAACCCGGCCAACGTAACAGGCAACGGTCTGTTCTTTGGCGAATCGCACTTGTTTTTAATACAGTTGTTTGCTTTGATTATTGTTTCCATATATGCCTTTTTTGGCTCATTGCTGTTATTAAAGATCACTGATATGATATCGCCGTTACGTGTTTCGGCAGAAGAAGAAGTGATAGGCTTAGACATTAGCCAACACGGCGAAAGACTTTAAATATAGTACACCACTAAACAATCTATAAACCATAGTTGGAGGCCCCGTATATCGGGGCCTTTTTTGTATATATTGATAATAGTTAGTACCTTTCTTTTCGCGTTATTTAAAATAACCTATTATGAAAAATAACTCTTTCGTCGTTACTGTTAATAATACTGATTATAAAGTTAAGTTGGGTTCTGTTATGCCGGAGCTTTATGACGTTTTTTGTGGTGCAGCGTATCATAAAATTGGTAAGACTGACGCAGGCTTATGGGTATATGTTGAAACTCCAGCATTAATACAGCACATGCCGTTACAAGAAATTGGTGAGGCTATAGACGAACGTTCCAGGTCAAAGAGCGAAGAAACGTATTAGTGGAAAATACGGCATAGTTGATTGTTAAATTTATATTATTTTAATACGAATTAATGACAATCTTCTTAATAAGACTTTAGGATAAAGTTATAACTTTGCGGCTCATCATCAATCATGAGCGATCAGATTAAACATGAATGCGGTGTGGCATTTATCCGCCTTTTAAAGCCACTATCTTACTATCAGAAAAAGTACGGCACTGCGCTGTACGGTTTAAACAAGCTTTACCTTTTAATGGAGAAACAGCATAATCGCGGGCAAGACGGCGCGGGCGTTGCTACCATTAAGCTGGATATTGAGCCTGGTAAACGGTACATTAGCAGGCACCGATCGATGGCCTCAAACGCTGTTGCTGATATATTCGAGTATATCCAGAAAAAATTTGCTGAGATACAAAAGGAAACGCCTGAAAAAATGGCCGATACCGAATGGCTCAAAGAACACGTAAGCTTTACCGGCGAAGTGTTATTGGGCCATTTACGTTATGGTACACATGGTAAAAACAGTATCGAAAGCTGCCACCCGTTTCTGCGCCAAAACAACTGGATGACCCGTAACCTGGTTATTGCCGGTAACTTCAATATGACCAACGTTGATGAGTTATTGCAACAGCTGTATGACCTGGGCCAGCATCCTAAAGAAAAAGCCGATACGGTTACTGTATTGGAGAAAATGGGCCACTTTATTGATACCGAGGTACAAGGCTTATTTGACCAGTATAAACGCGAAGGATTGGATGATAATGGGCAAATAAGCAAGCTCATTGCCAATGATATGGATGTGGCAAAAATTCTGCGTAAATCTGCCCGTAACTGGGATGGTGGTTATACTATTGCCGGCATGTTAGGCCATGGTGACGCGTTTGTAATGCGCGATCCGGTAGGCATACGCCCGGCTTATTATTATTATAATGACGAGATTGTAGTTGCCGCATCAGAACGCCCTGCTATACAAACCGCGTTTAATATCCCGATAGAAGATATCAGAGAGATAAGACCTGGTCATGCCCTGATCGTTAAAAAGAACGGTAAGATAACCGAGGATATGTTTAGCGAACCGGTTGAAAAGAAAGCATGCTCTTTTGAGCGGATCTATTTTTCAAGAGGAAGCGATGCATCTATCTACCGCGAGCGTAAACAATTAGGCAGGCTGCTTTGCCCGCAAATATTGAGCGCGGTTGATAATGATATAAAAAATACCGTATTCTCTTATATCCCCAATACTGCCGAAGTTGCTTTTTACGGCATGGTTGAAGGAGTGCATAAATACATTAAAAAATATCAGCGCGACAGGCTGCTTAACCGCGAAGACAAGATAAGCGAAGAAGAATTAACGGAAGTGCTTTGCCTGGCGCCGCGTGTTGAAAAAATAGCTATTAAAGACGTTAAGCTGCGTACGTTTATTACCCAGGATGCAGATCGTTCTGAAATGGTGGCACACGTTTATGATACAACCTACGGCCTGATAAAAAATGGCACAGATACGTTAGTAGTATTAGATGATTCTATCGTTCGTGGTACTACCTTAAAGCAAAGTATCCTGAAAATACTGGACCGTTTAGGGCCTAAAAAAGTGGTGGTAGTTTCATCTGCCCCGCAAATTCGTTACCCGGATTGTTATGGTATCGATATGTCGCGGATGGGTGAGTTTGTTGCATTTGAGGCGGCTATCAGCTTGCTGAAAGAACAAGGCAAAGAAAACATCATAGCCGAAGTATATACTAAATGTAAGGCCAGCGCCACTTTACCAAAAGAAGAAGTGGTAAATTATGTAAAGGCTATTTATGAGCCATTTACAGACCAGGAAATATCAGATCGTATAGCCAAGATCATTACACCGGCAGAAATTAAATGTGAAGTGCAGGTGATTTACCAAACATTAGATAATCTGCACAAAGCCTGCCCTGATCATACCGGCGATTGGTATTTCTCCGGCGATTTCCCAACCCCAGGTGGTAACAAAGTTGTAAACCGCGCTTTTGTTAACTGGATGGAAGGTAAGAATCAAAGAGCTTATATGTAGCCCCCCAGCCCCCTAAAGGGGGAGTTTTTAAAGTACAAAGAAAGCCCTTATCTATAATTAGATAAGGGCTTTCTTTGTATAGAATTTGCTTAATTGCTATCCCTTTAGGGGGTTGGGGGCTACACTCCAAACTGTCTTAAATGATGGTCCAGGTGCCGCCAGTTAAGCTGTGTCCATTCGCCTGATTTGAATTTGCCAAAATACGGGTGGGGGTATTTTACAAGGCCGGCTTCACCTTTTTCAAGCGCCAGTTTTATAATAGTGATGATCTTGTGTTTTTCCTGTTCGAAATCCCTGTCGTCAGTAATTCTGAGTTTGAAGTAGGCGGGCATATGGCGGTCAAATTCAAACACCTTTAGCATTCTTTTTTTAGCGAAATTTCCGAACAGAACGCCAACCCAATGACGATGGCATTTTGACAGGCCAAAACCGATACTCATACTTGCATAGCAATGCGCCATCATTTGCGCTGCATCCATTTTGCCCCATTGGGCAGGGGTAGTGACAGTAAGCTGATTGATGCGATTTATCATTTCGGCATTATTGTCGGCATTAAAAATACTTTTCATTTAAAAAAAACAGGGAAACCAAAGATAAAGATATTTTCTTATCCTACCGGTGCAGAGAAAACGTAATGGGTAACTAATTTATCTAATAAAACCACAGAGGCTATAATCAAGGCTATGCCTGCCACCTCATTTAACCTATGAACTACTTTTTCAGAGATCCTGTCGCGCAGTTTATTGGCATAAAAAGCTTTGGTGGTATCCAAACCAAATTGTACAATTAATATGGTCATGAACATGATAGTTATTTTAAATACTCTATTGTGCACACCATTATGATAAATTGTACTTGCTGTGCCAATAACAGTTATCCAATGAAATAAAATAGCCGGATTAAAAATGCACATCAAAAATCCTTTCAGGAAATAACCTGTGCGTTTTAAGCCGGTAGGGGTATCATTATTGTAATTAACCTTAGCTTTTTTGAAAATATAGCGTATACCTACAACAAATAAAATAATACTGCCTATAACACCCGCAATGGTTTTGGTTTGGGTAGATACATCGAATAATTGCGAACCAAACAGAATAGCGCCTACAAAAACCACATCGCTGCATACTACACCAAGTGCTAAAAAAACACCCGCATGAAAACCACGTTCAATGCTGGTTTTTATTAACGCAAAGAATACCGGGCCTGTAAGAAACGTCAGCACTATCCCAATTCCTATCCCCGAAATAACAGCTTCTATCATTAATCTGTAAGCTTTGATCAGTTTGAAGTATGCGAAGATGCGATTTTTATCTCTTATATGAAGAAACTTAATGTTGTATGTTTATTAAATTAAACTGATAGAATTATAAAAAATAGTTATGTTAGTAGCTTAAAACCAATTTTAACAGAACATCATATAAAATGGAACAAAAAAACACCAAAAGTTATGCGTCGGCATTGTATACGCTGGTTACTGTATTTTTTTTCTGGGGCTTTTTGGCAGCCTCTAACGGTATATTTATACCTTTTTGTAAAGCACATTTTCATTTAACCCAGTTCGAGTCGCAATTAATTGACTTTACCTTTTATGGGGGATATTTTATAGGATCATTGATATTATACTTTGCTTCGCAGATAAGCCGGGTTGATATATTAAACAAGTTGGGTTATAAAAACGGTATCGTTTGGGGATTGGTGTTATCAGCAGTAGGTGCGCTGGTAATGATACCTGCCGTAGCTTCAGGATCTTTCGCGTTTATTTTAAGCTCATTCTTTATAATAGCATTGGGTTTTTCGTTGCAACAAACTGCTGCCAACCCTTTCGTTATTGCATTAGGGTCGCCGGAGACCGGTGCAAATCGCTTAAATTTCGCAGGTGCAGTTAATAATATTGGTGGTATAACCGGCCCAATTGCAGTAAGTATAATTTTGTTTGGATCTGCCAAAGGTGCTTCATCATCAAGTAGTGTTGATCTTTCAACTATAAATAATCTGTATTATATATTGGCAGGCTTGTTTTTAGCTGTTGCTTTGTTCTTATATGTTTCAAAACTGCCGGTTGTAACTACCGATGAAAAGGTAGAAGCCAGCAAAAAGCCTACTACGCCGTTAATTATTATGTTCGTGGCGTTTTGTTTAATACTGGTGGCTGATCAATTAGCTTTGTTTATCACCGGAGGGAGTGCTGCTTTAGATCCTCATAAAACAGAAACGATCAAGGCGGCGATCATTTATACGGCTTTGGCCATTATCATTGTAACGCTAATAACGTCATTACTATCGGCTAAAAAAAGCAAAGAAGGTTGGGGTGCTATGCAGTATCCACAGCTAATTTTGGGTATGATAGCCATTTTTACCTATGTAGGTACAGAAGTAACCATACAAAGTAATTTAGGAGCCCTATTAAAATTGCCTGATTTTGGTGGATTTAGCGAAGCGCAGATGTCGCCATATATTTCGCTTTATTGGGGTAGTTTAATGATAGGCCGTTGGACCGGTGCTATTGGCGCGTTTAATTTATCAAAGACGACAAAAAATATATTGACATTGGTTGTACCATTCCTTGCATTTGGTATTGTATTGGGCGTTAACAGATCAACCGGGGTTGATGTAAGTAACTTATACATATATGCTGTAAGTATAGCGGTAATGATAGGCGCGTTTTATATTGGTCAGCAAAAACCTGTGCGTACGTTGGTGTCATTGGGTGTGTTGGGAATGATATTTATGCTGATAGGTTTATTCTCTACCGGTACGGTTGCCTTATTCGCGTTTATTAGCGGTGGTTTATGCTGCTCAATTATGTGGCCGTCTATTTTTTCGTTAGCTATTACAGGCTTAGGTAAATATACAGGGCAGGGTTCGGCATTTTTAATTATGATGATCTTGGGTGGGGCTATTATCCCGCCGGTACAAGGTTTATTGGCAGATACTATTGGTATTCACCAGTCATATATTGTTCCCGTTATCGGCTTTGCCTACATCGTGTTCTTTGCCTGGAAAGTAAGACAAGAACTGATTAAGCAAGGTATCAATATCGACCACGTACAAGTAGAAAAAAGCGGGGGACACTAAAGGCAGTTGGCAGTAGTGAGTGGGCAGTTTACAGTTTTACCTAACCACTCACTACTCATAACTCACCACTCACTATGAAACCATCTTTCGACACTATCTTCATGAAACTGGCTACCGACCTGGCTTTACGTTCGCATTGCGTAAAGGCTCATGTTGGTGCGGTTTTAACACAGGATACCCGCATCATATCCATCGGTTATAACGGACCGCCTGCGGGTACACATAACTGCGATGAGGAGTGGCCCGAAACCGGTTGCGCGCGCGATTCGAAAGGAAGTTGTTCGCTTGCCCTTCATGCCGAACAAAATGCAATATTATACGCCGTTAAAAGTGGTGCCCGTTTAGAAGGCGCTACGCTTTATACAACGTTATCACCATGTATTGCTTGTGCCCGGCTGATCTATTCGGCAGGGATTAAACAGGTCTATTTTAGTAAATCGTACGCCCATTACAAAGGCATAGCCAGCGATGAGGGGGTTGATTTCTTGAATAAATTTGGGGTGCCTACAGTGCAGTTGGTACAAGAAGCTGTCTGAATTAAATTAAGATCCTTAAAATCTTAAAAATCAATTAAATCGTGTTCAGACAATCAGCGGCTTTACCAGGTCCAGCCCAAAATCCAATTGCTCTTCAGGTGTCAAATCTGTATTGTCTAAAATGATCGCGTCGTCTGCGCGGATCAGGGGGCTTTCCTCTCGGGTTGTATCTGCGTAATCACGGTGTGCAAGGTTCTCAAATACTTCTTCGAGTGTGATAGTAGGATTGCCCGGTAAAAGTTCCTTAAAACGGCGCTCTGCGCGTATTTTTGGGTCGGCCGTCATAAATAGCTTAACTTGGGCATCAGGGAAAACCACGGTGCCAATATCGCGTCCATCCATCACTATATTCTTTGATTTACCCATGCGTTGTTGCTGGCGTACCATCTCGGCCCTTACTTCGCGTATGGCGGCTACCGCGCTTACTTTGTCTGATACAGGCATCAACCGGATCTCGGCCGATACTTCCTCATCATTTAAAGTGATATGCGTCTGGTAGTCGCGCGAATGAAAATTAAGATGGATATGTTTTAAAGCGTCAAGTACCTGTGCATTGTTACTTAGGTCGACATTATTACGGATAAAATATAAAGCTACCGCGCGGTACATGGCACCGCTGTCTACATAAATAAAGTGGAGTTTCTTTGCCAGGGCCTTAGCTAATGTGCTTTTCCCGCACGAAGAATACCCATCAATAGCTATTACGATATTGTTGCTCATATTGCTAACAAAGCTAAAGAAAAGTTGGCAATTTTTAGTTTGCAGTTGGCTTTACACAAAATTTAAAATTGCAAACCGCGAACTGCCTGCTGCAAACTTTCCTTAACTTTAGCCATGAATTTTTCTAAAACCGAATTACAGAAAGAAGTATTTTATAAAACATCGCGTAGCGGGGGTAAAGGCGGGCAAAATGTAAATAAAGTATCCAGTAAGGTAGAGCTGTTGTTTTCTGTCGATAATTCGATGTTTTTCACTGACGAGGAAAAACAATTATTAAATGAAAAATTACAAAATCGCTTAAATAAAGATGGCTACGTACAGGTAATTTGCGACGAAGAACGCAGCCAATATTTAAACAAAGAGAAAGCCTTGGAGCGGTTATTAGTATTATTGACCCGCTCATTACATGTTCAAAAACCGCGAAAAGCTACAAAGGTCAGCAAAAAAGTTAAAGCCGCACGTTTGGATACCAAGAAGATACAGTCTGCTAAGAAAGAAACCCGTAAAAAGAATTTCGATATTTAGTTAAACCGGTATATAGCAGTTAAAGAACCCCATTGGTGGGTGCTTTTCATCTGTTTTACATCTTTAGTATGAAATGTTGCGGCAGCATCAAAAACCCAACGATTAGTGGAATAAGTCGCCCCTATTACATTACTCATCATTAAGCGTTCAGGATCGCCGGTAATTTCTATATTATTGGGGTCATCATGCGACTTAAAAAGACTTCCCTGTACGGTAGCATCATAACCAATAAAATTAAGCATAGGTTTATAATACAAAAACAATTCGTGTTTGTTAAGTGGCGTAATACTGCTGTTAACGGTAGCTGTACTTTGTGTACTTGCCGAATTAAATAATTGGTTTAAAAGTCCTATTCTAAACAAAGCGCCTACACCGGCACCCGTAAAGCCATTACCCAAATTAGCGTATGATGCAAATGTCGCATCGGCTTTTATATTGCTGTTAGAGAAATTGGCTCTGCCTAACAACCTGTTATACTCTGCTGATAGATTAAGCTCCACATCATTCTGTATTTGGTATTCCCAGCCGGTTGGGGTATAAAAACCAAATGTTTTATGTACCCATGTTTGTGCTTCCTGGGCTCCTGATATAGGCCCAACTAAACCTATTTGCGCACCAACTTTTAGGTTGCTTTCGTTTTTATATAAGAAATTCAGGTTCGATCCCACATATAAATAACCGGCAAATGGCCTGTCGATAAAACGGGGTGCCGGAATATTACCACCCTGCGGGTTAAATATCTTTTGTCCCAGCTCAAAACCTAATACCTTGTTTTGTAAAGCAGCGCTGCCGGTAACCGGCAATGCATTACGATAAAAGAAGAATAGTCCGTCTGTATAATACTTGTCAGATTGCTGGGCCAGGTAAGAGTCGTTATCAGATTGTATCCCAAACTCGGTTTTATGATTTTGTGCTAAAGCGCAAGTTGTAGTGAAAATTAATAGCAGGGGTAGAATTAACTTCTTCATTTAAGTTTATATGGTTTATATAAAAAATACGTCATTACGGCTAAGATAGTTTCTTCTCTTTTTCTTAGCCGTAATGACAAAATAAATTTAGTTCAAAACTGGTTTGGTGTTTTCTTTAACGGTAAGGTCAAGCGCATCGCTAACCTTTTCATCTAACAGGGCCAGGTTAATGACCTCACGCATTTCGGTTACATAATGAAATTGCAGGTCCTTAATGTAGCTTTCTTTTATCTCCAGGATATCCTTTTGATTTGATTTGCAAAGAATGATCTCTTTAATATTGGCACGTTTTGCTGCCAGTATCTTTTCTTTAATACCGCCTACAGGTAAAACACGGCCACGTAAAGTTATCTCGCCGGTCATGGCCAGGTTAGGTTTAATTTTACGTTGCGTAAATGCCGATGTTAAAGCCGTCAGCATGGTAACACCTGCCGACGGGCCATCCTTGGGGGTAGCACCTGCCGGAACGTGTACGTGGATATCCCATTGCTCAAATAAGCGTTGGTCTATATTGAAGTAGGAGGCATGTGCACGTAAATAAGCTAACGCTATGGTTGCCGATTCTTTCATGACATCGCCCAAACTACCCGTCAATGTTAAGCGTCCTTTACCGGGGCTTAAGCTGGCTTCGATAAATAAAATATCGCCGCCAACCGATGTCCAGGCCAGGCCTGTAACCACACCGGCAACATTATTGCCTTCGTAAAGGTCTTTATCGAAGATAGGAGCGCCCAGTATGGTTTCTACATCCTGTTTGCTTACAACGGTGTTATAAGGCTCTTCCATGGCAATGTTCTTGGCAGTACCACGTACTACAGACCCAATTTTTTTCTCCAAACCACGTACGCCCGATTCGCGGGTGTAATCTTCTATCAGTTTTTCTAAAACATCGTTTTTAAGCGTAATATCTTTGGTTTTTAAGCCATGCGCTTCGCGTTGTTTAGGTACCAGGTGTTGCTTGGCTATCTCAATTTTCTCTTCAATAGTGTAGCCATTCACCTCGATAATTTCCATACGGTCAAGCAAAGCAGGTTGAATACTGCTTAATGAGTTTGCTGTCGCGATGAACATGACGTTCGACAGGTCGAAATCCATTTCTACATAATGATCATAAAAACTGCTGTTTTGCTCTGGATCAAGAACTTCAAGGAGTGCAGATGATGGGTCGCCCCTGAAATCATTACCTACTTTATCTATCTCGTCCAAAATAAATACCGGGTTTGCCGCACCTGCCTTTTTAATTGACTGAATGATCCTGCCCGGCATAGCGCCGATATAGGTTTTGCGGTGTCCCCGTATCTCGGCCTCATCACGGATACCGCCCAAAGCCATACGCACATATTTGCGACCCAAAGCTTTGGCGATAGATTTTCCTAATGATGTTTTACCAACTCCCGGAGGGCCAACCAAACAAAGTATTGGCGCCTTCATGTTATGTTTCAGCTTCAATACAGCCAGATACTCTATAATGCGGTGCTTTACTTTATCTAAACCAAAGTGGTCTTTGTCTAATACCTTTTGGGCGCGTTTAAGATCGAAATTGTCTTTGGTAAACTCATTCCAGGGCAGATCAAGCATCAACTCCAGGTAATTCATTTGTACCGAGTAATCAGCCGCGGCCGGATTGGTACGAGCCAGTTTTTCTATCTCTTTATCAAAATGGGTTTTAACTTCAACGGTCCATTTCTTTTTAGCAGAACGCAGACGAAGGTTCTCAATTTCCAGGTCGGGCGTGTTGCCACCTAACTCTTCCTGGATAGTTTTTATTTGCTGATTTAAGAAATAATCGCGTTGCTGCTTGTCCAGGTCAACACGTACACGGGTTTGGATCTGGTTTTTTAACTCAAGCAATTGTAACTCGGTAGTTAAGTGCTCTAAAACCATGTTGGCCATATCGCGGCGGTTGGTAACCTCGAGCAGCTTTTGTTTGGCAGACATTTCGGCATTCATATTTGACGATATAAAATTCATCAAAAATGAAGTGCTTTCAATATTGCGGATAGCTATACCGGCTTCGCTTGGAATGTTAGGCGAAAGCTGGATGATATTCATCGCCATATCCTTTATGGAGGATATCATGGCTTTAAATTCTTTATCTTCTTTTACTTTCTTTACTTCTTTAAAAGGCTCAATAGTAGCTTTAATATAAGGCTCGCTTTGTACTTCTTCTTTTAAATAGAAGCGTTTTTTGCCTTGTAGTATAACGGTTGTGTTGCCATCAGGCATTTGCAGCATTTTGATAATAAGGGCCACCGTGCCAATTTTGTTTAATTGGTTAAAAGTAGGGTCCTCATTAGCTACATCTTTTTGTGAAACAACACCTATCATGCGGCTGCCTTTGTTGGCATCGCGTATTAATTTAATAGATTTATCACGACCAACGGTGATAGGAATAACCACCCCCGGAAATAGTACTGTATTACGTAATGGCAGTATTGGTAAAAACTCGGGTACCTGCTCATTATTCATCTCTTCTTCATCCTCTGACGACATCAAAGGGAAAAATTCAGAATCTTCATTTATTACTGGTAAAACACTTTTAAAATCAAACGGGTCAAAACTCATCAATACCTTTTTTAATAAAAATAAACGACATGTTGTCAGCCTTAAGTATTTACAAAAGGCTAAACATGGCTCAAACAGCGGCTATTACTTACCAGACATAATGTTTCAAGACTTATGCCAACTTGGGGCATCAGGGTTATAACAAATACTTTGGTTAGGTATTAGTTTGATTATTTGGTGGTTACAAATTTAACCGCTTTTTGTTAAATGTGGTTAATTTTATTTGTAAAGATGAAAAAAAGTCATACTCTTGTTGCATCTGATTTTTATTTAGCGGTAACATTTTTTTAATATAGTTGCTATTGCACATAATAAATTGCACTTACAGGAGTTAATTAATTACTATTTGATTTTGTTTAACATATTAAGCTTTTAATGAGGTTACCGGTACTTGTATCTTTCCTGATCATGTCTTCTGTTGAACATGCGGCAGCACAAAATGCATATATTAAACTGGGGCAACAGGCTTATATTGAGGGTAATTTTAAAACAGCTATTACGCAATTAGAAAAAGGCCGCTTAATAGATTCGACCGATGCCAATGCATTATGGATGCTTGGCTACTCTTATTTTCATAGCGACAATTATGTTAAATCAATTGTTGCCTTTACAAAAGAAATAGCTATTGAACCGGCCGATGCGCACGCATACTATTATAGGGCTAAAGCACAATTACGTTTAGGTACAGATAGTCAAAACCCGACCGAGAAGGAAAAATATTTATTAGGTTGTATAATGGACCTTACTAAAGCTATCTCTATTAATCCTGCAGAAGCTAAAATAACTTCGTTTTATCAAAATCGTGGTATTGCCTACAGAGAGTACGGGTTATTCAGGCTACAACCTAATACCAAATTTTTTGACCGTGCCAGATGCATTAACGCCCTGAAAGCAGGCCTTGCCGATCTGCAAAAAGTTTATGACACCGATAGGTCGAGAGAGGATATTGCTGCGCTGATAGATGCTTTGAAAGAAAAAATAGCCACCACAAGCGCCACCACTACCGCGCATCGTTAATTCAAACTTCCTTTTACTACGTACGTATTAGCACCCAGTAAGCGTACTTTTTGATATTTTTGTATAATGTAAACTGAATCAGGAAAATAACTTAATTTTTCTGTGGTTTGGTACAATCTGTTTTTACTATCGTTATAGATCAGTATCCACCTCACTTTATTACCCTGTTTGTTGATGACTATTTCGCGTGTTCTTAACTGCGGCTCTTTTGCGCGATAGATGATTACATTGCCGTCATTAATAATATTATAGCTATTGCTCCAGGCAGGTTTGTTTATGTCAGACTGGCTAAATAGACTTAATTCTGCCCCCCAATTAGCTATCTGTACCTTTTTGGTTTCGGTGATACCATTATGGGTCACGGTTTTTAAAGTAAGGTGATTAAGTTTAGTTAATCGTAAACTATCCGCATGAAAGTATCCTTTTATATCAAAAAAATTAGCATCGCTTTTGGCAACATCCAGCTTGCAGGAGGGGAGAAAAGAGATAAGAAGTAAAAATACTAAAACCCAGCAGTAAAACTCCCCTCTTGAGCGGGGGTGTGTTAGTCTGTGCGGTTGCAGGGGTGTGTTATCCAGCATTTATATTTTCCTTCTCTTTTTGGTCTAATATAAAGTATTCAATTGTCCGCAATACATTTAACATATCATTACGCACCTCCTTTTCTGTAAAACGTAATATGGTCAAGCTATATTCCTCCAATTCTTTTTCCCTCAGCAAATCCAGCTTATCTTGTTCTTCGTGGTAATGATAAAGTCCATCTATTTCAATTATTAAACCTAATTCGTAACAATAAAAGTCAGCAATGTAGTTTAATAAGGGCTTTTGGCGATGAAAATCATAGCCATGCATTTGTTTGTTATTAAGCTGCTTCCACAATAATATCTCACCCAAAGTACTGTCATTGCTTAATTGCCGAGCCAATTCTTTTAAATAAGGATTGTATGGAATTAGCTTTCGTTTCATTGCTTGCAGGATAACACACCCCTTCCCCCTCTCAAGAGGGGAGTCGCACATGGCCTTTGCTTCTACAGCTTAACCATGCTTTTGCTTGTTCTTACACCAATACATTCCCGCTCATTTCTTCAGGTATGGTTACACCTAAAATATGCAGTACCGTTGGGGCAACGTCGCCCAGTTTTCCGTCTTTTACCTGTTTAACGTCTTTGTCAATAATAATGCACGGTACCAGGTTGGTGGTGTGCGCTGTGTTTGGGGTGCCGTCTTCGTTTATCATATAGTCGGCATTACCATGATCGGCTAAAATAATGAAAGAATAGCCATTGGCTAAGCCGGCCTCAACTACATCCTGGCAGCATTTATCGGCAGTTTCGGCTGCTTTAACAACCGCGCTAAAAACGCCGGTATGACCAACCATATCGGTATTGGCAAAGTTTAGTACGACAAAATCAGGCCACCCGCTTTTTAGTTCAGGAATGATAGCATCCCGGAGACCTTCAGCGCTCATTTCTGGTTGCAGGTCATAAGTAGCAACTTTGGGCGATGGCACCATCAGGCGTTTTTCGTTAATAAACTCTTTCTCACGTCCACCAGAGAAGAAGAAGGTAACGTGCGGGTATTTTTCTGTTTCGGCTATCCGGATCTGGTTCTTACCGGCATCCTGTAGGATCTCGCCCAAGGTTTTGGTCAGGTCTTCTTTGGTAAATATCACCTTAACATCTTTAAACGTTTCGTCATAAGAGGTCATGGTAACATAATACAGGCTAAGCGGGTGCAGGTTATATTCAGGGAAAGCTTTCTGGGTAAGCGCCACCGTAATTTCGCGGCCGCGATCTGTACGGAAATTGAAACAGATCACCACATCGCCTTCTTTTATAACCGCAACCGGTTTACCGTCGACTGTATTAACAATTGGCGGCATAAACTCGTCGGTTATGTCTTTTAAATAGGACTCTTTTATAACCTGTTGTACATCAGTGGTTTGTTCGCCTATGCCGTTTACCATTACATCATAAGCCTGTTTAACGCGTTCCCAGCGGTTATCGCGGTCCATGGCATAGTAACGACCAATGGCTGATGCCAGTTTAACAGGCGTATTGGCAATATGGTCTTCCAGATCGGTAATGAAACCTAAACCCGATTTTGGGTCAGTATCGCGCCCATCTAAAAAAGCATGAACAAATACGTTGTTTAAACCCGAATTAACGGCAGCATCGCATAAGCCTTTTAGATGTTTAATATGTGAGTGTACACCACCATCAGATACCAGACCTATGAAGTGTACGTCTCTATTGTTTTGTTTAGCGTAGTCGAAAGCACTTTTCAATACCGGGTTGGTTATCAACTCATTATCATCGACCGCTTTATTGATGCGACCCAGCTCCTGGTAAACGGTACGACCGGCACCCAGGTTCATGTGGCCTACTTCAGAGTTACCCATCTGTCCGTCAGGTAAACCAACGGCCATACCTGATGCTTCCAGTTTAGAATTTGGATATTGAGCGATCAGCGAATCAAAAAACGGCGTATTGGCTGCCAATATAGCGTTCGACTGATCATTACGGCCGTAACCCCAGCCATCTAATATAATTAATGCGAGTTTCTTTTTATTTTCCACAATGCAAATATAAAGGGGATGTTGTTTATTTCCCGATGTCATGCCGAATTTATTTCGGCATCTTATGAGAGTGTCAACCGTTATACGATCCTGAAACAAGTTCAGGACGACATTTGGGTTGTTTTATTCTTTTCCATAGTTTTAACCAACCAATTATATCCCCGTGAAAAAAATCCTATCAGTGCTGTTAATACTATGCACTTTCTTATCCTATGCCCAAAACAAAAAAGATCGACAACAAATCACCTCCATAGGCGATCTTAAAGTAACAGGCGGTACCATAATCGATTGCAAAGTAGGCTACCGCATGTATGGTAAGTTAAATGCGGATAAAAGTAACGCGGTTGTTTTCCTGACCTGGTTTGGCGGTACATCGAGGGATTTAGCTAATCCTACCAACTGGAATGCTGTAGATACCACTCGTCATTGCCTTATTGTTATTGATGCTTTGGCCGACGGTGTATCTTCATCGCCATCAAACAGTCCTACACAACATGGCCGCAGTTTTCCGGCTATTACGGCTGTAGATATGATAGAGAGCCAGCACGTATTGCTAACCCAAAAGTTGGGAATCAAACACGTAAAAGCGGTAATGGGTATCTCGATGGGTGGTATTCAAACTTTCCAATGGGCGGTAAGTTATCCTGATTTTATGGATATCCTGATACCTATTGTGGGTACGCCCCAATTTACCAGTTATGATATGATGCGTGGCGAGATCTACCGTAAGATCCTGGATAGCGACCCTGATTATAACCATGGAAATTATATCGTTAATCCCAAGATTAGCCTGATCAATATGTTTTGGGAGATGTTACTTACTACACCTGCTGAAAAAACAAGAGCACACCCGCATGATACCTTTGGCAAATGGCTGGGCGATGTGGAAGGACAACAGCACAGCGACTGGAACGATGCCTGGTACCAATCAGAAGCATTAGCCGGTTTTGATATTACCAAATCTTTTAATGGTTCATTCCAGGAAACCGCGATCCATGTTAAGGCCAAAATGTTGATCATTAATGTAGCGCAAGATCATATTGTGAACCCACAACCCGCTATTGATTTTGCCAAACTGGTTTCGGCCAAGTTAGTGGTAATTGATAGCGATGCCGGGCATCTGGCCGGCAATTTGGGTAATGCAGAAGCAAGGAAAGCGGTGATGGAGATTTTAGCGGATAAGTAAATTATCCTAAAAAAATAAAAAACAACTGTAGCGAAACTTTAAAACCCCTCGTTTCATCAGGTAAATACATTAACAATTTACCAGGTACTATGAAACACTTTAAACTACTAATTGCTACAACACTAATTATTTTAACAGCCGCAAGTTGTAAAAAAACAACTTACGAACCACCACAGGCAGTATCTGCCATTGGCTTTTTTGGTGCATCGCCTGACGCGCCACCGTTAAGCATCTATTTAAATAACAGCAAACTTGATGACGATTCTTTAAATTATAAAGGCGATATCTATTATTTGAATGCTTATTCAGGAAACAGGGAAGTAGTTGCCTACAAAAATGGCGTTAAAAAACTATCGCAAACAGTTAAGTTAGAAGATGGTAAAATATACTCCTGCTTTTTAACCGGCAATTACAGTACTGCAGAATTTGTGTTACTGGAAGATAGCTTAAATACTCCGCCGATTGGTAAAGCAAACATCAGGTTTGTAAACATGAGTATAGGTGCGCCATCACTTGACCTGGGTTTAAATGATGGTACTACTATTATAAGCGGACGGGCCTATAAAGCTAATAGCGGGTTCATTACTATAGCAGGCGATAAACAATATAGTTTTGTGATTAGAGAACATGGGTCTGCGGTTAATAAAGCGATAGCGCCGGCAGTAAATATAATGGCAGGGCATAACTATACCATCTGGACAAGGGGTATATACACCGCTACAGACGGGGCTGCCATGGGTGTCGATCTGGTATTAAATTATTAGAAAACCTATCAAAGCAACGTAAAACTAATAACCCTACTTTTGCCAAAAGGCTAATTACTACCGGTTGTACATCCAGCCGGTGGTAGTTGCCATATTTTTATTATACTATTAAAACCATTGCCTTTACCGGCAATGGTTAATTAATTTATACAGGTGCTAAAAAAAGAGCCGGCTTTAAAACAACTTATTGAGGGGTGTGCCAAAAGGGATTATAAAAGCGAGGAGCTTTTGTATAAGACCTTTTATGGCTACCTGTCGGGTGTGGTTTTTAGGTATGTGCGCGAGCGGCAAAGTATAAATGAATTGATTAATGACGCTTTCTTAAAGATTTTCAAAAAGATAGGCGATTTTAAGTTTAATGGATCGCCTGATGAACTACCTAAGGCATTTAAAGGTTGGATAGGCCGCATAGCTGCAAATGCCGCTATTGACAGCATAAGGGCAAAGAAAGCGCTGCTTTATATTGATGATGTAGCCGACGAAACTATATTAAATATTGCTGTTGAAGCGCCAGATAATTTATCCTACCAGGCCATAGTAGCATTAATTGACGAGTTGCCGCCGATACAGCAACTGATATTTAACATGCACCAGGTAGAAGGTTTTTCGCATGAAGAGATAGCGCAAAAGTTTAAAATACCGCCAAGTACCAGCCGGGTGTATTTAACCAGGGCGCGGGTAAGATTGATAGAACTCTATCAAAAAAGTATGAGGACGTATGATGAAAAAGGAAGATAATTTTTTTAGCGGTATAGAAGATACGCTGCACTCGTACGAGGATACGTATGTTCCGGGTGCCTGGGAAGATTTTCAGGAGAAACGGAAACGCAGGCGTATGGGCCTCTGGTTTTTCAGGCTGGGCAGTGCTGCGGCTGTTTTGCTGCTGCTTTCATATATCGCTATTCAGTCTTATAATAAAACACCTGCATCAACGCAGTTCGCACGTACTAAAAAGATCGTACAACCAAAAAATAATAATGCTATTCAATCGCCTAAAGAAAACTCAACTACAGATCAGCTAATAGTTACCCAAAAAACAGATACAATTACACAACAAACCGATAAACAGGTGTTGGTTAAAGCCAATAATTTAAATAACCTATTTAAACCGGGCTCTGTTTATCAACCTGTGGTTGTTGATAAAGGAGATACAGATAAAAAGAGCATTGTGGGTGTTATAGCCCAAACTAAACCTACTTATCAGCCTGTCCCAAAGATAGCTGCTGCTGATACGGCTTCGGGCAAATCAGCCAAAATTGACGCTTTCGCAAATACCATCGCGCAAGCGCCTGTAAAAAAATATACAGGTAACAGCAAATCGGTTTATGACAGCCTTGTTAACAGTAAAACAAATCGCCAGGCCGATGTTGCGATAAAAAAGAATGATAAAAACTTAACTTATTCGGTAGTGGTTTCGCCGGCAGTCGGGAACCAGAAATTTAATTTTGGCACGGGTGTGCAGGTGTCTTATAAGATCGGTAATAATTTATTTATTAATAGTGGTGTGGCCTATTCGTCACTGAATGCGACAGAAAAAGGTAACCCCGGTACAGACCCGTATAAACGAACACAGGGCGTTAACCTTGAAGTATCAGGGTTTGAAATACCTGTTGGTTTGCAATACCGTACCAAAAAAGGCTTTTATGTATCTGCCGGTGTTATGGCAATGAACGTAATGAATAATCACCTGCAATATGATTACCTGGTTGAAGGTACCAGTAGCACCTTGTTGGCTTCTGCAAGCAATTCTACTGCCTTAGCCCCACCGGCAGTAAAGGCAGTCCCTGAGCAAAAAACAGAAGAAAGTAAAGAAAAGATCAATAATGTACTGGGCTTTTATATCCTTTCTGTCGGGCAGAAGAAAACTATCGGCAATAAAAAATTTAATTTTGGTCCGTTTGTCAGGGTGCCGTTTGGGCCGGTATCTTCCGAGAATATCAGGCTTTTGCAGGGAGGTGTAAGTTTAGGGTTTGATTTTTAAAGAATGATACGTTATAAAAGGGTTATCATTTTTTATAAAAGTGTTTGTACATGGCTTTAACAACTCCATTAATGTAAATCATTTCGGTATTTATTGTCCCATCGTGATTATAAATAAATTTGTCCACTCTATTTTTGGCTTCAGTATCTGATCTGTCTGGAGTGTTGGATTTAGAATTGGTTATGCGAGTAAGGATTTGGCCATTTTTATTGTATTTCACTACCGCCTCAAAATGTTTTTCACCGTCTCTTAATATATAGACATTTTTAGTGTTTTGTGGCATATTATAATCGAAAAGATAAGAGTAACTAATCTCACCTTTTTCGTCAAATACATCTAATTGGCTTAATTGCCCATTTCTATCATAATTTAAGACATTACGAATTGCAAATTTACTGTTATTTACTTTTTGTATTGTTTTTATTAATTGTCCGGTATTAGCATATACTTTTTGTACGATCTTTAATGTTGTTGTATCTTTATTATAATAATAGGTACATATTACACGACCAATACTATCATATCTAAATTCATAAAAGAGGTCTTCCATGCCGAATTTCTTAGCGCTCACATAATAGTTGGATTCTTTTGCTATTTTATTAAAAGAATTATAAGTGTATGTGTTTTTTGTTGTTAATGCATTTTTATTATCAAGTTTTTGCTGCTCAACAATATACCCGTCTGTATTGTACAGATATAGGTTTGTATTGGAAAGGGCAGAGTCTACTTTTGATTTATTAATGTTGTATTGATATATATCTTCTTTAATAATTTTATTAGGTTGTATATATTCTGGTGGGAATTCATTAAAATCTATATGTTCTACTTCCTGTTGTGCATTTGACCGAATCGGAAAAAAACTCGCAAAAGAAATAAAAATCAATTTTTTATGAAAAGATGATAATGAAAATAATGCTATAATTATCCGCATAGTAAATTTGAATTGTGAATATAGTATTCGATAAAACATGTTCAAGGTAATAAAAGTATTGATTTGAATTTAATATTAAATTTTTCGTTTTTACGGCATTTTCAAAGCATCTGCACATTTACACATCCTCAAACTAACACATCCAAAAAATGTTATTACTTTTGACCTGTCAAAAAACATACACCCATTGGATATAGAATTAGTACGCCCATTTATAGATAATGCCCTTAGTGAAGATGTTGGCGATGGCGACCATACATCGTTGGCCACCATACCCGCGGGCACAACAGGTAAAGCAAAACTACTGGTAAAAGACCAGGGAGTAATTGCCGGTGTTGAACTGGCCGAATACATCTTTCACCGTGTTGATAAAGATCTTAAAATAAACATTTTCATACAGGATGGTACCGAAGTAAAGCCCAAAGACATTGTTTTTGAGGTGGAAGGCAGTGCCATCAGTATATTAACTGCCGAGCGCCTGGTGCTTAACTGCATGCAACGCATGTCAGGCATAGCTACCAGTACAGACCGTATCGTCGACCTGCTAAAAGGTACCAATACGCAGGTGTTAGATACCCGCAAAACAACGCCGGGTATGCGTTATTTAGAAAAATGGGCCGTACGCATAGGCGGCGGTGTTAACCACCGGTTTGGTTTGTATGATATGATGCTCATCAAAGATAACCATGTCGATTACTCGGGCGGTATAGCCAGGGCTATTGAGAACGCGCATCAATACATAGCGGCTAATAACAAAAAATTAGCCATAGAGATAGAAGTGCGTAACCTTGACGAGCTGGAAGAAGTTTTACGCACCGGCGGTGTTGACCGGATCTTGTTAGACAATTTTAACTTTATCGAACTTAAACAGGCGGTTAACATTATTGAGGGGCGTTACATTACAGAAGCATCCGGAGGCATAAATATCAATAATGTGCGCGAGTATGCCAATTGTGGTGTCGACTATGTTTCGATAGGGGCTATAACCCACTCTGTTACTTGTCTTGATCTTAGTTTAAAGGCGGTAAAATAACCGTATTTTTAATTTTTTAATTATTAAACTAATTATGTTTTAATATGATTAAACTTGTTAGTACAATAATCAATTTATAATATTGCGTTGATATGATCACCCCTTATTCAATCTCAGCGCTTATACTTGCTTATTTATGTGGTTCTATCCCTACTGCGGTATGGATAGGAATGGCGTTTTACGGGGTGGATGTACGCGAGTATGGCAGCGGTAATGCAGGTGCAACCAATACATTCAGAGTGCTGGGCAAAAAGGCCGGTATACCCGTAATGCTGCTGGATATTCTAAAAGGCTTCACCGCCACCAATCTTGCTTTTTTTATTGGCGTTACCACTACAGGGGGCGTTAACTCTATCCCTTATACTAACTATGAGTTGGCTTTAGGTATTGCCGCGGTGATGGGGCACCTGTTTCCTGTATTTGCCGGTTTTAGGGGTGGCAAGGGTATAGCCACCTTATTTGGGATGGTATTGGCCATTCATTTACATGCGGCGCTGCTTTGCGTTATTGTATTTATTGTTATGCTGCTGGCTTTCCGATATGTATCGCTGGGGTCCATCATGGCTGGTTTTACCTACCTGATAGGGGTTGCGTTTGTATTCCCGAGTAACCGGTCGGTAGTTATTTATGGTATGTGTATGTTCCTGCTGATATTGGTTACCCACCAAAGAAACATCGAGCGTTTGTTAAAAGGTACAGAATCAAAAGTAAATCTCTTTAAAAAGAAGGTAGCGTAATTACGTTCAGGGCAAACGCATTAAAATAATTTATTGATTTCTAACCCTCTTTATCGCTTGCGAAAGAGAGGGTGGACGAGCGAAGCAAAGTCCGGGTGAGTTTACCCATGCGGCAATAGCGTAAATGCATGGCGTTCAGACTCACCCCGCCGACGCTTCGCTGGACCTGCCCTCTCTTTGCCTTCGGCCGGAAAGAGGGGGCGAAAAAAATTAATGTGTGTGCCTGTAATTTCCTTTAAACATTCCCGTATCAAATGGGTTTATATTATATTGCAGTCCTGACTAATATTAAGCTTTATGAAACTATCAAAAGTAATTCCTGCTTTTATAGCTGTTACCTTAATCTATTCGTGCGCCACAGTGCCGTTAACGGGCCGCAGGCAATTAAGCCTGGTTGGCGATTCGCAGATCAATCAATCCGCGGCAGCAAGCTACTCGCAGTTACTGTCAGACCCCAAAACCAAAGTTATAGCCACAGGTACAGATGCTCAACGCGTTAAGCGCATTGGCGCCAGGTTATCTGCTGCAATCGAGAGTTATCTGCAGCAAAACGGTTATGCAAACCAATACCAGTTTAAATGGGAATTTAACCTGATAGAAAGCAAAGAAATAAATGCATGGTGTATGCCCGGTGGTAAAGTGGCAGTATACAGCGGCATACTGCCGGTTACTTTAAATGATGCCGGTTTAGCTACCGTAATGGGCCATGAAATTGGCCATGCTATCGCGCGCCACTCGGCCGAGCGGATGTCGCAGCAAATGGCTGCGCAGGCCGGAGGTGGCATAGTAGGAGCAGCAGCCAGCGGACAATCTTCTACAAACCAGGCTATCATCAATCAATTATATGGTATAGGCGGGCAATTAACACTGCTGAAATATTCAAGAAACCAGGAATCGGAAGCTGATAAATTAGGATTAACTTTTATGGCGATGGCCGGTTATGACCCTAACGAAGCAGTTGCTTTCTGGAAACGTATGGCCGCGCAAAGCAAAGGCGCATCGCAACCCGAATTTTTAAGCACGCACCCCGCAGATGCTACCCGGATAGCCGCTATACAGGCCGAGGTGCCTAATGCGATGAAATATTATAAGAAGCAATAGTTGTTATCCACAGAATAAAACAAAAAAGGCGTTACCGTTGATTCTTTTTAATTTTAACTTGAAAAGTAAAATGTAAGCAACGGCAAAAACGGTTTCAACAATGAGCAAGCATAAACTGATTGAGTTTATAAAGGCAAACACGCCTAACATCATGGTAAGTAACCATGCACTGGAAAAAATCGCTGAACATTTTGAACAACGAACATTTGCGAAAAATGATTTCCTACTTAAGGGGGGTATGAACAGTGGTTATTTTTATCTGGCTGAAGGGTTTATGCGAGCCTTTACCTATGATACAGACGGTGCCGAGGTAACCACTTATTTCTATCCGAAGGATCGCGTGGTGTTTGAGATCGCCTCTTTCTTTTTGCATAAACCATCAACAGAATATATCCAAGCGGTTACGAATTGTCAGGGTTACCTGGCCTCGTTTGATTCCATTAACCTGCTTTTTCATAGCGTACCGGAATTCAGGGAATTTGCCCGCATGATGCTGGTGAAAGAATTCGTTGCTTATAAACAGCGGACTTTAGCAATGATCAATAAAAGTGCTGAAGAACGCTACAGTGAATTGCTCACGAATAACAAAGAAATATTTCAGCATGCACAGCTGAAACACATAGCGTCTTTCCTGGGTGTTACCGATACCTCCTTAAGCCGGATCAGAAACGAATTTTCAAAAAAAGCTTGAGATTAGTTTTTCTCCGGTGGCCAGGTAAACCGGCACTCATGAAATTAAAAAATAGTGCCTGACGCATTTCTTGCCAATTGGAAAGTGAAGGCTTGGCTATTTGATTTTTCTTTGTCCTGTTAATTTAAATCAAATAATCAAATGGCACATTACCTATCAAGTATGCCCATATGGGCTATCATTCTGTTCATCATTAGTTTTTTTTGGTCCCTTGTTTTTATTTCAGGTTCCGTGAAACAAGCCGCTATCGACGCAGGTATGTCGGCAGGTAGATCCAGAAATATTCAATTTGGCGTTGTTGGTTTTTATGTGGCCTACCTCGCCTATGTTTCCATACTTGCATTAAACGGTATTTTAGACAGCAAGTCGATACCACCCACAGTAATGCTTTACGCCGCTCTTCCATTAACGTTTACTTTATTTGGGCTTATTGGAAACACTAAATTATTCAAAAAATTACTACAATCAATTACCCTGGAATCCCTTATCACCCTACACATATTCAGAATTCTGGGTGTATTCTTCATTTTGTTATACGGCTATCGCCTGCTTCCGGCTGAATTCGCCTTTTCAGCAGGAATGGGCGATATCATTACCGCTATTTTGGCATGGCCGGTCGCAAAAATGGTTTCAAAAAAGAGCACATGGAGTATTCCGGCAGTGTATGCGTGGAATATTTTGGGAATATTTGATATTGTAAATTTGCTGATTATCGCGACAATTATCGGAAAAAATTCTATTGGCACCAGCGCACCCGGTATACGGGAAATGACCTTGTTCCCATTTTCGTGGTTTCCGGCCTTTGCCCCGCCAACCATATTGTTTCTGCACACAGCTGTTTTTAGGAAATTACACCAACTGAAGACAAAGTAAGTGTTTAGAGCCATTAATTATTTTGGCTTCAGTAAGCCAGGCAGACCAACTATACTATTATTAGGATATCGGATAACAGCAATAAAAGTTGTTCCCGTTAGTCCTAATTTATAGCCCTGGAATAATTTTTCAGAGAATTTGTGATCCCTGAATTTAATTGTAAACGGTACATTAAAGCGATCCACTCAACCTGAAAAATAGATGGTTTTCAATATATTGATTATCAATAAAATAACTAAAAATTACAGCTAAAATTCCTGACGAATAGTGGTGATCCAAGGTGATCCGCTCAAAATTTTAATTATTTAACTATCAGTAAATTAACGTTAAATAGTGATCCAACTGATCCATGTGATCCACAAAATAGTGGATCACATGCACTAAGCTATAGATTGCCCCAATACTTCTAAAATTGCTTTGGCTTTGAGCAGGCATTCGTTGTATTCCTGTTCGGCATCGGCATAATAGGTTATAGCGCTACCCACATGAAAGGACAGGTATTTCTGTGCTGAGTTATAAAGCAAAGTGCGTATCACCACATTAAAGTCGAAGTCGTTATCAGGGCTAAAGTAGCCTATAGCACCCGAGTATACGCCTCGCTTACTGTTTTCGTATTGTTCCATTAACCTCATCGCGCTTATTTTTGGCGCTCCCGTCATGCTACCCATGGGGAAGGTGTTACGGATAGCCTGGATAGGAGAGATGTCTTCCTGTAACTCGCACACAACAGTCGATATCATCTGGTGTACCTGGTTAAAGGTATAGATGCCAAATAACTCCTCTGTCCTAACGGTCCCCGGCTTGGCTGAATGGGTAAGATCGTTACGCACCAGGTCTACAATCATTACGTTTTCCTGTAACTCTTTGGTATGGTTGCGAAGGGCAGATTTGATAGCTTCGTCTTCCTGTTCGGTAGCGCCACGTTTGGCGGTTCCCTTAATAGGTTGCGATATCAGCTTATCACCACGCTTAGCCAAAAAACGCTCGGGCGAGGCACAAAGCACATAGTTATCCTTCCACTTAAAAAAGGTACCAAATGGGGTTGGCGATACCCGGTTAAGCTGCAAGAAGGTAGTGGCCGGATCAATGGATGCTTTATCCGCATAAAACTCCTGGCAGAAGTTGGTCACGTAGATATCGCCACGTGCAATATGGTCCTTAATGCTATTTACAGACGTGATATAATCGGCTTTGCTTACACGGGCCTGCAGGTTAATGGCGTTAGCCTCATAAAAATGAATTACTTCCTGCTCTATACAGTTATGGATATACAAAGGGTCGTCTGCAATGATATCTACCTTCTTACCGGTGATCAGTATCAAATACCGGGGCGCAAAGAAGCACATGTCAGGGAAATTCAAGTGGTCGGTGTTGCCGGAAGACAGGTCTTCTATCTCGTTTTTTAGGTCATAGCTAAAGAAGCCTGTTAACCAGCCCGGGTTCTTCTCTCTGAACCTCTCCAGATCTGCAAAAGCCGACCCTACATTTGTGGTAACGCTGTCCTTAACTCCTGCAGCGATCAGCGTATCGAACTTAGAGTATTGATCATTAAAGTTATTAGAATCGAAGTAACAGCAGGCATCAAAAGTAGCCGCCCATTGCAAGGCTTTCTGTTTAAATAGATGCAGATCTGTTACCGGTATAATCACTCTGTAAAGGTAACCAACTAAAAGTAAAGCATAGGGTGATAAGGTTAATTTAATTGATCTGTTTGCCGGATATTCTTGAACGCTTTAAAATGGCTAAGCCTTGTAATTGAGTTAATTACACTAATACATAGGTGTTTATACCTATCAATATGAGTATCCATCCTTATTGAATTATACCTTAATTCGGTTGACTTTTGGGTAAACTCAAATCAATATGAAAACAACTTTATCAAAAAACCTTAAACAGCACATCATGATGTTGTTATTTGTAACATGTGCATTAATATCTTGTAAAAAAGAGAATGGTAGCACAGTAACACCGCCTACAACCGAAGCGGCGAAGATCAGCAGTATATCGCCTAAAAACCCACAGCCCGGCGATATAGTTACTATTGCCGGTACCGGCTTTGGTGCTACTGCTACGGATGTGAAAGTAACCATAGGTGCTACCCAAGTTACCATAGCATCTGTTACTAACACCGAAATTAAATTTGCTGTACCTGCCGGTCTTGCGTCGGGCACATTGGCATTGTTAATTAAAGGAACTGCCGCAGTAAATAAGGATCCTCAAGGTGGTGCCATTACCGTAGCGCCTAAAACTACCGCAACACCAACATTTACAGCTATGCAGCCCACTACTGGCAAAACCGGCGATGTGATAACACTTACAGGTACAGGCTTTAATCCGCAGGCAAGCGAGAACAAAATTTTTTTCGCTACAACTACAGGGGGCACCGTTGTATTGGCTACAGTTAAAACGGCAAGTGCCACCCAATTAACTGTTGAGGTGCCTGCTAATGTTATAACAGGCGGCGTTTTAATTACCGTTAGCGGCACAAATGCTGTACCGGCTACCGGTTTCAATACTACATTTACAGCTACAACCACCACAGGTACAGGCGGTGTAAGTGTCAGTTATATTAACGCTATATCAGGTGCACTTAACTTTAGCAAGATCGCTACCGCATCAAAAGAAATTGGAGCTATGACATTAGATCGCGCCAATAACGTTATTTACTATTCTGATTATACTGTCCTAAACCAGGTGGATGGCCAAAACACAGTATATAAAGTAGGAACAGGGGGTACTGGTACACCAACTGTATTAACTACCGATGCCCGTATAGGTAAAATTATAGAAGTTACTACTGACGCTGCCGGCAATGTTTATGTGCTTAAATACGAAGCCGGGCCAAGTACTTATTCGGTGTACAAAATAACTGCTGATGGTGCCACAGTAACCGAAGTGATCAAAAGCTTTGAAATGTACTCCAGTTACTCATCCCAATATTTTTTCTTTATCAACGCCGCTAACGAAATATGTATCAGGCCGGGATTTAAGATCAGCCCGGCAGGTGCCATCCTGAATACAGAAAGTAAATTAATAGGCATTCAACAAAAAGACGGGGGAGCGATACTCGACGGTAATAGCGCTTACCTAAGCCAAAACACAGATAATAACAGCAAGGCCAATAATATCAAATTTATAAAATGGAACCTGGCTGCCGGAGCAATTACCGATGCCGGATTTACCGTTAGCAATTTGTTTGGTACCGACGATGCAGGTTTGTTTAGTACAGGCGCGAATATTTCTTACCTTAAATACACTTTTGATTCAAGTAACAATATGTACGCTTTGATGGATCATTCGTATATAAGCGGACAAACAAGTAAAACCTGGATGTTGCGTAAGTATAATACCGTAACCAATACATCAACACTACTGGGTACGTTCCTGATCAAATTTCCATCTGTTGATCTGAACGACTATAACTCTGCCCTTGAATTTGTTGGAGATGCCAATGGCAACCTGTTCTTTAAAGCAAATACCAAGGATATCATTATGATAAAACAATAAAATATGCAATAAAACAAGCCGGAGATATGTTTCAACCCGGCTTGTTTTATTATTTACAGCTGGTGTAAAACATTTTATTATTAGTACATTAAGCTGATTTTCGTGAGTTCAAAAATTCGGAATTAAAGAGTATTTGCGTTTTCAACCTGTATAGAGTATACCCAATGATCAAAAGGATACTATTTACATTTCTTCTTAGTTTCCTGCTGTCGCAGATCCATTATTGCGTCCGTGCGCAGCAAACAAAAATAAACCAGTTTGAAGAGAGGTTAAAAGCAGTTAATAGCCTGAAAAATGTAGATCCGGATAAGGCATTTCGTGTAATTTCTGATTTAATTGACGATGCACATCGTTTAAGTTTACCTGTACAAGAGGCGAAGGGGTTGCTCATTAAAGGAGTAATTGTTTATAACAAAGATGACAACGCTAAAGCTTTTAACATTTTTAATGAAGCACTCTCGCTTTTTCAGTCTGCCGGCGATAAGTCAGGTATGGCGAAAGCATACAATAACCTGGGTGGTGCTTCTGCAGCATTAAACAAACCTGAAAAAGCATTAGACTACCAACTTAAAGCGTTGGATATTCGAGTGGCTATTAATGACCCACTATTAGCATCGTCGTATAATATGATTGGTAACATTTATCTTGACCAGGGTAATTATCCAAAAGCTGCCGACTATTACCTAAAAGGGCTACCGGTAAGTGAGAAAAATAATGATAAGCTTGGTCAATCCAGCCTGTTAAATAATATTGGCCTTGTATACTGGAAACAAAAAAGGTATGCTGATGCCTTCATTTATATGTCACAATGTCTTACGCTCGAAAAAGAGGGAAATGATTATAAAGCCATTGCAGGATCATATAACAATCTGGCCGGCATCCGCATGGATCAGGATCAGTATGACCCGGCGTTCATGTATTGCCGGGAAGCAATTCAATACGCTGAAAAAGTGAACTTTACGAAAGAACTCGCCCGGTCATACAGTGTAATGGGTGATATTGCGTATCGCCAAGGAAATTATACAGATGCGCTGAAATACGGATTGAAAGGATTGGAGCTGCGACGTAAGGTAGGGCGCGAAAAGGATATAGTAATGTCTCTTATTAAATTAGGAGAAACCCATGTGGCTCTGGGTAATTACAACGATGCTGAAAAAGTTTGCAAAGAGGGTTTGCTGCTGGCCAACAAGAACAACCTGGCTAAAGAAAAAGAAAGCCTTTACCGGATGTTAGGTGTAGTTTATAATAAAAAGGGCGATTGGAAAAGCGCTTACGAGAATAGTGTAAAACACGATCAGGCAAAAGATTCTGTATTTAACGAATCTAACTCTAAATTCATATTTGATTTGCAGGCCCAATACGAAACAACAAAGAAACAAAACCAGATTATTATCCTAAGTAAAGATAATAACATTAAAAGCCTGCAGTTACAAAATAGTAGGTTGGAGTTAAATAAAAATCGGTTTATTGTACAGCAACAGCAACAAGCGCTCACTATTAATTCCCTGGAACTGAGGAATAATGCACAGCAATTAAAAAACCAGCAGCTGTTTGCCGAAAAAAAGAACCGGGACATGAATAAGTTGAACGACCGTTTCCGGATTCAACAACTGGAACTTGATAATCGTAATAGATTGATCATAATTATTTTAATAGCAGTAATGGCCAGCGGTTTGTTGGTGTATCTTTTTTATAATCGTTATAAAGCCAGGCAGTCAGAACAACTTAAGCAAGAAGTACAAAAGCAACAGGAGATAGCAACCAAGTCAATTTTTGAAGGCGAGCAAAATGAACGTATCCGTATAGCGCGCGACCTGCATGACAGCATAGGGCAAATGATGTCGGTAATAAAAATGAACGTTTCTAACCTTAACCATAAATATCCCGCCGATAACCATATTGATAATACGCTTACGCTGGTTGATAAAACCATAACTGAAGTGCGCCACATATCGCACAACCTGATACCCGAGGAACTTAATTTTGGCCTGTTCGCGGCCCTGGAGGATATGTTTAACAAGATAAATGCCGGCACCGGTACGAAGATAAATTTTAACATACCCGATGAAGCACGGAAACACCAGTTTGAAAAATCAAATCAACTTTCCATATATCGTATAGTGCAGGAGGTAGTGGGTAACATTGTAAAACACGCAGATGCAACACAAATTTTTATTGATGTGCTTCGAGAGCCAAACCAGTTAACGATAGCTATAAAAGATAACGGTAACGGTTTCGATACCGGACAGATCAAGAACTCGAAGGGGATAGGCTGGAAAAACATTGCAGCGCGCGTAAACCTGTTAGATGGTAATATGCAGATACGATCAGAAAAGTTAAGCGGAACACAAATAGAAATAACTATACCTAATGATAACAACCAAGGTTAATATTATAATAGCCGACGATCACCAAATGGTAATTGATGGCTTACGAAGCATACTGGCCTATGACGAACAATATGATATAGTTGCCGAGGCAAATAATGGACAGACAGCTTATGAGCTGATTGCTGCCGAACCGGATCGATTCCAATTTTTACTTACTGATATAAGTATGCCCCTACTAAGTGGTACACAACTATGCCGTATGGTAAAAAGCGAATTTCCACATATACAGGTGCTGATACTGAGTATGTATAATAATGCACCTGCAGTAAAAGAAGCTGTGATGGCCGAAGCCGATGGCTATATTCTTAAAAACGCCGGTAGGAAGGAACTCTTGCAGGCTATGCACCGCATAATTGGTGGCGGAACTTACTTTTCGCAGGATATTGTGCCATTAATTTATAATCAATATCATAAACAAAAAGTACAGGATGAGCAGCTGAGCCAATTGTCTGCACGTGAGCGGGAAGTGTTAGGACTTATTGTAAAAGAATTTACCAGTGAAGAGATTGCCGAGAAACTTTTCATCAGCAAAAAAACGGTGGACAATCACCGCCAACATTTATTGGAAAAAACTAATAATAAAAGTACTGTTGGCCTGGTTAAGTTTGCTATAAAAATAGGACTGGAATAGCATTTACCCTATAAAAAAATGAAAGCCCCGGTAAATATATCGGGGCTTTCATTTTTTATGTGCTTAGTGTAATACTAATGTTTGCTTTCTGTCCGGGCCTACGGATAGCCATTTAATAGGCACACCCAATTCCTGCTCTAAATAATCAATATATGATTGTAGTTTAGCGGGTATCTCTGATAATTCGGTAATACCGGTCAGGTCTTCGTTCCAGCCATCTATTTCCTTAAATACAGGCACGGCATCAACAGAACAAATATCGTAAGGCATATAATCAATCTTTTCGCCTAAGTAATTGTAGTGGGTACAAGCGTAGATTTTATCAAAACCGCTTAATACATCAGCCTTGGTCATTACCATTTGGGTAACGCCGTTAAGCATTATAGCATATTTTAGTGCAGGCAGGTCTATCCAACCGGTACGGCGCGGACGGCCTGTAGTAGCGCCAAATTCATGTCCTATCTTACGTAGCTCTTCGCCAGTCTCATCATTTAACTCGGTAGGGAAGGGGCCGCCACCAACACGGGTGCAATAAGCTTTAAATATGCCTATAACATCGCCAATGGTATTAGGGGCAATACCTAAACCGGTGCAGGCACCAGCTGTAGTAGTATTTGATGACGTAACAAAAGGGTATGAACCAAAATCAATATCCAGCATGGTGCCTTGTGCGCCTTCTGCTAATACTTTTTTACCCTTTTTAAGGTAGTCATTAACAAAATGCTCAGAATCAACCAACGGAAATTTTTTGATCAGGTTGATAGCTTCAAAGAAAGCCGCTTCGCGTTCGCTAAAATCAGCAACCTCGCCATATAATGATTGCAGCATAGAAGTATGCTTGTCAACCAGTTTTTGATAGCGTTCTTTAAAATCAGGTAAAGTAATATCACCTATGCGTAAACCGTTACGGCCGGTCTTGTCCATATAAGTTGGGCCTATACCTTTTAAGGTCGAACCAATTTTGCCTTCGCCCATTTTCTTTTCAGAAGCGGCATCCAACAATTGGTGGGTAGGTAATATCAGATGCGCCTTTTTAGCTATCAATAAGTTCTTTTTAGCTAAAAGATCATGCCCGGCATCCTTTAATTTGTCAATCTCTCTTTTTAGGGTGATAGGGTCAATAACAACGCCATTACCAATAAGGTTAAGGGTGTTATCAAAAAATATACCTGAAGGGATGGTGTTTAAAACGAATTTCTTACCGTCAAACTCCAAAGTGTGGCCTGCGTTGGGCCCTCCCTGGAAACGGGCTATCAGGTCATAACCTGCGCTCAATACATCAACAATTTTTCCTTTACCTTCATCGCCCCACTGGAGGCCTAATAATACGTCAACAGCCATTAATTTTATTTCTTTTTTTTATAATATTCATCAAATGCTTTAGTAATTGTCTTTTTTACTTTATTCCAAGTCATTCCATCCAAACTTTCGGGATCACCATCATCTTCAGCATCTGTAAAATATATCATTGATCTAATTACTGCAAAGGTATCATCATAACCATATCTATCATGATAAAATTGAAAAAGATTATCCAAAGAATAAATTTGTAAGAGTTTAGCTACATCCCAAAAATCTTTTTTTACTCCGCGTCCTTTAATAGCATTTAATTTCAAAGCTATTAAATCTTTAGTATCAGCAAATGGAATCCCGTCTATTATTTGTATTGGATTTAAAAACGGATCTCTGACAGAAACAAGGTCGACTTTTATATTTTTAATAATACATTGATAAATAGATTTACTTCTATCATTTGTAGTTGTGATCTCTCCAAAATTATCCTTAAGTGCCGCAATTAAAATATCCTTTTCAAGGGGTTGGTCCGTAAAAAAATCTAAGTCTATCGATTTCCTGTGACCAAATAACAGAGAAAGCGCAGTACCCCCAACCAACCTGAATTGTTTTAACTCAGGTAGTGTAACTATTTTTTTTAGAAGTCCCAGTGTTGCCGGTTCAACTGTTTCTTCTCGTAGCATTTAAAATCGGTTGGTTTAACTTTAAATAAGACACAACAAAAATTTATACTGATGTCTGATAACCAAAGCGCTTGTAAAGCGAAATCTCTTACTTTTACAAATCCATAAAATTCTAATAGATTATCAAAGTCTTCAGCTTTACCTCTTTCTATAACTTTTTCAACAATATAACGTGCATTTTTCTTATAGTCGATCTTATCCATATCAACATCCCAAAATGCCTGTTTGCTTAAAATTGGTTTGTCCATTGGTTATACTTTTCTGTCACAAAACCCTGCCTTAAGTTTCTCACAATTACCATAAAGATTTAAAGAGTGGTGTTTGATCTCGAATTTTAACAGATCGCCCATCATGCTTTGTATCTGCTGGATACGCGGATCGCAAAACTCTACTACTTTACCGCAATCAAGGCAAATAATATGATCATGCTGCTTGTAGCCGTATGATTTTTCGAACTGGGCCATGTTCTTGCCAAACTGGTGTTTGGTTACCAGATCGCATGATACCAGCAGTTCAAGGGTATTATAAACGGTTGCGCGGCTAACACGGTATTTTTTATTTTTCATGTGGATATATAATGATTCCACATCAAAATGGTCAGTACGCGAATAGATCTCTTCGAGTATAGCGAAACGTTCAGGTGTTTTACGTAAGGTCTTATTTTCAAGGTAAGCCTCGAAAATTTTTTTCACCATTGCTGTAGTTTCCTGTTGCGACATAGTTTTTTATTAATGTTCAAAGGTAATACATTAGAAGCAAGAACCAAGAGTCAAGAAATAAGACATCTGGGAAATCGCCTTTAAAGCTTTATGCTTGGGGCAATTTTGCGTATCAAACTGCACAGTTTACCACACTTATAACACCTCTAATCACACTCTATCACAGTAATTTTACCCTATTTCACAGCCTATCACACGTTATTACAGTAAATATTTAACTTAAATTGCTGTATATAAACACATTGTGTAATATATTGCGTTTATGCCTGCGGGCTTGATTGAATTTTTCGCAAAATATGTCGCCTTAACGGCGTTTGGGCTTACACAAAAGTACAAAAAAGACGCCAAAAAACAGCGTCTTTGGCCCGGCAGACTGGAAATCTCATAAATCAACATAACGCCTTTAGCCAAAAATAGATATAAAGATTTTAAAAGCGATTGCCTGAACAAGACAATGTTTCTTCAATTTGCTAATACTATACTGTATGTTATTAAAATTTGCTCTTGGTTCTTGACTCTTACCTCTTGATTCTATCTATCACGACGCTTTCTCAACCGCATCAAAGCGGGTTACTGCGGTAACACCGTTTACGGTTTTTAACCTCTTTATCAAATTATCCAAATGTTCGGTATCATTAACATATACCATTATGGCACCTTCAAAAATGCCGTTATCACTGTCAACGGTAATAGAACGCATGTTTACTTTAAAATCGTTTGATATAACGGTGGTTAACTTATTGATCAGGCCCACATCGTCAATACCTGTTATCCTTAAACCGGTTAAAAATGCCAGTTCCTGCTGATTTGTCCAACGGGCCTTTACAATCCGGTAGCCGTAGTTAGCCATCAATTTTGCAGCATTAGGGCAGTTGGTACGATGGATCTTTATGCCATCGCTTACGGTAACAAATCCAAACACGTCATCGCCGGGTATGGGGTTACAGCAATTGGCCAGTTTATAGTCAATCTTCTGCATATCCTCACCAATCAACAGCATATCACTGTCTTTGGCTTTGATATTTCGCAGCAGGCCCTGAAGTTGTTCGTTCTCTATTCTATCCTGTGGCTTATTCTCAACAACTTTTTCAGATTGCTGGTAATCCTTCAGGTCCTTCATGTCAATAAGCCCCTGGGCTATATTAAAGAACAGGTCCTGGGTTGATGCCAGTTTAAAATAATAACTCAGCTTGTGTATATTCTCGGAGTTGTAAGTGATCTTTAATGATTTTAGCTTACGCTCCAGTATCTCTTTACCATCTTCGGCAATTTTGCGTTTTTCTTCTTTTAAGGCCGATTTTATTTTGGCTTTAGCTTTTGCGGTAACCACAAAACTTAACCAGTCTTCTTTAGGGATTTGCTTGCTTGAGGTTATGATCTCTACCTGGTCGCCATTTTGCAGTTTGTAACTTAACGGTACCAGTTTATGGTTCACTTTTGCTCCGATACAGCTTGCGCCAACATCGGTATGTATCTCAAAGGCAAAATCAAGCGCGGTAGCATTTAATGGCAATTGTATCAGCGCACCCTTTGGTGTAAAGATGAAGATCTCGTCAGAGAATAAGTTCATCTTAAAATCGTCTAGGAACTCTAACGCATTGGCGTCAGGATTTTTTAACATATCGCGCACTTTTTGTACCCATTGGTCAAGCCCGCTATCCGTGGTAGCTTCTTTGTATTTCCAGTGGGCTGCAAAACCTTTCTCTGCAATTTCATTCATACGTTTGGTACGTATCTGTACCTCAACCCATTGCCCTCGTGGGCTCATTACTGTAGTGTGTAATGATTCATAGCCGTTAGCTTTTGGCGATGAGATCCAGTCGCGTAATCTGTCAGGATTAGGCCTGTAAAGATCAGTAACTATCGAGTATGCTTTCCAACTATCCGCTTTCTCGTTTTCAGGTGTGCTGTCCAGAATTATCCTTATGGCAAACAAATCATAAACTTCTTCAAACGGGACAGACTTTTTCTTCATCTTGTTCCAGATAGAGTGGATAGATTTAGGGCGACCAAAAACATCAGCATCCAATCCCTGGCCAAGCAGTACCTTCTTTACCGGTTCAATAAAATCACGGATGAATTTCTCGCGTTCGGCTTTTTTCTCGTTAAGTTTGTTTTTGATGAACTGGTAGGTCTCTCTTTCCATGTATTTCATAGAAAGGTCTTCCAGTTCAGATTTTATAGCATATAATCCCAGGCGGTGTGCCAGCGGGGCATATAAGTACACCGTTTCTGACGATAGTTTAAGCTGCTTATCGCGCGGCATAAACTCCATGGTACGCATATTGTGCAACCTGTCGGCCAGTTTTATTAATATCACCCTAACATCATCAGCCAGGGTAAGCAGCATCTTCCTGAAATTCTCGGCTTGTAAAGAACTGTTAGTATCAAATACACCCGATATTTTGGTTAATCCGTCTATGATCTTGGCTACCTTTTTGCCAAATTCCTGTTCAATATCGTCGAGCGTTACATCGGTATCCTCAACAACATCATGCAATAAGGCACATACAATAGAGGTAGTGCCCAATCCAATCTCTTCGGCAGCTATTTGTGCTACCGCTATTGGGTGGTAAATATAGGGTTCGCCGGATTTACGGCGCATATCTTTATGGCTCTCTAAGGCCATATCAAATGCTTTGCGTATCATGCGCTTATCACCCTTTTGCAAAGTTGATTTACTTGCACGCAGCAAAGCCCGATACCTTTTTAATATCTCTGCTTTCTCACCTTCAATATCGATCACTAATTCTTTCATAATAAGATATTATCTGTATTTTATCATTAGACTGGCAATAAACACATAAATTGCAGGTTATTATAAAATACCAAAAAAAATTGCATTATTTTTGCATAAGGTAAATTTATGAAATTATTTGGGCTTTTACTTGTGTTTTGCTGCTTAATGGGTGCCGTAAAGGCCCAGGAGCAACGTCCTGCATTCCCTACATTAAGCAAAAATGATACCATTAAAACCTATGTGACATTAGTGGACGGTGCTATGATCCCGTGGATAGTGATACCTGAGGTAGTTATACGTGATACCAGGATATTTAAAACAGATGCCGACAGGAGAGCCTACAGTTTATTAAAGTATAATGTTATGAAAGTTATACCTTATGCACACTTTGCAGGCAGCAGATACCGCCAATTACAACGTGACCTTGCTTTAACGGGCGATAAAGACAAACAAAAAGTATTAATAGAAGCCTGCAATACCCAAATAAAAGATATGTTTAGCCGTGAGGTTAAAAATCTGACAATTAGTCAGGGCGAGATATTGATTAAACTGGTTAACCGCGAAACCGATATGACCACTTATAATGTGGTTAAAGAATTGAAAGGGTGGGGCAGCGCATTGCTTTACCAGTCGATAGCGCGCATAGTTGGCCATAACCTGAAAGAAACCTACGATAGGACCGAACAAAGGGACATAGAGGGCATACTTCAGGAAGCTGGCTACGATTCATACAAAAATTAATAATGCACAGTAATACTATCTACCAATTCACTGTTCAGAAGATGTCAGGTGAGGAAATACCACTATCGACCTATAAGAACAAGGTGCTTTTAATAGTAAATACCGCTTCAGAATGTAGCTTTACACCACAGCTGAAAGATTTGGTAGACTTAAAAAATGAATTTTCCGGACAGGACTTTGAAATATTGAGCTTTCCATCTAATGACTTTGGCGGTCAAGAGCCCTTAGAAGGGGAGGCCATAGTTACTTTTTGTGAAAGCTATGGTGCTAATTTCCCCATCTTTGATAAGATAAGAGTAAGGGGCCCGTACGCCGATCCGTTATACCAGTTTTTTGCTGATAAAAAACAGAATGGCAATCTTAGATCTGTGCCGAGGTGGAACTTTCATAAATTTCTGATCAATCGTAAAGGCGAAGTAGTAGAATTTTATTACCCGTTTACCAAACCCACAGTTTCAAAAATCAAAAAAAGGATCAACCGTTTATTAGCTGCTGATCATTAATTACCTGAATTAAAAATGCTAAAATTAGATATACTTGTTTTATCTGTACACCCGGACGATGCAGAATTAGGTTGCGCGGGTACTATATTGAAACACATTGCTTTAGGTAAAAAAGTAGGTATTGTTGACCTTACCAGGGGCGAATTAGGTACCCGCGGCTCGGCCGAGATACGCGCGCAGGAAGCCGCCGCGGCTGGTAAAATATTAGGGCTTGCGGTAAGAGAGAACCTGGCTATACCTGATGGTTTTTTTGAAAATACAAAGCAGTACCAGCTAAAGGTTATCGAGGCTATACGCAAATATCAGCCTGAAATTATTATTACCAATGCTTACCATGATCGTCATCCTGATCATGGCCGGGCTTGTGATCTGGTTACAGATTCAGCGTTCTTATCAGGTTTAAGAAAGATAGAAACTTTTGATGATGGTAAATTACAGGAGCCATGGCGTGCCGAAATGCTATTACACTTTATACAAGACGTTTATATTAAGCCCGATATAGTAATTGATGTAACCGAATTTTGGGATAAAAAGATAGATAGTATAAACGCCTATGGGTCTCAATTTTACAACCCCGAATGGGAAGAAGAGCCGCAGACGTATATTTCGTCGCCAGAGTTTATTGCGGTTGTTGAAGCTCGCGCCCGTGAATTCGGAAAAATAATTCACGTAAAATTTGCCGAAGGGTTTACCTCACGCAGGGTCTTAGGGGTAGATAATTTGTTTAGCCTAAGGTAGATCAGTACAATGCCACATACTCGAAACGATTGTTCTCATCGTTTCTTTGGCGCTTAAGCTTGTTTTCGTTAGCCAGTTTTAACAATATGCCTGACAGTTCTGATGTCTTAAAATCAGAATCAAACTGCTCTTTACAATACTCTGCAATGCTGGATATTGAATGGGGCTGGCTGAAAAAGTTTGTGTTAATTAACTGATTCAAAACTTTGGTGGCCCCAGGTTTCTTTCTGTTGATATCGGCGGTATGGCTCGGTGTTTTTTGAGCAACAGTTTTTTTAGTGAGATGATCATGTCCTTCAATTTCGCTCCTTTCAAACTCGATCATCGCATCCAATAATTTGCTAACTACTTTTACCTGTACTGCTTCTGATTGAAATGCATTAACAACCTCTGATATTTCTATAAGCTGTTTTTTTAATTTTTCGATAGGTTTACTCATGTCGTTTAGGCTATGGTAAATATTATTTCGGTAAATAAAATTAACAGGGTAGTATTTAGGGGGTATTAAAGCTGGTATAAGTGGCAACAATTTTAAATAGATGTTACACAAATATAGGATATTGGATGTGATTACTGCACTCTCTAATAGGTAATTATGCTTGAAAATAAAATTGTATCTAAAATATTACAAGTTAAAAGTTCTCTAATATTTTTGTAAGAATATGTAATCCGTCGTCGATATTATTTTTTTCAATAATAAGTGCTGGCCTGAAACGTATGGTGCTGTTGCCACAACCCAAAAACATTACGTTATGTTGTATGCCTGTTTGTATAAATTTATCGCGGGCAGCCTTGTCCTTGAAATCAAAGGCGGTAAGCAGGCCCTTGCCACGCACATTGTTAATAACCGGTGTGTTTGCTGCAATTTCTGATAGTTTTTCCTGCAGATAAAGACCGTTTTCTGCTGCTTTAGCACATAAATTATCTTCTTCAATAATCTCCAATATTTTTGTTGCCCTCACCATATCAACCAAACTACCTCCCCAGGTAGAGTTAATGCGCGACGAAACATTAAATACATTATGCTCCAACTCATCTATCCTGCGGCTTACCAAAATACCGCATACCTGCATTTTTTTACCAAAAGCAATAATATCGGGACGAGCCTTTGGGCCAAAATGTTCATGGCACCAAAATTTGCCACTTAAAGCAACACCCGTTTGTACTTCGTCATAGATCAGCAAGGCTTCGTTTTCATCGGCCAGTATGCGCAGTTGCTCCATAAACTCTTTGCGGGCGTGGTTATCGCCGCCTTCAGCCTGCACTGGTTCGACAATAATGGCGCAGATATCATCTTTATTATCAGCAAAGGCTTGTTTGATTTCTGCTATGGACCGTTCCTCTCTTTTTAAAAGATCAGCACGGGTGCTTTCTGTTTCCGGGTACTGAATAGCCGGAAAAGATACACGAGGCCAGTCAAACTTAGCATACCATTTGGTTTTAACCGGCAAGGTGTTGGTTAGGCTCAGGGTATAGCCAGAGCGGCCATGAAATGCTTTTTCGAAATGTAAAACCTTGAAGCCTTTTTCTGTTTTATATCCTTTGGCAAAATTCTTCTGCACTTTCCAGTCCATGGCTGTTTTGAGCGCGTTTTCAATGGCTAAAGTTCCGCCTGCTATGAAAAAGGCATGGGGCAAGTAATCCGGTATGCCAATGCGATCAAAAGTTTCAACAAACTGCGCGTATTGCGTGGTATAAATATCAGAGTTTGACGGGTTGGTTAGCGCGGCCAGCATGAGGTTCTTTTTGAAGGCCTCATCGTTTAGCATTTTAGGGTGATTATAACCTAAGGGTACTGATGCAAAACAGGTAAAGAAGTCAAGCAGTGTACGTTTGTTCTTCGAATCATAGATATGCACACCCTGGCTTTTCTCCATGTCGAAAGTAAGGTCGAAGCCATCGGCCAGCACATGTTTCTTTAGAGAATCAATAACATTTTCGGGAGCAACAGACAGGTTATACATAGAAGTAGCGCTTTATGCAAAGCTACTAAATGATGTGCAGATAAGTAGATATGCGGACGAGTGTAATGTGCTAATATGCAGATGCGTGAATGTGCAGATACATGGGTATGCGGAGGCTTCTTATCCAATCAAGCAATTTTGCACATCTGCATATCCTCGCATTTGCACATCAAAATTTATCTTTCATCCCTAATAGCCCCCAGATACCGCCACTATGTATGGCCAATATTTTGCTGCCGGGCTTAAAATGACCTTTTGCAGCAAGGTCATAAATACTGTAGAGCATTTTACCGGTGTAAATGGGGTCGATTAATATACCGGTATCAGCCACGAATCGTTTTATAAATGCTATCAACTCATCATTTACTTTGCCATAGCCACCAAAATGGTAATCGGTATGTAATTGGTAGTTTGTAGGCTGGATTAATAGTTTATTGATCTCGTCGGCAATAAAACCACCGTTTTTAAATACAGGAATAGTGTGAAACTCGGTCGATAATTTATGTTGCACTAATCCATTAATTATACCGGCAGACATTGTGCCGGTACCTGCAGCGCAAAAAATATGGTCGTAAGGTTCGGTTAACTCGTCAACCAGTTCACTGCAACCTTGGGCAGCTTCGGGCGATGCGCCACCCTCATTAATAAAGAAAGCTTGTTCGTTGTCAGTAAAATATTTATTAAACAGCGCTGGTTTATCGCGATAGCTTTCCCTGTCGGCAAAGATCAGATCCATGCCATGCAGGCGGCACATAAACAGGGTGTCATTGTCTACCTGTTCGCCGCGGACTATACCAGTTGATTTAAAGCCAAATTTGGCCGCTGCAGCGGCGGTAGCCAATAAATGGTTGGAGTAAGCGCCGCCAAAAGTTACCAGGTGTGTTTTGTTTTGAGCCTGCGCCTTTTTAAACAGGTACTTAAGTTTGCGCCATTTATTACCTGATATAATGGGGTGGATCAGGTCATCCCGTTTGATATAAACAAATAAGCCCCGTTCGGCAAATAACGGATGGTTAATTTGCTGAACGGGGCTAAAAATTTCTAAGTCAATTTGCATTAAGCAAAGTTAGAAACCTAAACCAATACCTGCATTAACAGACTTGTACTCGGCAAAGCTATATGATCCATATAATTTTAAGAAAAATAAACTTAGTTGGAAACCAACATCTGCACGTGCGCCGCTTACACTTGATGATGAACCGCTAACATTGATCGGGTCTGCATAAGTAGTATAAACAGGTTTACCCAATGCATTTACCCCTGTAACAAAAGGAAAGTTGCCCTTTACACCCACATCGGTACTGCTGGTCAAATAACCCACAGAAACAAATGGGGTAAAGAATAATAATTTTTTAGAAAGAATTAGCTGCGTATTCCAACCGCTAAAGTGCCCTTCAACACGCTGATTGCTATAATCCTGACTTCCGCTTGTGCCACCATTCCCCGCATCTGGTTTTACATTCAATGGTTTGTTGTAATTTAAACGGGTATAACCAATAGCAATAGCAAGATCAAAAGGTATAAGATGTTTAGGCCCAAAATCTTGAGCTAAATTATGCTTAAATCCAAAACCGATCATTCCCAATGTGCCCACATCGTCAGTAATCTTAGTGTTTGGTATAAACCTAAGCGTTACATCTGTATTCTTTATTAAACCAACTGTTAATTGTACCTGTGGAGCCGGTATGTATTTAATAACACCATTAGGTAAGGTAGTATTATATTTTTTTAAAGGGTTGTTAGGATCAGAGGGGTCAGATACCACAATTCCTGTACTCAAATCTTTATCACCCCCAAAAGTTGGCGCAATAGGCGAACCGGTAGGTTTGATGTTATCCAGGTTTAATGAGTTAATATTATAAGTCTGGTCTTTAGTAGGAACCTCGCTTGCACTTGCAGTAATCCTTATAACAAAGTGTAAAAATTTCTGAGTTTTTGCAGTGTTGGTCCAACCGCCGTTCAAGCTATTGCCAAGGCCTTTAAATAATGGGTTGCTGTAGGCGTTAATCAGTTTGTTTACATCGCCGGGGCTGCCTTTAAATAACTGAGAAATGCCGTCGTCTGATGATTGAGCGTTCGCGTTAAACGTAACGCCGGTTAGTAAAGCTAAGAAAAGTAAGTAGTAGAGTTTTTTCATATTGTTTAATAGTTAGGTTTTACTTCATAAAAGTAATATATATTTAGTAACATTCAAGATAAGCTGTTTTGGCTATGTGATTAAAATAATTGATTGAATAGAAAAACAATTATTTTTGCGCCAATGATAAAAGAGCCTGATGTATTTGAACAGGATGAGCAAGATCTGTATGAACACCTGCGTGTAGTTGTTGATAAGGGGCAATCTCTTCTGCGTATTGATAAGTTTTTAATGTATCGGGTCGAGAACGCGTCGCGTAACCGGATACAAAACGCTATTGATGCAGGTAACGTGCTTGTTAATGATAAGGTTATTAAAGCCAGTTACAAGGTTAAACCATTGGATGTGATATCGGTAGTGTTACCGCATCCACCGCGCGATACAGAAGTATATCCTGAGAATTTACCTATTACTATTGTTTATGAAGATGATGATGTGTTAGTGGTAAATAAAGAAGCGGGCATGGTAGTTCACCCGGGTTATAACAATTATACCGGTACACTGGTTAACGCGTTGGTATATCACTTTCAGCAATTACCCACTTTGCCGGGTAATGACGGCAGGCCCGGGTTAGTACATCGTATTGATAAAGATACATCGGGCTTATTGCTAATAAGCAAGAACGAGCGCTCTATGACCTACCTGGCCCGGCAATTTTTTGATCACTCCATAACCCGTAAGTATTTAGCTTTGGTTTGGGGCGATCTGGAACAGGACGGAACCGTAACCGGCTACATAGGCCGCAGTGTGAACGACAGGCGCGTAATGTCTATTTATGACGACGAGGAAAAGGGCAAATGGTCTGTAACCCATTATAAGGTGCTTGAACGATTTAGCTATGTTACGCTGATTGAGTGCCAGTTAGAAACAGGCCGTACGCACCAGATCCGCGCGCACATGAAACATATTGGACACCCATTATTCAGCGATGCTACTTATGGGGGCGACAAGATCTTGAAAGGGGCAGTTTACAGCAAGTACAAGCAATTTGTTGAGAATTGTTTTGAATTGATGCCACGCCAGGCGCTGCATGCCCAAACCCTGGGTTTTGTGCATCCGTCAACCAAAAAATATATTAATTTTGAAGCCCCCCTGCCACAGGATTTTGATACGGTTTTACAAAAATGGCGTAAATATATTGGTGCTAATGCCACACAAAATGGTGAAATTTGTGATTAGTTAACCATGGCCCTGCTTTACATTAATTTTAACGGAGAAATAGTACCTGCTGATAGTAAATTGCTGTCTGTAGCAAACCGTTCATTTAAGTATGGCGATGGTTTGTTTGAGAGTATGCGGATGTTAAAGGGCCAGCTTAAGTTTGCCGACTTGCATGCCGACCGTTTGCAGCGCGGGATGAAAGCCCTTAAAATTGATGGCTACTCGCAAATGGATACTTATTTTCTAAAACAAATAGCAGAGCAGCTATCTATCCGCAATAAAGCTAAGCACGGCCGGTTAAGATTAACAGTTTACAGGGATTCGGAAGGGCTATACACACCTTCGCAAAATAAAGCAGGCTATTGTCTGGAATTTATTCCGGCAGATGAACCGCGATATTTTTTAAACGAAAAAGGTTTAATAGTTGATGTTTTTACCGATCTGCCCAAGCCGTCAAATTATCTGTCAAATATCAAGACCTGCAACTCGCTTATTTATGTGATGGCGGCATTACACAGGCAGCAAAATAATTTGGATGAAGTGTTTTTGTTAAACCAGAGCGGCTTTTTGTGCGAGGCCAGCAGCGCCAATGTATTTGTATGGTACCAAAACCATTTGTATACGCCTGCCTTAAGCGAGGGTTGTGTAGAAGGGGTAATGCGGCAGGTTATTATAAATATCGCCAAAAAAAATAATATACCAGTTACAGAGGCACAGATTAACCCTGAAATTTTGTATGAAGCCGACGAGGTGTTTTTAACCAATGCCAGCAAAGGTATACAATGCGTAATGGGTTATGGCATACGCCGTTATTTTAACAGGTTGAGCAAAAGTTTAATGGAAGAGTTGAATAAGGCTTAAAAATTTTATAATTGCGCCTCAAAAATAAATACATGGCTGGATGCCAATTCTTCCACGCATAATATTTGTCCGTTACCGGGCTGTTTCCATATTTTATAGGGCCTTTTGGGTTTGAACCACAATGGTGGGTCGCTAATAGAAAACGTACTGTCAGGAGACACAATAAGATGACTTTGACTTAGGTATTCCGTTTTCCAACGGGGAACAACTGTTAATTCTAAATACGTAATATACTCTTTTGTGAAATGAGCCGACTGCCAATATTTACCATGTATCGCCCAGGCACCATGGCCTGGTTTTTCTCCTGCCCATAATTCATAGCTTTTTGCGGCATCAGTAGTTGACCTTTCGATACACGAAACCATACTAATGCAGACAGAAAAAACTAAGAAGATGTATATGTTTTTCATTGCTTTAATTAGTTATTGATAAACCCTTACGTAATCCACATAATACTTAATGGGTAAGATAGCGTCATCCTGCGGCCCGCCCCAATCTTCTTTACTACCCAGTGCCAGGTTAATTAACACATAGAATTTTTTCTTGAAGACGTTAACATCGGCATCTTTCATGTTTTTATAGTCGAAAGTGAAATACTTTTGGTCGTCATAATAAAAGTCCATGGTTTTATCGTCCCAGTCGACCGCGTAAATATGGAAACCATCTGCTGGTTTACCCATTACAGGGGCTGTGCCTTGTTGGCGGTGTTTACCCAACGAGTCGGCATAATGCACGGTAGTATGTACCCGGGTTGAATCCCGGCCCAGGAATTCCATAATATCTATTTCGCCGCAATATGGCCATCCCCGGGTAAAATGATCATCGCCCAGCATCCAGAAAGCCGGCCATGAGCCATTGCCCCCTGGTACCTTTGCCTTTACCTCGATGCGGCCATATCGCCATGAATATTTGCCATATGTATTTATTGATGCCGATGTGTAAGGGGCAAACTCGTCTTTTTCTGTGCGCCTGTTAGACCCGGCTTTATAACCGGGGTTAGGATATTGTTCTTTCCTGCCTTCAATCACCAGCATGCCATTTTCAACGCGGCAGTTTTGTAGGCGTTTTGCGGTATAATATTGCGGTTCGGCTTCTCGTACAAAACCTTTCTCGTAATCCCATTTTGTCGAATCGGGCAAGCCGGTGTAGTTAAACTCATCAGCAAAAACTAACTTTCTTTTTGATGGAGTTTGTGCCTTAACGGAAACAGATACACAGAGTAGTGCGGTTAAAAAGATAATACGTTTCATGTTAAAGCATTTATAGTATGGTTATCTTTTATCCGGATGTTGTCTTGTATCGAATAATCGTAAAACTATAATACTATCTTTTTTTATTCGATAAAAAACCTTTAGTCGCCTGTGAATTACAAATCCCCTTATTTGTTTATCAACTTGCTCTAAGCTACCTATCTCAGGAAAATATTGGAGTAAAGAAGCAAATTCAATAACCAGATCTTTAAAATGAATGGTGGCTTGAGTACCAAATTTATCTTCAATATAATCAAGGATGTTTTCAAAATCACGATCAGCTCTTTTAGTAAAATTTACTTCAAAGGCCATTGATTAAACTTTGATTTTATAGCAGATAAAGAAACTAAGTTTGCATCATTCTCGCTTTCTTCATAAGCAATTAAAACTTCTTGTTGCTGCTCTTTACTTAATGACTGCCAAAGCGTATGCTCAGAAGTTACTGAACGGCTAATGGCATCATAGAATTGCATAAGAATCTCTGGGTCGTCAATTTGATCAATTAGATCATGAAATTCTGATTTTAACACTTCAATTTTCATAATATAAAATTACCGAAAAAATATATTACAGACAACTTACAATTTCACCCCTCTTAAAAACTCCGCGATATCCATACGCTTTTTACCTTCTAACTGAACATCAGTCACGCTGATGAAGCCATCCTGTGTAGCAAACTTCAAATAGGTTTTATTGTCGGTTAAAAAAGCACCCGGTTGTATGCCCGGTTCAGTTTCCTGGTATTCGGCGCGGTATATTTTAAATGTTTTGCCATTAAGCTCGGTAAAGGCGGCAGGTGCAGGGCTTAGGCCGCGAATAAAGTTATAAGCCCAGGTTACCGGCTGGTTCCAGTTGATCTTGCAATCGTCTTTGAAAATTTTTGGTGCCCTTCTTAGTTCAGTATCTTCTGATAGTAAGGTAGATTGCGGATGCTCATTATACCGGCCGCTTTCAACAGCTTTTACGGTTTTAACTATCAGACCTGCGCCTTTATTCATCAGGCGGTCATGCAATTCGCCGGCAGTTTCATGGCCGGTAAGGGTTATTTTCTCTGTAAACAACACGTTGCCGGTATCAATTTCATGTTTCAGGAAAAAGGTGGTAACGCCACTTTCTTTTTCACCATTTATTAATACCCAGTTTAAAGGTGCCGCGCCACGATAATGGGGTAGTAACGAAGCATGCAGATTTATGGTGCCTTTATCCGGCATGTTCCAAACCTCTTCGGGTAACATCCTGAAAGCAACTACTACTTGCAGGTCGGCATTTAATGATCTTAATTCGGCTAAAAATTCAGGGTCTTTCAGATTGGTAGGTTGCAAAACGCGTAAGCCATTAGTAACAGCATATTGCTTTACAGCAGATTCTGTTACTTTCTGCCCACGGCCTGCGGGTTTATCAGGCGCGGTAATTACACCAACGATATCGGCACCTGCCTGAAGCAATTCGTCTAATGATGCCACTGCGAACTGTGGCGTACCCATAAATACAATTTTCATCCGTATGATCTTTTTTTATAATGAAACTATTATTAAACTCATAATGGTTTCATGGTGATAATATAATGATTTTATCTTGATCTGTACTTGTAAAAAGCAAATTCTACAAAAAATGTTTACGGGTTTGCATACTAATTATTAAATTTTAGGGATATAACAAATACTTGCTGCGCATAGACCTGTATTGGCTTAAGGCGGGCTCCCAACTTCGACGTATTTCCGTTTCGGTTTTACCGGCCTCAATCTGTTTTCGGAGCTGATCTGTTCCTGCCAGTTTTGCAAAATAGGCGTTGAAAAAATGTGGTTTATCCGGGAATGCCCGATATAGTTCTATCAGCCAGGATAAATTAATAAGTCCGTTTTTTTTCATGACTGTAGTATTATAATTTCTCAGGTCAATACCGTAGCAAACCTGGTTTTTTTGAGGTGGATCTTCGCTCATACCGGTTATGCTTACAGGCGTAAACGAGTAATTGTATTTATCTTTTAACAACGGATGCCCAACCTGTAAAAAAGGCATCATAGTACCCCGACCCAAACTTAATGTAGTGCCCTCAAACAAACATACACTTGGATACAAAACAATAGATTGCGGCGTATTTAAATTTGGAGATGGATTAACAGGTAGTCTGTAAGGCATAAGATGGCTGTAGTTTGCAACCCTGATAATTTTGAGTTTACACTGTGCCCTGTTCTTCAACCAACCTTCTCCATTTATCATTTGGGCATATTCGGCAATGGTCATTCCATGCGAGATGGGGATAGGGTGCATACCGACAAATGAGCGATAAGCTGTATCTAATACAGGCCCGTCAATAATAGTTCCATTAGGGTTGGGCCTGTCAAGTATCATTAGTTCGATGTTGTTTTCGGCACACGCTTCCATTACGTAATGTAAAGTTGATATATAAGTGTAAAAACGTGCGCCTACATCTTGTATATCAAATATCATCAGGTCAATTCCTTTAAGATCGGCAGGGGTGGGTTTATAGTGTTTGCCATAAAGTGATATAACGGGTAGCCCTGTCTTAGTGTCAACCGCGTCAGCTATCGCAGCGCCATTGCTGGCATTACCTCTAAAACCATGTTCGGGGCCGAATATCTTTTTTACAGTCACTCCTAAATGTAACAGGCTATCGGCCGTTATGATTTGTTGATTGCCTATGATGGACGTTTGGTTAATAACCATGCCTACCTTTTTGCCTTTTAGGTAGCTTAGGTAGAGTTTGGTTTGATCGGCACCAGGTATAATTGTTTTTTGTGCGACGCTAATATTGTAAAGCCCCATTACTATCAGCAGGAAAAAATATTTTAGTTTGGTCATAAATATTAATGCGATTTGAAATTTAAACATGCCATTTTAGGTAGTAAAACTGCATATTTGCTAAGTTACAAAAAAACATCACTGCATTGAATTTCGCATCCTTTATAGCGGCCCGTATATCATTCAACTCAAAACGCACATTTTCAAAACTGATTGTGCGCATAGCCATAATTGGTATTATGCTGGGTTTGGGTGTTATGATCTTAACAATGGCCATCATCCGCGGGTTTAAGAATGAGATCAAGGAAAAATTGCGAGGTTTTAACGGGGATATTACGGTCATAAAATATGATCTGAACAGCTCGTACGAGAACTCGCCATTTTTGAAGGCCGATACCTTTGAAAACCAGATCAAACAAAGTGGCGCTATTACAGACATAATGCCTTTTGCCACCAAACCGGGTATCATAAAAGCTAATAATGAGATAGAAGGAGTACTGCTGAAAGGTATTGACAAGACTTATAACTGGAGCTTTTTACAGGCAAACCTGGTTGCAGGTACCGTTATAAATTTTGGTGATACTACCGAATCTAAAAGGCAGATCATGATATCGCAAACCATAGCCAACCGTTTAAAGCTTAAACTGGGCGATGCCTTGATGATGTACTTTGTACAGGAGCCTTTAAGACGACGACCTTTTAAAGTGGTTGGTATATTTGATACCAGCATTGAAGAGATAGATAAAACCTATGTTATCGGCGATATTTCCTTAATTAAAAGGTTGAATGATTGGAGTCCTGATGAAATTGGTGGGTATGAATTGCGCGTTAAAAATTTTGAGCAGATAGATCATGCTGCCGATGTGGTAAATAATGTTTTACCTACACGGCTTAAGTATTCGACCGTTTTTGAAAATTTTCCGTTGATATTTGATTGGCTACCCTTGCTGGATGTTAACGCCAGTGTAATGCTGGTCTTGATGCTGGTTGTAGCGGTGATCAATATGATATCGGCCCTGTTAATTATGATACTGGAGCGTACCAATATGATAGGTATATTAAAAGCCATGGGTGCCAATAACTGGAAAATACAGAAGATATTTTTGTATAACGCTTCTTATTTGATTGGCTTGGGGTTACTATTTGGTAACATAATGGGACTGGGGCTTGGCTATTTGGAGCTTAAAACACATTTCTTTAAACTGGATGCCGAATCTTACTCTATGACCTTTGTGCCTATCCAGCTTAAATGGAGCGATATTTTGTTATTAAATATTGGTACTATGGCTATTTGTTTAATAGTATTGGTAATACCATCTACACTGGTATCAAAGATATCGCCTGTAAAAGCTATTCAGTATAAATAGCCATTGTGCAGCTTATTTCATTTTTGTAAAATGATAAACACACGATAGTGTGTCAGACTTTACGCCATTTACAATAACCAGGTAAGAGCCATCGTACGTATAGGTGTAATATCCTGATAAATGCGTTTTTTTAGGAGTATAATTGATTGGAGAGGTGATATCGCTAAAATTCATATTTACAAAATCCTCGCTAAAACTGCCATAGCTGCCGGCGTGTACCATTGCGGTGTCACCACTAATGGCAAACCCGGTATTGGTTGACAATACCAGTTTTAACATCGCGGTGGTGGTATCGTACTTTAAAGTAGCCTGATTTTTATGGATGCGCATAAACTTGCCGCTAAAAGTACCCAAAGGATAGCTCCATTTGTTAGGATCAGTTTCGGGGTCGTTATAAGTTTTAGCACATCCGGTTATGAATACCGACAGCAGGAGTAACCAATAAATAAACTTACTTTTCATGATCTATTTAGCGCTGCCCTCACTTTAAACTTATTTTACTGTTATATCTTTTTTGCCTCCTCCCAAAAAATGTCCATTTCGGCAAGGCTCATATCTTGCAATTGTTTGCCGCTTTCTACGGCTTTACTTTCCAGGTATTGAAATCGTTTGATAAACTTACGATTGGTTTTCTCCAGAGCATCTTCCGGGTTAATGTTAATGAACCGCGCGTAATTGATCAATGAAAACAGCAGGTCGCCAAATTCGCCTTCTGCCTTTTCATGATCTATTGTGCTTTCATCCTCGGCATTAAACTCGTTTTTAAACTCTTGCAGTTCTTCTTCAACTTTTGCCCATACCTGGCTTTTTTCTTCCCAATCAAATCCAACACCCCGTGCTTTTTCCTGTATACGCGATGCTTTTACCAATGCAGGCAATGATGCAGGTACCCCGCCTAAAACAGACTTGTTACCTTCTTTTAGCTTGATCTGTTCCCAGTTGCGTTTTACATCGGTTTCATCATTAACCTTAACATCGCCATAAATATGAGGATGACGGTTAATCAGCTTCTCGCATATACTGTTCAGTACGTCGGTAATATTGAAATGGTTGCTTTCGGATGCTATCCTTGCATAAAAGACCAGGTGCAGCATAATATCGCCCAGCTCTTTCTTTATTTCGGGCATATCGGCACTCAGTATCGAGTCCGACAGTTCATAAACTTCTTCTATAGTGAGGTGCCTCAGGCTTTCTAAGGTTTGTTTCTTATCCCACGGGCAATTAATACGAAGATCGTCCATAATGGTCAACAAACGTTCGAATGCGGTAGCAGGCGTGATGGCGTGTATGGGTGGAATGATGGGCATATGTTTGATGTGTTATTAATGTGCGAATGTGCAGATATGCAAATGTGCAGATTTTTTGAGGATGTGCGAATGTGCAAATATGCAAATGTGCAGATTTTTTGAAGATGTGCGGGTCACAAATTATAAAATTGAAAAGCATCTGCACATCCTCGCATCTGCATATCTGCACATCTACAAGATCGCTCTCAGCATTTCGCGTTTGCCGGGTGCGCCGGGTATTTTTTGTATCTGTAGGCCCAGGCCTTTTAGCATTCGTTTTAAATTGCCGGTGATGGCATAGGTGACAAAAACGCCGCCCGGGTTCATGAATTTTATGGTGTGACCAATTGCGGCTTCGTCCCACATTTCGGGTTGGTGGATGGCGGCAAATGCATCAAAGTAAATGACATCGTATTTGATGTCCGAGCCAAAGTCATTTAGTTTGCAGTTGGCAATTTGCAGTTGACAATAGGGGCTAAGGGTAGTTGACTTTAGTAAAGCCGCCTGGTAGTTTGTTAGTAACGCTTGCCAGGTAGCCGGTGTTGTATACTGGCCATAGCCTGTGTTACTTATCAATTCATTACTTAGCGGATAGGCTTCTATACCGGAATAGTTGAGCTTGATTTGCTGCTCGGTACAGAAGTCGGCAGTTAACAGAAAATTGAGGCCTGTGCCAAAACCTACTTCTAATATGGACACTTCCTTGGCTTGGGTATGATCTAAGAAATAACGCAGCCCCGAGTTTACAAATACGTGTTTGCTTTCTTGTAGCGCCCCATGCTTCGAGTGATAGTTTTCGCCTACCTGTGGGTTAAAGATGGTGTTAGAGCCATCGGCTGTTTGTACTATTTGAAGTTGGTTGATTGGTTCATTAGTCATTGGTTCATTAGTTATGGAGAGATGGTGTATGATTATACTAATGACTAATGAACCAATGATTAATCGCCTCGCTCAGATCGTAAACGGGTGTCGAGGTTATCTTAGCCGCGATGATACTGGTAGCTGCTGCCGACCGGTACCCGGCCGCGCAATGCACCACGATAGGTTTGCCGGTAGGTATCTCATGCAGTCGGCTACGTAATTCGGGTAAGGGGATGGTAAGTGCGTTGGCAAATATCTTGCCGTGGCTAATCTCGCTCCAGTTGCGTACATCCACAATGGTGAAGTCACCGGGCGATGTTTCAATGCTGCTCAGGTCTGTATCTGTAAATGATACGTTGGCATTGGCGGGGGATAACAGCGCTGCTTTGATGTTGTGTTCGTAGCCTATCTTTGCTGCTTTCTGGATCACCGTTTCCAGCGCATCGTTAGTATCGGCGATGAGATAGTAAGATTCGTAGGGTTGTACTATCGAACCCAGCCAGGTTTCGAACTTGCCACCATCCTGCAGGTTGATGGCACCCTTTAGGTGTCCGGCTCTAAAATCCAGTTTTGGGCGGGAATCTATAATCAGAATGTCGCTTTCAATGTTCCCACTTCTGGGTACCGTGTTTATGCTTTGTTGGTAAGCAGGCCCGCCTTTTTTGTTCAGGTTAACGTCAAACTCAAAGTAGTGAGGTACAAATGGTTGGTCGTTAATTATAGTTTGTACGAACTCTGCTTCGTTGATGATTTGCAGTGCATAGTTCTCGCTAATTTCGCGGCCAATGCTACTTTGCAGATCGGGGCTGATGTTCTTGCCGCAAAGCGAGCCGGGGCCATGTGCCGGGTAAACCGTTACATGGTGCGGCAGCACCATCAGCTTTTCACGCAACGAATGGTATAGTTGCTTAGCCAGTTCTTCTTTCTTTTTGGTGATATTACCTACGTTCTCCCGCAGATCAGGGCGGCCTACATCGCCTACAAACAAGGTATCGCCGGTAAACAAGGCCTTATCATTGCCGCTTTCATCCAGTAGCAGGATGCAGATCGAATCGGGCGAGTGGCCGGGGGTATTGATGGCTTTTAGTTTGATATCGGCCAGTTGGATGGTATCACCATCATCAAAGCTCTCGTGCGGGTAAGCAGCGCCTACCAGTTTGCTGCAATAGATCACCGCACCGGTAGTTTGATGGATCTCTAAATGCGAGCTTACAAAGTCGGCATGGGGGTGGGTTTCAATTATACCTGTGATATCGGCCTCGTGTAGTTTCGCGAAGTCGTAATAGGGCTGGGGATCACGCGCAGGGTCAATTACAACCATCCTATTATCCCGTATAATGGCATAAGACGCGTGAGCCAAACCCGTATCGTAAAACTGGTGGATGATCATGGCTGTAAAGATAATTATTTACAGTGGATGGCTTATCATGGCTAAGTAAGTTGTTGTCGTTAATGTACAAGGGGTGATCCACTTGAAAAGTGGATCACCCGGATCAGTGTTTTTTGTTAATTCGCTGTAAATAAGATGATTGATAAATTAAGCGGATCACTTTGGATCACACTTATTCGTCATGTTCTTTATGCGAAAAAATTACCTAATTTATTGAAGATCAAATAATTGAAAATCGCCTTTTTTTGCTGCTTTTTTGATAGGTGGATCAGTAAAAGTGGATCACCCTCCCTCCGTCAGGCGTTAATTTCAAGCTTATATCCTTTGCTGCGTATAACAACAATGTTAATGTTCGGGTCAACTTCCAGTTTTTTCCTCAATTTTGATATGAACATATCCAGGCTGCGCCCTACAATAATACCTTCATCTTCCCAGATCTCTTTTTGCAGCCGGCTTCTCTCTATAGTTTCGTTAGGAGACGACGCGAAAATGAGCAACAGACGTGTCTCCGTTCCGGTAAGGTCTGTTGTTTTTTCGTTTATCATGAGCTTGCGGTTCTTCGCATCAAACAAAACCGAACCCAAAGTGATCATGCTTGTATGCTGACCATCCCCAGGTGAAGTTCTTCTCGGTTTAGCCGATCTGAAAAAAAGGAAACCAACAAATGCTAATAGTGGCAGGCTGCCCAGCAGATATCCATGCTTTGCTATGTTTATTACTGTCGGTTTAAATTTTATATTGATCAGGTAATGTGCTTTGGGTTGCGACCTTCCCCTACATGCTACAATATCATCTTTTTTATTTTTGGATATAGCGTATCCATAGGCTACGCCCGAGTTGCCAGCGTTAAGAACGTTAACAACATAATCACGTGCAATCGGATCTTGAGACAACAAACGCCGGGTAGTATTCACCAGCGAGTCGGGTTTAAAGGTAAGCTCATTCTCAAAGCTGATCTGGTATTCATTTTCGGCGATCTTTTTTACCGGGAGCACCCTTGATGTACGGTCGCCTGATTGTAAGAGTAATTCGTCACCGATCCTGCGAAGCAAAACTTCCCTTCGGGAAATATCAAAATCGTCACTACCCGCCATGCTGAAAGCCACGCAAACTGCACAGATAAACACGAGTATTATCGACCCGAACAGGTATTTGCCTTTTCCGGAAAGGAGGTTTCGACTAACAGGCATAGTGTCAATATTTTATTTACAAAGTTTACATTTTTATTTACAATCCAAATGCTTTCAACCGAAAATTATCAAAGTAATTTTGCTGCATCCATTCTGATAGGATCATAAAATAGATTATGAAACATATGGTTTACTTAAAATTTTAAAAAAATGAAAAGATTATTTGTATTTGTTCCGGCTATCTTCCTGGTATTATTTCTACTAAATTCTTTTGTGTTAAAAGAAAAGGAAGCAAAAAAGAAACCAATAAAAGAAGGCAAATCATCGGCTATTGCAAACATCATTTTTAAATCTGCTGATGGTGGAGAAACATGGCAAAACATTAGCGAAGGACTGCCTGAGAATTTGCAGAAAGTAGGTGTGCCAAGTATGGGTTTATTTGCAAATGACCGCGGGCTCTATTTACGTGCCGGCAATGGCGTTTATCACAGTGAACCAAATTACACAAAGACTTTTTGGACAAAAGATATTTTCCCCGGTACACAACGTAACATCGCCCCCGGCAAGAATGGGATACTTGCATATGATATAAGGGGTCAATTTTTAAAAAAAATAAATGGAACGAGTGATTGGTCACCCCTATACACGAGTTTTCAGGAGCAAGCCTTAAGCATAGACAAAACGATAGATTGGATGTACAAGCATTATAAAGAGAGAGAAGTACGCAGCGTTTTTGAAACCACCGGAGGCACAGTTTTTATTGGCTCCAGCAGGATGCTTTTTAGATCCATTAATAGCGGAAAAACCTGGGAACAAGTGCATGATGGAGACGGCAGCATGAAATTGGTAGAGTCAAACGGTGTATTGCTGTCTACCAGCCATGAAGGAATATTAAGATCGACCGATAATGGTCAAAATTGGGATCGTGTGCTTAATGAGGGAGGTGCTGGCATGGCTGTGGAACGTATTGATGGAGGATTTGCTGCTATAATAAACAACCCAATAAACCAAACAAACAGCATACACCTATCACTGGATAATGGAAAAACCTGGAGAGCAATAGGCGAAGAACTTCAGCCTTCCTGGATTGGTTTATTAATGAGAAATACAGGCTTACTTAAATCATCGGATATTATATCAATTAAACAAATGGGTAAATATTTAATATGTGGCCGCACAGATGGTATATTCCGGTCGGCTGACATGGGCAAAACATGGAAAAAACTGGTACTCCCTGCTGTAGAAAATTATGGCTTCAATTTATCTGTTGCAGGCAATGTAATTTATATCATGCCAAATAAAGGATGTTAAAAAAAACCAAACTTTAAAATAAGGTGTATTGCCCAGCCTGCTACTTTCCGCTAATTACTATCAATAGGTTTTACTTTAAATAAAAAAAAATGAAAAAAGTCATCTATGCGCTGATCTTACCGCTGGTTGTGGTGAGCGGACTTGTATTTGCTGATCGTGCGATCAAAAATGAAACTTCTAAAAAGCTGTTTTCTATTGCTGACGAGAAAGCCCGCCGGGAAGCTATGAAAAAATGGGAGACTTCCCCCGACGGTAAAGAGTTCAGAAAATGGGAGGCTTCCGCCGAAGGTAAAAAAGTGCAGGCCAGCGTTGATAAAATAAGGAAGAACATAGAAACTTTTACCAATATGGAGGCAGTTGTAACCGATCTTTCTATTCCGTCGCCTGCAAACGGAGGATCATCAGGACTAAAAGGAGCTATGGTCAGGATTAATGGCGAAACCTATATTCTTAAATTTTGGTCTGAGCCGGTTAACCCTAATTTTCCGTGGTTTAACTATACTTTTCCGTCGTTTAACAACGATTATCCGCAGTTAAATAGCTTGAAAGTTAACGACAAAATAATCATAAGAAGCCGTAACATAGGGCGTTCGGCTAACTATCCATATTTAATAATATCAGGCGATTATGTTGAGCAAAATGGTAAGATAATTTTTAAACGTGAAGTTCAGAAAGGTGGTGGTTGCTAAGGATACTTGGATAGGCTGCGCGATGCGACCATTACGGACTTTAAAAGTAAAGAGGGACAGAAACAGATTAATGGGTGACCACAATAAAATCATCCTAAACAACAAAGCCCGCTCTTTTATTAAGGCGGGCTTTGCTGTCTAAATCAGGATGGCTTAATTAAGGGCTTTTACCAAACCTTAATCCTATCCTCCGGCTTTTTGTATAATTTATCGCCGGGTTGTACATTAAATGCTTTGTACCAGGCATCCATATTGATAGACGCACCATACGCGCGGTATTGGCCCGGTGAATGCGGATCTACCAGTACCAGTTGCGCGGCAGTTTCAGGACGTGCTGCCCCGCGCCATACTTGCGCAAACGACAGGAAGAAACGCTGATCGGGCGTAAAGCCATCAATTTTAACGTTCGATTTTCCTTGCGCGGTCTTTTTAAATGCTTCGTAAGCTATGTTTACACCACCCAGATCGGCCAGGTTCTCGCCTAAGGTTAAGCGTCCGTTTACGTGCAGGGTATCATTAACCGTATAAGTGTTATACTGCTCTACCACTTTATCGGCACGCGATTTAAATTTATCGGCATCGGCTTTGGTCCACCAATCATGTAAAGAGCCATCGGCATCATATTGTCTGCCCTGGTCGTCAAAACCGTGGGTCATTTCGTGGCCTATCACCGCGCCAATACCACCATAGTTAACAGCATCGTCGGCATTAAAATCAAAGAACGGAAACTGCAATATACCTGCCGGGAAAGTGATCTCGTTCTTATTAGGGCTATAGTTAGCATTTACGGTAGGCGGCGTCATGTTGAAACGGTGTTTATCAACTGGTTTGCCTAACTGGCTTACATTAAAGTTGTAACGCCATTGGCCTATGCGTCTTAAGTTACCGGCATAGTCATTACGCTCAATAACCAACCCTTTGTATTCTTCCCATTTATCGGCATAACCAATTTTTACACTAAATGCGGCTAACTTTTTAAGCGCTTTGGCTTTAGTTTCGTCGCTCATCCAGTCTAAACGTTTTATTCTATCACCCAAAACACCTTTCAAATTGTTTACCAGGTTAATCATGTAAGTTTTAGCGGCTGGCTTAAAGTATTTTTCGACATATAACTGGCCCAGCAATTCGCCCATGCTGCCATCAATTAATGACGACATACGCTCGTTACGCGGGGTTTGTACTTTCTGGCCGCTTAATACGCTGCTAAAATCAAACGACGCCCTTACAAACGGCGAACTTAATGAACCTGCAGAGCCTTTTAATATGCCCCAGCTTAAATAAGTTTTCCAGTCATCAACGGTAGTTGAGCCTACCAGGTCGTCTTCAAATTTAAAGAAGTCGGGCTGGCCAACAATAACGCTGTCTTGTCCCGGCGTCTTCATATCAACCATTAACTTAACCCAGTTAAAGTGCGGGGTTAATTTTTTAAAGTCGACCACAGAAAGTTTATTATAGCTTTTGTTAGGATCGCGCAATTCTACACGGCTTAATTGCGCTTTTGCCAATTTGGCTTCTATACCAAAAATTACGTCGGCATTTTTAACAGCTTCTTTAGTATCAGTTCCGGTTAGTGAAAACAGGTTAACGATATACTGTTTGTACGCGTTTTGTATTTTAACCGTACGTGCATCATTCTTTAAATAATAATCACGATCAGGCAAACTGGTACCACCTTGCGAGAAGTTTACGATGTTAACGTTAGGATGTTTTTGATCAGGGCCTACGCCAAAACCAAATAGCGGGCTTGCAATGGCGTGTGCACGTTCATAAGTAACCTCGGCTACTACTTCGTCTGTGTTTTTGATGCGGGCAATACGCTCCAGGTCAGATTTGATGGGCTCATAACCACGTTTTTCAATGGTCAGGCTGTCCATACCGCTGGCGTACATATCGCCAACACGTTGTTTTAAACTGCCTTTGGGTTGCCCGGCTGTCTTACTGGCTTCTTTAAGGATAGCTACCAGGCGGTCGGTGTTTTCCTGCGCAAGGATATTAAATGCGCCCCAACGGGTTTGTTTTGCAGGAATAGGGTTCTTTTTTACCCATGCGCCATTGGCGTATTCAAAAAAATCATCACCCGGTTTAACCGACAGGTCCATGTTGGCGGGGTCAATATATTTTTTCTTGGGTAATGGCTTTATGTTGTCAACAACAAAAGCGCTGGCTGTAACGCATATAGCGCCAGCCATAATTAAATGGATAGGTTTTAATTTCATGCGAATAATTGAATCAGTTATAATGCAATAATAGCAAATTTAAGTATATGTTAAATGTTTCATATCTACAATTGTTACATGCAATAATCTATCCGTGAAGTTTTAATTCAAAACGCTATTTTTGTGCCCTTATGAGTATTGCTAAAACATATTTGCCCAAAGAAGCCGAAGAGAAATGGTACAACTACTGGTTAGAGAATAACTTTTTCAGATCTGTACCTGATGAACGCGAACCGTATACTATTGTAATACCTCCGCCAAACGTTACCGGGGTATTGCACATGGGGCATATGCTTAACAATACCATACAGGATGTGCTGATACGCCGTGCCCGTATGAAAGGCAAAAACGCCTGCTGGGTACCGGGTACAGACCATGCCAGTATAGCTACCGAGGCTAAAGTTGTTGCCATGCTAAAAGAGCGTGGCATCAGTAAAAAAGACCTTACCCGCCCCGAGTTTTTGGCTTATGCCTGGGAATGGAAAGAAAAATATGGCGGCATTATCCTGGAGCAGCTTAAAAAACTGGGTGCCTCCTGCGATTGGGAGCGTACCAAATTTACTATGGATGATAATTTATCAGAAGCGGTAATTGATACGTTTATCCACCTGTATAAAAAAGGGCTCATCTACCGTGGTATCCGCATGGTAAACTGGGATCCGCAAGGAAAGACCGCTGTAAGCGATGAAGAGGTTATCCGTAAAGAAGTTAATCAGAAATTATATTATATCAAGTATGCAGTTGTGAGTGATGAGTTGTCAGTGATGAGTGAGAGTCTTGCTACTCACCACTCACCACTTAGTTCTCACTACTTAACCATTGCTACTACACGCCCCGAGACCATTATGGCCGACGCGGCGATCTGTATCAACCCTAATGATGAGCGCTACCTGCATTTACATGGTAAAAAAGTGTTTATCCCATTAATTGACCGCGAGATACCGGTAATACTGGACGAATACGTTACCATGGATTTTGGTACCGGCTGTTTAAAGGTTACCCCAGCGCATGACCTGAATGATTATGAACTGGGCCAAAAGCATAATCTGCCGGTTATTGATATTTTAAATGATGACGGCACGCTAAATGAAAAAGCACAGATCTTGGTTGGCGAGGACCGCTTTGCCGCGCGTAAAAAAATAGCCGTATTGTTAGAAGAGGCCGGAGCATTGACTAAGGTTGAAGAGTACCAATCGCAGGTTGGTTTTTCTGAACGTACCAACGCGGTTATTGAGCCTAAATTATCTATGCAATGGTTTTGTAAGATGGACGAGATGGCTAAACCCGCGCTTGACTATGTGTTGAATGGCGATATCAAACTAATCCCCGAAAAATTTACCAACACCTACCGCCATTGGATGGAGAACGTAAAGGATTGGTGCATTAGTCGCCAGTTATGGTGGGGACAGCAGATTCCTGCATACTACTTGCCAAACGGCCAGTATGTTATTGCCAAAACTATTGAAGAAGCTTTAGTGCAAGCTAAGGAGCTTACTCAAAACTCAGAACTCACCACTCACGACTTAACGCAAGAAGAAGACGTTGTCGATACCTGGTTCTCATCATGGTTATGGCCGATATCTGTTTTTGATGGTTTTAAAGACCCTGATAATGCCGATATTAACTATTATTATCCAACCAATGATTTAGTTACTGCGCCTGAGATCCTGTTTTTCTGGGTAGCACGTATGATCATGGCCGGGCACGAGTTTAGGGGAGAGATCCCGTTTAAAAACGTGTACCTGACGGGGATTGTTCGTGATAAGCTGGGGCGTAAAATGTCTAAATCATTAGGTAACTCGCCTGATCCATTAGATCTGATCGAGAAATACGGAGCAGATGGCGTAAGGGTAGGGATGCTGTTAAGTTCGCCGGCCGGTAATGACCTGATGTTTGACGAAAGCTATTGCGAACAGGGCCGTAATTTTTACAATAAGCTATGGAACGCTTTCCGCTTAGTTAAAGGTTGGGAGGTTGATATTAGCTTACCAAATCCTAACCAGGTAGCCATTAACTGGTTTGACAGCCGCTTTAACCAGGCGTTAATAGAGATAGAAGATAACTTCGGGCAATATCGTTTATCAGAAGCGCTAATGGCTACCTATAAACTGGTTTGGGATGATTTTTGTGCCTGGTACCTGGAGATGATCAAGCCTGTCTATCTGCAACCTATTGACAGCGAAACCTATAATCGTACCATAGCATTTTTTGAAAACATATTAAAACTATTACATCCGTTCATGCCATTTATTACCGAAGAGCTGTGGCATGACGAACTTTTTGGAAAGCGGGCTACTCTTGATAGTTGTATTGTTGCGCAATTGCCTGTTAATGGGGAAATAAATTCCCATGTTTTAGCAGATGTAGAAAATGTAAAACAGGTTATAACGCAGATTAGAAATATTCGTAACAATAAACAAATATCACCAAAGGAAACATTGTCTTTATCAGTAAAAGCAGGCTCTGGGGTTGATTATTTGGCTTATAATACCATTTTAACCAAACTGGCAAATTTAAGTGAGCTGACATTAGTTAATGATAAGTTAAGTGGCGCAAGTGCCTTTTTGGTATCAACTGACGAATTTTTTGTGCCTTTAACTGAAAATATTGACCCTATTGCAGAAAAAGAACGCCTGGAAAAAGAGCGGGATTATTTGTTAGGGTTCTTAAAATCTGTAGATGCCAAACTTTCAAACGAGCGTTTTATGGCCAATGCAAAACCTGAAATAATAGAGGTTGAGCAGAAAAAGAAAGCAGATGCAGTTGCAAAATTGAAGATCATTAACGAAGGCTTGGCAGAACTGGCAAACTAATTGCACAAATGGCCATAGCTAATAGCATGATATGGCCAAAAAGGCACATTTTTTAAACCTCTCGATAAATAATATTCTTTCTGATGACTTGTCAATACTTGACAGTGCACGGTTGCGTTTATTGTATTATGGCTTGGTACTTTCTTTTTTCACCCTCGCTGTTTTAGTTGCCGATGTGGTATACCAGCAACAAACTTTTATTATCTATATAACAGGTTCGCTTTTAGCAATAACGGCTATATTGTTCAAATACCTTACTTATAGGCCACAGTGGAATTTGGTAGCACATATTATACTGGTTATATGTACCATAACCAATATTGCCGGTGTTTACCTTATTGTACAGGATGTTGACATTGTAACGGTCGAGATTGTGTTAATGATCCTGCTTTTTAGCTTTTACATGTTAGGGCAGAAAGTAGGTTTTGTATATTCGTTATTGAACATTATACCGGTTGGGTTATTGTTAATATTGAAGTATAAAAATGCCTATGTTATTGATATAAAGCCAGAAAAGGTAGATGATACCACCCGTATTATTAGCGCCTTTGCCTGTTTTATAATGATAATTTTTATCCACAGCCATTTTTACAGCGCTTTTATAAGAACCATAAAGCAACTTAGAGGAGCCAGCGAAAAAGAAAAAAGCCTTTCTACACAGTTTGAAATTGCAATGGAAAAGGCCCAAAAATCATCAGAAGCTAAGTCTGAGTTTCTTTCTATCATGTCGCATGAGATCAGGACACCACTTAATGCCGTTATTGGTATGAGTAATTTGCTGATAAGCGGTAACCCAAGAACAGACCAGAAAGAAAACCTGGACGTACTGAAATTTTCGGCCAATAATTTATTATCGATCGTTAATGATGTGCTTGATTTTAGTAAGATAGAATCGGGCAAACTGGTGTTTGAAAATATTAAGTTTAGCCTGTCAGACCTGTTAAAAAATATTTGCGGCGGGCAAATGCTTAATGCCGATGCTAAAGGTGTACTATTCAAATTGGATATTGACAGCAGGATAAATAATAAGATATTATTTGGCGACCCTACCCGCATTACCCAAATAGTTTTTAACCTGGTTAGTAATGCCATTAAATTTACCGAAGAAGGTATTGTAACTGTCAAGGCCACTTGTATGGAGGATAGGCATAATAAAGTAGCGGTTAATTTTTCAGTAAAAGATACCGGTATAGGGCTTGAACAGAGTCGTTTAGATGCAATTTTTGAACCTTTTATACAAGAGTCTTTAAGTACAACCCGTAGGTACGGGGGCACAGGTTTAGGCTTGGCTATAGTTAAGCGCCTGCTTGAGTTGCAGGGTTTAAAAATTAAAGTAAACAGCAAACTCGGTGTAGGGTCAGAGTTTTCATTTAATATGGAGTTCCCGGTATCAACAGAAGTTGTCCAATTGGTAAACAATGAACAGCCCTTACCTATTGTTGAAAACAAAAAGGCATTAAGCGCTGTACGTATGCTTATTGCAGAAGATAACCCTATGAACGTTATGCTGATGAAAAAAATGCTTTCTAAGTGGAGTATCATACCATCAGTTGCCGAAAATGGTGAACGCGCGGTTGAACTGGTGCAGTATGGTAATTTTGATATTATCCTAATGGATCTGCAAATGCCGGTTATGAACGGTTTTGATGCTACCATGGAAATACGCAAAATGCATGATCCTCAAAAATCACGTATTCCTATCATTGCATTAACGGCATCGGCCTTGTTTGATATAAGAGAGCGGGTACAAGAGTCGGGCATGAATGATTATGTATCTAAACCATTTAAGCCTAACGAGTTATTTGAAAAGATACAGAACCTGGTGGCACCGCCTATGCCTAAACTTAAGCTTTCTGGTAGTTAGGCAACTCCTCAATAAACTGATAGTTTTTTTGTTCAAAATTAATACGGCAATAAAAATGCTGCAGGCCATTGGTAACAGCCAATAAAGCTATTTTGTGCACAATGTTATAATGCGCCACCTGGTCAAATACTTTTTGATCAATAGTAACCGAGGGCGCCTTACACTCTACCAGTAAAACCTTATCGCCAATTGAATTGAACGCGATGATATCTGATCTTTTTTGTTTACCATACAATTTATGACCACCCTCTAATCTGATCAGACTTTTAGGATAGTTTTTCTCCCTGATCAGGTATTGAACAAAATGCTGACGAACCCATTCTTCGGGGGTGATGATGATATTCTTTTTCCTTATCTCGTCAAACAAGCTTAACTGTCCGTCCTGGTCGGTTATTTTAAAAGGATAAGGGGGCAGATTTAAGGGTTGCAGCATTTTGTAAAGTCAAAATCAAATTTAGAGATTAGTGATTAGAGATTAGTGGTTAGTTGTGAATTATTTATTAATCCAACAAAATTGATTGGGACTAATCTCCAACCTCTAATCACTAATCACCAAAATTATTTACTTTTGACTTAATGAGCGCTGCTGATATTATCAAAGATCTAAAAAATCGCAAATACAAACCTATATACCTTTTACACGGAGACGAACCTTATTTTATTGACCTGGTTGGTAATTATGTCGAGCATAAATTATTACCCGATGCCGAAAAAGGATTTAACCAAACCGTGCTATATGGTAAGGATACCGATATTATGACGGTACTGAACGCGGCAAAGCGTTACCCCATGATGGCCGATTACCAGGTAGTACTGGTTAAAGAGGCCCAGGAAATGAAATGGGGTAGTGATAGCGACGATAAAAAAAGTATCAATCCGTTATTAAGCTATTTAGAGAATCCGTTACCCAGCACCATATTGGTCTTTTGTTACAAATACGGCAAGTTTGATAAACGCAAAAAGACGTATAAAGCTATCGAAAAAAGTGGGTTGGTTTTTGAATCGGCGGCTTTGTATGATAGCAAGATACCTGCGTGGATAGAGGGCTACTTAACCGAAAAAAACTATAAGATCAACCCGCAGGCTTCATTAATGTTAGCCGAATACCTGGGTAATGACTTGTCGAAAATTGTAAATGAGCTGGATAAGTTGATGCTGAATGTTGCTGCAGGGCAAGAGATCACCTTAAAGCATATTCATGATAATATAGGCATTAGTAAAGAATACAATGTATTTGAGCTGCAAACCGCTTTAGGAAAAAAGGACGCGTTAAAGGTAAACCAGATTATTAACTATTTTGAGGCTAATCCAAAAGCAAACCCCATTGTATTAGTGTTGGGCAATTTGAATACCTTTTTTACTAAAGTGCTCGTCTATCATTATGTTAAAGATAAATCGCAACAAAATCTGGCCCGCGAGTTAGGTATCAGCCCTTTTTTTGTGAAGGACTATGAGCAGGCGGCTCGCAGCTATCCCTATGGTAAAACTATGCAGATTATCAGCTACCTGCGCGAGTATGATGTGAAGAGTAAAGGTGTAGAATCAAACACCGACCATGGCGGGTTAATGAAAGAACTAATGTTTAAAATACTGCACTAAGCTATGAAATTCAATTCGGCCAAAGGGTTTGTGTTTCCCGCAGTCATAGTTATATTAGCTATAATGGCTGTTTTAAGCCTCGCTGCGCAGGTTTATTTAGCAGCGTTTATAATAGGCTTGGTGCTGTTACTATTTATATGGATGTTGTATAACACCTACTATGTAATTAAAGACAATCAGTTATTATACCGGTCGGCTTTTTTAAAAGGGGTTATTAGTATTGATGCCATTTATGAGATTGAACGTAATAAAACAATGTACGCAGGCTTAAAACCTGCTTTGGCAACAAAGGGGCTAATTGTTAAATACAACAAGTATGATGATATCTACCTGTCGCCAAAAGATGCCAATGGGTTTGTTGAAGCGCTGATACAGATAAATCCGGCTATTAAGATTATGTTGAATTAATGGCAGACAGACCTAACCTATTAGTGATATGCGGTAAAAATAAACGACGCAGCCGTATCGCTGAATATATTTTCAAGAACGATAATCGCTTTAATATTCGTTCTGCCGGTCTTAGCCCTAAAAGCAACCGGAAAATATCAGAGAACGATTTAAATTGGGCTACACTGGTTTTGGTTATGGAAACCAATCATCGCTCTAAAATCAGAGAACTTTACATACATCTCGCACTTCCGGATATACAAGTACTAAATATTCCGGATGAGTACGAATACCTGAATGAAAATCTGATTAAAATACTCAATGACAAAATAGATGATGCACTTAAGCAGCTATCGCTGCAATGACATTTATGGCTGTACGTTGTCGACAGGTTTGACAGACATAACACTATCAACCACATAAACACTCATACCACGCCAGGGCAGGCCGTGCAGGTACTCTTTATAATGCAATTCTACAAAAGCACCTGCATTACTGTTTAGCTTTTCTGCTACTTTCTGGTCTGTTACTGAAAATTCAAACTCGTTAGATTGTATAGCACCCTGAACCTGCGAACGTATACCGGTTTGTATTAAACGGCCCTCGTATGTTTTAAACATATAACCTTTATGTACAAAATAGTTCATGGTGCCGGCTTTAACCCCATCGCCAAAAACAAAATAATATCTGTAATACCCCATGCTGATGATGACGATCACTACAACAGCAATTACAATAGTAATTATACGTTTGCCCATAATTTGTTAGGTTAAGTTCTTAGTCTAAGTTATGTTTTTAGACCGATCATTTAAAAATATTTGCATATAATTATTACATCTTGTTAATAGCCAAAAAAAGCATAACAATAAAGAGAAATTCTAAATTTATATTATATAATTATTGTTATCTTCAGGTATTTGCTACCTTATCATTGCCGTATATCAATTCCGATCAACGTATTAATTACAATTCTAATAAATATTTTCTGTTAATGCGTATGTGATTTAAAAGCCAAATCATGTTTTAGATGGTTTATAGGGGCTACATACGGCTATAGGTTTTCAGTTGATTTAAAAACAGATTTGGCGGTGTCTAAAAATAAACTGAAATTGGTCGAAATGTTATGCATAATTGTATCAACTATCATGAAATACAAACATATTCTGTTATGTGTTTTTTTGTTTGCTTTTATTTATGATGATCAGGCTTTTGCACAATCAAAAACGAAACCAAATATCATATTTATTCTTACCGACGATCTTGGTTATGGGGATATCGGTGTGTTTTATCAAAATCATCGGAAAGAGTTAAACGATAGGAGTAAGCCGTGGACAAGTACGCCTAATATTGACGCGCTTGCGGCTACAGGGGCACGCCTTGAACAGCATTATTGTGCCGCGCCTGTTTGTGCGCCCTCACGTGCTTCTTTAATGATGGGGGTTAGCCAGGGCCATGCTAATATTAGAGACAGCCAGTTTGATAAAGCTTTGGAGAAGAATTATAACATGGCCAATGTATTGCACCAATTGGGTTATAGCACAGCTATTTTTGGTAAATGGGGTCTGCAAGGTGTAGGTAAGGGGTTTGCAGAATGGCCGTCGCAGCCGCTTAATGTGGGGTTTGATCATTTTTTTGGATATATGCGTCATGGCGATGGCCATGAGCATTATCCTAAAGAGGGGCTATACAACAACGGGAAACCCAATCAGGTATGGAATGATACCACTAATATTACCCGCCGGTTAGATAAGTGTTATACAGCCGATTTGTGGACAGCTGCTGCCAAACGATGGATAATAAACAACCGGCAAAAAAGGCCTGACAAGCCCTTTTTTGTTTACCTGGCTTATGATACGCCACACGCGGTATTAGAATTGCCTACACAAGCATATCCGGCCGGCGGCGGGTTAACAGGAGGTATACAATGGCTGGGCCAAACCGGCCACATGATCAACACTGCATCAGGTACTATCGACTCATGGGTGCATCCTGATTATGCCAATGCAACTTATGATGATAATAACCCGCAAACACCCGAAGTCCCCTGGCCGGATACGTACAAAAGATATGCTACTGCTGTAAGGCGTATTGACAGTGAAGTTGGCGATATGATGAAATTGCTAAAAGATCTGAAGATAGACTCTAACACGATAATTGTTTTTTCATCAGATAACGGACCATCTATCGAATCATATTTACCGCCAAGTTTTGTGCCTAACCATCCTGATTTCTTTAACAGTTTCGGGCCGTTTGATGGTATTAAGCGGGATTGCTGGGAAGGCGGTTTACGTATGCCCACAATTGCTGCATGGCCGGGGCATATACCTGCCGGTAAAGTGGTACAGTCGCCTAATGCGGCTTATGACTGGTTACCTACCTTTACCGACGCGGTAGGTGTAGCTGCGCCGGTAAGAACTGATGGTGTTTCTTTATTGCCGGCTTTAACCGGCAAAGGCAAGCAACGAGACAGCCGTGTTTATGTAGAGTTTGCCGAGTCGGGAAGAACTCCCGGTTTTAAAGTTTTTGATCCGGCACACCGAAACCGTAAACGGGGTAATATGCAGGTTATTCGCCAGGGCGAATATGTTGGAGTACGGTATGATACAAAATCAGCCGATGATAACTTTGAGATCTATAATGTAATTAAAGATCCGGCCGAAACGAAGGATCTGGCAGCCAGTCCGGAGTTTGATAAAATGCAAAAGCAAATGAAAGCGCAGGTTTTACAAATGCGTATGCCAAATGCGTCAGCTATACGGCCATATGATAGTGAATTAGTACCACCAGTGATAAAAGAAAATGTGAAAAATGGTGTTTTCTGGCAGTTTTTTGCGGGAGGTTTTTCATGGATACCTGATGCCACTGCGTTGGTAGCATCAAAATATGGAATATCTCAAAATCCGGATAATGATAGTAATAAAAAAGCCGGGCGGGGTATGGTGTGTATTAGTGGTTATATAAAAGTACCGCTTAACGGTGAGTATAAGTTTTATTTGAATGCGCCAACTAAAGCATTTTTACGGATACATGAAGCCGCTGTAATTGATGCTGATTATTCACCATCTGCCGGAAAAGACGTAACAGGTAAAATACTGTTAAAAGCAGGAATGCATCCATTTAGATTATATTATTTAAATAACAATGGTACTGCAAACAAGAGCGTTAAATTTGAATGGGAGGGCCCCGGAATTGTTCGTGAGCAAATACCGGCCAACGTTTTTTACAGAGATTAATAAAGAAATATCATTTACAATGTCAAACAATATACGATGAACCATTGGTTAGTAAAATCAGAGCCGCATAAATACAGTTGGGAAAAGTTTAACAAAGATGGCCGCACCTTTTGGGATGGTGTACGCAACTATCAGGCGCGTAATAATTTACGTGAAATGAAAGAGGGGGACCTGGTATTATTTTATCATAGTAATGAAGGTAAAGAAGTAGTAGGTATAGCCAAAGTTGTTAAAGAAGCTTACCAGGACCCAACCACCACCGACCCAAACTGGCTGGTTGTTGACCTGTCGCCGGTTGAGACCTTAAAGAACCCCGTAACGTTGGAACAGGTAAAGGCCGATGAGCGCTTAAAAGACGTAGGCCTGGTTAGACAAGGCCGCTTGTCTGTTATGGGCCTTAAACGTGAAGAGTTTGACCGTATTGTTGAATTAGGAAGCTGATTATCCCTTATTTCTGTTCGCCAAAAAACAACGCTTTAAGTTCGGTAGCGTCGTGGGCTTTCATTTTGCCACCTAATATTAATCGTAATTGGCGGCGGCGCAGGGCACCGTTATATAGCTCGGTTTCTTCGTCAGTTTCAGGTGTCAATTCAGGTACTTCAACTTTCCCGCCTTCTTTATCCAACGCTACAAAAGTATAATAAGCCTCGTTGCTTTTAACCAACGTGCCCGATGGTATATTTTGTGCCCAAACATCAAGGCGTACCTCAACAGACGTGTTAAAGGCTCTTGATACTTTGGCTTCAATAGTTACTACATCGCCCAGTTTAATAGAGTGTTTAAATGAAACGTTATCGACAGACGCGGTAACCACAATGCGGTTGCAATGTTTTTGTGCCGATATAGCCGCTGCTATATCCATCCAGTGCAATAAACGCCCACCCATTAAATTGTTTAATGTATTGGTATCATTGGGTAATACCAATTCATTCATGATAGTAAGTGAGTCTTTGGGCGATTTCGTAGTCATCAGTTAATGTTTTGTGGTAAAGATACAGTTTAGCTATAAATATTGTTTCACCATATTGCCGCATTGCAGTAAATGCTTTAGCTTTATCGAAACTGATTTCATAATGAAAAGAACATTCTTATTAAAGATATCTGCCGTTTTGTTGACGGTAACTACATTTTGTAATACTACCAATGCACAGGTAAAAACTGAGTATAAAGATTTAAGCGATGCCCTATTTTCCAACGGTAAGCTTAGTGGTAAACATGGCCCTGCAAGTGTTAACTGGATAAACGAAGGCCAGAAATACTCCTACATAGCCGGGGAAGAAGTACGTTCGATGGAACCTGCGACTTTAAAAGACGAACTACTGTTCACCAAAAAAGGATTGACTTTCCCGGGCACACAAACAGCATTTGATTATGAGTCGTTCCAGTTTTCGCATGATTCAAAGAACCTGGTTTTTCAATCTAATTTCAGGCCCATATACCGTAAATCTGGCATATCAGATTATTATGTATATAACCTGCAAAGCAAACAATTAAAGCAAGCTGCTAAAGACGCGCGTACCGCCGAACTATCTCCCGATGGTAAAAAGGTGGGCATTGAGCGTAAAGGCAATATGTATGTATATGATTTTGCAACAGGCCAAGAGAAACAATTAACTAACGACCCGACAGGCGAAAACGCCATATTTAACGGCCATTTTGATTGGGTATACGAGGAAGAGTTTGGTCAGCCGCAAGCCTGGAACTGGTCGCCCGATAATAAATACATCGCTTACTGGCAATTTGACGAACGCAAGGTACCCGATTTTGAGATGACAAATTTTGAAGGACATCATAGCGATATTGTACATTTCCATGTGCCGTTGGTAGGGGATGATAATGCGAGTGTACGTATCGGCGTAGCCGATGTAACCACCGGTAAGAAGATCTGGCTACAACCTGAAGAGAAAGGAGATTTCTATATCCCACGAATTTACTGGACAAGCAATCCTGACATACTGGCCATGATGACGCTTAACCGCGAGCAAAACCACATGAAGCTGTATTTCTTCAACGTAAAAACAGGAGAGCATCATGTGGTTCTTGAAGAAAAGAATACCAGTTGGGTAGCCGTATTTGACTTTTATACTGATGTAAATGATATGGTTTATTTCCCTGAGAAGTCGAAAGAGTTTTTCTGGGTATCAGACAAGTCAGGTTATTACCATATTTATCATTATGGGTATGACGGTAAGTTAATAAACCAGGTCACCAAAGGTAACTGGGATATAATAAAAGTGACGGGTATCGATCCTAAAACAAAAAAGATCTACTATCTGTCTGCCGAAACATCCGGACTGGCTCAGGAATTTTATAGTATCAATTTTGATGGCAGCGGTAAACAGAAATTAAGCCAGGCCAACGGCTTTCATAGCATCAATATGTCGCCGGATACAAAGTATTATATCGACAGCTATAGCAATATAAGTACACCGACACATGTAGGCTTATTTGATAATACCGGTAAGCAATTAAAGATGCTGGAAGATAACCAGGCTGTTACTAATTTCTTGAATACCCATGCTTACTCTGCGCCTGAACTATTTAAGGTTAAAACTACCGACGGTGTTACACTTGATGCTTACATGATCAAGCCGTTCAATTTTGATCCGGCAAAGAAATACCCGGTGGTATTTACGGTATATGGAGGGCCCGAGTCGCATTCTATTTACAATAAGTTCTCTGCAAATGGCTGGCAGCAATGGCTGGCGCAAAGCGGCTATATTGTTGTTGATGTGAATAACCGGGGGATATCCAATTATGGTAGCGCGTTTTTAAAGGCCGGTTATAAGCAATTAGGCAAGTATGAAAGTGCCGACTTTGCCGAAACCGCCCAGTACATGAACACCCTGTCTTTTGTTGATAAAGGCAACATTGCCATTATGGGTACCAGCTATGGTGGATACATTACGGTATATACCTTATTAAACCATCCCGGTGTCTTTAAGGCGGGTTTAGCAAACTCGGCAGTAACCGATTGGCGCTTGTATGATAATATTTACACCGAACGCTATATGGGTCTTGCTAAAGAAAATGCTGTCGGTTATGATAAAAGCTCTGTATTAACTTCAGCAGGTAATTTGCAGGATCATTTATTGTTGATTCATTCCATGAGTGATGATAATGTGCACCCGGCCAATACCATGCAGTTGCTTACCGCGCTAACTACTGCCGGAAAGGATGCTGATCTGCGCATATATCCAAAAGGGGCACATGGCGCGGCTTATGATTTGCCAAGTTATGTGTTGATACAAAAACTGAATTTTCAATATTTGGAAAAATATCTGAAAGGAAAATATGATCAGCCTAACTTAAATACACCTGCAAAATAGAAGAAAAGACATATAAAGGTCAAATTAGATGTTTAAACATCTAATTTGACCTTTTCTTATTACTTTTGTTGAAATATTTTAAAACATATAATCACGAAAATGAAAAAGATCATTTCTATTTTAGCAGTAGCTTTATTAACTATAACTGCTGTATCTGCACAATCTACCTGGAAGGTTGATAAATACCATTCTAAACTTACCTTTACCATTACCCACCTTGCTGTGTCTGATGTTGAAGGTATATTTAGAGATTTTGATGTTACCATAGTAACCAACAAACCTGATTTTAGCGATGCTAAATTTACTTTAGTTGCGCAAACTGCTACTGTTAATACCGAAATTGAAAAACGCGATAATCACTTAAAAAGCGAAGACTTTTTTAATGTTGCCAAATACCCAACCATGACGTTTGCCAGCACTGGTATCACTAAAGGTACAGGCGCTAATCGTTATAAATTAAAAGGTAATTTAACCTTGCACGGTGTTACCAAACCGGTTGTTATGGACCTATGGTACCGCGGTACAATTACCAACCCAAGCACCAAGGCTGACGACGCTGGTTTCCAGTTAACCGGAGAATTGAAACGTTCTGATTTTGGTTTCGGATCAAAATTTGGTTCACCAATGTTAAGCGACGAAGTACAAATAAAAGCTAACGGCGAGTTTAGCAAAAGTTAATTTAGAAGATTAGAGGTTGGTGATTAGAGATTAGTTGCTAAAATTTAGAATATATTCCCTAATCTCTAATTAACTAATCTCTTACCCTAATTAACTACTCTATTAAAGGTCAAACTGCGACCAATAAATTTAAATCCCCAATAGCCGGTTACTTTAAGTAGGCCGGCTTTTGTAATTTGTACAGACGCGCTATATTCATGCCCGCTTTTGGCATCGTATATTTTACCGTTTTCCCAGGTATTTGACGATGGGGAATACGTCATCCCATTCAACACAACCAAGCCTATTAATTTACGGCTCCTTAAAGATGGATCGGGGTTGTGTTTATCCGTCCACTCATCCATGGCTTTAGTATTATCGGTGTTTTTAAACCATAATGTTTTTCCTTTAAAGCTATTGCCATCCTTATAAACCAGCACCATATAATCTTTAGTGGTCGACATCCATTTACCACAGATATAGTTGGCGTCATGCACTTCATCTGCTTTGCAAATAAGCATTGATAAAAAAAATATGATCAGAAATTTAAACTTTAATTGGTTTTGCAACATTCTATATATACTTTAAATTCAAATAAGCCGAGCAACTGGTTATAGGATTATATTAACTAATTTTAGTGCGGGTTGTTTTGCAACTGTCAAACCTAATATTAAAAAATGAAAAAGATATTACTTGTTGTTTACCTGATGCTGATCGCAAATAGTTTTGTTTTTGCAGATACCATTACCATTAAACAATTTATGGTAAAAGAAAACCCTTTTGCAGATAGCGAGATAGCTGTTGTTGCAACTGATACGGCCGGAAACATACAAGAAAAAGTAGAGGGGGTATTTGCCTTTACCATTAATGGTTTCCAGGAGCAAATGAAGTTTGATAAAGGCACAGCCTTTTATCGCCATAAATTAGATAAATCAAGCTTTTTCTATGTAAAACATATTAACGATAGCGGTACCCACTCGATGTTATACTATATCTACAAACAAGATGGTAAACTTCACCCCATGCACGTAAGTTGGATGCTGCTGGTAATTATACCTTTAGCTTTAGTTTTATTGGGCTATATGTTTAAGCGGTTTATAATAATAGCGGTGGTTATTTTCGGCATTTTCCTTTATTTTAATCACCACAACGGTTTAACCATGCCTACTTTCTTCGAGAGTATATTTGATGGATTGAAGGGGTTGTTTTAATGTGCAAATGAATTGTTAAAGATTGAAGATTGGTAATTAAAGATTAGTAAATCCTGGGAATACAAGATAGATATTACTTATTGTTTTATACAATCGATAGGCCTAATCTTTAATCTTCAAACTCTAATCTTCAATCTAAAACGGCATCCCGATACCAAAATTTAGCTGCATAAAGCTGTAGCTTTCGCCGTTGTTTTGGTAGTATTGGGTTTTAAATGGCCCATCGTGGAATAATTCATTAGCGTGTTTGGTAAGTACCCATTGGTCTGAGCCCGAAAATTGAGGATCCTTAAACTTAAATGCCGCATCCAGCCTGAATACAAAGAAGCTCAAATCAAAACGTAAGCCGGTACCAATACCTATAGCAGTTGATTGCAGAAAATTGTCAAATCTAAACTCGCCATTTATATTTTCGGGCTGCTTATGTAAACGCCAAACATTACCCGCATCCATAAAAACAGCACCTTTCAGTTTCGAACCAAAGAAATTGTCGACCAATTTATAGCGATATTCGGCATTGGTAATAAATTTTATTTCGCCAAACTGATCAATATATTTCAAGCTGGCACGCGATATGTCTCCGGATGAGGGATTTTGCGGTGTTCCTGTTGGTCCATAAGTTGCTCTGTTAAATTGCCCTGGCCCTAATGTACGTGGTAACCAGGCACGCATATCATTGGCGCCACCGGTGTAAAAGTTTTTCTCAAATATTAATAATGTGCTGTTACCGTAAGGTATGCCAATTCCGGGATTAAAGCGTAATATAAACTGCCGTTCACCCCCAAAGCTATGATACAACCTCAGATCGATCTCTGTTTTTACATATTGGGCAAAAGTATATCCAAACAGCTTACGTTGTCCCGCCGTATCTCTGGGTGTATTAATCGTGTTGGTGATTAACGAAAGGAAATTACCCCCCACATCTAACGAACCTCTGAAATAAGTAAAGTTAGCATAGCTGTTTAACATGTTGCCATTTACCTGATAGGCGTATTGGCTGCCAGTTGTAAATACAGTTCTACCTATCAGTGTTACATAAGCACCCCGGTTTTGCTTTAATAGTGTGTCCCTGGCAGCAGGGTCAATAACGCCTTTTGAAAACTCAATATCAATAGGGGTGATACTATGTACTTTATTGGCTTGTTCAAAGAAATCATAAGTTACAGAGTTGATAAAGCTGGTTCTTTTAACCAGTTTATCCTGATAAAATAAAGAATAGTTTGATGAAAATGTAGTGTGCGGCACCCCATATTTACCGGGTTTGCTGAAATCGAACGGCGTGACTATCCATGGAAATATCAAACTGGCACCAACTTTAAAATCCTGATTTTCTATAGCGTTTCTGATTATCGAATTGTTGCTGGTATTAAATAATATACTTTGACTTAGTTTAACTTGTAGCGTTACCGCCTTATTAAACATATTGCGGTTGCTAAAAGTATTACCAATATTGTAGCCATACCTGCCCCCACTGAACAAGAACTCGCCCTCTACCCGGTCAGACATTCGTTTTAAGGGCACCAGTTGTATGGTTGTATTGAGCCGGTTTGTACTATCAGATGCTTTTACGTAGGTGGGATTGGGCACATTCCTGAAAACGTTTAATTCTGATAATCGCGATGTAGTAATGGTTTGCATATCAGCATCGTACAAATCGCCTTTGGTTTGAAAAATATAATCAATAACCGGATGTGGTTTAAACCGGTGCGAGTAATCAACAAAAGTAAATTGCGAATCGACCTTCATGCTATCCGGTACACCGGTATAACGGCCGTTACTATTGGATATCTTAATTAATGTATTATTGATCCTGAACTGGGGGTGCGCTGGTTTGTCGGCAGGATTGTCAATAATTAACGAAATATCAACAACGCTATTATTAAAAGTAGTGTCAGAAACGAAGTTGACATATTGCCGGTAAAATTCATAATATCCGTTGCGTTTCATTAACTGAAATACAGCATCACGATCATAAGCCATGCTATCTGTATCAAACCTTCCGCCGGGTTGCAGGTGCGAGAATTTAGGCCGATTATTTCTGTATATCAACCTAACGTTTCCATCGCCAATGCTATCAGTCAATTTACGGATCCTGAACATAGGCCCCTGCACGGTATTAAATATTAGTTCGGCCCGCTTCTTTTTAATAACAATAGTATCACTAACCCTGGCTTTCAGGTAACCTTTGTTTCTGATAAACTTTTCTATCTGCACGCGCGAAAACTCTACCAGGCCGCTATCCAGAATGGCAGGTGGTTCGCCAATATTTTTATTACCTTTTTTATTAAAAAGGTAATAAAACTGCAGGTTAATAACATTATTGGGCTGTTGTTGCTTATCCACATAGTTTACAGCTAATTCTGCAAAGTCTTCGTCCATACCATTAATGGTAACTTTACGCACCAACGATTCATTCCCTTTAAGTTTACGTGTTAAACTACAGCCCGAGCCTATAAAGAGCAGAAGAATACTTAATATTGCAATACGGTATTTATTTGTGCTTATATATGCTTTCAAAATCAAATATTAGTTTATTACAGTCTTTACACCATAAAAAGTTTCGCAGGGAGCATGGCTTGTTCCTGGTAGAGGGCTATAAATCTGTGACCGAATTTGCTGATTCGGCATACCAGATCGAAGCTATTTACCATACAGCCGCTATGGCCCCAAAAATGCTTAAATTATCGCAGAAAATGAACTTTTACGAGATTTCATCTACTGTATTAGAAAAAATAAGCGCGCTAAAAAACCCGGCCGATATGATAGCAACTGTTAAAATACCACAATGGCCGGTTTTAGATCATACTACCCTTAACAAAAAATTCTCGATTGTGTTGGATGGTATTCAGGATCCGGGCAATATGGGTACCATAATTCGTACTGCCGACTGGTTTGGTATCCATCATATTATCTGTTCTGAAGACTGTGTAGAAGTTTATAACCCAAAAGTAGTACAGGCAACCATGGGTTCGCTTTCGCGGATGAATGTGCATTATGGGAATTTACCTGCTGTTTTATCGGCAACCAAACTGCCTGTTTATGGTGCTTTATTGGATGGCGAAAATATTTATACCACCAATTTTGGCGCTGAGGGATTGATAGTTATGGGTAATGAAGGCAACGGTTTAAGTGCAGAGGTAAAGCAAAAGGTTACTAAAGCTATCACTATTCCGCGGGGTGGTGAGGCCGAGTCATTAAACGTGGCTATTGCTACCGCGATATTCTGTTCAGAAATAAACAGAAATAAGCTTAAATAAATATTGGAGTGCAATAAATAATTACTATTTTTGCAATCCTTAAAAATGGTCGGGTGGCCGAGTGGCTAGGCAGAGGTCTGCAAAACCTCCTACAGCGGTTC
>JAZKCG010000028.1:0-26205 GCA_040388175.1 Bacteroidota bacterium | reverse complement strand
CATTTTACAGTCTCACGACTGTGTTTTTAATCTTTAGTTGCGCAACGGTCACCTTCGGCAGAAAGAGGGTAAGGTAAAAAACAAAATAACCCTCTTTCTCGCTTGCGAAAGAGAGGGTGGTCCAGCGAAGCATAGACCGGGTGAGTCCCCACCGCGCCTTTTTCAAATAACCCAGCTACAATCCCTTCGCTAATCCCTCGCTAATCGCTATTTTTACGCTAATGAACACGCAAATTACCTTAGATGCCATTATCCAGGCTCATGATCGCATAAAGCCCCATATCCATCGCACACCTGTACTCACCAACCAAACCATTAATGAACTGGTTGGCGCTTCGGTGTTCTTTAAATGCGAGAATTTCCAGAAGATAGGCGCTTTTAAGGCCCGTGGTGGTGTTAATGCTATTTTGCAGGTAGTGGCAAATAAAGAAGGTAAGGCTATCACTACACATTCGTCAGGCAACCACGCGCAGGCGGTGGCCTTTGGTGCCCGGTTGGTGGGGTTACCTGCTTATATTGTTATGCCCAGCAATGCCCCACAGGTTAAGAAGGATGCGGTAAAAGGCTATGGTGCCGATGTGATAGAATGCGAACCGAACCTTGCCGCACGCGAGAATGGTGTTGCCGAAGTGATAGAACGCACGGGTGCCGTACTGGTACACCCTTTTGATAACGACCGCGTGATTGCCGGGCAGGCAACAGCCGCTAAAGAATTAATTGAAGACGAGGGACAGGGTGTTCCGTTCGATATTGTTTTTACCCCGGTTGGCGGTGGTGGCCTGCTTAGCGGTACCGCGTTAACAGTTCATTATTTATCGCCAAAAACAAAAGTAATTGGCTGCGAGCCTGAAGGTGCCGCAGATGCGATATTATCTTTTAAAACCGGTAAAGTAGAGAAAGCGCCCTACATCAAGTCGGTTGCCGATGGTTTACTGACCAATTTAAGCGAACGTACGTTGGCTATTATACGTGATCATGTAAGCGATATTTTAACGGTAAGCGAAGAGGAGATCATCGCCGCCATGAAACTGGTATGGGAGCGTATGAAGATCATCATAGAACCATCAAGTGCTGTTGCTGTTGCGGTGGTCATAAAACATAAAGAACAATTTAGCGGACAAAAAATAGGTGTAATCCTTACCGGTGGTAATGTGGACATGGGGAAATTGCCCTTCTAAGCCTCATCCCCTTTATAGCTAATATATATAAATAACCCGCATTCAGAACCCTCGCCTTAGTAGGGGGCAGGGTGAGGCAAAACAGGTAACATGAAAGCACAAATAAAAAAGATCAGCGTAGCAGATGCAGTACCTCCGGCCGGGCATTATACGCCAGGTGTGGTTTATAACGGTATGTTGTTCATATCGGGCCAGCTACCGGTAAACCCCGACGGTACGCATACTTTTAATGAACCATTTGAGGTACAGGCAAAGGTTGCGTTAAATAACGTGCTATCCCTGGTAAAAACAGCAGGGGGCGATGCGCATGACCTGCTTAAAGTGACCGTATACATAGTTGGCGTGGAACATTGGAAAACATTTAACCAGATCTATGTAGAAATGATGGGCGATGCCAAACCGGCGCGTGCAGTTGTGCCGGTACCTGAGCTGCATCATGGTTATTTGGTGGAGATTGATGGCGTAGCAGCTGTTGGATAGCTGTTATAGTAATAGTTAAAAATGGTAACAAACTAACTACACAATCCGTATAAGTCGATATGAGATCGGCTTTTCGTATTCTGGTAATTTCGGCGTTTGTGTTTCTATCCGCTTGCGGAAAAAAAGGTGACGCCCTGCCTGATCCGGGAGATAAGACCGATGGCTTAGGCGATAATAGCGGCATGGGCACCGGTAATACCTGCAACACCCAATTGGCCGATGCTGAAAATATTGCCATATTTCCTGCCAATAATGCCTGGAACGTGGATATATCGGGCGCCGCAGTCGACCCAAACAGCGCGCAAACAATCGCTTTGTTCAACACCGCTAAAGTGAAGGCCGATTTTGGAAGTGGCCTGTATGATGGGGCTACAATTGGCATTCCATATACGGTTGTTTGCGGAAGTCAACCCAAAGTAAACATCACCTACAGGGCAAACGAATACGATGGTAACTATGGCGACGAGAGTGACCCGGGGCCTTATCCTATTCCCTCAAACGCCCCTATTGAAGGCGCCGGATTGGGCGACTCGCACGTATTAGTAGTAGATAAGGATAACAAGATGTTATACGAATTGTATAACGCCAGCTACACTAATGGCCAGTGGCAGGCATCATGCGGTGCTGTCTTTGATCTGTCGTCAAATAAGTTACGTACAGATGGCTGGACATCGGCCGACGCGGCTGGTTTACCCATATTCCCTGGTTTAGTAAGATATGAAGAAGTTTTGAAAGGTGTTATTGACCATGCAATCCGTTTTACGCTACAATCCGCCAATGTAAAACCTGCATATATAGCACCAGCAAGACATAGTGTGAATAGTAAAGGCGGCCAATATTCTTTACCGTTTGGGGCAAAGATTAGGTTGAGGGCAGATTTTGATATCAGTGGTTACTCTGCTACCAACAAGGTGATATTAACCGCTATGAAAAAATATGGTTTGATATTGGCTGATATTGGCAGTAATATGTATATAACCGGCGCTCCTGATGAACACTGGAATAATGACGATTTGCAAAAACTGGGTGCTATTGCGGCATCTAATTTTGAAGTAGTGAAATTTAACTGATCTTATTATTATCTCATTGATAGATTGTTGCTTATAAAGGAACGGTTGTTAAACCTTTCTTTTATAAGGCAGTCTGTGTTTATATGAAAAAAAGCCTTACCCCTGCAATTCTATTTGTATGCTTGTTAGCATTTGCCGCCTGTAAAAAAGGTAGCAGCCCAACTCCCGATCCGGGCAATACAACACCGCCCACCAGTACAGCTTTATATTTTCCGCCTATCAGTGGTACCGATTGGCAAACCATCACCCCGGCTTCCTTAAATTGGGACGAGACCCAGTTGAATGACCTGTATCCCTTTCTACAAAGCAAAGACACCAAAGCATTCATCATCTTGAAAAACGGCAATATAGTTACCGAAAAATACTTCGGAACATTCACTAAGGACAGCCTTTGGTATTGGGCATCGGCAGGTAAGACCATGACGGGCTTACTGGTAGGCATAGCACAACAGGAAGGCTTGCTAAATATTAATGATCGCACCTCTAAATATTTAGGTACCGGTTGGACATCGGCACCCCTGGCAAAAGAAAACCTTATCACTATAAAGAACCAATTGACCATGACGAGTGGCTTAGATGATAATGTGGCTGATCCGGATTGCACCTTACCCGGCTGCCTGGTTTACAAAGCCGATGCCGGTACACGTTGGGCGTATCATAACGCTGCCTACACTATTTTAGATCAGGTTGTAGAGAAAGCCAGCGGATTAACCTATAACAGTTATTTTCAGCAAAAAATAAGGGATAAAATAGGGATGAATGGCGCATGGGTAAAATCGCCTAATTCCAACAATATCTACTATAGCAATGCCCGTAGTATGGCCCGGTTTGGCCTGCTAATGCTCAATAAAGGTAAATGGGATACCACGCCTGTACTTACAGATGCAGCCTACTTTACCACTCAAACCAATACATCGCAAAGCCTGAATTTAAGTTACGGCTATTTAACGTGGCTGAATGGCAAAAGCAGTAATATGCTACCGGGATCGCAATTGGTATTTACCGGATCGATCATCCCCAATGCCCCTGCCGATCTGTTTGCTGCTTTAGGCAAAAATGATCAAAAAGTATACGTTGTTCCATCGCAAAACCTGGTCATCATCCGCATGGGTAACACCGCGGGTGGCGTAAACCCGGCCGGTTCTGACTTTGATAATGTGCTTTGGGGTAAACTAAAAACCATCATTAAATATTAAGTCAGGCTTTTTTTATAAATTGCGTTAACTAACAGAATATGTTAGCCTTATCATGGAAAAATACAATAGGATTTGGCGTTTATTTTATGGCATAGCAATTATAGGCATAGCTATCCAGCAAATGGTTATTTGTCACTTTATGCCGGTTATTGTACCGCCCGCAGCTCCATTATTATCAAATTGTAAGGCCTGCGTATTTATAGTCAGTATTTTATTATTGATAGGAGGAACCTGTATTGCCTTTACCAAAAAAAGTCGTACCAAAGCGCTTTTAACAGGTGTTTTGTTATTGCTGTTATTTGTGGTGTTCCACTTGCCTTACCAGGTACAGCACAATTTGCATTTTTTAGCAGGATGGTCTGACGCGTTGAAGATCCTGGCATTAAGTGGTGGTGCATTTGTTGTGGCGGGTTCATTAACTAATGAAGGCATCCCAAATAAACTTACTTCAATACTGGAAAAGCTTATTCCGTTAGGTCGTTTTTTCTTCGCGATTGATATATTGATGGCAGGCATAATGCACTTTATGTACATGCCGTTTGTAGTTATGCTGGTGCCTGCCTGGGTACCGTGGCCTGCTTTCTGGGGATATCTTGCCGGCGTAGCATTAATAGCCGCCAGTTTAGGTATCATATTGAACATCCAATTAAAACTGGCTGCTAACTTATTAGGGGGAATTATACTTATCTGGTTGATCACATTGCATATCCCGCGCGCTATTGCAGACCCGCTTACGGGCAACGGTAACGAAATAGTAAGTGTTTTTGAGGCACTTGGTTTTAGCGGGATAGCATTCCTGATAGGAGCAAGCGCCAGATCACCAAAGGAATAACTATTGCTCCTGTATCACCGATAAAATATTACCCGCCGGGTCTTTGAACCAGGCGATATCCGGTCCGTGCCCGTTACCATGCGAGATACCTTTCGCGTCGGTTTGCAGGTATTCACCTGTGTATTGTTCAAAAACTACACCTTTGGCAATGAGTTCATCAACCGCTTTTTCCAAATCAGGCACCGGGAAATTAAGCACGGTATAGGTAGCTGGCTCATGATTAGGTTTGGGATATATCATGGTATGGTTATTACCCGCGGTATGTAACTCGATTATCCCCATAGGGTTATCAGTTACATCTAAACCCAAAATATCGGTATAAAATTGTTTAGCTGCCTGGAGGTCATTTACAGAAAAACTGTCGAACGCTTTTGAATCCTTGAACATGATCTTTTGTTTTTACTAAGTTACTTTTGTTCCCTATCAACCGTAATGGTTATAAAAGCCAATTGTAAAGGCCATTTAAGACATTAACACGCTGTTGCAGAATTAGTTTTTGCAATAATATGCCCCGTTTTTAAAGAAACAATAGATATTTGTTGTAACCACATACATGAAAAGAATACTGCCTACTATCGTTATCGCTCAATTTTTTTGTACATCTGTCTGGTTTGCGGGCAATGCCATCATGGGCGATATCGCTAAACAACTCCATTTAGAGCCCGCTTACCTGGGGCATTTAACCAGCGCGGTGCAGTTAGGTTTTATTACAGGTACGCTAATTTTTGCTATATTGAGTATAGCCGACCGGTTTTCGCCGGTAAAGGTGTTTTTTAGCTGCGCGATCATTGCGGCTGTAGTTAACCTGGGTGCAAGCATGACGGGTATTGATGCAGCAATGCTAATCTTATGCAGGTTGGTTACCGGGTTTTTCCTGGCGGGGATCTATCCTGTCGGGATGAAGATCGCGTCCGACCATTACCAGCAGGGCTTGGGCCGGTCGTTAGGTTTTTTGGTAGGGGCATTGGTATTGGGTACGGCCTTCCCGCACCTGTTAAAAAGCATGACCGCCGCGCTGCCGTGGAAGTATGTGATCTATTCCACTTCGGTACTGTCAGTGATAGGAGGTTGCGCCATGCTGTTGTTAGTTCCCGATGGGCCAAACCGCAAGCAGGGGCAAAGACTAAACTTCGCCGGGTTTCTAAGTGGCTTCCGCGATAAAGATTTCAGGGCAGCGGCTTTGGGTTATTTTGGGCACATGTGGGAGCTGTATGCTTTTTGGGTGTTTGTCCCCGTGATATTAACCGCGTATAAAGTGCACTATCCTGCGTTGGAGTTTAATATACCGTTGTTATCGTTCCTGATTATTGCGGTGGGCGGTGTTTCTTGTGTGCTGAGTGGTGTTTTATCGCAACGATTTGGGGTGAAAAGAATGGCTACCCTTGCCCTAAGTATATCGTGTCTATGTTGCATAATATCGCCGGTATTGTTGTTCAATAATGCTACTGTAGCATTCGTCGTATTCCTGTTTATCTGGAGCATGGCTGTAATAGCCGATTCGCCTTTGTTCTCTACATTGGTGGCACAAAATGCACCTATTGCCACCAAAGGGACATCGTTAACTATTGTAAATTGTATAGGCTTTAGCATAACTATCATCAGTATACAACTCATCAATAACCTGCGTACCGCGGCTAACGCGCAATATATTTATATGCTGCTGGCCATAGGCCCGGTATTGGGTTTATTGGCTTTGATGAGTGGTAAAAAGATTATAAAAACAGATATTAGCTAACTAATTCAACAGAAGATGGCAGACTACAAGATGGAAGCGGCAAAAGCTGCCCTGCAATTCATAAAACCGGGACAAACTATTGGCGTGGGTGCGGGTTCTACCATTGCTAACCTGCTTTCTTTGTTAGTTGTTGATACTGAACTATTATCCTCATTAACATTTGCAACTTCATCTTTTAAAACGGCTGGTTTAATAATGGAGCATGGTTTTAGATTCATTGCCAGCGAAAATGTACAACATATTGACATCTATTTTGATGGCTGCGACCAGTTTGATGCTCAGCTAAACGCCTTGAAATGCGGCGGCGGGATCCATACCTCAGAAAAAATAATGGCTACGTTGGCTAAAGAATTTATTTTAATTGGCGATGTATCAAAATCTGTTATCAGCTTAGATAATACTTATCCACTGGTGCTGGAGGTACTGCCGACAGCATTGATATTAGTAAAACAATGGATAAGTGATCATATCCCCACAGCAAACATTACCATGCGGATGAGTACTCAAAAAGATGGCGCTGTTATCACCGAGAATGGCAACTACCTGTTAGATGTTCACTTTGCCGAAATGATAAGTCTACAGAACATGAACGCTTTTAAAATGATCCCCGGTGTGGTTGAGCATTCACTGTTTATGGGCATAGCCTCAAAGGCCATCGTAGCTGGTCCGGATGGTATTAGTATACTTACTCCCCATTAATTGTATCAAAACAGTTACCTGCTGCTTTTTTATAAGTAGTTTTAATTTCATAGTATTGATAACCAAACGCTTTAACCAATTAAGCGCCATTATTAGATCGCCATTATGAAATCAAAATTTACACTATTAGCATTTTTAATGCTGGGCAGTACTGCTTTTGCGCAGCATAAGGCCGGTGCCAAAACCAGTGTACAGACCGGTAAATCGCCTGCTGATTATGTTGACCTGTATATAGGTTCTATTAACCCAAAAACACGCAGCACAGCGCCGGTAATTAAAGCTCCGGGTGGCAACATGAATATTTTTCCCGCGTTTAATCCGGCCATTGAAGATTTTTATTTGTCTGATAAAATTTTTGGCTTCCCTCTGGGTTTTGGTAACCTGATGATAACCAAAGGCGATTTTAAAAGCGGCGCCAGGGAGAATGCATCCAGTTTTGACCATGACCTGGAAAAAGCTACGCCATATTATTACCAGGTTTTGTTGGAAGACCCCAATATCAATACCGAATACACCATGACTGATAATGCGGTTATATTTCGCTTTACCATTCCGGCTAACCAGGCCACCAACTTGTTGTTATCAGGTAATGCGGCGATAGAGGTTAAGGATAATAAAGTTCTTCAGGGATCAGGCGGAGCTTTTGGCAGGCGCGGCGGAGCACCGGAAAAAAGATATTTTTATGCTGAAGTAAGTAAAGCGGCATCAACTCATGGCGACTGGAAAGAAGAAGCTACAACAGGTGGTGGACGTAATCGTGGTGGTGGCGCAAGCTCCGGAACGTATTTACATTGGGCCGCATCTGCACAGCCTCAAACGTTAGAGTTAAAAGTTGGGATCTCCAACAACAGCATTGACGATGCTAAAGCGACAATTAATAAAGAAATAGGTAAATCAACCTTCGAACAGGTAAAAAATAAACTGAAAGATCGTTGGGATGCCGAGTTAAGCCTAATAAAAATAAAAGGCGGTACCGAGCGTCAACGTGCTATATTTTACAGTACCCTTTATCGTACCCGCGCGTTGCGGATGGGTAACGTATGGGATACCTACCGCAGTGCCTACGCGTTGCAAGATCTGATCAAACCCGAAGAATCTGTTAAAGCCATCAATAACTTTGTTAAAGCTTACGAAGAAACCGGCTGGCTGCCAAGCTCGGGCGCTATGATCGGTAATCACTCTACATCGGTCATTGTAGAGGCGTATTTCAAAGGGCTGCGTGGTTTTGATGTAGAGAAGGCTTATGCCGGTATGCGTAAAAACGCCATGGAAGCTACCATGATCCCGTGGAAGGATGGAGCCGGCACCACCGAGTTAGAGAAATGCTATTATGATAACGGTTTTTACCCGGCATTGCCTATCCGTGCAGATGCCGACCCCAAAGAGCCTGTTGATATTTATAACCGCCTGCCTTACCAGGTTAGATGGACGCCAACTTTAGAGGTCAAAGAATGGGTGCCGCAGGTTGATAGCTGGCACAGAAGGCAATCAGTATCGGTAACGCTGGAGCATTGTTATGACGATTGGTGCCTTGCCCAGATAGCACAGGCTTTAGGTAAAACAGACGATTATAAACTGTTTATGAAACGTGCGCACAATTATCAAAATCTGTACAAACCGGCAATTGGTTTAATGGCACCAAAAACTGCCGATGGTAAATGGGTTGAACCGTTTGATCCTAAATACTCAGGCGGATTTGCCGGCGAGGGGTATTTTGCCGAATGTAACTCGTGGGTATATACCTGGAGCGTACAGCATGATATACAAGGCCTGATTAACCTGATGGGTAGTCGCCAGGCTTTTGTTGATAAACTGGACGAATTATTTACCACAGGCCACTCTATGGATAAACTGGCATTTTTGGGCCAGTTCCCGGATATGACAGGTTTGGTAGGGATGTATCCGCAGGGTAATGAGCCTGCTTACCATATTCCATACCTGTACAATTATGCAGGTCAGCCATGGAAAACCCAAAGCCGTTTGCGCCAGCTGATGGATCTTTGGTATGACATAACCCCGCAAGGTTTAGCCGGCGACGAAGATGGCGGTGCTACCTCAAGCTGGTATGTGTTTAACGCCATGGGTTTTTATCCGCAATGCCCGGGCAGGCCTGTATTTGACATAGGCAGCCCCATATTCCAGGAAAGCAACATTAATGTAGGTGGTGGCAAAACGTTTGTTATAGAAGCTAAAAATGTATCTGTAGCCAATAAATATATCCAGTCGGCTACCTTAAACGGTGTTGTATGGAACAAACCATGGATGAACAACAGTGATGTTGTGAAGGGCGGTAGGTTAGTATTGGTAATGGGTTCGCGCCCTAATAAAAGCTGGGGTAGTGCCCAGGCAGATGCGGCGCCGTCTATGTCGGCAGTATCTGTAAATTAAATATAAACCACGTCATCGCGAGTCGCTTCTATCAGCGACGTGGCGATCCCCAACCTACAGAGCCGCTCTGTAGGTTGGGGATTGCTACACTCGTACCTCGTTCGCAATGACGTGGTTTTTTAGGTTACGCATTCGCAAATATTGTTGTATTTTCGGCGTTTAAGGTTTTGCAGTGTATAGTATCCTCAAAAAAGAAATAACCACCTATCTCAGCTCATTAGTAGCGTATGTTACTATCGGCGTTTTCTTATTGGTTTTGGGCCTGTTCTTATGGGTCTTCCCAAGCTCGTCAATTATAGATTACGGTTATGCCGCGTTAGATAGCCTGTTCAGCACGGCACCTTACCTGTTCATGTTCCTGATCCCGGGTATCACCATGCGGTCGTTAGCCGAAGAACGTAAAGAGGGAACTTTCGAACTGTTATTAACCCGTCCTTTAACGCATTTGCAGATCGTATTAGGTAAGTATTTCGCCGCGGTAGCGATAGTGGTCTTTGCATTGGTGCCAACATTGATGTATTACTATTCTGTTTATGTTTTAGGTACACCACAGGGTAATATAGATACAGGCGCGGTAATAGGTTCGTACATCGGTCTGTTTTTGTTGGGATCGGTATTTGCGGCTATAGGCTTGTTTGCGTCGGCTATTACCAAGAACCAGATCATTGCTTTTACCATAGCGGTGTTTCTTTGCTTCTTTTTTTATAGCGGATTTGATTCATTAAGCGGATTATTATCGCTACAAAGTTTGGGCATACAAAGCCTGGGTATCACCGAGCATTATCAATCCATAAGCCGGGGTGTTTTAGATACCCGCGACCTGGCTTACTTCATCATACTGGCCGCGTTGTTTATCTGGCTAACGGTATTTGTACTGCTAAGGCAGCAGCAACAAAAGATAAGTAAAAACATCACCATAGGTGCTTTTGCTATTGTGCTTTGTATAGGGCTTTTTACCAGCCTGGCATTTACCCGGATAGATTTTACTAAAGAAGGACGCTATACTATATCGCCGGTTAGCCGTAAGATATTAGATAGTTTGCCGGCCCCGGTAAGGGTTACGGTTTATTTAGAGGGCGAGCTGACAGGTGGTATGAAACGTCTGCAAACAGCCACCAAAGATATGCTGTCCGACCTGCAAGCCTATAGCCATCATAAACTACAGTTTGATTTTGTTGACCCGCTGAAAGGTTTGGCTACAGAACAGCAGGAGCAAACTATAAATGACCTGCAAGCGCGTGGAATAGAAGCAACTGCCCTGAGCGTGAAAACGGATGATGGAATGATTCAGAAAACGATATTCCCCGAAGCTTTAATTACTGCCAACGGAAAGGAAATAGCTGTTAATTTACTGCAAACCCATATCGGGCAGTCTGACGAAGAGCAGCTGAATAATTCTATCCAAAACCTGGAGTACGCTTTTATATCAAGCATTAAAAAGGTAAGCCATGGCGGCAGGTCAAGAATTGGATTTACTACCGGACATGATGAGCTGAATGACCTGCAATTGGATGATGCCATGAAGTCGTTATCAGACGGATTTTTGGTGGGTAGGGTTGATCTGAAAACCATTCCTTTTGATAGTTTAGTGAAGATTAGTATGATGGTTGTAGCCAAACCTAATAAGCCATTTACCGAAGCTGAAAAATTCAAACTGGATCAATACCTGATGCGGGGCGGTAAAATACTGTGGACGATAGATCAGGTAAGTGCCGAACTGGACAGCCTGCGCGGTCATGGAGGCGAACAATTAGCATTTCCTAAACAATTAAACCTCGACGATCAGTTGTTTGTATACGGCGTTCGTATTAATTATGATCTGATCGCCGATATCAGCGCAGCGCAGATTCCCATAAGTACCGGCAATATTGGCGGCCAGGCTCAGATACAAATGGTGCCATGGCTGTTTTATCCCATATTTATGCCGCTGTCTAAGCATCCCATAGTGAAAAACCTGGATGGTATTCGTGGCGAGTTTGTAAGCAGTATTGACGTTCTGAATATTTCGGGGATAGAAAAAACTTTACTGCTGGCATCATCACCTTATAATAAAACTTTAAAAGCGCCACACTTACTATCATTGCAGTCTGTTGAGCAGGAGCCGGATCCTAAAGCATTCCAAAGTATGCCAAAAGCCACAGCGGTTTTACTGGAAGGTAAATTTGTGTCCGATTTTAAAAACCGGTCAGAACCCGATAGTGTTGGCGAAAACGTCACTATAAAAAATGAAAGCCAACCCACCAAAATGATTGTGATCAGCGATGGTGATATATTTAAAAACGATGTAGCTTCTGATGGATCGCCCTATCGACTGGGTTTGGATCATTATACCCAACAAAACTTCGGTAATAAAAACCTGTTACTCAATATTGCCGACTATATGACCGACGATTCGGGCCTTATCACTTTGCGTAATAAAGAAATAAAATTACGACTGCTAAACCGTGCGAGGGTGCGTAATGAAAAATTATACTGGCAAATTATTAATACAACTATTCCTTTGTTTTTAGTGTTAATATTTGCTATTTTTCAACATTATATGCGTAAGCGAAAGTATGCTCATTAAATTTTATACTTTTGACTAATTAACATCCAATTTACATATGAGATTTATAGTTTCCACATCAACATTGTTAAAGCAATTACAGTCTGTAAGCGGTGCGTTAAGCAGCAGTACCGTATTGCCCATACTGGAAAACTTTTTGTTTGAGATAAAGGATGGAAACTTAACCATTTCTGCTACTGATCTGCAAACCAGCATGACCACTTCTTTAACCGTCGAGGCTAAAGAAAACGGCAGAATAGCTATTCCATCGCGCATTTTATTAGACACTTTAAAATCATTGCCCGAGCAGCCTATCGCTTTCTCGGTTGATGATGCTACGTTTGCCATTGAAATAAACGCTGGCGACGGAAAATATAAACTAAGCGGCGAGAACGGTGAGGACTTCCCGAAGATACCGGCAGTTGAAAACGCTTCGTCAGTAAATTTACCGGCATCGGTTTTAGCCGAAGCTATTAACAAAACTATATTCGCGGTAAGTAATGACGAGTTGCGCCCGGCTATGACAGGGGTTTACTGCCAGCTATCAAGCCAGTACCTAACCTTTGTAGCTACCGACGCGCATAAGCTGGTACGTTACCGCAGGCTGGATGCCAAGGCAGAGGCTACCACCTCATTTATCTTGCCTAAAAAAGCATTAACCCTGCTTAAATCGGCATTACCAACTGATGATGTGAACGTAGCGGTCGAGTACAATAGCACCAGCGCGTTCTTTAAATTTAACAACATTAACCTGGTTTGCCGTTTAATTGATGAGCGTTACCCGGATTATGAAGCGGTTATCCCATTAAATAACCCTAATAAATTAAGTATTGACCGCCTGGCATTTTTAGGCTCATTAAGCCGTGTTGCTATTTACGCCAACAAAACTACCCACCAGGTTAGGTTAAAAATAAACGGAAGCGAATTACACATATCATCAGAAGATATTGATTTTGCAAACGAGGCGCATGAGCGTTTAGGTTGCCAATACGAAGGTGAAGATATGGAGATAGGCTTTAACGCCCGTTTCCTGATAGAAATGTTAAAGAATTTAAGCGGAGAAGAAGTATTATTAGAAATGTCTACTCCAAACAGAGCCGGTTTATTACTGCCGCAAGGTGGTGATGAAAATGAAGATGTATTGATGTTGGTGATGCCGGTGATGTTGAATAGTTATGCCTAAGTTCAATTTGAATTATAAAATCCAAACTTCGAGTCCGGCGCTAAGACCGGACTTTTTTGTTAACGCAGATAACAAAATATGCAATAAGCAGTTATAATACATCTGGTTATTTATGAAAATTAACAGCTTACTTATACTTTTTACCATTATAGTTATTGGTTTAACCGCTTGTTCTAAAAATGGCGATGACCGTATTGGGGTTAATTCAGTTACCCCGCTAAATGTGATCAATGCCAGCGGCGATACAGTTAACTTTTATCAAAACGGTACGCGTTTAAATATTGGCTCAAATTTATTACCCAGCGGGCAGTATACCGGCATAAACGTGTTAGTAGGCAACCAAAACTTTCAGTTTAAAAGAGCCGGAACGGTAAATGTAGTAGCTAACGCGCCTTTAGCTATACAGGCGCTAACCAACTATACCCTATTTATGGCAGGCGAATCGACCGACAGGGTATTTCTGTTAAAGGATACATTAATTACAGATACGCTGGCAAATGTAGCACGCCTTCGGTTTGTAAATGCATCGCCGGATGCAGGCAACCTGGATGTTACCATTGCAAGTTTGCCAACTTATAAAAACAGGACTTTCGGGTCGGCTACTCCATTTCTTAGTGTACCTTCGGGAAAGGTCTTTTATTCTGTTTACAGGCAGGGGGTTACTACACCCCTGGCTTCCGGAAATTTAACATTGACCCAGCATACTTCATATACACTGTTTTCAAAAGGTTTGGTAAGTGGAACGGGAACCAATTTACTGGGTACGCGTATTGTAGTAACCCCATCAAATTGAAATAACTCATGATAGGTAATAAAAATAAGGTAATGGTATTTCTGTTTTTATGCTGTGCAGGCATAATGGTTATACCATTTATAGCATCATGCGGCAAAAGTGGTACGGCGTCACCGTCTTCATCAGCAACAAAAACACAAATGCAGCTGGTTAATTTAAGCCCTGATCTGCAAGGGGTACTGTTATGGGTTGGTTTGGTGAAACAAACGCAGTATCCGGTATCTTATCCTAACTCATCAAATTATCTTACGCTTACTAACATTGATTCGCCTGTACAGGTCAGGTCATATTCGCCTTTAATATCCAGCGGAAGCTTTGTAACTATAAACCCGGTTTTAAAACCCTATTTAAAATATACACTATTTGTTACCGGCTTAAGGGCCGATAATACCATTAATTCTATTTTTACTGTTGATACTGCTGCGGCGCCTGCCACCGGCCGCGGAAAAATACGGTTTGTAAATGCTTCGCCAAAATCACAGGCATTTGATGTATCTGCAAACGGTACAATGGCGTTTACCAATCAACTTTATTTAAAGGCCTCAAGCTTTATTGAGTTGCCGGCTGGTAGTTATGAATTTAAGATCATGCCTACGGGCACAACAACAGTTATATCTGATCTGAAAGGCATCACTATCCTGGACGGGAAGATATATACTCTTTATTGTCGTGGTGTTGCAAATGGGGCAGATTCTGTAGCGTTTGGCGCCGGTGTACTAAGCAATAAATAAGCTTAGTATGATATATATTTATATTTTTGCGTCAAATATTTAATCTCTTGGAATTACTTAAAGCCTTACTCGATTTTATAATCCATATTGATAAGCACCTGGTGCAGATAACCAGCCAATATCAAGGGTGGACCTACCTGATACTTTTTGCCATAATTTTTGCTGAAACAGGTTTTGTAGTAACCCCATTTTTACCCGGCGATTCTTTATTGTTTGCAGCAGGCGCACTAATAGCAGGCGGGCAATCAGGTTTGGAGATCTACTTATTAGCGCTGATACTGATTATAGCCGCTTTTGCAGGTAATACCGTGAACTACGCTTTGGGTAATTACTTTGGACACAGAGTATTTAAGGAAAATAATAAGGTGCTAAAATTGGAATACTACCTGCAAACCAAAGCCTTTTTTGATAAGCATGGTGGTAAAGCCGTAATATTTAGCCGCTTTATGCCTATTATCCGTACTGTTGCACCGTTTGTTGCCGGGGTAGGGCGTATGCCATTTTTGCGTTATAGCTTATATAATATAATAGGCGGCGTTACCTGGATAGTGCTTTTTCTGTTTGCAGGATATATATTGGGCAACGTGCCTTTCTTTAAGGCTCATTTCTCTTTAATTGGTATAGGCATTATTGTAGTGTCTGTTATCCCGCCGATCATAGCGGCAATAAAGAGCAAAAGAAAATAATCTTCTCGCGGGAGACGCAAAATATTGCGTCTCTACATTACATCATTTCATATCAAACGGAGCAATCTTACCTGCTTTAAATAATACTTCTTCTTTTTGAAGCTTATTAGCCGCGCTGCTGGTTAACCGGTATTCAATCAATTTATTCAGGTCAGGCTGACCGGCATCTACCCAGGCCGAAAACCAAAAGCTACCAACTGATAATATAGAGGATCGCATACGCCGTTGCACCATGCCCTTCAATAACGCCTGGTAGGCCCGGCTATACTCGGCCGAATAATCTTTAATCGTTCTTTTGCCCCGTTTAACCAAAGCATACTTTTGGTCATCGGTATAGTTTTTACCAAGCGCCTTTTCGAAGTGCAGAACAGAATCGACCTCTTTAAAAGATGCCCGGCAAATGGCAAAGGCTTCTTTTAATGGATCTTCTATATAACGGGCCTTGCCTGTATAACAATTGTAATTGGCAGAGAAAAGCTCGGGTAGGCGGGTTTCCCATAAGCCATGTATTCCGGTTTGGTCACTCAATTGCCCGTTATAATTTACGGTGAGATGAAGCGGCACGTGCGCATCGGCAACATAATGCCCCAAATTGGCCGATGTGGTTAGTATAGCAGAAGTATCATGGCTTTTAAAGGCCCTAACCAGTTTATAGTAGTTGTATTGGATGGTCCAGGGGAGGGTGCCATATTTAGTAAGCGTATCTTCCGAATATTTTACCACCGCGTCATACCAGTGAATTGGGATGAGCCGAAACGGATTCTTGCCATAATGATCGGCATCTATGAAGTGATGTGGTATCTCTGACGAGTCTACGTACCGGCGTTTATCGGCACTTACGGCGTGTGCTGTAATGAACCCGATGTTGGCCTTATAAAAACCTGCCATCGCTTTAGGTAAAGTAAAAACAGCCAGCCGGTTAATGCGGTAATGCGCGAAGAACCCCCAGGAAGAGCAAAGGATTATTAGACCAGTTGCAAAAAAGCATAAAATCAGGCGGCGCTTCATGTAAACGATATAGCTATTATACAGATCATAAATTGTATTTACTGCGTAATTGGGCGCTTACTTGAGTTGCCTCATCAATTATACTATTCGGAAACCCTAATCTTTTTAAAACCGCTATCCCGTTCTTGTTTTTAAGCAGGCCCTCCTTGATCTTATAATCAAATACAAGCTGGCCATCAACAATAAGCTCTTCAAAAGAAAATACCTTATAATCCTCGCCAAGTAATTCTGCAAGTTCCAGGTCATGGGTGGATACAAATACAAAGCTTTCGTTTTTTATTAAATAGGATAATACGGCTTTTGCTGCCGCGATCCGCTCTATAGTGTTAGTGCCTCTGAAAATTTCGTCTATGATAACTAAACTATTTATTGGCCCGCTTGCAGCGACATCTTCAATAATAGATTTTACAGATAGCGCCTCTGCCTGGAAATAGCTTTTGTTTTCTTCCAAATCATCATTGATATTAATGCTGGTTGATACTTTAAGTGGAGGCGAACAATATTCATGAGCAAAACTTGTATTGATTGTTTGCGATAATATGGCGTTTATGGCTACCGCCCTTATAAAGGTTGTTTTGCCAGACATATTGGACCCCGTTATTAAAACGCCCTGCTTGTTATCAATATTGATGGAGTTAGCTATGCAGTTTTCAATAAGTGGATGGTACAGGCCTTTAATGGAGATATTATCGCTGCCGGTAATAAATTGGGGTTTACAATAATATCCGCACCCCTCTCTTACAGATTGAATGGATATGGCCATATCAACCGCGGCTACGGCTTCGAAAAGCGTTTTGATGTTATCCAAATATTTATTAACACGGCCTATAGAAATAATAAACACCAGCGGCTCTATCAACAGAAACATTTTTAACCACTCGGCTATCAAAAAAGAAATATCCGTAGGGTCGCCCTCTAATTTGTTTTGCAGGTTTATAAAACTTAATGATTTTTTGAGTTTGGCAATTTTGTTTAAGCTATCATCAACGGTGCTTGTATCTTCAAATAGCTTGTTTTTGGCCAGCCATTTACCTACATCGTATAATATTAAAAGCTGGGGCAATGATGGGGTATAGCCTACAGTTTTTATTTTATTAATAAAATGGATAGCCACATTGCCAACAACCATGAGTAAAAGCAGCACGAAAGCAAACTGGTTAGGTATTATAAATAAACTTATAAAGAGCGTTATGGTTAAAAATGGCGCAACAGCTATATAAAATTTAAACAATGGCTTAAACAACGGCTGCTGTGGTTTGCTAAATAAGCCAGGCAGGTAATAGGCGTTAAAGTGGCTTAATTTTGATAATTCAAGTTCCGCAAGTTCTCTCAGATTTTGATCGCGGTTAACAAAAGCAATTTGCTTTTCAAGCGCATCAAAATAGGCGCCGGAAATTCCTGGCGTATGCAGTTTTTTATATAGATACTGTTGGCCTGGTTTTGAATTGGTGCGATCTATATACTCAAACAGGTCGTCCAGGTTAAGGTCGGCAGTAGTATCAGGCGAAATGGTGCTATCGCTGCTATCGTTTAAATAAGCGGCAATGAATTTAAAGCTGCGATTTGCGTATTTGGGCTTGCCCCATCTTTTCCTTATTTGCGATAGCTTTTTCTTTTTTGAATTATTGCTTCCTAAAACACTTAGAATTAATAAGACGATAAGGATCAATAATAAAATGGGCAGCCACGAATACATATTTAAAAGTAGTGTTAAAATTTATAAGCCCGGAAAAGTAATTAAAGTTTAACCGGTTTATATATTCATTACTGCTGGCTCTGCTGGTATTTATAATGCAGTTGTTTCAATGTTTCTTCGGCAGCTTCATCATCCGCGGTAGCGCCATAGCCGGTCACCAATACGCCTTTGATACCGGCATTATTTGCCAGGGCGTAAACGGTAGCCTCATCGGCCGGGTCTGACGGGCCTTCGTAGCGGTATAGGTCTACTATTTCAAACTCATCGGCGGTATAGTCCTGTTCGCCTACCTTCAAGCGGTTCTGCTGCAAATTAAAGTCGAGTGTAAAACCTTGTGCTTTTAGCTTTTCTATAGCTTCGCTGATGGTGGCATAATGAAATTTCTGTTCCATAGTATGATGTGGTTAATGGCCTTATGGTAAAATTAGCTAATTCGGTCGGCACTTTAGCAACCTAATACTGTATATTTACTGTAAGATGTTTGCTTTATGACCCGCACCGCATGAACAATAACAAACCGCGCAAAAAAAGTTTTTGGAAATGGCTAACTGTTTTAGGACCCGGGCTTACCACCGGCGCGGCAGACGATGATCCGTCGGGCATAGCAACCTACTCGCAAACAGGCGCGCAGTTTGGTTATGGGCAATTATGGACTGCCCTGTACATGCTGCCTTTTATGACCGCTGTACAGGAAGCCTGCGCCCGTATAGGACTGGTTACCGGTAAAGGCATTGCCGCGGTAGTGAAAGAACATTACAGTAAGCCGGTGCTATATGCCGTGGTAGGGTTAGTTGTAGTAGCAAATACTATTAATATTGGGGCAGATATTGGCGCCATGGCCGAAGCTGCAAAGTTATTAATACCCATACCTTTTATAATACTAACCTTGCTTTTCACCTCGGGGATACTGATCCTTGAAATATTTACCAGTTATAAGGTTTACTCCAAAATCTTAAAATGGCTGGCGCTGGCATTGCTGGCCTATCCTATAACGGTATTTATTACCCACCAGGATTGGCCGACGGTTTTAAAAGCTACAGTGGTGCCGCATATCGAGTTTAGTTTTGCCTTCCTGTTTATCATTACCGGTGTATTTGGCACTACCATTACGCCTTATATGTTTTTCTGGGAAGCATCGCAAGAGGTGGAAGAGATCAAAGAAAAAGGCCATGCCGATGGTAATAAAACCGGGGTATGCTGGGCGGATATCCATAATATGCGCAAGGACAATACCGCCGGAATGATCATATCAGAGTTTACTACCTGGTGTATCTTATTAGTAGGCGCAACGGTTTTGCACCAAAGCGGTGTTAAAGACCTGAAAACCGCTGCTGATGCGGCTAAAGCTTTAGAGCCGCTGGTACACTCCTTTCCTAACGCCGGTTTTTTAGCTAAGCTGATCTTCTCTGTGGGGATCATTGGTTTGGGGCTGCTGGCCGTACCTGTATTATCAGGTTCTGCGGCTTATGCCGTGTCTGAAGCTTTCGACTGGAACGCAAGCTTAAACCTTAAATTAAAAAAGGCACATGGCTTTTATGGTGTTATTACCATAGCCACACTAATTGGCCTTATCATTAATTTTGTAGGGATAGACCCGGTAAAGGCACTTATTTACACCGCCGTACTAAATGGTGTCGCTGCAGTACCGTTGTTGTTCCTGATTATCAAAATCTCGACTGACGATAAGATCATGGGCGAGTTTAAAAGCGGCTGGTTATCCAAAACGCTATTATGGGTTACTTTTGTAGTTATGGCGGGTGCGGCTGTAGCTTTGTTTTTTACGATATGACACAGCTAAAACACGATAAAAAAAATATTTTAAAAAGGTGTTTGACATTATAATTTAAACTTCTATATTTGCAGTCCTTAAATAACGAATAGAATAACAAGCTAAAATGGCAAATCATAAATCATCAATAAAAAGGATCAGAGCTAACGCTGCGAAGCGCTTACGTAACCGTTACCAGGCTAAGACCACCAGAAACGCGATCAAAAAATTAAGAGGTACAACTACTAAAGTTGATGCAACTCCTTTATTATCAAAAGTGATCTCTATGCTTGACCGTTTAGCTAAGAAAAACGTTATCCACAAAAACAAAGCTTCAAACAATAAATCGAAGCTGACTAAATTTGTAAACGCGTTAAGCTAATAGCTTACCCAAGATATTTTAATCCCGAAAGGCGATGAGTTTAGAGCTCATCGCCTTTTTTGTTGGGTCATTGTTTGAACGCGCGCTGTTTACTCACCCCGCGACTCTTCGAGCGCGGCCCTCTCTTCCGCGAGCGGTAAAGAGGGCAAAAGTTCGATAAAAAATTAACCCTCTTTCCGCCGAAGGCGAAGAGAGGGTGGTCCAGCGAAGCGTAGACCGGGTGAGTCAACGGCGCGCGTTCATCACTGTTTTATTTCTCCAAACAAATCCCTACTTTAATCCCGTGGAAAACTACGATAACAAGATCAGTATAAAATCATGGGCCGAGGAGGACCGCCCGCGCGAGAAACTGAGCACCCAGGGCCGCCGTGCTTTAACGGATGCCGAGTTGATTGCCATACTGATAGGATCGGGTAGCCGTACCGAGAGCGCTGTCGAACTAAGCAAGCGTATTTTGCACCATTACGATAATGATCTGAACAACATGGCCAAGGCGTCCATATCAGAACTTTCGCGCTTTAAAGGTATCGGCGAAGCCAAAGCAATTTCCATAATAGCTGCGCTTGAAGTTGGCCGCCGCCGTAATGAGACCGAAACCAAAGTATTAGATACCATACATGGTAGCAAGGACGCGTATGGTATTTTGCGCAAGTTTTTAATGGATCTTAACCACGAAGAGTTTTGGATCCTGCTGCTTAACCAGGCAGGTAAGGTTACGGCTAAAGAGCTGATAAGTAAAGGCGGGCTAACCGGCACAGTGGCTGATCCGAAGATCATCTTCAACCTTGCTCTGCAGCATAACGCAGTATCCATAGTAATGGCGCATAACCATCCCTCGGGTAATTTAAAACCGAGTCAACTGGATATTGACCTTACCAAGAAGATAGCCAATGCGGGTAAGTTGCTTGATATAAGAGTTTTAGATCACTTAATTGTGACCAACGATGGCTTTTATAGCTTTGCAGATGAGGGAGTTATATAAGATGACAATAGTTTGAATATTAAATCGAAAACCGTCGATATATTTGCATCATGATTTTAGATCATAAAAAAGTAGAACGTATTTCTAAGGCCCTGGGCGATCCATACCGTTTAAAAATAATGGAGATGGCGAAGAACCAGGATGGCGAGTGGGTGCAATGTGCTTGTATTGGAAGTACTATCGAACTGGCGCAGTCTACCATTTCGCATCACATCAGTCAGTTGGTAGATGCCGAGCTTCTTATAACCGAGAAAGATGGCCGCAACGCCAAGTATAAGGTGAACAAAGAAGTGGTTACTGCCTACGTTAATTTTTTAAATCAATTACAGGGGTAAAAAAATTTAGACTATTTATCGATATTTTTAAATAAATCGATAAATATATAGAGTGACATGAATAATAAGAATTACTACAATTAAATATATCGATAAATTTAAATAAATCAATAAATAAACAGCAATGAAAAAGTTAGAAAATAAAGTAGCCGTAGTTACAGGTGGTAATAGCGGTATCGGTTTAGCGGCAGCAAAATTGTATGCGGTGCAAGGCGCAAAAGTTGCCATAACCGGGCGTAATAAAAGCACAATTGATGCTGCAGTTTCCGAAATAGGTGGCGACACTATAGGCATCATAAGTGATGTGTCGGATATTAACAGCATCACTAAATCATATCAACAGATAATCGAAACCTTTGGTAAAATTGATGTACTGGTTGTTAACGCCGGCGTATTTGTAGCTGCCCCGTTAGCAAACTATACAGAAGAAATGTTTGACACTACCAGCGATATCAACTTTAAAGGTGCGTTCTTCTCGGTGCAAAAAGCATTACCGTTTTTAAATGACGGCGCGTCGGTTATCATTACCTCATCGGCAGTAAGTAATAAGGCCATGGCTACCGCGTCAGCTTATGCGGCTACCAAAGCTGCGGTAACTTCGTTGGCAAGAGGGTTCTCGGCCGAATTAGCAGATCGTCAGATCCGCGTTAACGTATTGTCTCCCGGCCCTATTGAAACACCAATTTTTGGCCGTAACGGAATGACAGCAGCAGAGGTTGACGGCATGAAAGCCTACATGGCAGATATTGTGCCTGCAAAACGTTTAGGCAATGTGGAAGAAATTGCCGAAGGTTATTTATACCTGGCATCAGACGATTCGAAATATATGATCGGTGGCGATTTGGTGTTGGACGGTGGTTTCAGCAGGTTTTAATTAGTAAGTCTTTGCAGTGGTCTCTCGACAGAGGACTCTGCGCGGACCGGATAAGAATTTTGGTTTTGAATAATAGAGGTGGCCGGAGCAATTTGGCCGCCTCTATTTTATTAATGAAAACAAGCCGGTATATTTAGCTGTTTCATAAATAAAAACCAACCATGATAACTCCAGACGACAGACTACCTCTTGACGATTCGGAAAACGAAGAGGATGAGCAATTAAGCCAGCAGGATATCCACTCGAACGGCTTTGACGATGATGTTGAATACGAAGACAACACCGCAGACATAGACGCGCTGGATCAGGCTTATGATGCCTCAGAACCATCGTACACCCTGAATTTGGACGACGATAATACAGATGATGACGAATAAGCGATTAAATCGTAATTCGTAAATCTAAAATCGTAAATCAAATCCTATCTTTGCCGATTATCGTTTCGTTGTAATGAAGATATCCTATAATTGGCTCAAAGAATTTATTAATACAGATAAAACTCCCGAAGAAATTTCGACCATACTGACCGGTACCGGTTTGGAGGTGGAAAGTGTGGAGAAAGTGCAGGCCATTCCCGGCGGTTTAGAGGGCCTGGTGATTGGCTATGTTAAAGAAACCGAGCAGCACCCTAATGCAGATCGCCTTAAAGTTACCAAAGTTGATGTTGGCGGTACAGAAGATCTGCAAATTGTTTGTGGCGCCGTAAATGTCGCCGCAGGCCAAAAAGTAGTGGTCGCTACCGTAGGCACTACGGTACACCCGGTTACCGGCGAACCATTCCTGATTAAAGAATCAAAGATCCGTGGTGAAGTTTCGCAAGGTATGATCTGCGCCGAAGACGAGATAGGTCTGGGTACAGACCATGCCGGTATAATGGTTTTAGCCGATGATGCCAAAGTTGGTACACTTGCCAAAAACTACTTTAACGTTACCGACGATTATATGTACGAGATAGGGCTAACCCCTAACCGTGCCGACGCGGTATCGCATTTAGGTACTGCCCGTGATATTGCCGCTTTCCTGAAGATCGGCATTAATAAACCCGATGTATCAGCATTTAAAGTAGATAATACCGATAGACCGATTGAGGTTTTGGTTGAAAATGTAGCTGCAAGTCCGCGTTATGCGGGGGTGACCATATCGGGTATAGCCGTTAAAGAATCGCCGCAATGGTTAAAAGAGCGTTTGGCGGTTATTGGTGTGCGTTCGATCAATAACGTGGTAGATGCTACCAATTATGTTTTACATGATTTGGGCCAGCCATTACACGCTTTTGATGCCGACGCGATAAAAGGTAATAAGGTTATCGTAAAGAATGTAGCAGAAGGTACCTTGTTCAAAACATTAGATGATGTAGAGCGCAAGCTATCTGCCGATGACCTGATGATTTGCAACGCGGAAGCGCCGATGTGTATTGCCGGTGTATTTGGCGGTGCCGATTCGGGCGTTAAGGCAACTACTACCAGTATCTTTTTAGAGAGTGCTTACTTTAACGCGGTATCTGTCCGCAAAACGGCAAAAAGACAAGGATTAAAAACGGATGCTTCTTTCCGTTTTGAGCGTGGTACAGATCCGGATATGGTGATCTTTGCTTTGAAACGTGCGGCTTTGTTGATCAAAGAAGTGGCAGGTGGATCGATCTCATCAAACATTATCGACCTGTATCCAAAGCCGGTAGCACCGTTTGATGTGGATTTGAAGTATAGTAATGTCCACCGTTTGATTGGCCAGGTTATTCCGCACGAAGAGATCAAAGGCATTATCAAAGCATTGGATATCCATATCGTTAGCGAATCTGCCGATGGCCTGATCTTAAAAGTTCCGCCTTATCGCGTTGATGTAACCCGCGATGTAGACGTTATAGAAGAGATCTTACGCATTTACGGCTATAATAACATCTATATACCCACACAAGTACGCGCGTCGCTTAGCGCGTCGCCTAAGCCCGAGAAGGATACGGTACAAAACTTATTAAGCGACCTGTTAACGGCCAATGGTTTTAACGAGATCATGTCTAACTCGTTAACCAAGTCAGTTTATTCAGATAAGCTGGAATCGGCGGTTAAGATATTGAACCCATTAAGCTCTGACCTGGATGTGATGCGTCAAACCATGCTGTTCTCAGGGTTGGAAGCTATCGCCTATAATCAGAACCGCCAGAATGCAGATGTGAAGTTCTATGAGTTTGGTAAAGTTTACAGTGTTGTTGATGATAAATATAACGAGAGCCAGCGTTTCGCAATTTTTATGAGTGGAGCAACAGCATCGGCGCAATGGAATCAGAAAGCGACAGCGGCAACATTTTATAATTTGAAAGCGATAGTGGATGGCATTCTGCAAAAACTGAACATCACCGATATAACAACCGAGGACTGTACCTGCAAAAAAATGGCTTACGGCTTAAACTACATCAAGAATAATAAAACACTGGTGAAATTTGGATCAGTAGCTAAAGAGGCGTTGAAAAAAGCAGATGTCGATAAGGACGTTTTTTATGCCGACTTTAGTTTTGACCAGTTAATGCAGCTCGTTAAAAAGAACAAGATCGTTTACCAGGAGATCTCGAAGTTTCCGGCGGTAAAACGCGATTTGTCTATGTTGATTGATAAAGGTGTATCATTCGGTCAGTTAAAACAAATAGCTCAACGTACCGAACGCAAGCTGTTAAAAGAGATTAATGTGTTTGATGTGTACGAAGGCGACAAACTGCCAGCAGGCAAAAAATCATACGCGCTAAGCTTTATCCTGCAGGATGCCGAGAAAACTTTAACCGATAAAGCGATAGATGCCATCATGCAGAAATTAATTTATAACTTAGAGAAGGAAGCAGGAGCGGAGATTAGGAAGTAGAGATTAGTTGATTAGAGATTAGGCTTAGCATGAGTTCATTTACGGATTTAGAAGTTTGGAAGAAATCAAGACTATTAAGAAATAATATTTTTGAGTTGACCAAATCATTTCCGATAGAAGAAAAGTATAGACTTAATGACCAAATTATAAGGTCGTCAAGATCGATCGGAAATAATATTGCAGAAGGCCACGGTAGGTTTCATTATGCTGATGCAGCAAAGTTTCTTATCAATGCGAGAGGATCGTCAACAGAAACTATAGACCATTTAATTATTGCTTTGGATAATAAATATATAAGTGATGAGGTTTTTAATAAATTTAAGGATGATTGTGAAGAATGCTCTAAAATGATAAATGGATATATTAATTTCTTAAGAAGTCAATCGGCAAAAACTACTAACTAACAAAACAAAACTAATCTCTGATCTCTAATCAACTAATCTCTTATGAGCACAGCCGCACAACTAAACAGAGTTATCGAGAAAACCGAAAGGTTGATCGAACTTTGTGCTGCGTTGCAGGAAGAGAATGATTTGTTGAAACTGGAGAATGACACTCTCACAGTTGCTTTAAATGCCAGCAAGAATAAGACAAAAGAGCTGGACGAAAAGATGCGCGCCGTGAAGCTGGCGAAGTCTTTTTCTGAAACAAATGAAAAAAGTGTTGACATTAAACAAAAAATTAACGAATTTGTGCAGGAAATAGACAAGTGTATTGTATTGCTGAAAAAGTAATGCAGAAAGTGAACAAGCTCAAATGGGAGAAATCTCAATAAAAATAAATATTGCTGACAG
>JAZKCG010000027.1:0-14610 GCA_040388175.1 Bacteroidota bacterium | reverse complement strand
ACTTTTATACCATACTTGTGTCCACACAGTAGCCCAACGGGAGGGAATCGCACAAGGCCATTGCTTTTTATTCACTCGTGAAACTACTTTAAAATCGCATCAATAATAGCTAACTCTTCTTGGCTAAATTTGGTGTTTTCCAGGCACTTTAACGAGTCAAGCAATTGCTCTGGTTTGCTGGCACCTACCAATACAGAGGTAATGCGGTCGTCTTTCAGGATCCAGGATAACGCCATGTGGGCCAGTTTTTGTCCGCGTTGCTGGGCAAGGGCGTTTAGTTTTTTAACTTTCTCGATCTTATCCGGCGTGATGCTGTTTTCTGTAAGCGAGTCGCCTATTTTCAATGCTCTTGAATCGGCTGGGATACCGTGTAAATATTTATCGGTCAGTAAGCCCTGTGCCAGCGGCGAGAACGGGATACAGCCTACCCCCTCTTCTTCCAGCACATCCAGCAAGCCACCTTCTACCCAACGCTCAAACATAGAATATTTAGGCTGATGTATAATGACAGGCGTACCCATTTGCTTTAATATTTGGATAGCTTGCTTAGCCTCGGGCGCTTTATAGTTGGATATCCCCACATACAAAGCCTTACCCTGGCGAACGATCAGATCCAACGCAGCCATGGTTTCTTCCAGCGGTGTTTCAGGGTCAGGGCGATGGTGATAGAAGATATCTACATCATCCAGCTTCATGCGTTTCAGGCTTTGGTCCAAACTTGACACCAGGTATTTCTTGCTACCCCAATCGCCATAAGGGCCATCCCACATGGTGTAGCCTGCTTTTGATGAGATAATCAGTTCATCGCGATGGTCACGGAAATCAGTATGTAGGATCCTTCCAAAATTTTCTTCGGCTGATCCCGGCGGGGGGCCATAGTTATTGGCCAGATCGATATGGGTAACGCCATGATCAAAAGCGGTTTTCAGGATATTACGGCTATTTTCTAATTGGTCATAATAGCCAAAGTTTTGCCATAGGCCCAGTGACACAGCAGGCAGCTTTAAGCCGCTTTTACCGCTGCGTTTATAAGGCATGGATTGGTATCGTTGTGGTGATGGTTGGTAAGACATGGTGTATTGTTGTTATAATTTTGCTGCTTTGACTACTTTCCGCCACGTCATTGCGAGGAACGAAGCAATCTCTGCACACGCTAATCAATATGCACGTTGACTGTCCTATGTAGAGATTGCTTCGTTCCTCGCAATGACGCGCAGGGAATTGTTTATTTTTCGTCCCCTCAGGGTCTCGCAACGCGGACCCTGAGGGGGTATAGCGACTTCCAAGTAGCTCAACTTCCGTGCGGTTGCCGCGCTACGCTCGCAATGACATGTTTTTTAGTTACGTGACTACTACGCCGGATTATTCTTTTTGAAATAAGTATTAAAAAACATTAAATGATAAAGTACCGAGTTGGCCCAATACTGCGAGGTATGCGCACCCGGGCGCGAGGTAAAATCATGCGGGATATTACGCTCTACCATTTTGTCGTGCAGGATGCAGTTTACCTTGTAAAAGAAATCATCAACCCCGCAATCAAAAGTTATAGCTAATGAATTTGGTTTGATGAGATACAGCATATTGGTAACAGTGTTTTTCTCCCAGTTCTCCGGGTTCTCGGCATAACTACCCAGGCGCTTAGCCATATCCCAGTTATTGGGGAACGGGCGGATATCCACACCGCCGCTCATGCTGCCCACCGCGCCAAACAAATCCTGGTGGCGGATAGCCAGGTACATGGCGCCATGCCCGCCCATGCTCAAACCTGATATGGCGCGGCCGGTCTTATTTCTAATGGTCTTATAATTTTTGTCGATGTAACCTATTAACTCCTTGGTTACATAGGTTTCGTATTTAAAGGTTGGATCAACCGGGCTGTCAAAATACCAGCTGGTAACACCGCCATCGGCACAAACTATCATCAGGTGATATTTATCGGCCCAATCGGCAATGGCCGGGTTCAATCCATAAAACTGTTTGTAATTACCGCCCGCGCCATGCAATAAATAAACTACGGGGCAGGGTTTGCCTGTTTCGTAGTCGGCCGGGGTTATCACCACGGCTTTTATTTTTTTGTGCATGGCATCGCTGTACGTTTCAACCGTATCTACCTTTGCCGCTTTTACCAACGTTACCGAAAGTAAAAAGGCGGCTATCAGCAATAAATGTCTCTTCATTTTTTTAGTTAACAGGTTTAAAGGTAATAGCACGCAGGTTAATGTACTGCCAGTTATCAGGCGTTCCGGTTATGGTTATGGTGTTTAAACCTGCTTTGGTGATCTTGATCTCGCCCAGGCTGTTCTTAACATATTTATTACCGCTACCGGTTCCTTTTATAGGAGCCTGCACAGCCTGGTCGCCAATGCTGATCTTGATCACATTCCCCTCATTTAGTGCCGATGCCGGTGCTTCCATTGTATAGGTACCCGGTTTGGTGATCTTGATCTGCCATGAGGCTGATGATTTCGAATCGGTCCAGTAACCTAAATTTGGTGTCCTTGCTCCTTCTGATTGTATACCACCTTTAGTATCGGCATCAACAGGGCTTAATACAAATGACCCATCAGCATTGGCAGAAGGAATAAACGGCACTACATCTGCCTTGCCTTTTATCACCAGTTTAATAACCGTCGAGTTAGCATCCAAAGCAGTTGCCGGAACTGAAATTGATACACCATCAGCCGTCTTTTTACTTTTTAACGCAACGCTGTTAGCTAATAATTTGGCTGATATTACCTGGTTGCTTAATCCCGGTACTAATAGCGCTCCATTTGCAGGCCAGTCAAACACATGTAGGTAAAGGGTGGTATTGCCGTTAACAGTAGCGCCTGTAGTACTCCTTCCCCAAGGCAATTTGCGGAAAGGGCTGGCGGTTGTACCATAAATGGCTTCGCCGTTCACTTTCATCCACGCGCCCATATCTTTGAGTATCCCCAGGATAGGTTCAGGCAATTTACCGTTAGACTGCGGGCCAACATTCAGTAAGTAGTTACCACCTTTCGAGGCGATATCAACCAGGTTACGGATCAACGTTTGGCTTGATTTCCAGTGGTTATCATAGGTCTTAAATCCCCATGTATCATTCATGGTCATACAGGCTTCCCAGTAACGGCCGGGGATACCCGTTGCCGGGATATATTGTTCGGGAGTTTCCAGGTCGCCCTGTACCCCACCGCCTAAACGGTTGTTGGTAATGATGTTTGGATATTTATCCAATAAAGGGGTGATCTTGGCGGCGCGTTCCTTGGTCATATCCGTAGGAACATCCCACCAAAGTTCGGCCACATCACCATAATTGGTCAGGATCTCTTTTATCTGTGGGATAGCTACTTTGTCTAAATAAGTATCAAAGCTACCGTCCTGCTTTTTATCCCAATGGCCACCTGCTGCTGCGCCACCGGCATTGTTCCAGTCGTTAGCCTGCGAGTAGTAGAAACCCAGTTTCATACCATATTTACGACAGGCATCGGCCAGCATCTTGATAACGTCTTTACCATACGGGGTACGTTTTACAATATTCCAGTCGCTTGCTTTCGAGTCGAACATGGCAAAGCCGTCATGGTGCTTGGTGGTGATCACAATGTATTTAACACCGGCTGCTTTAGCGGTCAGCACCCATTGTTCAGGGTTATATTCGGTCGGATTAAAATCTTTGGCGTAGGCCTGGTAGGTATCTACGGGGATCTTGGCATCGTGCATGATCCACTCGCCTAAGCCAGGAATCTTCTTGCCATCATAAACACCTGCAGGTACGCTATACACTCCCCAGTGAATAAACATCCCGAACCTTGCCTTGCTCCACCATGCCATACGATTAGTTTCTACTATAGCATGTTTAACTTTAACAACAGTTTTCTTTGGCGGAGCTTTTTTTACAGGCACATCGCCATTAGCCATTCCGGTACATAAAACAAAAGCAGCAGCGGCTATAAAGCCGCTGCTAAAACCTGTAAATTTTCGCATTATTTTGGTTATTTTTTGGTGATATCTTGTGATTTCCTACTAAAAATTAAACTTTTGGCGCCCATCCCGGCTCGTAGGTACGGCTCCACAATTTCTGTGCTTCCGGGTCATTCAATATATGCGCGGTCTTAGGATCCAGATGCAGGTCGCGGCCAACGCGCCAGGCTATGTTGCCTATCTGCATAGCGACAACACTCTTGTAACCCAACTCCACGTCGCAATTAGGGCGTTTGTTATCGCGGATACTTTCTAAAAAGTTAGCTACGTGCAAACTATCCATGCCTAAGCTTGGGCTGGCGGTATTGCGGCCCTGTATAGCAGCATCTTCGGCAGGGCCTTGTTTCTTAACTTGCTTAACTACCTTACCAGCGAGGTCATAAATAGTATACTCTTCGCCATCGGTATCCATACTTCCGTTATCGCCATAAAAAATAACACCTCTGTCGGCACCTTCTATCTTACGTCCGTTCGAGCTTCTGTTCTCCCACATTAGTGATACACGGCCCGGGTAATCCATAGTGATGATCTGGGTATCAGGTGTCTCCCACTCGTCCTGGAACTGGTAACGTCCCCCTACTGATGAAACACGGGTTGGCAGATCAACACCTAAACCCCAGCGGGCCAGATCCACTTCGTGCGTACCGTTGTTCAAGGCTTCGCCGGTACCATAATGCCATTTCCAATGCCAGTTGTAATGGATCAATCCATCCATATAAGGTTTACGCGGAGCCGGGCCCTGCCATAGCTCATAGTCTAACCAGCTTGGTACGGCGGCCGGTTTGTAGTAATTTGCACCACGTTTGTTGGTATACCAGGCTTTGGCAAAATATACACGGCCAATAACGCCGTCATGCAATTCTTTTACTGCCTGTATAGCTAATGGTGCCGAGCGGCGCTGCGCCCCCATTTGTACTATGCGGTTATATTTACGGGCAGCGGCTACGGCCATCTCACCTTCGTGCGGGTTATGGCTCACCGGTTTTTCAACATATACGTGTTTACCGGCCTGGCAACCCATTATGGCCATTGGCGCGTGCCAGTGGTCGGGGGTGGCTATGTAAATAGCATCGATATCTTTATCAGCCATTACCTTGCGTACGTCGCCTTCGCCTTTAGGGCCGTCGGTTAGTTTACTGGCAGCAGCTATTTTTTTCTGAGTTATAGGGATGGTTCTTGAATCGACATCGCAAACGGTATTTACCAGGCAGTTTGGCTGTTTGGCAAACGTGGTACACATACTGCCGCCACGGCCATTTAGTCCTATTATGGCAACGTGGATACGATCATTTGCGCCTATAATACGGTTGTAACTTTTCGCGGTAAAGCCAAAGGTTTTGCCGCCTAAAGCAACGGCGCCGGTAGTGATAGCCACCTTCTTGATAAACTCTCTTCTTTTTTCCATGGGTGTTGGAATAATTGGTTTAATTTAAATTTAGTTTGGAATTTAAAGTTACAATTATTTCAATAGCAGGGTTACAAAATGGCGGAGGTGTTTTGTAATAATTTGAATACGTTGGGTTAGTGATTAGAGATTAGTTTGGGCATTATCATGCTACGGTAGGGTTTCTGTTGGAAGACTCTGTGGGAACGGAAAAATATAATGCCCGATATACAATTGATCCTTTTTTTGGCGTTAAAAAGGCTACAATTACCAATTTATTTACATCAAACTTAAACACTATGAAAACTAAAACACCAAAACTATTTATCACCGCATTAACAGCCTTAGCTTTATTTGTTGGCAGTCATGCTAACGCGCAATCTGTATCTAAAAACAATCTTCGGTTCGGTATCGGCGTCGAGGGACTTTTGCCTGTAGGTAGTTATACTGACGCTGCTTATGCTGTATTAGGTATTACACCGCGTTTGCAATATGGCATCTCTGATAAAGTGGCGCTGACCTTCACCAGCGGGATCTATCATTTTTTTCCAAAAACTGTGACTTACCCTGCCAGCGGCCCTTACCCTACAGTAACTATTAAATACAAATCGGAAATTATCCCGGTAAAATTTGGAGCTAAGTTCTTTGTGAATTCGAATATTTATTTAGGAGCCGAAATAGGCGCTGGATTTCAAGTGGCTAATGGCGGTGGACCTGTCTCCCTACTTGCTTCACCTGCCATTGGTTATGCAACTAAAAAATGGGATGTTGGCGTACGCTACGAAAACTTTAGCGACAATGGTCTTAGCAGTGGCTTAATAGGCTTGCGTGTGGCTTATGGCTTTGGATTGTAGGCTCCGTCTCAGCAGGGTCACTCAAATATTTAAGTTAACCCATAAAATCAATGATTACCATTGACCCATAGGGTCTGCCCCTTTGTAGCCAACAAAACGACAAAAACCAGCCCCGTAGGCGGCTGCCCTTCTTAAAATTGGCATCATGTTGCCAATACGGCAGTTGGGTAGCCTCTACGAGGCAAAATATTGTTACTTGTTTTCTACATAGGGGTAGAGCCTATGGCTCATTACCTACAAATAACCGCCATTATCGACACTAAGAGAGCCTTTTATTTTATGGGTTAACTTAAACCCTGCGTTTATAAAGTGATTAACCTTTCATCGCCAACCCAATGCAGGTGCAACATGCTCTAAAATAGCGGATAGCACATGTACATTGTAATCAACGCCCAAAGTGTTCGGTATGGTCAGCAGTAATGTATCCGCTTCTTGTATCGCTTCGTCCTGGGCTAATTCTTTAATCAACTGATCGGGTTCGGCGGCATAGCCCTTTCCAAATACCGCCCGTTTATCAGCCTCGATATAACCAAAGCTATCCGCCGCTTTTCCTTGCTGTCCAAAGTAAAGCCTGTCTTGCTCTGTTACCAAAGCAAAGATCGAGCGGCTTACCGAAACCCTTGCTTCGCGCTGGTGCCCGGCTTTTTTCCAGGCCTCCTTATACAACCTGATCTGTTCGGCCTGTTGGATATGAAAAGGTTTACCGCTTTCATCAAATTTCAAGGTCGAACTTTGCAGGTTCATACCGTTCTCGGCCGCCCAAACGGCAGTCGCGTTAGAAGCTGCTCCCCACCAGATCCGTTCACGCAGTCCGTCCGAATGCGGTTCCAGGCGTAATAAGCCCGGCGGGTTTGGGAACATCGGATAAGGATTGGGTTGGGCAAAGCCCTCGCCTTTTAATCTTTCCAAAAATTCCAATGCTTTTTGGCGCCCCATATCGGCTTCATCCCTACCCTCTTCAGGTTGATAACCGAAATAACGCCAGCCTTCGATCACCTGCTCTGGCGAACCACGGCTAATGCCTAATTGTAAACGACCTCCGGAAATCAGATCGGCAGCGCCGGCATCTTCCACCATATACATTGGGTTTTCATAACGCATATCTATCACGCCGGTCCCAATTTCTATTTTGCTGGTTTTGGCCCCAATAGCCGAAAGTAACGGAAATGGCGACGCCAATTGCCGCGCAAAATGATGCACCCGAAAATAGGCACCATCCACGCCAATCTCTTCCGCGGCTACAGCCAGATCGATGGACTGCAACAAGGTATCGCCTGCGGTGCGGGTTTGATACGCGGGATGGTCAGACCAATGCCCGAATGATAAAAATCCTATTTTCTTCATTAATGCTTATTGTTTAATAGCAAATGTAAGCATCGGGGTGGACTGCGCAGGTCATGGCCTGGTAATAATAACCTCTGATAGCGCAAGCAGAATGCTTGAAATATTTTAGGTCGAAGTTACGCTATCGCTAAACTTCGACCAGTTGGGGGGGGGGGAAGCCGCAGAGAATGGATGTTATGGATGATGGAACGGGCCGGTAAAAAGAATAGTCAAAACATAAATTTCCAGTTGTGGCAGCAAGACAATCATCCTATTGAGTTATTCGATCAAAAGATATTACATCAAAAACTGGATTACATACATAATAACCCGGTTGTAGCAGGCATAGTTGACCGGCCCGAAGATTATTTATATAGCAGCGCACGTGATTATTGCGGCATACCCGGATTAATTGAAATAAATTTGGTTGACCCGATGGTTTATTAATGATTAGTTGCTTTGCAAATGGCTTACTGAGCTCCTTGTTGACTTAGCATGCGGGGCACGAGTACACCGCGCTCTTGGCTTACGCTGCATACTCGCGCCAGAGTAGGTGTTTTAGATGTTTAAACAAATTTATTTTTTACAATCAATTAACTGTCAATCAATTAGGTCGAAAATAGTGTTTCATTTTGTTTCACATCATTTTCACAAAACACTCGCTATCAAACCGTTAAAACAAAAAAGTATTTCACCCGTTTCATCTGTGTCACACACGCGTGAAACAGCACGCCTACAACGATACCCCACGTTTCCACGGGATGAAATCATCCTGCCCTAACTGCACGGATTTAGGTTGAACCACGCCGCTGGCTACGTCTATCACATAGTTCAGGATGCGCTCGCCGGTCTGCTCTATAGTTTCGGTGCCTTCAACGATGGTCCCGCAGTTAATGTCGATAATATCGGGCATCCGCTCAAAGGTTTTGGTATTGGTGGATAGTTTAATAACCGGGGTAATAGGGTTGCCTGTTGGCGTACCCAAACCGGTAGTAAACAATACCACATTAGCGCCCGATCCTACTTCGGCAGTGGTGCTCTCTACATCGCTGCCTGGGGTGCATAGTAAATTAAGGCCGGGTTTGGTTACCTTTTCAGGATAATCCAGCACCGCCGCCACAGGCGAGTTACCACCTTTCTTAGCCGCCCCTGCCGATTTGATAGCATCGGTTATTAACCCGTCCCTCACATTACCTGGCGACGGGTTAGCGTAAAAGCCTGAACCATCGGCCTCGGCACGCGCGTTGTAGGTACGCATCAGGTGCATGAACTTCTGAGCCGTATCCACATCAACACAACGGTCGCTTAACTCCTGCTCTACCCCGCAAAGCTCGGGGAACTCGGCCAGGATCACGCTACCACCCAGGCTCACCAGCACATCAGACACATAACCCAACGCCGGGTTAGCCGAGATCCCGGAGAAACCATCAGACCCGCCACACTCCAAGCCTATGCAGATCTTGTTGATAGGCGCAGGCGTTCTTTCCAGTTTATTAACTTCTATCAGGCCCGCAAAGGTTTGTTTCAAGGCTTCCTGCATCAGCGTACTTTCCTTGCCTATCTTCTGCTGCTCCAGCATCACCAGTGGTTTGCTGAAGTTAGGGTCGCGTTTCTTTATTTCTGTTTCCAGGATGCTGGCCTGCGCGTGCTGACAACCTAAGCTTAGCACCGTAGCGCCCGCCACATTTGGATGGGTGATGTATCCCGCTAACAGTCCGCATAGGGCATCGCTGTCAGTCTTGGTACCGCCGCAACCCATATCATGAGTCAGGAACTTAATACCATCTATGTTCTCAAATAACTTCTTCGACTTCTGCTCTGCCGATTCCATCTGCAAGTCGGCATTTAAGATAGACTCTAACGAGTTACCCGCCTGGTACAGATCGATCAGACTATCCACCTCGTTCTCGTAGGTCTTAGCCTTACGGAAACCCAGCTTATCAACCAACGCGTCTTTCAACACCATGATGTTGCGGTTCTCGCAAAACACCAATGGGATCACCAGCCAATAATTAGCCGTCCCCACCGAACCATCAGCCCGGTGATAGCCCAGGAACGTACGCTGGGCAAACTTGTCCACCTCGGGCTTATGCCAGTTCAGTTTACGCTCGCCCAGTTTAAAATCGCTGGCGGCATGATGGATATTGTCAACCGTTATGGCACTACCCTTAGCTATAGGCTGGTTGGTCTTGCCTACCAGCACACCATACATATAGATCTCCTGGTCTGTACCCAGGTCGGTCATGGTAAACTTATGCTTGGCAGCTACATCAGTAACCAGGGTTATGTTGTCGCCATCAAATGGTATAACGGTGCCTTTGCTGATATCCTGCAGGGCAACCAACACATTATCATGCGGGTGGATTCTTAAAACGGTTTCTCTCTTTACAGACATTTATTGGATAAGTTGATATTATAAAAACTATTTAAGCGAAAGCTCAATAACCGGCACATTATAAAGCGGTTTGTTTTTTGGCAAAGTTACAACCAAATCGGTATTGTTTGATGCCGGTTTGATTATTAGTTCTGAATGGTCATGCAAAAACTGTGCATACGTTGCCGACCCAACATAACCCGGTAAAGTTAGCTTACCATCAGTTGGGTAAGTAAATAAATGCACATATAGTTTTTTAGTAAGCGGGTTGTAAGTCAATTTAGTACCCTCTGGCACGGCGTATTTATCAGGGGCAAACGTACAGCCATAAATAGACTTGCTGTTGGCGTGCATCCAGTAAGCCATGCTGTCCAAAGCGTTGGTTGCACGGTAATCAAATTCGCCACGGGCGGTTGGGCCTACGTTAAGGATCAGGTTACCACCGTTACTGGTTGAGGTGATCAACAGGTCAAGCAACTGACGGTGTGTTTTCCAGCTGTTCTCATCACGGTAATATCCCCATGAACCTGAGAATGTTTGGCAGGTCTCCCACACCTTGCCACGGTATTTCTCTAATTCTTTAGTACTAACCTGCTCTGGTGTTTCAAAATCGGCACCGTCTTTATATTCTTCCAGGTTTAGGCGATTATCTACAATAATGCCGGGTTGCAGCTTACGTATCAGCTTTAACAGCTCAACAGAACCCCAGTCATCTTTACCTTTACCATGTTTTGGATCTTTTTTGTTAGGGAAAGAAAAGTCTAACCACAAAATATCTATTTTACCATAATGCGTTAACAACTCGGTTATCTGGTTGCGCATATATTGGCGGTATTTGGCCATGTCTCGGCCTTTGTTTAAACGCTCATAAGCGGCTTCGCTTTTGTCTTTTTGCATTAGCGGGTGGATATCATCCATGGTATAATCAGGATGGTGCCAATCTAACAGCGAATAGTAGAAACCTACCCTTAAACCTTGCGCTCTGAAAGCATCCACATATTCTTTGATCAGATCGCGTTTGGCCTGGGTGTTTGGTGCTTTATAATCGGTAAATTTCGAGTCGAACAGGCAAAAACCTTCGTGGTGCTTGCTGGTTAACACGGCATACTTCATACCTGCAGCTTTAGCCTGTTTGGCCCATTTCACTGGCTCGAACAGGTCAGGGTTAAACTGGTCAAAGTACTTCTGGTATTGCTCATTACTTAACGCTTCATTATGCTTAACCCACTCGTGGCGTGCAGCGCCCGAGTATAATCCCCAGTGAATAAACATACCGAAACGGTCGTCCGTCCACCATTTCATGCGTTGTTGCTTTTGCGCATCGGTTTCGTTACCGATCATCTTTTGGGCTTTTGCGCCAAACAGGTTGAGCGATAGGATCAATAATAAGAGGTGTAGTTTTTTGAACATCATAATTTTTCGTTTACAGATTAACAATTTCTTGCATTAGCCCCTATCATCATTAAATGACAACAATGGCGATACTTTATTCTTTGTATTATCGGTTATAGATTGATAATTGGTTTCTCAAAGAAAGAAGATTAACCCTTAATAATATTTTATGTTATTGCCTATCCATTAAGCTATTTTGGCATATTTTAAATTATAAACTTGCTTTTGAGAATAAATTAGATAATATTAGCCGATAAATTAAAAATCGGCAATGAAACCGCAGTTACTCAAAGTTTCTAACGACCTGGTACACTCCTTTAGCTCAAGGCAGGATAGGGTGCCTTATGTTAACAATCGCTGGCATTATCACCCCGAGGTTGAGCTGATCTATTTTAAACAGGGTAACGGTACGCAGTTTGTTGGCGATAGTATCCAACGGTTTCAATCGGGCGATGTGGTGTTGTTGGGTGCCAACCTACCCCACTACTGGCGTTTTGACGACGTGTATTTTGAGGATGCCGAAAATAACAATGCCGATGTAAGCGTAATACACTTTTGTGAAAATTTTTGGGGCGATGCGTTTTTGCAATTACCGGAGAATGCCATCATCCGTAATATATTAGAAAAGGCTAAGCGTGGCGTACAAATTACCGGTAATGATAAGCTAAAACTGGGCAAACTGGTGGAAGCTATCGTCTTTGCCGAAGGTCCTAAAAAGCTGATCTCTTTAATGGAAGCTTTAATGGCGATAGGTGCATCAAAACAACAGAATGTAATATCGTCCATAAGCTCGCGTAATGATTTTGCCCCGGCCGAGAATGACCGTATCAATGCCATTTATGATTACTCTATAGCCAACTTTAAGCGTAAGATACAAATGGAAGAAATGGCTGCAGTAGCCAACATCAGCCCTAATTCATTTTGCCGCTATTTTAAATCGCGTACGCGTAAAACCTACTCACAATTTATTAATGAGATCCGTATTGGCCATGCCTGCAAATTATTGATAGAGAATAAAATAAATGTAAAACAGGTATGTTATGAAAGCGGCTTCCATAATTTTGCCAGCTTCCATAAATACTTTAAAAGTATAACCGGCAAAAGCCCGCTAAACTATCAGAAAGAGATCTTTAAATAAGCTATTTTTTATCATCCAACTGCTCCTCCTCTTTCTTCACCTGCAGCCTTTCCAAATTAACATCCACCTTTATCAGTGCGAAAATAGCCATGTAGAAATTGGCTATCCATACAATAGAAAAACCCGCCAGCAAATACCCGCGCCAATCGTCCATTAAAAAATGATAGCCTGTCAATATCAGTATAAACAGGGTAACATAATGGCTAAAGCAATACTCGCAGGTAAAAACGTAAAAAAGCTTGCGGCTAAGCAAGCTCTTGCTCTCCTTGCTCCTCTTTATACAAAACTCGCGCGGCTCTCTGAAAATCTCTTCGTGCGTAACCGTCCAGGCAATGCAGGCAACAGGTATAGCCAATAAAAATAGCCAGGCGACTTGAGTAGTTAATGGCATCATAGCTTGAATTTAACCCATTAAGTACAATTGGGATGAGATATGGTTTTAATGCCTGTAAAACTGTACTTTCGGGTAATGTCTTCCAATTTGATCATCGATAGTATTAGCCGTCACATTCAGCTTTCGGCTGATGAACAACAACACTTTTTATCGCTGTTAAAACCCAAAACCATTAGGCGTAAACAGTTTGCCTTACAGGATGGCGAAGTTTGCAAATACTCCACTTTTGTAACCAGTGGTTGCCTGCGTGGTTTTACGGTAGACCAAAACGGGCTTGAGCACGTACTTAACTTCGCACCTGTTGGTTGGTGGATAGCGGATATGTATAGCCTGCTTACCCAAAAACCGGGCATATTAAATATCGAGGCAGCAGAGGATACAGAAGTGTTGTTATTGTCAAAAAACGACCAGGAAAAGCTGTATCATGACATCCCACAGTTTGAACGCTTCTTCCGTATAATTACCGAAAACTCGCTGGTGGCCTCACAGCAACGACTAATAGATAGTTTAAGCTTAACCGCCGAAGAACGCTACCATAATTTTTGTCGCCGCTACCCTACCCTTATTTATAATCTCCCCAAAAAGCAGATCGCTTCCTACATAGGCGTTACCCCCGAGTTTTTTAGCCGGATGCAGCATAAAATATTATTGAAGGATAAGAAATAATTTCTTGACCTACATCAAGTTTTGGCGGTAGCCTGCACCGTAAATTTGTATCATGGCACAGACAATATATCACGCAGCAAATACCCGCGGCAAGGCCGATCTGGGTTGGCTAAAAAGTTTTCACACTTTCAGTTTTGGTGGTTATTACAACCCGCAACGCATGAATTTTGGTGCATTAAGAGTTTTAAATGACGATAACGTTGCCGGCGGTAAAGGCTTTGGCGAGCATCCGCATGATAATATGGAGATTATCTCTATCCCGCTAAAAGGTGGCTTAAAACACCAGGACAGCATGGATAACGTGGCTGTAATAAGCGATGGCGATATCCAGGTAATGAGCGCAGGTACAGGCATCTTTCACCAGGAGCATAACGACGACCAGCACGAAGCTGTACAATTCTTACAGATCTGGATTTACCCTAATACATTGAACGTTGAACCACGTTATGACCAGTTAACCTTAAATAAAGACGACAGGCATAATAAACTTCAACAGGTATTATCACCAAATAAAGACGATGCCGGTGTTTGGATCTACCAGAACGCATGGTTCCATTTAGGCAACTTTGATAAAGGTTTAAGTACCGAATACCAATTGAAAGCAAAAGGTAATGGCGTTTATGTATTTGTATTAAGCGGGTCGATCAAAATAGGCGACCAGGTTTTAAATACACGCGATGGGTTTGGTATTTGGGATACTGATAAATTCAACATCGAGGTATTAGATAACGCCGAGTTCTTGTTGATGGAAGTACCTATGTCTTTCTAAATATGGAAAAGATACAAATACTGGTTGTTGGCAAACATCCCGAGATCATGCAAACCATCTTGAGGCTTGTAAACAACAAGCCCGAATGGAGTGGCACCATAGCGTTTACAGCAACCGAAGCGATGGCTTACAGCAGTACAATTACGTTTGATATTGTACTGCTGTGCGCCGGCTTAGATGCCTTAGAAGCACAACAAATAACGGCGCATTTTAGAGTACCTGTTGTACAACATTATGGTGGCGGCAGTGGTTTGTTATATGCAGAGGTTTACCAGGCTTTGGGTGCTTAGCTGGGGGTGACAACTCACCCGGTCTTTGCTTCGCTGGACCACCCTCCTATGTTTGTTATCAAATGA
>JAZKCG010000026.1:0-6526 GCA_040388175.1 Bacteroidota bacterium | reverse complement strand
GGCTTGTTGCACATATCAGAAATTGACCATAAACGCATTGAAACAATGGATGGCATTTTTGAAGTTGGCGACGAAGTACGCGTGAAATTATTAGATGTTGATAAACAAGGTAAACTGAAACTTTCTCGTAAGGTTTTATTGCCTAAGCCAGAAGCAGCTAAGTAATTAGCCATACAGTTTAAACGACAAAAGCCTTATTTATAAGGCTTTTGTCGTTTAATGGAAATTTTGTTTTGATTATTTATAAATTTCTGAAACAAAAAATGCTTTTTTGCGCTTTATATCTTCTATAGTAAGTTGATAAAAGCTAAAAGGCCGATCCTATTGAAAATGACCTCTACATCGAATGATCCTTTAGATTTTCTCAGCAATAATAATAATTCAGGAAAACCAACCGGCCCTGATGCCGACTTGGTGCAATTGTTATTATATGAGATAATAAGGGTGAAAGAATTAATTGCCTATTATGATTCCATACCCAATGGAGGCGGGCAATTGGGTTCTTCTATTTTGGCCGAGCTGGTTACCGAGGCCTACAACTCGTTAGTGAATTATGATTTGGTGCTGATGAGAAAATACTATGATCTTTTGCAAAATTGTGACTAGATTTTGGCTTCTAATTTCCGAAGAACATAAATTGCTTAAGATTTTCCCGTAACCATTCTTTAAAATATTCTGCCTAATATTTACAATGTTCGAAGATGAACAGTTATTGCATCAAAAGCGAACAGTTTAAAATAGACGTTTAGTTTTAATATGTTGTAATACAGTGTTTTAATTCAATGGTATCATCTTGGTTAACTTTAGGTCAAAATTGCACCTGCTATGTTTAAAAGCTACTTCAAAATTGCCTTCAGAAACCTTTGGAAGAACAAGAGCTTTTCTGCCATCAATATCCTGGGGCTGGCAATAGGTTTAGCCGTTTGCCTGCTGATCACGCTGTTTGTGATTGATGAGCTGAGTTATGATAAGTACAACCTCAATGCCGGCCGTATCTATCGCGTTAGCTCTGATTTTAAAGTTAATGGCAGTTTGTTCAATGACCGCGAATCGCCAGCGCCCATGGCAGCCGGTATGATGAAGGATTACCCTCAAATTGAACTGGCTACCCGTTTACAGTACATCGGCAAAACATTGGTTAAAAAAGGTAACCAGACAATAACGGAGGGCAATACTTTTTATGGCGATGCCAATATGTTTAAGGTTTTTACGATGCCCTTTATATCCGGCGACCCTAATACAGCGCTAAGCCAGCCCGGCTCGATAGTGATATCCGAGGATGTTGCAAAGAAATATTTTAATAGTACTGATGTTATTGGCAAAACGTTACTGCTTAATAACTCCGAATATTGCAAAATAACCGGGCTGATGAAAAATACGCCCGGCCGCTCGCATCTTCATTTTAATATCATCAGGGCAATGTCCGGGTTAGAAGAAAGCCGCCATACGCAATGGACAAGTGAAGATTTTTTAACCTATATACTGGTGAAGCCCGGAGTTACCCAACATGATCTGGACCGCTATTTAAGAGATGCTACAAAAAAATATGCCGAGCCGGAATTATTACAGTTTATACACACCTCCATATCCGATCTTGAAAACAAAGGCGACCACTTCCGTTTCGCTACTACACCGCTTACGGCAATTCATTTACATTCAACTACAAGCGGCGAAGTTGAGCCTTCGGGCAACATGCAATATGTTTATATATTTTTTGTGATAGCGATTTTTATATTGCTGATAGCCTGTATAAACTTCATGAATCTTTCTACCGCCCGGTCGGCGGGCCGCGCACGCGAGGTTGGTGTGCGCAAGGTATTAGGATCAAACCGTGGATCGTTGATCTACCAGTTCTTAATAGAATCAACCATGGTTAGTTTCCTGGCGATGATCATCGCTTTGTTGTTCGCCGCGCTATTATTACCTTATTTTAATATCCTTGCCGGCAAACAGATCGCGTTCAGTTTTATGGCTACGCCATGGCTTGTGCCGGGGCTGTTGGCGGTTACGGTAATCATAGGCTTAATGGCGGGGCTATATCCTGCATTCTTTATGTCGGCATTTATGCCCGTCGAGGTATTGAAGGGAAAACTGGCTTCGGGTTTTAAAGGCGGTTGGCTGCGCAACAGCTTGGTGGTCTTTCAATTCGCGGCTGCCATAGTATTAATAATTGGCACATTGGTAGTTCATAGTCAGCTGAGTTATATTCGTAATAAAGACCTGGGTTATAATCGCGAACAGGTACTGGTTATCAAAAATACTTACTCGCTTTACCTGCATGCTAATTCCTTTAAACAGGATGTGCTTAAGTTAACCGGGGTACGATCAGGTACCATAACGCCTTATTTACCTACCGAAACGCACCAGAATACTGAGGTTTACAGTAAAGACGCGGCCCGGAGCCCGGGGCAGTCTACAGGTCTCGCTTCATGGACGGTAGATGAAGACTACATCCCTACACTGGGTATGAAAATGGCCAATGGCCGTAATTTCTCAAGAGATAACCTTACCGATTCGATAGGTATTGTTGTAAACGAGACCGCTGCGGCTTTATTAGGCTTTAAAGAACCGCTTAACAAAAAACTTTACATGGGCGGCGGCAAGGGGCAACTTGCCTTGAACATCATCGGCGTAGTAAAGGACTTTAATTTTGGTTCAATGCGTACTAAAATACAACCGCTTGTTTTGCGTCTTGGGGTTAACAGGGGGGAGATGGCCTTTAGGGTGGATACTAAAAATCTTCCGGGACTGATCGCACAGATTGAAAACCTATACCATAATGCCGACGCCAATATGAACGGGCAACCTTTTGCTTATTCGTTTATGGATGATGACTTTAATCATGTTTACCAGGCCGAACAAAATACTGGTAAGATCTTTATGTGTTTTGCTTTCTTCGCCATATTTATTGCCTGCCTTGGTTTATTTGGCCTGGTTACCTACGCTGCCGAGCAACGCACTAAAGAGATCGGTATCAGGAAAGTATTGGGTGCCAGTGTTGTCAATATCGTAAACATGCTTTCAAACGATTTCCTGAAACTGGTTGGCATTGCTGCCCTGGTAGCATTCCCGATTGCCTGGTACGCCATGAATAGCTGGTTACAGGGGTTTGCTTATCGTACAACTATTAGCTGGTGGGTATTTGTCGCGGCAGCCTTATTATCTGTAATAATTACCATTGCAACAGTAAGTTTTCGGGCCATTAAAGCCGCGCTGACTAACCCGGTGGCCAGTTTGAAGAATGAATAGGTTAGTCATTAAGTCATTGGGGCAATTTGGGATGACCAATAACCATCTAATTTGTATAGCATCTTCAATAAGCTATATTTGCAATCACTAATGACTAATGACCAATGACCAACATCCGATTAATATCCCCATCAATTTTATCTGCTGATTTTGGCAACCTGCAACGCGATATAGAAATGCTTAACCAAAGTGAAGCTGATTGGGTGCATGTTGATATTATGGATGGTGTATTTGTGCCTAACATATCGTTTGGCTTTCCGGTAACAGAGGTGGCCTTTAAATACGCCACCAAGCCGCTTGATGTGCATTTAATGATAATGGACCCTGATCGCTATTTAAAGCGTTTTAAAGACGCCGGAGCAGCTGGTATAACTGTACATATTGAAGCTTGTCCGCATTTGCACCGTACGGTGCAGGCCATAAAACAGTTGGGCTGCAAGGCAGGGGTAGCCCTTAATCCGCATACACCTGTTGCTATGCTGGAGGATATTATTACCGATCTTGACCTGGTACTCATCATGTCTGTAAACCCGGGTTTTGGCGGGCAGCATTTTATAGAAAACACCTACAAAAAAGTTGCTAATATTAAAACATTGGCAGAAAAACATAACCCCGGCTTATTTATTGAAGTTGATGGGGGGGTTGACCAGTATAATGTTGCCAAATTAGTTTCGGCGGGTGCAAATGTATTTGTTGCGGGTAGTTCTGTGTTTTCAGCATCCAGTCCGTCGGCTATGATCTCGACCCTGAAACACGCCTAAAAGTTATTACAATTGTAATAGAAATAGTACAACGATTTTAATTTATTTAATATGGCGGTTTAAAAAGCTCATATTATTAAATATTTGCATTTTTTAGAATAAATGCAAATAAAGCCTATAAACATTGTCAAATTAATTACCTTTGCCGCAGCAAAATACGAAGTTCTTAATTGCGTATGGCGCAAAAAACCAATTTTCAAAACATATGAAACATAATTTTGGTGCCGGACCAGGCATCTTACCTCATGAAGTTTTAAAGCAAGCTGCAGCAGCGGTTGTTGATTTTAATGGCATCGGATTATCTCTTTTAGAGATCTCGCACCGGTCGGCAGAATTTGAGGCGGTTTTAGATGAAGCCGTAAAATTAGTGAAGGAATTATTAGAAGTTCCTGAAGGTTACTCGGTATTATTTTTACAAGGCGGCGCAAGTACACAATTTGCTATGGTGCCTTATAACTTGTTACCATCAACCGGTAAGGCTGCTTATGTAGAGTCGGGTGTATGGGCTAATAAAGCTTTAAAAGAAGCTAAATTCTTTGGCGAGGTTGATGTTATTGCTACTTCAAAAGAAAGCAATTTTACATACATCCCTAAAGATTATACAGTACCCGCCGATGCTGCTTATTTGCATTTAACATCAAATAATACCATTTACGGTACGCAGTTGCATCAATTTCCCGTATCGCCAATACCGGTAGTTTGCGATATGTCGTCTGATATTTTCAGCCGTAAAATTAACGTAGCGGATTTTGGTATCATCTATGCCGGTGCACAAAAAAATATGGGCCCTGCAGGTACTACTTTAGTAATTGTTAAGGATGAAATATTGGGCAAAGTAGATCGTAAGATCCCTGCCATGTTAAACTATCAGGTACAAATTGAAGGTGGTTCAATGTATAACACTCCGCCGGTATTTGCTATTTACGTTTCTATGCTTACCCTAAACTGGGTAAAATCAAAAGGTGGTGTTGAAGCACTTGCTAAAGAAAATAAAGCAAAATCAGCTGCATTATACACAGAGATTGACCGTAACCCGCTGTTTAAAGCAGTGTGCGCGATTGAAGACCGTTCTGACATGAACGTATGCTTCGTAATGGAGAATCCTGAGTTAGAAAAACCATTCCTTAAACTATGTGATGAAAAAGGCATAGTAGGCATTAAAGGACACAGAAGTGTTGGTGGTTTCCGTGCTTCAATATACAACGCATTGCCAATAACCAGTGTACATGTACTGATAGACGCAATGCAAGAGTTTCAAGAGAAAAATAAATAATTTAGTGAATAGTGAGTGGGTAATGGTGAGTAGTTTACTTACCAACCACTCACTATTCACAATTCACTACTCACTAAGATGATCAAAATATTAGCTAACGACGGGATAGATCCTATCGGAAAAAAAATGTTAGAAGATGCCGGTTTCGAGGTTGATACTAACAATATCCCACAGGATGAATTACCTGTTAAATTACAAAACTACGATGCTATAACCGTACGTAGTGCTACTAAAGTTCGTAAAGCATTAATTGACGCTTGCCCTAACCTTAAACTGATTGGCCGTGGCGGTGTTGGTGTTGATAATATTGATGTTGATTACGCTAAAGAAAAAGGCATTGGCGTGTATAATACGCCGGCTTCCTCATCTTTATCAGTTGCCGAACTGGTTTTCGCTCAATTGTTTACAGGGGTGCGTTTCTTACATGACAGTAACCGCAAAATGCCGGTTGATGGTGGAACCAAGTTTAACGACCTGAAAAAAGCTTATGCAAAAGGTATTGAACTGCGTGGCAAAACTTTAGGTATTGTAGGTTTTGGCCGTATCGGTCGCGAGGTGGCAAAAATCGCTATCGGCGTGGGTATGGATGTTATAGCTTATGATCTTTTCCCGTTCAACCCTGAAGTTGAAATTACCTTAGGCACAGGCGGTACTAAAGTTAACGTAACGGTTAAAACTGCTACGCTTGATGAGATCATTAAAACTGCTGACTTTATTACCCTGCATACCCCATTCATAGATAAAGCCCTGATTGGTGCAGAAGAATTATCACAAATGAAAAAAGGTGTTCAGTTGATCAATATCTCTCGCGGTGGTTTAATTGATGAGTTAGCATTAGTTGACGCATTAAACAGCGGACAGGTAGCATACGCGGCATTAGACGTGTTTGATAACGAACCAACCCCTCGTGCAGAGATCTTGTCTCATCCCAAAATATCATTAACCCCCCATATTGGTGCTGCTACCAACGAAGCACAAGAACGAATAGGAGTTGAACTGGCCAGTTTAATTATTGGTCATTTTAAGAGATAGTGAAACAACTCACAGCAAACAAAAAGGCCACGATTTATCGTGGCCTTTTTGTTTAAAAACGCGTCATTGCGAGGAACGAAGCAATCTCTGCACACGCTAATCAATGTTCTTGATCTCAGTTCTTAGACGGGATTAAATAAAATTTATCACATTGACTATCCTACGTAGAGATTGCTTCGTTCCTCGCAATTGTAAGGGTTAGGTAATTCGG
>JAZKCG010000025.1:0-63346 GCA_040388175.1 Bacteroidota bacterium | reverse complement strand
ATATTTGCGGGCTGATTGACTTTAGGGATGAAAAGATCGGACGAAAAATCCGTGATGCCGAGGTTAAAAAGATCCCATATATGCTGATCGTGGGCGAAAAAGAAGCTGCAGAAAATGAAGTTTCGGTTCGTAAACATGGCCAGGGCGATTTGGGAAGCATGAGTATAGAAGAATTTAAAAAACAAATAATTAAAGAAATAACCGTATAACTTGGCATTAAACAAACCCTTCAACAGAGGACCAAGGCTTCCTTTCAAGAAAAAAGAAGCTGAACACAACATTAATCAATTTATCAGGGCTGCAGAGGTTCGCTTAGTAGGCGACAATGTAGAACAGGGTATCTTTTCATTAAAAGATGCGTTGGCTATTGCAGAAGAGCAGGAACTTGACCTGGTTGAAATATCTCCAAACGCTGTACCACCTGTTTGTAAAGTAACGGACTATAACAAGTTCATTTACGAGCAGAAGAAAAAGCTTAAAGAGATAAAAAGCAATGCCAAGCAAACAGTTATTAAAGAGATTCGTTTTGGGCCGAATACTGACGACCATGACTTCGACTTTAAATTAAAGCATGCTACTAAGTTTTTAGAAGCAGGAGAAAAAGTTAGGGCATACGTTCATTTTAAGGGTCGTGCGATTGTGTACAAAGAGCAAGGCGAAATATTGTTACTCCGTTTTGCACAAGCTTTGGAAGAAGTAGGTAAGGTAGAACAATTACCAAAACTGGAAGGAAAACGGATGTTTTTAACCGTTGCCTCAAAAGGAGCGAAGAAATAAATTAATAAATGTGCAGATGCGTGGATATGCAGATGTGCAAATGAAAATAAAGCGTTGAGATAACGCCTATAACAAACACAAATAAATAATAGCTATGCCAAAAATGAAAACCAATTCCAGTGCAAAAAAGCGTTTTAAGCTTACTGGAACCGGTAAAATTGCAAGAAAAAACGCATACAAAAGCCACATCTTAACCAAGATGTCAACAAAACGTAAGCGTAACCTAACTCACACCAGTTTAGTTTCTGATGCTGATATGGGTAACGTAAAACGTATGCTTTGTATCGGAAAGTAATTAATTTTTTAACCAGGTATTAGAGTATTAAAGTCCACTAAGGCACTCACTACCAAAAAACAAACAAAATGCCACGTTCAGTTAACGCCGTAGCGTCGAGAAGACGCAGAAAAAGGATCATGATCCTCGCCAAAGGTTATTGGGGATCAAGAAGCAAGGTTTATACCGTTGCTAAAAACACAGTAGAAAAAGGTTTACAATACGCTTACCGCGATAGAAAAACCAAGAAAAGAGAGTTCAGAGCTTTATGGATCCAACGTATCAACGCTGGTGCCCGTCAGCACGGAATTTCTTACTCACAATTAATGGGTAAATTAATTAAAAGTGATATCGGTTTAAATCGTAAAGTATTAGCTGATTTAGCTATGAATCACCCGGATGCTTTTAAAGCAGTGGTTGACGCGGTAAAATAGTCGTATTTTACAGATATTATAAAAAGACTCGCTTAATGCGGGTCTTTTTTTTGCCTAATATTTTTGTTACGGAATAAAAAAGTGAGTTTTTACAATTATATTCGGAAAACTAACTGATTTCACGATTAAACACATGAAGAAACTCTTACTTTATGGTTTTGCAGTCCTGCTATGCAATTTTGCAAAGGCGCAACAAACCTTCCCGGTAAATGGCGTACAAGATATCCGGCCCGGATTATACGCTTTTACCAACGCTACCATTGTGGTAAGCTCACAGCAAACTATTACTAACGGCACTTTACTGGTAAAAAACAGGATGATTGAATCTGTCGGTACGGCAACAAGTATCCCAAAAGGATATGTGGTGGTCGACCTGAAAGGAAAATACATTTATCCCGGATTGATCGATGCTTACAGTACCTATGGTTTACCCGAAGCCCCAAGACAGGCATTTACCTTTACCCGCACCATAACACCGGTTTCTACAAAACCCGGTGCATACGGTTGGAATGAGGCAATCCGCCCGGAAATGAATGTCAAATCCATATTCCATGCCGATGCTGCAAAAGCAGAGGCATTAAAGAAAAATGGTTTTGGCGCTGTACAATCATTAATACATGATGGCATTGCGCGCGGTACATCGGTAGTTACCAGTTTAGGCGATGAACGCGACAACCTGGTTTTCTTAAATGAAGAGGCTGCTGCCAACTATTCGTTCAGCAAAGGTACGGCGGCAACAAATTATCCTTCATCATTAATGGGTAGCATCGCTTTATTGCGTCAAACCTATTTAGATGCGCAATGGTACAAATCGCAGAAAGAGGAGTACAATATGTCATTGGCCGAGTTTAACCGCGAGCAGGCATTACCTCAAATATTTGAAGCATCAGACCCGCTAAGTGTTTTACGTGCTGATAAAATAGCCAAGGAATTTGGTAAGCAATACATATATAAGACCGATGGTGATGAATATCGCCGACTGGACGCCATGAAAGCTACCGGTAGTAGTTTTATCATCCCGCTTACTTTCCCGGATGCTTTTGATGTGGAAGACCCCTTGCAAGCACGTAAGGTTACCTATGAACAGTTAAAAGACTGGGAATTAGCACCCAATAACCCGGCAATGATGGAAAAAGCAGGTATCCGCTTTGCGTTGACATCTTATGGATTAACCAATCCACGCGATTTCTGGACAAACCTTCGAACCGCTATCGATCATGGTTTGAGCGAAACACAGGCATTAAAGTCCCTGACAGAGGTCCCTGCCGAAATGTTGGGCGTATCAGACAAGATTGGTACACTGGCAAAAGGTAAAATGGCCAATTTTATTATCACTTCTGATAATTTATTTAAGAAAGAGAATGTGATCTATGAGAACTGGGTAGAAGGGAAGCAATATGTGGTAAGTCGCGTTAGCCCCATCAACCTTGCCGGTAGTTATAAATTATCGGGCGATGGTTTGGCAGGTGTTAGCTTACGCATCACCGGCACACCGGGTTCATACGAATTAAGTGTACAGCGTAGCGGAACAGACAGCGTACGTGCCCGTGGTACATTTACCCGTACCGGCGATATGGTAAGTCTTTATTTCGACCTGAAAACAAATCCCACAGGAACCATACGTTTAAGCGGCTATATCTCTAATACCTCACCGGTTACTTTAACAGGCAGCGCTATATTGCCTGATGGTACGGCAACCAACTGGTCGGCCACTTATTCAGGCCCGGCAACAGGCGGACCAGATCGCAAGGACACACCAAAATCTAATTTAACTGTAGGCCCGGTAGTATATCCATTCTCACCATATGGTAATGTCGAATTACCAACAGCTGAAACTGTGCTATTCAAAAACGCTACGGTCTGGACAAATGAAAAAGACGGGATCCTGAAAAATACAGATGTATTAATAGAGAATGGCAAGATAAAAGCCATCGGTAAAAACCTACCGGCAGGTACTGCAAAAGTTATTGACGCTACCGGTAAGCATATTACAGCGGGTATTGTTGACGAGCACTCGCATATAGCTGCTACCGGTGGTATCAATGAAGGCACCCAATCGGTAACCTCCGAGGTTAGGGTAGGTGATGTATTGGATTCGGAAGATATTAATCTATATCGCCAATTGGCTGGTGGGGTTACTACCTCGCATATTTTACACGGATCAGCAAATGCAATAGGTGGTCAAACTATGCTCATCAAACACCGTTGGGGTGTATTACCCGAACAAATGAAGTTAGCCGGAGCTGATGGTTTCATCAAATTTGCATTGGGCGAAAACGTTAAACAAAGCAACAATACGCCAATACCCGGCCCAAATACCCGTTTTCCACAAACACGTATGGGCGTTGAACAAGTTTATGTTGATGCCTTTACCCGCGCCAAAGAATACAAAGCGGCGCGTGCTGTAAAAGGCAATAACGTACGTCGCGATCTTGAACTGGAAGCATTGGTAGAGATACTGGATAACAAACGTTTTATTACCTGTCACTCCTACGTACAATCAGAGATTAATATGTTGATCTCTGTTGCCGATTCGATGGGTTTCCACGTAAATACATTTACGCACATATTAGAAGGTTATAAGGTTGCAGACAAAATGAAGTCGCACCATATAGCCGGTTCAACTTTCTCTGACTGGTGGGCCTATAAAAGCGAGGTTGGTGAAGCGATACCCTACAATGGAAAGATCATGAACGAAATGGGCGTTGTTACCGCTTTTAACTCTGATGATGAAGAAATGGCCCGCAGGCTTAACCAGGAAGCTGGTAAAGCAGTTACCTATGGCCACATGAGCGAGGAAGAAGCATTGAAGCTGGTTACCCTAAACCCGGCTAAAATGCTGCACGTTGATGATAAAATAGGTAGTTTAAAACCAGGCAAGGACGCTGATCTGGTTGTTTGGTCTACTGATCCATTATCAATTTATGCTGTAGCCGAAAAAACCTATGTTGATGGTATAGCTTATTGGGATCTGGAAAAAGATGCCGCCAAACAGAAAGCTTTAAAAGCAGACGAAGGACGTATCATCCAAAAAATGCTGGAAGCAAAAAGTAAAGGTGCTGCAACACAACGCCCTACAGGCGGAGGCCGTCGTCCGGCATATACGTGCGACACCATGGAAGATGAGGCTTATGTAGTGGCTGATAGTTATAACGGAATGCTTAACAAAAAATAGGATCGACAAGATGAAAAAGATATTAATTTTTGGAGGACTAATGCTAAGCTCGGTCCTTACCTATGCACAGGCTACCATATCGCCTGCAAAACCACAATCAAAACCAATCATTATTACCGGTGCTACCATACATATTGGTAATGGCCAGGTGATCAATAACGGTTACATCACTTTTAACAATGGCAAAATAACCGCCATAGGCGAAGGTACAGCCCCTGCAATAAGCGGTGCTGATATTATCAACGCGGCAGGCAAACAAGTGTACCCTGGCTTTATATGCCCGGTGACTACCCTGGGCTTAATTGAAGTAGAAGAAGGAGCAAGGGGAACGGTGGATGATGAAGAGACCGGCGACCTTAACCCTAACGTGCGTTCCATTGTAGCCTATAATACAGATTCGAAAGTTATACCTACGGTACGCTCAAATGGTATATTATTAGCACAGCCAACTCCAAACGGAGGGGTCTTGTCTGGCCAATCCTCTGTAGTACAGTTAGATGCATGGAACTGGGAAGATGCCGCTTATAAGACAGATATAGCCATACATTTAAACTGGCCTGTAATAAGAACCGGTCGCAGGAGAGGGCCTGTTGTAGCTACACCGGGAGCAGAATCTCCGGATGAGGCGAGACAAAAATCGGTTGAGGCTATCAATAATTTATTTACAGAAGCAAAAGCGTATGCCGAAACAAAGCCTGCTGTTATCAACTTACGTCTGGAAGCAATGAAAGGCCTGTTTAATGGTACCAAGAAACTGTTTGTGAATGTTGATGGCGCTAAAGAAATTATTGAAGCCGTAACTTTTGCCAGTAAATTAGGAATAAAAGCGGTAATTGTAGGGGGGAAGGAATCTTACCTGGTTACTAACATCCTAAAACAAAATGATGTCCCGGTTATCCTAAAAGAGACTCAAACTTTACCTGCAAGAGACGAAGATGATGTTTACCTGCCTTATAAATTACCAAAGATATTACAGGATGTAGGTGTACAATATGGTTTAACCGGAATCGGTTTTTGGCGGCAGCGTAACCTGCCTTTCGAAGCAGGACAGGCAGTCGGCCATGGCTTGACCAAAGAGCAGGCATTAAGTATGATCACTATTAACAACGCCAAAATATTAGGGATAGATAAAACTACAGGTACGCTGGAAACAGGGAAAGATGCCAACCTGTTTATTTCTGAAGGCGACGCGTTGGATATGATAACACTGAATGTTACTACCGCGTTTATACAGGGACGTAACATCAACCTGGATAATTTGCATAAACAACTTTACAAAAAGTTTAGTGATAAGTATGGTATGAAAGCCGATTAGCTTTAAACATATAAACAAAGCCCTGCTGTAGATATAATTATAGCAGGGCTTTATTATTTCAGGATGATACATAAGCAAATTAAAACACACTTTACTTTGTCGTTATCAATTGTTATCCTACTTTTGCAACGCTTTAGGTTTCTTGATGATGCAATCATCAAAGAATTAAAAGGGAATACAGTGTAATTCTGTAACTGTCCCGCAGCTGTAAGCTCCATAACCATAGTCTATTCATTTAGTCACTATCCGCCGAAAGTCGGATGGGAAGACAAGACAAAAGGGGAGTAAGTCAGAAGACCTGCCAGAGCACTATATATTATTCATAGCTTTCGGGGATTGAAGCTTGGATGTGAGATGCTCTCTGTTATACCGGCGTGTTTTCATTCCATAGTTATTCCTGCTGGCTGTAAATCTTATTTACAACAGGCATGAAAAAAACGATATCATTAATCATTAACTATCCGGGGCTTTTGCCGGGATGTTTGGCGATATTGTTTTGTTCATTATTACCCATCCATTTATTTGCGCAAAGCGATACCATTAAAAATATAAAAGAGGTAAGAGTAACCTCGTCTGTAATGCCTGCTGCGCAGGGTGTTATACCTTCACAAACAATTTCGTCAGCAGATTTTATCCACTATAATGCTTTTAATATTGCTGATGCTGTACGCAACTTCTCGGGTGTTATTATTAAAGACTATGGTGGTGTCGGTGGTCTTAAAACCGTGTCTGTACGCGGCTTAAGTGCTAATCATACATCTATTTTATATGATGGTGTGCAAATAAATGATGCCGAAAACGGGCAGGTTGACTTGAGCAAGTTAACATTAAATAACGTACAGCAAATTACTTTATATAACGCGCAACCGCCAACTTTACTGCAAACTGCAAGAGCATACGCATCGGCAAGTGTGTTATCTATCGAAACTATAAAACCACATTTAGAAGCATCAAAGCCTTATTTAATAACAGCGGGCATTAAAGGCGGTAGTTTTGGCCTGGTAAATCCTTATTTACAATGGCAACAGCGATTAAATAACGACTGGTCGTTCATTATCAATACTTACACCCAAAATGCCAATGGCAATTATAAATATCAGCTCGATGATGGTGCTTCAAGTACCCAACAAACGCGGGTAGGTACTGGAGTTGCCATACAACAGATCGACGGTGCTTTATATTGGAATACTACTGATAATAAATTTAATCTGCACATTAATTATTATAATTCTGACAGGGGGTTACCCGGCGCTGTAAGACTTTATACTCCGCCACCAATAGGACAGAAGCTTTATAATCGCGATCTGTTTGTACAATCAGGCTTCGAACACGATTGGCATAACAGCCTTAAATTATTGGTCAACGCAAAGTTCTCGCAAAATCAGTTACATTACTTTGATCCGCAATTTCCAAATTCAGTAGGTTTTCTTGACCAACATTTTAGTCAACGTGAGTATTATCAATCAACAGCCTTGGTTTACCATATTAAACCAAATTGGGAGGTATCTTACTCGGCCGATCTTTCGGTAAATAATATGAATGCCGATCTGGCAAATTTCAGGTATCCAACAAGAATTACCTTATTAAATGTAATTGCCACCAACCTTACATTTAGTGATTGGACATTACAAGGCAGCCTGTTAAACACTAATATAAATGAAACGGTTAAAACAGGAGTAACTGTCCCTAATAGAAACGTTTACTCACCAACGTTAATGGCAACGATAAAACCATTTAACGATAAGAATTTCCAACTGCGAGGTTTCTATAAATATATATTCAGACTACCAACATTTAACGATCAGTACTATAATTTTATATCCAATTTAAACCTAAAACCAGAATTTACACATCAGTACGATCTGGGTTTTAGCTACAGCAAAAGCCTGCAAGGGCTATTTGACTACATAACATTAACTACTGATGCTTATTATAACAATGTAACCAATAAGCTTGTATTTATACCTACTGTTAATTATGGTTATACCCAAAACTTTGGTAAGGTTGATATTAAAGGCTTAGATGTTGGTGTAAAGACCCAGGTAAAACTTGCGGCCTATCGTTTATCGTTATCAGCAAATTACACGTATCAACAAGCATTAAATGTTACAGACCCTGCATCAAATACCTATTTGAATCAGTTGCCTTATACCCCTAAAAACATTGTGGCTCTAAACGCAGGTGTGAGTAGGGGGCAGGTAAGTATTTATTATAACCAGGTACTATCGTCATCAAGATATTATGATAATGACAATGTAGATGCCGATTATATGCCTTCATACGCTGTAAGCGATGCATCTGTAGTATACAAAACAATTATCAAGCATTTCCCTGTTATATTATCGGCAGAAATAAATAACCTTTTTAATAAGAGCTATGTAGTGGTACAAAGTTATCCTATGCCCGGGCGCTCCTTAAGATTTTCATTTCAAATAACTATTTAAATAAATAACCCATGAAACAATTTAAACTTAACCATCTATTTATCGTGTTAGCATTTGTCGCTATATTAGCGTCATGCCATAAAGATAAAACAACCCCTACACCTGATAAGCCAACCGCGCAACGTGCAGGCATTTATATTTTAAACCAGGGTGGTATCGGCAAAAACAACAGTACATTAACTTACTATGATTATAGCAGCAAAACATTAACAGCCGATCAATATGTTGCAGCAAACACCAGTAAGTTGGGCGATACCGGTAATGATCTGGGTATTTATGGCTCCCAAATGTTTATTGTATTAAATAATTCTAACGTGATTACCGTGGTTAATGCTAAAACAGCTAAGCTGAAAAAACAAATCACACTTAACCAGCCACGTAGTGTAGTGTTTTACAAAAAAAACGCGTTTGTAACTTCATATAGCGGCACTGTATCTGTTATTGATACCGCATCTTTAACTATCACCAAAACTATTACTGTTGGTAGTGATCCTGAGCAAATGGTAATTGCCAATGGTAAATTATACGTAGCTAATTCCGGCGGATTAGACCTGACACCTGCTACAACTGTATCTGTAATAGATCTGACCACCTTAGCAGAAACTAAAAAAATAACCGTTATTGCTGATCCAATATCTGTTACCGCAGATGCTTACGATAATGTATATGTGTTATCGTTAGGTAACTTTGTTGATGTTAACGCGGGCTTAACTATTATTGATGCAAAAACAGACGCGGTGAAATCAAAGCCAACCGTAAGTTTAGGTTACAATATCCCAATTTATGTGCAAGGCGATTTTGTTTATTTTCCTACGGCTGATAACAAAATAGCAGTATATAATGCAAAAACGCAAACATTATCAGCTGCTAATTTTATTACGGACGCTACTACGCTTGCAGTACCTTTCGCTATATCAGGAGATCCTTTAACCGGAGAAATATTTGTGACGGACGCTATTGACTATTCTTCAGCCGGAACATTATATGCATTTGATAAAACCGGTAAAAAAGAATATTCTATAACTACAGGAACAAACCCCGGTAAAATTGTATTGCTTGATAAATAATACCTTTTTTAATTTTAGGATAAATACGTAATTTTACCGCTATGTCATTACAAAAGATCAATACCAGGAACATAGTTTTAGTACTCATGATCCTTGCAGCTACTGCAATGCGGGTAGTTAGCTATAAATATCCTACAGTACTGAGCAATTTTACTCCGGTTGGTGCAATAGCCTTATTTGGTGGTGTTTATTTTACTGATAAATGGAAGGCATATGTAGTGGTATTGTTATCACTTTTTTTAAGCGATGTGGTAATTAACCATTTCTATACTTCGCAATGGACGTTTTTTAGTAGTGATACCTTTTGGAATTGTGTATGCTTTTCTATAATGGTTTTTATAGGATCACGGATCAAACAATTAAATATGACCAGCGGGGTACTTATCCTGTTTGCACCGGTATTGGTACACTGGTTAATTATGGATCTGCCGTGGATTAATGACGCGGTTGGTCTTTATCCTAAAACATTGGCAGGCTATGGCTCGGCTTTAATAGCGGCCATTCCATTTGAAAAAAATATGCTTTTGGGTGATATTGTATTTGGCGCGATATTATTTGGTGCTTTTGAATTGGCAAAGAGTAAGTATACTACATTACGCACCAGCCACAAATTGGCGCTTTAAGCTAAACTTATTATATGTTAAAAGCGGCCACTAACCTGGCCGCTTTTTTTATGAATTTTATTTATGAAAAAAATAGTTGTACTAACCGGTGCCGGGATAAGCGCTGAAAGCGGTTTAAAGACCTTTAGAGACAGCGACGGCTTGTGGGAGGGTTATGATATACAAAAGGTAGCAACGCCCGAAGCATGGCAGGAAAACCCGCAATTAGTGCAGGACTTTTATAATATGCGCCGTAAAGATGTACTTGCAGCCAAACCTAATGCAGCCCATTATGCCTTAGCCGAATTAGAGCAGCAATATGATGTAACCATTATCACCCAAAATATAGACGATCTGCACGAAAGGGCAGGCTCGACCAATGTAATGCATTTGCATGGGGTTATTACACGGTCGCAATCAAGCATGGACCCGACACTAACTTATCCGATAGCAGGGTGGGAGCTTAAAATGGGAGAGATGTGCGAACTGGGTTCGCAGCTACGTGCGCATGTGGTTTGGTTTGGTGAGGATGTGCCGATGATCATTCCGGCGGCACGCGAATGCCAGCAAACCGATCTGTTCATTTTAGTAGGATCATCATTAGCGGTTTACCCCGCTGCGGGATTGATCAACTATGTTCATTATAATGTGCCTAAATATATCATCGACCCGCATATCCCGGACATCAACCGGATAAAGAATATTATCAAGATTGAAGAGAAAGCTGCTATTGGAGTGCCGGCATTAGTGACTGAATTAATGGGGAGGTGATCCACTTTTAAAAGTGAATCACCTGGATCACCTATTTTGTTTAACTCATTGTAAATAAACTTATTAACAAAACAAGCGGATCACTTTGGATCACTACAATTAATTTAAATATAAGCCACTAACTTATTTAAAATAAGATACTTATAGTAATTTTACTGTTTCCTTAAATTTAAAATGGATCACTTAAAGTGGATCACAACATTTTAATTATTTCACTATCTTATAAATAGCACCTTTTACATCAGCAAGTAATGTACCGCCATTAGTTATCACATATATTTCGCCGGATGGATCTTCGCCCCAGCTGGTTATTTTTAAGTTTGCGGGATAATTCTGTAATTCAACTTTACCACGCTGCCATTCGGCATTGTTTTTCTCGATGTAGTAAATAGGACCGGTCCAATCTGCAAAAAAGTATTTACCTTTTATTGCCGGTAATTGCTTGCCATTATACACATAACCACCAATAACACATACACCGTTTTTATGGTCGTACTCGGCAATAGGTTTGATGGTTCCTGTAAAATCACAATCAATTTTGGGATTAAAGCAATGGTTACCTTCTATCATCCGCCAGCCATAGTTACCACCTTTTTCTATGATATCCTGTTCTTCCCATGCACCTTCGCCAACATCGCTGGTAAATAGTTGCTTGGTAGCTTTATCAAAAGAAAAACGCCATGCATTACGTAAGCCATAGGCCCATATCTCGGCCTTTACATCGGCTTTGCCAACAAATGGATTATCTTTTGGAATGTTATAAGTTGAAGTGCTGTTAACGTCAATACGCAATATTTTACCCAATAAGGTATTCTTGTTTTGCCCGTTACCTATAGGGCCGTGCTTATCTCCGCCGCCACCGCCATCGCCCATAGCGATATACAAGTAACCATCAGGCCCAAACTTTAAACAACCGCCGTTATCGCCCTGTCCGGGGTCATCTACCGTAAATAAAATACGGCCGCTATTTGGGTCGACCGGTGTTGAATTGTTTGATAGGGTATATTCAGCAACTACAGTTTTATGGTCAGCACCTTCTGCTGTTAAGGGTGCGCTGTAAAAAACGTATACTTTATGGTTGCTATTAAATTTAGGATGTATGGCAAAGCCTAACAGTCCCCTAACATCTACCGGCATTGTTTTTACCAGTTTGCTGCTAATATCTAATAACGGCTCATCTACCAACTTTCCGTTCTTTATCAACCTGATCTTACCTGTTTGCTCTGCAACCAGTATATCACCGTTACCCGGGAAAGCCATATCTAACGGAGCTTGCAACCCGCTTATTACCTGTTCTGCTTTTAAATTAAGCGTAGGCGCCAATAAGTCGCTTTTCACCGGTTTAGGCTTTTTTAAAATGTAAGAAGGGAGTAGCAATAAGCTAACTCCCCCTAATAAAATGATCAATGATAAATTACTGCTAAATCGGTTTCTCATATTTAGTTTTTTACGATCTTGTAAATACTGCCGGTAGTGGCACCCATAGGGCCGGGACCCGCTTCGGAGTTAACCAAATAATATAACTCACCGGACTGATCTTCTCCCCAGCCTGTTATTTTTCCACTTTCAGGGAAATTCTTAATAGTGATCTTCCCTCTTAACCATTTAGCGCCTGCTTTTTGCAGATACCAAACAGGCCCGGTCCAGTCGCCAAAAACATATTTGCCTTTTAATGTTGGCACTTGTTTACCATTATAAACATAGCCACCAATAACTGATACGCCTTCACTATGATGATACTCGGTAATAGGAGGGGTATAGCCTGTAAAATCGCACCCTGTAGCCGGGTTATGGCAATGGTTACCTTCAACAACGCGCCAGCCATAGTTAGCGCCTTTTTCTAATATATCAACTTCTTCCCAGGTATCCTGGCCAACTTCGCCTATAAATAGTTGTTTTGAGGCCTTGTCTAACGAAATTCTGTATGGATTACGGAATCCGGAGGCCCATATTTCGGGCTTTACGCCGGCTTTGCCAATAAATGGATTATCTTGTGGTACTGTATAAGTATCGCCGGCATCCACGTTTATCCGCAACACTTTACCTAACCAGGTATTCATGTCCTGGCCGTTACCGATAGGGCCATGCTGATCATGCTGGCCACCGCCATCACCAAATGTCACATATAAATAACCATCGGCACCAAATACTATACCACTGCCATTATGATTACCATCGGGTTTATCCTGGGTTAATATAATACGCTCGGTGTTGATGTCTGCCTGGTCTGCATTAGGCGCAATTTTATACTCGGCCACCACATCAGTATGATCAAACTTACGGTTGTTTGCCGGATTAATAGTAGTTGTTGGCCTGCTGTAAAACACATAAAATTTACCATTCGAGCTAAATTTGGGGTGAAGCGTAATATTTAACAGCCCCCGTTCTTCATAACCCGAGTTAACTTTTAACATCTTACTTTTAAGGTCCAGCACAATAACGTCGGTAAGTTTATCATCTTTTATCAAACGGATCTTACCGGTCTGTTCGGTAACCCATGCTTTCCCACTTTCCGGAAATGTGATTGATGTAGGGGCTTGTATACCTGCTACTATTTTTTCTGAATTTATGGTGATAGTTGCCGGGTCGGCATTTCTGGTAAAAGAGGGTAACGCAAATACTACTGCCAAAACTGATAGCGATATAAAAGACGCGTATGTTACTAACCGGGGTTGGATAATGCTTTTCATGGATTTAATTGGTGCTGTAATTTAATGTTTTATTTTAGATTTAGTTGCACCACAATTTTACAACTTATCACTCAATTAAGAGTGAACCCAGCCGGTTTTTTACGCAATCGATGTCGGGCTAAAAGAGATTAAATTTCTAAAGGATAATATTGATAAAATAATATTATTTTTAGTTGCGAATTTAAACGACACAATTTTTTATAAAATGCACGTTTTTATCGAAACCAAATATCCTTTCAAATCTATAATAAAATGAAAAAAATAGTTTTACTATGCCTGATTTGTGCATCTATAGGCGCAAAAGCACAAAACAATATTAAATTACCTTTAAAAGATAGTGCTGTTGTATATGAAAACACGCTTCAAGTATCCGGCGCTACTGATAAATTATTTACTGAGGCCCAAACATGGATCAATGATACTTTTAAAGATTCAAAATCATTCTTATCTGTAAATGATATAGAAAACTTAAAATTGGCGGGAAAAGGGTTCATTTTATACTTACCCGGTAACAATGATCCTGACACTTACTTAACTTATAATATAGATATTACCATTAAAAACGGATCATACAGTTACAAAATATATGATATCGGATATTTATACGGCAATTCAACAGCACTGTTAAATAAAGAATACAGCCATTACCTGCACGGCGAAATCCATAAAATCAGTTTAATGGAAAGTAAAAGAACAGCCAGGGTAAGGCTGGAAGCAGAATTTGTATTTGCAGATCAATCTTTTAATCTTTTGCTAACAAGTTTAAAACAGGCTATGTCTAACGCTAATTAATTGCATTATTAAATACAAAGACCATAAAAAAGGGTAGCCAAATTTTATTTTGCTACCCTTTTTTATTTAAAATAACTAATTAACAATCAAATAATTAATGTATCCTATATTTAGTAATTATATCGATAAAAAGATGCCTTATAATCTTTAGCCATTTCTGCAAAACGGGCAGCTACTGTTTTTAAAAACTCTTCATCTAATAATTCAAATACGCTGTTAATGCCCTCTGTCAGGTCCATTTCCGGTATCTTATAAGTTTGTTCTAAACTTCCGCGTTCCATCTTAACGATAAATTTTTGGTTCATACTAAAGATGGTTATTTTAAAATCAGGGTGTGGTAATTCTGCTACTACTCTCATTATTGAATAAATTTAGATGCTCACTAAGAGGATCTTTTCCGTTAATGGTGCCAAAGGTAGCAATAGGTTTAAACCTGGCGAAAAGTTCTTCGCTATACCAATTTTCGGCCCGGGTTCTTTTTATTACTTCGCCGTGTTCTTTTGATTGATAAGCAAAAGCCTTAACATCATCCAGGCTTTCCCAAAGCGAAAATGTGGCCTGCCGATACAAAGGTGCCTCACCAATGCCAAATGAGGATATAAAGCCACGCGCTGTGCCCATTAAACCAGTAACCTCGTCTACACTGCTCCAAAAATGCTTGAGCTTGTTAAAACGAATGGTAGCACGTGTAAGCACCGCTACAGGTCCAGTATAGTTATATTGCTGAATGTTATCAAAAGGCTCTTTACCATCCCATTTACCATGACTTTGTAGTGGTTTTAAAAGTACGGTCCATTTTTCAACCCCAAATAACTTCCACCATTGCGCAATAAAAGAATGTTTATGAAATTGTTCGAAATCTTTACGGTTTTCCCAAACGGCCAACAAGCCCCATTGTTGCCAGTCGGGCTGCAGATCAAAAGTACCGTTTTTACCACTCCCTAATAATTTCCAGAAGGTACAGTCTTTCTCCAACCATAAAGCAAAACGATGAATAGCCATTGCCATCAACGCAAACGGGATGAGTATTTTTTTATAACGGACTATGGTTAAGCTTACTATCATTGAGTTATTAAATATAAGATTAAAAATGAGATTTACGTTATTAACTTTTACTACCGCATAACTACCTTTGTTTTATGGCAGAAGATCTAACAATAACCACATCAACCGATAAAGAAGAACAATACCAATCATTGATACCCCAAATAGAAGCTTTGTTATTTGGCGAGCCTGATCTGGTAGCTAACCTGGCCAATATATGCGCAGCGTTAAAGGAACAATTTAAATGGCTTTGGGTCGGTTTTTATTTGGTAAAGAGTGATGAACTGGTTTTAGGCCCTTTCCAGGGTCCGGTGGCTTGTACACGCATTGCCAGGGGTAAGGGTGTATGCGGGAGTGCCTGGCAGCAAGCTAAAACTTTAGTTGTGCCTGATGTTGATGTGTTTCCCGGGCATATTGCTTGTAGTTCTGCATCGCGATCTGAAATTGTATTGCCCTTATTTTATAACAACGAAGTGATTGGTGTGTTAGATGTTGACAGCGAAAGTTTAGCAGCGTTTAATGAAACTGACGCTAAATATTTAGAACAGATTATAAGGTTGATCAATTTTAATGAGTAAAATATTTTTGATACCGGGGTTAGGAGCAGATACCCGTATTTATAATAACATTGAATTTGGCGATGACCAGGATGTAATACCTGTAGACTGGATAGAACCTAATAAACATGATACTTTAAATACATACGCTCAAAAGCTTATACATCAATATTTTATAACTGATAATTCTATAGTAATTGGCAATTCGTTAGGAGGAATGATAGCTATTGAAATTGCCAAGCAAGTAAGGCTAAATAAGGTGATCTTAATATCCAGTATAAAAACTAAAAACGAAGCACCTTTCTATTTTAAAATATTCAGAGCATTACCTTTACAGAAACTAATTCCGGGAGCTTTGATTCAGCGATTGGGAACATTAGTCAAACCAATATTTGGCAATATGTCTGACCAACATGCCTGGTTGTTTAAAGATATGCTCAACAAAACATCACCAAAGTTTATGGAATGGGCCATGACTGCTGCTTTACATTGGGATAATGAAATTATACCTCCAAATGTTTATCATATAATCGGTGATAAAGACTTGGTGTTTAATTATAAAAACATCCGCAACGCTACTGTTATTGAAAATGGAACCCACATTATGATATTTGATAAAGCCCGGCAGATTAACAAACTATTGAAGGACATCCTTAAGAAAAAATGAAACTATCGCCCTCTTTTTATCAGCGCAATGATGTGGTAACGATTAGTCGTGAGCTTTTAGGTAAGTATTTATTCACTTTTATAGATGGTGAACTTACAGGCGGATATATTGTTGAAACAGAAGCTTATAACGGCATTATTGACCGAGCATCGCATAGCTTTGGCAACCGTTTAACGCCACGTACACAAACCATTTATAATGAAGGTGGCATAGCCTATGTTTATTTATGTTACGGGATACATGAAATGTTTAACGTGGTAACTTCGGTAGAAGGGCAACCACACGCAATATTAATCCGGGCCATACAACCAACCGATGGAATTGATATCATGCTGTATAGAAGAGAAATGCTTGCCGTCAAACCTAATATCACTTCAGGCCCGGGATCTGTGGCGAAAGCTTTAGGTATATCGCGTAAAATAAACGCTATCAGCCTGCAAAGTGATACTTTGTGGATAGAAGACAGGGGTATGGCCGTTCCTGACGATAATATAGCCGCGGTACCAAGGGTAGGGGTGGCTTATGCTAAAGAAGATGCCCTGTTGCCGTATCGATTTTATATTAAAGGCAATATTTACGTAAGTAAACCAAACAAGTAATGCGCTAATCTTTAGCTATAATTATGGTTTGTTTGTAACGATGATGTTTGCTGATGATCTTAAACCGAACGAACAACAATATTGCCGATACCATTAAACCTAATACCAAGCCGTACCACACACCGGTAATTCCCCAACCTAAGTGTATGCCCCAAAGATAACCCAGCGGTAAACCTATTACCCAGTAGGCTAAAAAGGTGATAGCGGTAGGGATATTAACATCGCCCATACCTCTTAAAATTCCGAGCCCAACAACCTGCGCGCCATCAAACAATTGAAATATAGCTGCCAATATAAGTAACTGTGCTGCAATAAGTATTACTTTATGATCTGAAGTATATATCCAGGGCAATATGTGATTACCGAATGTAAATATCAAGGCGGTAATACTCATAAATATCAGTACAACATGATAACTTGCAATGGCTGATAATCTCAAATTATGATGATCTTTTACACCAAAGTAATTTCCTGATTTAATAGCTGCCGCAGCTGATAATCCACTGGACATCATATAAGTTATCGAGGCCATATTAATAGCTATTTGATGAGCAGCCAGCTGATCCAATCCAATAGTACCGATAATAACCGCGGCGGCACTAAACGCGCTTATTTCAAAAGTGTATTGCAGGGCCACAGGTGCACCTATCTTTAATATGCTTAAACTCCTTATCCGGTCTACATTTTTAACAGCAAATTCTTTTAGATACGGTTTAAAGTGTTTCGATCTGAAAACATAGATACCCATTACTAAAGCCATGGTACAACGATCAATCAATGTGCTGTAACCAACACCCATAATGCCCATAGGATGAATCCCGAACAAGCCCTTTACAAATGTTATCCCCAGGCAAATGTTTAACACATTACCCCAGATAGATATCATCATGGCCTGTTTAGTAAAGCCCAGGCCTTCTGCAAATTGTTTAAACGTATTGAATACCAGCATGGGTATAACAGATAACCCTAAGAGCATTAAAAATGGCTTAGCTTGCTTTAATACCTCCGGCAATTGATGCAGATCATCCAGAAAATATAAAGAACATAGCGAAACCAACGCAAAAAGCACAATACCCGTTAATATATTTATAAATAAACTATTAGAGAGCAACTGGCCGCATTCTGAAAATTCTTTACGGCTATTATGCTGCGCGATGAGTGGGGTAGAGCCATAGGAAATGCCAATACCTATTATTAGCGGCACTATAAAAATACTTGTCGCTAATGATACCGCCGCCAAACTAACCGTACCGGCAAAATGACCAACAATAATGGTATCAGATGTTTGAACCAACGTATGGCCCAACTGAGATATGACAACCGGTATAGCCAGCTTCAAATTATCGCCGTAATGCGACCGATATTTAGCATAGAAAGATGACATTTGAAATCGGTTATTAAGCGGCGGTGTAATATTCTTCTTTTTCAGTAGTATGTACCCGTATAACACCCGACAGGATCATATTAACCAAAATACGTTGCGCGGCCCTACGGCCAACTTTTATCAGTTCACAGTATTCTTTTACGGTAATACGCGCGGCCTTTTCCAGGTACTCTAATAATGATTTTTCTTTTGATGAGTATTCTATCAGCACTCCGGTATCTTCTGCCGACCGCTTAAGTACATCAACAACAACTTTACTGGCTAAAACACTTTTGTCTTTAACGCGCACGTAAACCCACCATTTACCATCTTCGGCCAAAGCGTAATGAGGCTTTAACGTGCTTGGCGCGGTATCTACAATCAGTACCAGTTTATCATCCACATATACTTCTTCAAAAACAGGTTCTAAAGCAGGTCTTGAATATAAATGCGCTGCTTTAGTTATCATATATCGTTCTTCGTCTTCAGACTTTACACCTTTTATAGTACCATCATCGGCCACGCCAATTAATAACCGCCCACCTTTGTTATTGGCGAATGAAACCATGGTGCGGGCAATCTTTTCGCAGCTTGTAATCGTCTTTTTAAAATCCAATGTTACGCCTTCACCCTCAAAAATCTGCTTCTTTACGTTCATTTTCTTGTCTTTAAGCTTTATAGGGCGTAAATATTTCCATCCATCTTTCAGGACGGGTTATTTCTGTAAATCCAAATTGTTTGTATAATCCGTGTGCATCTGCAGTAGCTAACGACCAGCGTCTTAATCCCTGTAAATCAGGATAACTAACAATAGTTTGCATCAGCCATTTAGATAAGCTCTTACCTCTAAAATCAGGCAAGATAAACACATCGGCAATATAGGCAAAAGTGGCTTTATCTGTAGTAACCCGCGCAAAACCTATTTGGTTTTCATATTGATAAACACCAAAACATATAGAGTTTTCTATAGCCCGTTTAAGCTTGTCAATAGGTATGCCTTGTGCCCAATAAGAGTCTTGATCCAAATAGGTGTGTATCATATTAAAATCAAGCAGGTTTTTGTCGGTCGAAATATGAAAACCTTTATCCAGAAATACTATATCGTTAACAAACACTTTCATTAATTATCGCTTTCCACAAAATTAAGATTCCGCAAATAAACCTCGTTCATTAACGTTACACATATTTCGCCACTGGTATTATAAATATCAATAGGGTGCGCTTTTATGTATTTTCCGCCGGTATTTAATACATGTTCAGCCTCGGCTATATCTTCGTCACTAATACGGATCTTGAATTGCAATTTAGTTAAACCGGGTTTTAAAAACTGAATTTCTGATGATTTTGACCAGGCAATTACGTTATATCCTTTGTGAGTAAATAATTGATGAAACAGTAATGGATAAAACGGATCAGCGGCCGCAAATATAGTACCGCCAAATATAGAATTATTATAATTTCTATTAAATATACTCTTGTTTATGTTGACTGTTGCGCCTGTAAAACCTTTATCAATCTTAACCACCCAAATGCGTTGAAAAAAAAGAGGAGGATAAATTCGCATTCCCCATTTTGATAATCTTTCTGATACTACCATGAGGTTTAAATATCAGTAATAAAATACAAAAATCAATATGTTCGCATTAAAAATTAGCTCTTAACTATTATTCTCATAATTAACATTATGTTAAGTAATAATAACTTTTTAAAGCCTATATGAATATATAGGCTTTAAATTTCTCTCCTATTTATTTTGCAGGGCTTCTATTTTCTTTTGAGTAGCCGTAGCTTCAGTAGTATTTTTAGTGCCCAGGTAATAGTTTTTTAAGTTAGTTAATGCTTCAACAGATTTGGTATTTAATTCGGTTGCTTTTACTAAATATGGTTTAGCCGCCTCAAACTGTGTGGTTGCTTTTGCAATAGATGTATTATATTCTTTTTGTTTGCTTGGAGGTAATTGATTAGCAGCATTATACAAATCAATTGCCGGGTTAAGTAATGAAAGCCCCATACCATAATTTGCTTCAAAATATTCCGGATCAATGTCTAAAGCTTTTTTATATTGCTCTGCAGCTTTTGCAGAATAATCGTCTTTTTTTGCTTGTAAGGTTGCCCATTCTGCTGGATCCTTTGCGGTTTTTTTAATTTTTATTATATCATCATTAACTGAATTGGCAAATGATGTATAAGTTAAACCGGAATAATAATACAACGTTTTGTTTTTAGGATCATTAGTAATTGCTTCCTGTATTTTACCAACAAGTTCTTGTGATTTGCCAGTTTGTAAGCTTATTTCTATCTCTCTTTTACGCAAATCTGCATTACCGGGATATTTCGCTACACCCTCAGCTGCCATTTTTAATGCGTTATCCATATCTTTTTGCGCTAAATAGATATTAGATAATTCCATATAAACTTTCGGCTTCTCACTAAATGTGAGCGGTAACAACTGTTTATAAGCATCAAGTGCTGCCGGGGTATTATTATCCAGTCTTGCAGCTACAGCAGTATAATATATAGCTGTAGTATCTTGAGGAGCAAGTTGGCGGAAACGATCAAAAGCTTTATAAGCCCTGTTATAATTTTTAGCCTGATAAGCTTTAATACCGTTATTTAATTGATATTGCGATAAATTCATTACGGCCTCACTTATTAAAGCTTTGTTTTCGCCGGCAACATCTAATTCTTTAGCTTTCTTTAATGCTGAATCAGCCGTATTAAATAACGGTATCGATTTTAAACTATCAGGGGTACGCATTACATAAGTAGCATAAATAGCGGCCTTTAAAGCATAAGTTTGAGGTAATTGTGCTGTTTTTGAATTATTAGCAGCTTTATCCAGCTTTTCTTTGGATATTACCAAGCTTTTATCAGCCTCTGCTTCGCCACCCTTTACTTTATTAAGCGTAACGTACTTATCAAACTGCTCTTTAGCATAGGTTAATTCATATTTTTGCGCAAAAGCTGTAGTAGCTGACATGCCCAACAAGCCTGCTATCAAAAATTTAATTTTCATAGTTTATTTTATTGATTGGTTAACTGTTTTAGTTTATTATCTATCTTGTTTAATTGGTCTTTATTACCGTTTTGAGCATAAATCAACTTTAAAACCTCAAGGCAATTTACACTATTTGGTGATATTTCCGAAGCTTTTTCAACCCATTGTTGGGCATATACTATATTTTTATCAGATCCTCCATCATTTTTCAAAAGGCTCTTCTTCAAATAAAGCATTCCTAAATTAAATATAGGATCATAAGCTGAACTATTCAAATCTATAACCCGTAAATAAAGTGCTTCTGCTTTATCATATTGGTGCAAATGATCATAACAATTAGCTGCTACAAACACAATATCCGGGTTATTTGCGTTAAATTCAAGCAATTGCGGCAATAATGGTTCTAAAGATTTATAATCCTTTTTGTTATTATAAATATTAGCCTCATCTAAAAGCAAAAACCGGTCTGCAGGTAATAGCTTTCTGCCTCTTTTTAGTATCTCAAGAGCTTTAGCGGTATCCCCTATCGATTTATAAACATTTGACGCCGCTTCAATATAATCAGTCCTTGTACTGTCAGTCTTGGCTAAGTTATCGTAGTACTTAGCCGCTGTAGTAAGGTTTCCTAATTTATTGTTGGTATAAGCTATATAGCCATTCAATTGTTTAAAGGTGGGGGCATATTTATGTGCCTTTAAGAACATTAATCCAGCATTGGTATAGTCGGTAATGCGGATATAGGCAAAACCTTTACGAATATAGACATTAGCCAGGCACTTTTTGGCGAAGTCCATTTCCGGCTGATATTTATAGATCTTTTTGCGGGTGTTCAGGATATCTACCTGCTCTACTGTTTTCCTGAAATAGTTTTCGGGCTGCCCCGTTCTGTTTAGTGAATCTGTATAAACCAAAGCCGAATTAATTACAGCACGGTATACATTTTGTTCTAAATTATTGGTATCAGGGGCTAATTTCAGTAAACTATCGATCGACTTCTTTGCGTTGGTTAAAAACTTAAGCTCTTTTCTTTGATTGTAATAAGCCAGGCTATTAACAACGCCCTTTAGCAATTCTGACTGGCAGAATGCTAAAGGCGAAGTAAATAATACTAATAAAACCGATAAAACTATTTTACGGTAATTCATTTTTTATTCAGTTGGTTCTGATGTCGGTTCTGCATCTGTATCGGGTGTTGGTTCTGTACCATCACCTTCAACTTCTGTTTCTTCTTCATCATCATGTTCAATTTTAGCTACTGATGCTATCTCGTCATTACCTTTAAGATTGATAAGCTTCACTCCTTGCGTTGCACGGCCCATCGTTCTTAATTCACTTATAGCGATCCGTATAATTATACCTGATTTATTAATGATCATCAGGTCTTCATTATCAGTAACACCTTTTATGGCAACAAGTTTGCCTGTTTTTTCAGTTATGTTAAGTGTCTTAACTCCTTTGCCCCCCCGGTTAGTAACGCGGTAATCGTCAATATCAGTACGTTTACCATAACCTTTTTCTGAAACTACCAATACGGTTGTCTCCGGGTTATCGATACTGATCATACCTACAACCTCATCATTATCGCTATCTAAACTAATACCTCTTACCCCAGTTGCAGTGCGGCCCATTGGTCTTACGGTAGCTTCATTAAAGCGTATTGCACGTCCTGATTTAAGCGCCATTACAATCTCGCTGGTGCCGGTTGTTAACGTTGCTTCTAATAGTGAATCGCCATCATTAACGTTTATGGCATTGATACCGTTTGCGCGTGGTCTTGAATAAGCTTCTAACGAAGTTTTCTTGATCACACCTTTTTTGGTACACATAATGATAAAGTTATTCTCAAGATATTCCTTATCCTTCAAATTAACAACCTTAATATAGGCTTTTATGTTTTCTTCTTTAGGAATGTTGATGATATTCTGGATAGCACGGCCCTTAGAGGTACGTGATCCTTCCGGTATCTCAAACACACGTAACCAGAAACATTGGCCAGACTCTGTAAAGAACAGCATGTAATTGTGGTTAGATGCTATCAGTAAGTGCTCAATAAAATCGGCATCACGGCTATTGCTTCCTATTGATCCTTTGCCACCTCTACCCTGCCTGCGATACTCTGTAAGCGGCGTACGTTTGATGTATCCTTCGCGAGATATGGTAATTACCACATCCTCATCTTCAATAAAGTCTTCGGTTTGCATTTCTGCAGATGAGTGTACCATTTCTGTTTTACGCTCATCACCGTATTTTTCTTTTATCTCGGTCAACTCGTCTTTAATGATCTGCATTCTTAAACCTTCATCAGCTAAGATGGAGTTTAAGTAATCTATCAGTTTCATTAAGCCATCGTATTCGTCTTTGATCTTATCGCGTTCCAGTCCGGTTAACCTTCTTAGGGTCATATCCAGTATAGCGCGTGCCTGGATATCGCTTAAGCCAAAGCTGCTCATCAAACCTTCGCGAGCCTCATCAGGGGTTTGTGAAGCGCGTATCAGTTTGATAACCTCATCCAAATGATCTAACGCTATCAGTAACCCTTCTAAAACGTGCGCACGTTTTTGTGCTTCGGCCAATTCAAACTTGGTACGACGCACAACAACCTCATGCCTGTGCTCCACAAAATGATGGATCAGGTCACGCAGGTTAAGCATCATTGGGCGGCCATGCACCAATGCGATGTTATTTACGCTAAATGAGGTCTGTAAAGCAGTGTATTTGAATAAGTTATTTAATACAATAGCTGCATTGGCCTCACGTTTTATTTCGTAAACTATTCGGATACCTTCACGGTTTGATTCATCGCGGATAGCAGATATACCTTCCAGTTTTTTATCGTTAACAAGGTCGGCAGTACGCTCAATCATTAAACCTTTGTTTACCTGGTAGGGTATCTCGGTAACAATGATCCGCTCGCGGTCGCTGCCATGGGTTTCAATCTCGGCACGGGCACGTAATACTACACGGCCACGACCGGTCTCTAATGCCTCGCGCGGGCCTTCAAAACCATAGATGATACCACCTGTAGGGAAATCGGGGCCTTTAACATGTTTCATTAATTCGGCAACCTCAATATCACGATTATCTATCAATGCCATGGTAGCATCAATCACCTCTGATAAATTGTGAGGGGCCATATTAGTAGCCATACCTACCGCTATACCTGATGCGCCGTTAACCAACAGGTTAGGGAACTTGGCCGGTAATACGGTTGGCTCTTCTAACGAGTCGTCAAAGTTTAACTGGTAGTCGATGGTATCTTTGTTGATATCGGCCAGCATCTCTTCGGCTATCTTCTCTAACCTTGCCTCGGTATAACGCATTGCCGCAGGGTTATCACCATCTATCGAGCCATAGTTACCCTGGCCCTCAACCAACGGATAACGTAAACTCCACTCCTGCGCCATACGTACCATGGTATCGTATACAGAAGAATCACCATGCGGGTGATATTTACCCATTACCTCACCCACAATACGGGCTGATTTTTTGTAGGGTTTATTGTTATTTAAGCCCAAGTCAAGCATGCCGAAAAGCACGCGCCTATGCACGGGTTTTAAACCGTCGCGTACGTCAGGCAATGCACGCGATACGATAACCGACATCGAATAATCAATGTAAGCCGATCGCATTTCTTCATCAATATTTATAGAAATAATTCTGTCTTCTTTGTTTGGATCGTTCTCTGTTCCTTCAGCCATTTGTTATTTGTTTGTAGATATTCTGCTTTATAACGGGTCGTACTAATCAGATTTTTTATACGACCTGCGAAGTTAAGAATTTAGTTCATTTATCAACCCTTTTTTACTAACAAAATGGTTACAATGAGCCGGTCATTTCAGTTTTTTTCAACATAAGGCTGTCACTCCACAATAAGGTGATATTTAACCTGAACTAAGGCAACTTCATCATCTTCAATGGACTTTTATTAAGCTGAATGGACACAAGTTTGTTTCACCGAAAACAGGAAACAGATGAAACACGTGAAACAAGATATTTACTTAATAATTTAATAATAAGACACTTAAAAAAAATGAGTGAAACAGAATGAAACAAGATGAAACAAAATCACTGACAACTTTTCGCCACCAACACTCAGCAAAATTTGTATATTCATCTTGAAAAACAAACCACATGAAATATCCTGCCCGTTTATTATTACTCCTGCTTTTATTAATAAACTGTTTACACATAAGCGCGCAAAAGCCTATACCCAAACTGACTGACAGAAGCAAAAAAGGTATCATGGCTTACTTTAAAACCATTGTTAACAATAAGCAGGTTATTGTAGGCCAGCAATGCAGCCAATCGGCTGATGTTGCTTTGGAGTATCAAAAGAACTTTCAGCGGCTGTATGACTCTACCGGCCACTACCCTGCTCTTCTTGGGCTTGAGTATGGTTGGTTCGCTAATATGGATCTGTCAAAGGTAAACGAGTATGCCATCAAACACTGGCAGCAAGGCGGCTTGGTAACCATTAGCTGGCATGCCGACTGTCCCTTTAAAGACGGCTATGATGTACGATGGGATGCTATTGCCAACAAGAACACCATCGACCTTAAAAAATTAGTAGAGGACGCACCTGAATCGAAAGAGAAAGCCAGCTACCGTGCAGAATTAACAAATGTTGCCAAAGCCTTGAAACAGTTGCAAAATGCGGGTGTAACCGTAATCTGGCGCCCCTTCCATGAAATGAATGGTAGCTGGTTTTGGTGGGGAACAAATGATAATAAAAACCCAACCAACCAAAATGATTACGCTGACCTATGGATAGATATGTACAAAGTATTTACGGTTGATTATGGGCTGGATAACCTGATCTGGGTGTATGCGCCAAACATAGCCGGTACAAGCCTACCAGCTCCGGATGTGTTTTATCCCGGCGATAAATATGTGGATCTGGTGGCGTTAGATAATTATTCAAAAGTACCCGATTTTGACGACTACCCTGTGTTATTAAAGCTGGGAAAACCTGTTACCGATGGCGAGGTTGGCCCGCATCAACAATTCTACGGAAAGTTTGACGAAATGGCTGTATTGAATACCTATAAAGGCAAAGCACCTTATTTTTTACAATGGCATAGCTGGACAGGCGCCAAAGTTGCCATAGTGGATAATTTGCATTATAAAGAATTGATGAATGACGCGGGGGCTATAACGTTGGATAAGATAAGGTGATAACAGCTATTGATCTATTAGTTAAATATTGACTTTGCTAAGCTTAGCCACTTGGGCGCTTGATGAAATATTTAATTTATATTATATTTGAATAAAAACACAATATGCCGGTAGCACTTAATAATACTCAATTAGAGATATTGAAGCTGTTCAGAAATGATCAGACAGAGGAAGAGTTGCAGGAAATCAAATCTTTACTTATAGCCTATCTTGCAAATAAGGTGACTTTAGAAGCTGACAAAGCTTTCAAAGAAAAAGGCTATACAGATAATGTTTTTGAAAAATGGAAATCAGAACATTTTAGAAAAACAGCTTAAATGATTGTAGTTATTGACTGCAATATTTTTGTAATGTGCCTTACATCAGGCTCTTCTTATCACTCAATTTTTCAATCGTTAGTTAAAGGCGATATTCAATTGGCTGTAACGGCAGATATTTTATTAGAGTATGAGGAAGTGTTGGAACGCAAATACAGCATAGCTACCGCGCAAGCATTTATTACCCTGTTAAATGAATTGCCCAATGTCCATTACATACACCCGCATTATCAATGGCGATTAATAACAGCTGACCCCGATGATAATAAATATTGTGATTGTGCTATTGCCGGGCAAGCTTCGTATATAGTTACCGAAGACAAGCATTTTGATGCGTTAAAAAATATACCATTCCCCTCTCTTACTACGATTTCAATAGATCAATTTCTTGAAATTATTAAATCTCTGTAAACATTACTTCACCCTCTTCCAATAATCTTCAGATACAGCACCGCTGGGTAGCGTGGCACTCAGTACAAGGGTATCATGCTGTAGTTTATACAGGTAGTGAACAGTAACGTTCAGTAACTTTGATTCCTGCATGCTGTAGGTTTGGGTTTCCAAACAAGTATCGCCTCTCAGACTGTAATTACCACTTTCATATTTAACGTCCCCCTCGCCTTTCTCTAATAAAAAAGCGTCGAATTGGGTATCGGTATATTTTCTTAGTTGGGTGTAACCTTCGGGTGCTGCCGATGGTTTATTGTTGAATTTACCGCCACAATACTGCCAGGTACCCTTAAGCGATTTTACTTCCTGAAAAGATGTAAGGATCACCAATAAAACCACCAAAAACCACCACTTATTCATTGTTATACCCAATTAATACCCTTTTTTAATAAGGTTAGCGTTTTCTCTTCTTCGCTGCCCGGTTTTGGTTGGAAATTATACAACCATTTAGCCGTTGGCGGCAGACTCATCAGGATAGATTCGATGCGGCCGTTGGTTTCCAGACCGAATTTGGTGCCTGCATCATATACCAGGTTAAACTCGGCATAACGGCTACGGCGCTGGTATTGCCATTGTTGCTGATCAGGCGTGAAATTTTCCTGTTTATGGCGATTTACTAATTCTGTATAGATAGGGATAAATGAACGGCCCAACGCTTTGGAAAATTCAAATATATCGTCCCAACTCATATCGTCCGTTGCGGTTAACCTATCGTAGAATATCCCGCCTATGCCACGGGTCTCATCACGATGTTTGATAAAGAAATAATCGTCGGCCCATTTTTTAAAGCGGGTGTAAAACTCGCTGTTAAAACGATCACAAACCGCTTTTAGGCTACTGTGGAAGAATTTGGCATCGTCTTCAACAACATAATGCGGTGTCAAGTCTATACCACCACCAAACCAGCGTATAGGCTCTTTACCCTCGCCAAATGATGATGGCATTTCAAAATACCGGATATTCATGTGTATAATGGGCACCAGCGGATGATTGGGATGGATGACGATAGATACCCCGGTCGCAAAGAAATCGTCGCTATCTACTTTTAAAGCTTTCTTAATGGCATCAGGCAGCTCGCCTTCAACAGCCGAAAAGTTTACACCGCCTTTTTCAAAGATCTTGCCGTTCTGGATAACACGCGTACGGCCACCGCCGCCACCTTCCCGCTCCCACTTTTCTTCTTCAAATTTGGCTTTACCGTCTACCGCTTCTAAAGCGCGGCAGATCTCGTCCTGGATAATTTGGTAATCGGCGGCTATTTGTTCTTTACTGATCATTGGTGCAAAAATGCGATTTTGGATTTAAAGATGGGTCGTAGATTTGACAACTTTTTAAAAGTTGTCAAATCTTTACAGTAGACGTTAGTCCGGATTTATAATCCCGGACTCACACCAATATAGCGCAAGTCTTAGCGGGCAGGACTGAGAAAAGGTCTGACTTGTGCTTCGTAGTCACAAGTCAGGCTAAGCTATTGGCCATCGCAATAAGACTTGCGCTATATGGTTTATAAATCCGGACTAACATGACGTGAGCTATATGGCACTTATTCTACGGTTTCATAATAAATACTACTATTATAAACTCTATGCAAAATATACCCTGGTTTTGACGATTCTACAACATAAACCAAGTGGTTTTGCCCGAAAGTCACATCGCCAAAATTTGGAGTATTATTGGCTTTAACAAAGTTTATTAAATCTGATAGTGTTATTAATTTCAACGACTTCATTTGCTGCCCATCAATAATTACTTTCTTTTTAAGACTTTGGAGATAGATATTTCCGATACTTAAGCAGTTACATTTTATTACAAATATTCTACCAAGCCACCCATTGTAGGCTTTCATTGGAAAATTATTTTTCTGGACAAGTGTTGTATCATGAAGATAGTAGATGGTATCCAATATAGGGTATCTAATAGTTGAGGTAACAAAATGAGAATAGTTTTCGGCGAATAGAGGTTTGTTTATTACAACCAACCCTATTAATCCCATTATTATTATCAGTCTATTTTTCATCTCTACGTCATCATATTAGCACCTTCATCCTCAATATAATCCAGGTCCTTATCAAAGGTTTCTTTAAGCTGGCTGGTAGCAAATAAGGATATAGCGGTTAAGGCTATCATCATGATATAACCGGTTTGAATACGGCCGAAATGTACCATTAGGGCACTAAACGCAAAATTGATAGGTATTAACGAGCCACGCACAAAGTTAGGAACGGTAGTAGTAACGGTCGACCGGATATTGGTGCCAAACTGCTCGGACGCGATGGTAACAAATGTGGCCCAATAGCCTACCGCGAAACCCATAAAGAAGCAAAGCCATTTAAACTGGGTTTGGGTAATACCTTTTGCGCTCAGGTAAAACATCACACTAATGAGTGATAGTAATAGAAAAACAAACATAGTATTCTTCCTCGAACGGCTATACTGCGCTAATAATCCCGCGAAAACACCACCAACAGAAATCCCTACATAAGTGAACAAAATACCGGTGCCTGCTATTAAAGGTTTTGGAGCACCTAAGGCTATCCCAAATTCAGGGGCTTTGGTCACTAAAACACCCACCACATACCACAATGGCGCACCGATCAAGATACAGTATAAATATTTTAGGAACCGTTTGCGGTTATTAAACAACATGAAGATGTTGCCCTTTGATATGTCCTTATCATGAATGTTCTTAAACATCCCCGATTCGAAAGTACCCATCCGCAGTAATAGCAAAACTATGCCCAGGCCGCCACCTACAAAGTAAGCGGTGCGCCAGTTATAATGGCCCACCCAGGCTGCCGCTACAGCGCCTAAAAGGCCTATCATGGCCACAATGGTAGTACCGTATCCCCTACGCTCTTTGCTTAGTGTTTCACTAACTAAAGTTATACCGGCACCTAATTCGCCGGCCAGGCCTATACCTGCTACAAAGCGGATGATGGCATAACTGTTAACATCATGCACCATACCGTTAACAATGTTGCCTATCGAGTATAAGAATATCGACCCAAACAATACCTTGATACGGCCCAGTTTGTCGCCAATAACTCCCCATAATATGCCACCCAGCAGCAAACCAAACATTTGCATATTGATGATGTAGTTACCATCGGTTTCAATCCTGTCGGCAGGTACGCCTATTTCCTGCAGGCTTCTTAACCGTACTATAGAGAAGATAACCAGGTCATAAATATCTACAAAGTAACCTAACGAGGCTACTAATACTAAAAAAGCAACGTTTCGTGAAATTTTGGCCTGCGTGGTGTCGGTCATAATTGATAAATAATTGGTTGGCCTAAAGTAAGCCAATTAGGCAGATCATTATAATTTTTCGGCAAAAAAAAACCCCTGGGTTTACAGAGGTTCTTTTAATTTCGGGGATAGTAAATTATACTTTTTTTACATTTACTGCCTGTAAGCCTTTTCTGCCGTCTTCCACATCATATTCAACGCTATCGTTATCTTTAATAGCGTTTACACCGCCTTGCACATCCTTAAAGTGTACAAAAAGATCTTTCCCGTCTTCGGTAACAATAAAGCCGTAACCTTTTTGTGTGTTAAACCATTTTACTTTTCCAGTTTTCATAATAATATATATAGTATTAAAAAATTTGTTTTAGATATATACTAAACCAGACTGAATACAAATGGTATTAATAATCAGTGGAATAAATACACCCTGCTTCCCCAAATATATAAAATTATTTACTTATCCAAATAAAATTATTTATTTGGTTGCGGGGTTAATCGTAAGTATGGTTTAACCTCTGTAAAGCCTTTAGGAAATTTTGCCGGGATGTCTTCTGTTTTTATGGCCGGTACTACTACCACATCTTCGCCATCTTTCCAGTCGGCCGGAGTTGCCACACTATGGTACGCGGTAAGTTGCAATGAATCAATAACACGCAGAATTTCTATAAAATTTCTGCCGGTTGATGCAGGGTAAGTTATGATCAGTTTAATGGCTTTATCAGGGCCGATAATGAATAACGAACGTACAGTTGCGTTTACAGAAGCATTGGGATGGATCATATCATAAGCTTCAGAAATTTTGCGATCCTCGTCGGCTACTATCGGGAAAGTAACTTCCACATTTTGTGTTTCATTAATATCTTTGATCCAACCTCTATGTGATTCTGCCGAATCAACACTCAGGGCCAATACTTTAACATTACGTTTGGCAAACTCGTCTTTTAAAGCCGCAGTTCTGCCTAATTCGGTAGTACAAACCGGTGTATAATCTGCAGGGTGCGAAAATAGTACGCCCCACCCATCGCTTAAATAATCATAAAGATCTATTTCGCCAAGTGACGTTTGTGCTGTAAAATTTGGGGCTTTATCGCCTAATCTTAAACTCATGATAGTATGTTTTTTAAATTGAATTTATTTTTAAAGTTAGCGTGTTTGTTTTAAATAACAATAGTTAACCTGAAAATAATCTACTATTTACATAGACATTACATAACTATAACCTATAGGAAACAAAAAAGCCGCGTTACACATAGTAACGCGGCTTTAAATCTTTGTGAGTGTTTAGTTATTTAATTATATCAATGTTTTTGATCTGGCCATCGCTTGGGGCAATGGTTAAAATAACTTCGCTTGTTGCACTTTTAAGGTTAATAAAATAAACAACCGGTTCTTCACCATCTTGTGCTTCAAATCTGGTAACTTCTTTTACGTCATAACCATTATAGCTTTTAGCAATTTGTTTTTTGATTGCACTGGTTACAGTTGGGTAAGCAACATTTTGGGCTAAACCCCAGTACTGGCCTATTGAATCATAATATGCAGTATAGTTAACATTGTTTAAAGTAAACGCTGCTTTTTGAGCGGTTGAGTTAACTGTCCAAACTACATTACTTGCATTTTCAAAATCAGATTTGAATTGAGTAAGTACGGTATATGATACATTTTGTTCACCAACTTCTGTTGTAGATTTTTTACCGCCATCGGCAAATGCAGTTAAGCTAATCATTGTAGCTACTACTGCGGTTAAGATTATTTTTTTCATTGTGTTTTTGTTTTTCATTATTGACAACAAAAATACGGTATGGTTTAACGATGTTATAATATTTTAAAACTTTTATAAATATTTCATAATTTATATATTCAAATAATATTAAATTATCAATTTTTTAATTTACTTAGTGTATTTTGTACAATATGTAAATTTCAAAACTATTCAAAAAATACCTAAAAAGGCATTGTAACGGGTTATTTACATGAAATAGGTCATAAAAAGCGCAAAAAACTAATTATTATAAAATCTTTTAAAGATTAACGGTTCTATGCTATTTAATTTGCAGGGTCCATTTAGGCACAAAACCAATATTATTATTATAAGCTACTTTATAATAGGTCGCTCCTTTTTCTAACACCTGTACTTTTGATTTTGCGGGGATATTTGCCAGCGTGGTTGAATTGAAATTGTCCTGTTCTCTTAATTTCACAATGCCGGTTGCATTTGGCTGAACGTAAGTAATGTATAAGAAAGTGCTATTTTGTTTAATAGTATCAGGTAATTGCTTAGTCGGCGCAGGTTTAATTAAAGCGATTTGTTTAGGAGGTTCAGGTTTGATTGCTATTACCTTTGGCGTATCAACAACAGGGGCTAAAGGTTTTAAAAGCTTCGTATAGTTTTTATTTCTATGTCTTTTTATATGTTTCTTAAGCGGATGACTTTCAGCCACGGTATCTGCAAGAATGATTTGTTTGGTACCGGTAGTAAACGTTCTGAATAAGTATCCTGTAAAAATCATTACTAATAAAATCACAATGATCTTAAAGCTGGTACTATATCTTCGTAAACGTTTTGCCATACTCCTATCACACCACAATTATTATGGTATCGATAGGATTGATTTTAAGCTACTTGGTTTAATTGACTATTATAAAGCCTTTATATAATCCAGGAACAGGTATAGCGCTTTACGCTTGTCATCGGTCAGATTAAAATCCAGCTTGTGCATTAAGTAATCTTCCAGGTCAAAATCTGCTCTTGCAGGTAATTCTTTAAGCAACTCTGCCCTATGCGCTAATCCTATTTTTAGGGCGTTATTAAATTCTGCCACAAAATCCTGCGAAATGGGCTTATTAGCTATCCACGCAGCAAAAACAAACGGTAGTCCGGTAAACTTTTGCCATTCTTCGGCAAGGTCATAAACAAACTTAAATTGATCTTTTTTCCCGAAGGTCCTATCGCCTATTTGTACAAAAGCGGTTGTATTATCCGGGTTGTTTGAGTAATCATCGGCATTAATGATTAACTCAGGCTTTATCTTCCAGAAATTCTTTAGCAGTACCAATGCTAAATTATTTGATGAGCGCGATTCTGGGTCCAACTGCAAATGGGTCACCTCCTTAATATCACAATTACTGAATATAAACACCGAATTAACCGCTCCAACGGCTCCAATACAATAATCGGTTACAATTTCCCAGTATGGTAGATTGAGTGTGGCAGCAATAGGTATAAGGCCTATATCCACCTTGTCATCTATTAGTTTCTGGGCACAATCTGACGGTATGTCCAGGCTAAGATCTATTTTATTAATAACATCGGTATGTTGGATACCGTATAAAAAAGGTTTGGTATTAGTATAGCTTACAGCTGATATTTTGAGTTTTTTCACAGAGATGTTTAGTCGTGTTTTAGATGATCGGCATTATTAAAGTCTACTATTTCAAACCTGTCGCCATCAAAAATAACTTTATATAATACCAGGTTTTGATGTGGGAAGGCATCCATTTCTGTCAGCGGTTTACCGGTAAGCAAACATAAGAATAAGCGCATAGCACGGCCGTGCATACAAATAAGCACTTCTTCCTCTTCAGTATGGCTCATAATAATCTGTAAAGCTTCCAGTTGCCTTAACCTAACCTCATTCGGGCTTTCACCGTTCTCGAATTTGCTATCCAGTTTACCGGCAACCCAATCACGCATTAGTGTTAAAAAGGCGGCTTTGGTATCGGGCGTATTGGGCATACCTTCATAAATACCCCATGCCAGTTCATCTAAGCCCGATAGTTTCTGATAAGGTATCCCCAGGTCAATAAATTGCTGGATACTTTGTTGTGTGCGCTTAAGTTCAGAAATATAGATCTTATTAAAAGGGACAGATTTATAGGCCTCATAAAACTGACTGGCTTGTTTACGGCCTTCATCATTTAAGTCGGTATTTTTACCGCGGCCCTGTACAATACCCTGCTTATTCAGATCTGTTTGTCCGTGACGGACAATATATAGTGTTTTTATCATTTAGCCCCCTCTAAATCTCCCCCGGCAGGGGAGACTTTTATTTTATATTACCCTTTCTCAAAGTCCTCCCTACCGGGGAGGATTTAAGAGGGGCTTTAATTTATCACCGGCAGTTTATAATACTGCGGTTTTGGTTCTTCGGCAAACTGGTAGTCATTATAGTCGGTAACCACGTTGTATAAGGTATCTCGCTCAATTGGGTAACGGCCAACTTGTTTTATCAGTTCAACCAGTTGTTTGGTACTCATGCCCGGTTTTTGCTCCTCAGCGCCAGCCATCGAGTATATTTTAGTGGTATCGTCAAGCGTACCGTCAATGTCATCAACCCCAAAGTTTAAAGACAACTGTGCCGTAGTGCGGCTTATCATAGCCCAGTAAGCTTTTATATGATCGAAATTATCCAGATAGATCCGTGATATGGCATAATTACGCAAATCCTCAACAACTGTTGATTCTGGCACGTTTGACATCTGGTTATCTTTATTACGAAATTTCAACGGGATAAATGTTTGGAAGCCACCTGTTCTGTCCTGTAATTCTCTTAATCGGTCCATATGATCCACACGGTGCCTGTATTCTTCTATATGCCCATATAACATGGTAGCGTTTGACCGTGCACCCAGCTTATGCCATTCTTCGTGTATAGCCAGCCATTGGTCGGCTGTGCATTTATCTTTGGCTATTTGCTCGCGTATTTCAGGATGAAAAATTTCCGCACCACCACCAGGTATAGATTCTAACCCGGCATCCAGCATCATTTTCATACCTGTGGCGTAATCAATTTTAGCTTTCTTAAATATATAATGGTATTCAACCGGCGTGAGTGCTTTAACATGCAGCTCAGGGCGATGTGCTTTAATGCGTTTAAATAATTCCACATAAAAAGGCACATCATATTGAGGTAATACACCGCCCACAATATGCACTTCGGTAACCGGCTCATTATCGTATTTGGTTACCAGGTCAAACATTTCGTCCATGGTGTACTCCCACCCTTCTTCTTTTTGCTTAAGCAGGCGCGAGTATGAGCAAAATTTACAATCGTAAACACAAAGGTTGGTTGGTTCGATATGAAAGTTACGGTTAAAATAAGTTTTATCACCATGGCGTTGTTCGCGAATATAATTGGCTAAAACGCCCAGATACCCCAACTCGCCTTTTTCATACAATAAAACGCCTTCATCAAAGGTAATTCGCTGGTTATGAAGCACCTTTTCGGCAATATTTTTTAGCCCCGGTAAAAGGTGCGGATCATTCAATAAAACCTTTAAATTATCTGCTACTTCCATTTAGAAAAATATTTGAACAAAGGTAACAAAATGCCTCAATTCTGTAACCTGGTTACCTTTATTCCCTTATTTGAGCAGATAGTATGACGCTGATTTTACACAGCAAAACAATTTAAGGAGTTATGGATTTAATTTGGATGCCAATAAAACATCCCTCTTTGCAACCATTGGGTATATAACCGACTTTTGATATTATACCATTGTTATTGGTTTCAAAAAACACCGTATTTTTACTTTTATCAGCCCCTATCCAAGAGCTTTTAGCCAACGCGTAAAGATCATCGATGGTGTAAAAAAGAGCACCTTCGCTACCATGAGTATTAAGGTCTGTGGCTTTTTCGTGCCATTCGCGGGCTAAAACAGGAGTAGTTACACCGGTGCTTGGATTATAACTACCCTGATATAAATAAAAATCGCGGGCTGTGATATTTCCATTAACTATCGTGATCGTGGTTTCATTATTAATATCTGTTGCTGGGCTAAACGTAGATGTATAAGCGTAAGTGTTATTTACTTTTGCTTTATAAGCATTCCAGGCTTTTAAGCTGGTATCAAATTGCGATGTGGTTGCATCTTTCTTACAACATGTTAGCACCATTGCTACCGCAAGGATGCTGAATAATATAGATCTTGGATTTTTCATAATAGTATGACTCATAATAAAAGGTAAAACAAATTTACTTTATTAATTCATAATTTATACGGTAATTTTGAGCCATCATGAAAACAGAAACTATAGCCATTCACGCCGGAAATCATACCGATGCAACAACAGGGGCAGTTGTACAACCTATTATTATGTCGACCACGTTTGAGCGTATGGAGGATGGTAGTTTTCGTGAGGGTTATATCTACAGCCGTGCTGCTAATCCTAACCGCACATCTTTAGAAAACGTATTGGCCAAGTTAGAAGGCGGTATTGAAGCCGCGGCCTTTTCATCAGGCAATGCTGCCGGTATGGCTGTTTTTCAATCTTTAAAACCCGGAACGCACATTATTGCTCCCGATGATATGTATCACGGATTGCGTAACCAATTAAAACAACTATTTGCCGGCATACTGGAGTTTGATTTTATTGATATTGATAATACCGAAGTTTTAAAGGCGCATATCAAGCCTAACACTGGTTTGATATGGATAGAAACACCATCAAACCCACTACTTAAGGTCACTGATATTAAAAAGATAGTGGCTGTGGCCAAGCAACATCAGTTAAAAGTGGCCTGTGATAACACCTTCGCTACACCTATTTGCCAGCAGCCACTGGCTTTGGGTGCTGACCTGGTCATGCACTCGACCACCAAATACTTTGGCGGACATAGCGACCTGATGGGTGGCGCATTGATCACTGCCGAAAATAACGACTGGTGGCAAAAGATCCGCGACGTACAAACCATGGGTGGCGCTATCCCCTCGCCTGCCGATTGTTATTACCTGGTGCGCAGTATCAAAACCCTACCTTACCGGGTACGCGGACATGTACAAAACGCACAATTGCTGGCAGAATTTTTAAATAACCACCCTAAAGTTGAAAGCGTATTATATCCGGGATTGCCATCGCACCCTAATCATAACGTTGCCAAAGAGCAAATGAGTGGCTTTGGCGGTGTATTATCATTTTGTTTAAAAGATGGGCCTGAAGAAGCTAATCGTGTTATTAATAAGCTGCAACTATTTACCAAAGCCACCAGTTTAGGTGGTGTTGAAAGCTTGATAGAGCATCGTGCTACCATGGAAGGGCCGGATACCAAAACACCGTTTAATTTACTGCGGATCTCGGTTGGGTTGGAGCATATTGATGATTTGATAGGTGATTTGAAACAGGCGCTTTTATAGCCAAAATCAGAAAGCTAAAAGTCCAATGCTTTAAGTATGATTTATCAAGCTTTCTGCTTTGGTCTTTTCGCTTTTACCTAAGAACAAAAAAATAAATTTGGTTTAATAAGAATTATCACCTTATTTTGCAACCATATTCGGTAGCAATACCAAGATCAATTCCCTTAATAAAGGTTTTGATTTATAAAGAAGCGGCGAGAGATCAGGCTCTGTGACCCGCTGGCAACCCTCTAAGGTTAGAGAAGGTGCCAATTCCTGGCCCGGTAAATATCCCGGGAAATATAAATTAACAACATGGAAAATTTAACAAACTCCCATCCTGTAAACAATATTAATGCTCTTAAGAGCACCGCATTTATACACAATAATTTTTATTGCTGTATGTGCTGCTGTTGCTGATACAGTTAATACGTTTCCTTTTTTCTATTCCGAAAAAACACGTGTTCTGTCAATGGATATAGCTATCCTATTGTCAAAACGTAAAAAAATGTTAAAATTCATAAACCTTTAAAACTTAAAAGATCATGTCTACTCAAAAATTCGAAACCCTGCAATTACACGCCGGTCAGGAAGTTGACCCTACAACAGGATCACGCGCTGTACCTATTTATCAAACAACCTCATATGTATTTAAAAACGCTGAACATGGTGCAAACCTGTTCGCGCTAAAAGAGTTTGGTAACATATACACCCGGATCATGAACCCTACTACCGATGTGTTTGAAAAACGCGTCGCGGCATTAGAGGGTGGCGTTGCGGCACTGGCAACAGCATCTGGTATGTCAGCTCAATTTATTGCGTTAAATAATATATTACAAGCAGGCGATAACTTTGTAACGTCGCCTTTTTTATATGGTGGTACCTATAACCAATTTAAAGTAGCTTTTAAACGATTGGGTGTAGAAGCACGTTTTGCTAAAGATGATACAGCCGAAAATATTGAGGCATTAATAGATGAGAAGACTAAGGCTATTTTCCTGGAAACCATAGGTAACCCGGGTTATAGTATCCCTGATTTTGAAAAAGTTGCGGCAGTAGCAAAAAAACACGACCTACCGCTAATAGTTGATAATACCTTTGGCGCAGCCGGATATTTGATAAGGCCTTTGGAGCATGGCGCAAACGTTGTTGTTGAAGCAGCTACCAAATGGATTGGCGGACACGGAACTACTATAGGCGGCGTTATTGTTGATGGCGGTAATTATAACTGGGGAAATGGTAAATTTCCACAATTTACAGAACCATCTGAAGGTTACCACGGTTTAGTTTTTGCTGATGTTTTCGGTGTTAACGGGCCTTTTGGTAATATCCAGTTCATTATTCGTGCCCGTGTTGAAGGTTTGCGTGACTTCGGGCCTGCACAATCGCCATTTAATTCATGGTTATTATTGCAGGGAATAGAAACCCTGTCATTACGTGTACAACGTCATGTCGATAACACTTTAGCGTTGGCACAATGGTTAGAGCAACATCCGCAGGTGGCTAACGTCAACTACCCGGGTTTACCATCATCGCCATACCATACTTTAGCAAAGAAATATTTAAAAAATGGCTTTGGGGCTGTTTTATCGTTCGAAGTAAAAGGCGATAAAGAAAAGGCAAGCGCGTTAATTGACAGCCTGCAACTGGTAAGCCACCTGGCAAACGTAGGCGATGCTAAAACATTGATCATACAGCCATCAGCAACAACACACCAGCAACTTTCTGACCAGGAACAACTATCTGCAGGTGTTACGCCAACATCATTACGTGTAGCTGTGGGTATTGAGCACATTGATGATATTAAAGCGGATTTTGAACAGGCTTTCAACAAAATCAAATAAGCCTGATAGGTATAATTTAGATAATGAGTACAGGAACGTATAAATATTCGGAAGCATTTGAGTTGGAATCCGGCCAGGGTTTGCAAGAGCTTGAAGTAAGTTACCATACTTACGGAAGGTTAAATGCAGCTAAAGATAACGTGGTATGGGTATGCCATGCTTTCACGGCTAACTCTGATGTGATGGATTGGTGGAAAGGTTTATTTGGTGATAAAGATTATTTTAACCCTACTGACCATTTTATTGTATGTGCTAATATGTTGGGCTCTGCTTACGGCTCAAGCGGGCCGTTAAGCATTAACCCCACAACCGGCGAATCTTATTATCAAACATTCCCGCAGGTTACGGTAAGGGATATGATCAAGTCGCAGCAACTGTTAGCTAAACATTTGGGCGTTGAAAGTATCCATACTTTAATTGGTGGTTCATTAGGTGGCCAACAAGCTATAGAATGGGCCATTATAGAACCTGATTTTATAAAGAACCTGATCACTATTGCGGCCAATGCTAAACATTCGCCGTGGGGCATTGCCTTTAATGAGTCGCAGCGTTTGGCTATAGCAGCTGATCCGACATTCAATAACAATACTCCTAAAGGTGGAGCCAAAGGTTTAAAAGCTGCAAGAAGCATGGCACTCCTATCCTATCGTGGTTATAAAACATATGGCATTAGCCAGCAGGAAGACAGCGACGCGGTTACCGATAATTATAAAGCTGCCGGCTATCAAAATTACCAGGGCGATAAACTGGTTAACCGTTTTAATGCCTATAGCTATTGGTATTTAACCAAATCAATGGACTCGCATAACGTGGGTCGTAACCGGGGTACTATTGAAAAAGCTTTAAGCTTAATAAAAGCACGTACGCTGGTTATAGGCATTAAGTCGGACCTGTTATTTCCTATCGAAGAACAGCAATACCTGTTTAACCATATCCCTAAATCAGCATTTGCCGAGTTTGAATCTTATTACGGCCATGACGGGTTTCTAATTGAAACAGAAGCATTAACTAATATTATCACATCATTTTTTAAAACAGACGTAAAAGGAAAGATCATCCAATTACACCAAACCGCATAATGAGTACAAAATTAAATATCGGCCTGTTTGGCTTCGGAGTTGTTGGCCAGGGGCTGCATGATATCATCAGAACTAAAAATCTAAACCTCGAAATAAAAAAAATAGCCATTAAAGATGCCACTAAAAAGCGTTCTTTACCTGAACATTATTTTACTACTGATAAAAACGAGCTACTCAACAACCCGGAGATCAATACTATTATAGAGTTGATCAATGATACAGAGGCTGCCTTTGATATTGTCTCTACGGCCTTAAAAACAGGAAAAAATGTAGTATCGGCAAGCAAGAAGATGATAGCCAAACATTTGGACGAGTTAATTGCCCTGCAAAATGAGTATGGAACCTCGTTACTATATGAAGGCGCGGTTTGCGGCAGTATCCCCATCATTCGTAACCTGGAAGAGTATTATGATAACGAGTTGCTGCACTCTATAAGCGGGATCTTTAATGGGTCGTCTAATTATATCCTGTCTAAAGGTTTTTTAGAGAACATGGATTATGCTACCGCGCTAAAACAAGCGCAGGATCTTGGTTTTGCTGAGACCGACCCGATCAGCGATGTTGGTGGGTTTGATTCTAAATACAAGCTGATCATTGCAGCGGCACATGCTTATGGCGTAGTGATCGATCCGGAAAAAGTATTTAACTTCGGTATACAGAACTTAGATGCTAATGACCTGAGGTACGCCCGCGAAAAGAACTTGAAGATCAAGCTGGTACCAGTAGCTAAAGAACTGGACGACCAGCATGTAACGTTGTTTGTACTGCCCAAATTTGTTACCGAAGCAGAGTTTTTATACAATGTGGAGTATGAATACAATGGCGTAACAGTACAGGCCGCTTTTGCCGATCAGCAATTCTTCTTCGGTAAAGGAGCAGGTGGTCACCCTACCGGGTCGGCTGTATTGTCTGATATTGCTGCTTTACGTTATGGTTACCAGTACGAGTACAAAAAGACCAAAGACAGCAAAGGCCTGAACTTTACCAACGATATTGAACTGAACATTTACCTGCGTTATGAAGACGAAGAGTTGGTTAGACTATTAGATTTCAAAAACATTAAAGAGCGCTATTATTCAGGTACTTATAAATATGTTATCGGTACGGTTAATTTGCAAAAACTGATCGACAACCTGGATAACATTAATGCTGATAAAGCATTTATCGCTTTCGCAGATCAGCTATCGGGTGTGACATTAGCATCGGTATAAAATCACAGCTTAAGTATAAAAGAAGGCTCTGTTTATCAGGGCCTTCTTTGTTATAAATAGATATAGCATTGACTTATTTATTGCGAAAACGCTCAGGATATCTAATAAACTCGTCGGCTTGTTTTTCGTAAGGTTCACTTAAACCATACAGAGCTAACAAAATTGCATAATAATCTTTGTAAACATTTTCATTCGGAAATGAATCCATCAATTCTTTCACTCCTCCAAAAAAATATTTTGCATACTTATTTCCAATTTTGCATTCCATTAAATGATTGGCAAAAGCAGGTCCTTTATAAATATCACTTTGATTAGGTAAGTTTCCTATATGATGAGCTGTCAATATTGAAAAGGCCGAGTCGAGATTTTTATTAGTTATTTCAAACTTTATATACGGATTTTTCTCAAATTTGGCATTGCCCCCCAAAGAGTCGGGTATATAAGGATTTATCGAACTTGACTTTTTTAAATAAAAGAAAGCATGATAAATACCATTTTTCCTGATTAAAATTCTATAAGCGATGCCATAAAGAAATCCTTCATTCGTTCTTAGCCTTATTTCAATATCGTTTAACGATTGATGGATATCTTTTAATTCAAACGAGTGTTCTTTTGTCCACTCCATTTCGGGGCAGTCACAAGATGCATTTACTATAGTGTATGGATATCTTGTTTCCTGTGCCTTTACATTTAAACCAAAGATTAAAAGCACTAATAAAATGGAGATTTTATTCATTCGGTTCAAGTTTTGATTAGACGAATATAGAAAACTTAGGTCGCTTTAAAAACTACCTGTCCATTAGTAGAAGTATTACAACACACTTATAGTATTGGGGTAATATTTTTGGTTTTTTTAGCTACTTTTGCCAACCAAATACAATCTCGTTTTAATGCAAAAATTGGCCAGTTTTTTTACCGGTAAACCTTTTATATATACGATATGGTTTGGCTTGAGCCTGTTTGCGGTGGGCAAGAGTGTAGTATTGGGCCATAGCCATATCCACAATAATTATTTTGTTTATAAGTATAACTTTATTCATGTTATACACCAGCAAAACTTGTATGTGCGCGAGCCTGAGCATTATTTCGACCTTAATCATTACGGGCCGATATTTGCCTATGTCATAGCTCCTTTTGCCCTGATGCCCGATGCCGTAGGTGTTGTTTTATGGGTGATGTTCACGGCATGGTTATTACTATTCGCTATTCAAAAACTTCCTATAAAAAAAGAGCATGGGCTGATCATACTGTTGCTTTGCGCACATGAGTTAATGACCTCGGCTGCCAATGTGCAGATCAACCCACTTATTGCGGCGTTGATATTGTTCAGCTTTATCTTTATCAAAAAAGAGAATGACTTCTGGGCAGCGTTGATGATAGCCTTAGGTACATTCATCAAACTTTATGGTGTGGTTGGGTTGGCTTTCTTTTTCTTTTCGAACAATAAAATAAAGCTAATAGGCTCGTTAATATTTTGGTCGGTAGTGTTATTTGTATTGCCAATGCTGCTATCATCGCCTTCCTTTATTATACAAACCTATCAAGACTGGTATCATGACCTGGTTGGTAAAAACCTGACTAATATAGCCTCTACCCGCGAGGATGTTTCTGTTATGGGGATGGTTAGAAAAATGATGGTGCCTAACTTGTCCAACCTGGTGGTTTTGTTGCCGGGTGTGTTGTTATTCGGATTGTCTTATCTACGGATAAAACTATTTAGCAATTTAAATTACCAGTTGCTTATTGTAGCATCAACGCTGATATTTCCGGTTATATTCAGTACCGGTTCAGAATCGCCCACCTATATCATCGCGTTTGTGGGTGTGGCTATATGGTATATTAACAGCGGGCGACCTGTTTCTGCATTGGATGTGTTTTTATTGGTATTCGCTTTGATCTTGACCAGTCTTTCGCCGTCGGACCTTTTCCCCCGCTATTTGAAAGAACACTATGTTGACCCATATGCGTTAAAAGCGTTACCTTGCTTCCTAATATGGCTTAAAATTATTTATGAGGCATTATTCAGACAATTTACCAATAAGGATATAGTTGCAGTATCAGCATGAGTAAGAAACTTTCAATTGTAATACCGGCCTATAACGAGGAAAATAACATTGCCCATCTTGTTGCTGAATTGAACAAGTCGTTAGCTCCAACCGGCTACGACTATGAATACATTCTTGTAAACGACGGCAGTAAGGACAATACACTGCGAGAGATCAAGTTACAGGCAGAGGCCCACCCTAATGTTTATTATATCGAACTATCCAAAAATTTCGGTAAGGATTACGCTTTAAAAGCAGGCATTGATATGGCCAAGGGAGATGCGGTTATTACCATGGATGCCGATCTGCAGCATCCTCCACACCTGCTACCACAGATGCTAAAATATTGGGAAGAAGGGTACGATATTATCTACACTTACCGCGAAGATTCCAACCCGCACGTTAGTGGTTTTCAGAAATTCGCGTCGAAACAATTCTATAAGTTCATTAATGCTATATCTGATATTACCTTAGAGAACGGTATATCTGATTTCAGGCTGCTTGACCAAAAAGTAGTAACCGAGCTAAAGCAGATAAACGAGTACGAGATATTTTTTAGAGGGATGGTTAAATGGGTAGGTTTTCTGCAAATGGGTATCCCCTACACTCCTGCCGCAAGGCATACGGGCGAAGCCAGTTATTCTTTCTTTAAACTGGTAAAGTTGGCCGTGGGCAGTATCATGGCCTTTAGTGTACGTCCCTTGTACATCGCGACAGGTTTAGGCTTGTTTTTCTCGGTATCAGCCTTGCTCTATATCCCCTATATCTTAATTAGTTATTTCTGGGGATATGACGCACTTTCAGGCTGGGCATCGTTAATTGCTACAGTAGCCTTTTTTGGTGGCTTACAGCTCCTGGTATTGGGTATAATAGGCTCTTACTTGGGTAAGATATTCCTGCAAACCAAACACCGCCCTAATTATATTATCCGTTCAACCAATCTTTTAAGACCAAGAAATGATTCTGCTGGGGTTTGATGTAGAGGAGTTTGATATGCCGATGGAATATGGCAAGACCATATCTTTCGAAGACCAACTGGCTATATCCACAACAGGTACCTTACTGATATTGGACCTGTTAAAAGAAACCGGCATAAAAGCCACTTTTTTCTGTACAGCAAACTACGCGGTTAACAAACCTGATATTATAGCCAAGATGGTAACTGATGGCCACGAGATCGCATCGCATGGGTATTACCATTCTGATTTTAAGGTTGAGCACCTGGCCCAATCAAAAGCTAAGTTGGAAGAAATATCAGGCACTAAAGTTACTGGCTTCCGTATGGCACGGATGATGCCGGTTGATGAGGCCGAGATAGCCAAGGCAGGTTACAGTTATAACACCTCTATGAACCCCACTTTTATACCTGGTCGGTACAATAATTTAAAAAAACCGCGTACCTGGTATTTTGATCACGGTGTTTTACAAATACCGGCATCGGTATCGCCGTTGGTACGTTTCCCTTTATTTTGGCTGACGTTTCATAATGTGTCACTATTGCTCATCAAATGGATGAGTGCAGCAGCACATCGTAAAGACGGGTATTTAAACCTGTATTTTCACCCCTGGGAGTTTACAGATCTGAAACAGCCGGAACGCTTTGGCTTTCCTAATTATGTCTCCAAAAACTCGGGGGATGCTTATGTTAAAAAAATCAAAGCATTTATTTTTTGGGCACAATCAAAGGGTTACACGTTTGAACGAACCAGTAATTTTGCTGAGGATATCATAAATAATAAATAAGCACTTAAAACGAGCGGAAGGTGTCACCCTGAGCCCGTCGAAGGGCGAGCGTAAAGGCCTTTTCCCGCATGCTTCGAGTACCTCAGCATGACACCCTTTTAAAACAGAACGAGCGACCTTATTGGTCGCTCGTTCTGTTTATCATTTAGCGATGGGTTTAAAACCCATCGCTACGGTATTAATTCTCATCAGTCTCATTTGTGTTTAAAAACACAAACTGGTTATCAAACATATCTAATTTAATCTTGCTGTTCTTATCCACCTTACCTGATAAGATCTGCTTAGATAACTCGTTTAATATCCGTTTCTGGATCACCCGTTTTAAGGGTCTTGCGCCAAACTGAGGATCATAACCCAACTGTGCCAGCCAGTCTAACGCTTCGTCCGTAGCTTCTATCTCTACGCCCATTTCGGCCAATGTTTGCTGCACTTGTTTAAACTGTAGTTTAACAATATCGCCTATCTCATTACGGCTAAGCGGTGTGAACATGATGATCTCGTCTATCCTATTTAGAAACTCCGGGCGTATGGTTTGCCTTAATACATCAAACAACTGGCTTTTGGTTTTGGCTATTACTTCATCTTTATCGCTATCCTCAAAATCCTGGAAATTTTCCTGTATAATGTTTGAGCCTATATTTGATGTCATAATGATAATGGTATTCTTAAAGTTTACCACACGGCCCTTATTATCGGTTAAGCGGCCATCATCTAACACTTGTAACAAAATATTAAACACATCCGGGTGCGCTTTTTCGATCTCATCCAACAAGATAACACTATATGGTTTTCTGCGGACCGCTTCGGTTAGCTGACCACCTTCGTCATAACCCACATACCCCGGAGGCGCACCTATCAATCTTGAAACGGCGTGGCGTTCCTGGTATTCGCTCATATCTATACGTACCATAGCGTGCTCGTCATTAAACAGGTATTCGGCCAATGCTTTGGCCAATTCTGTTTTACCAACACCTGTTGTACCTAAGAAAATGAATGAGCCTATTGGCTTACGTTTATCCTGTAAACCGGCACGACTACGCCGTATAGCATCGCTAATGGCTTCAATTGCTTCATGCTGACCTGCAACGCGTTTATGTAGCTCGTCTTCCAGGCTTAACAATTTCTCACGTTCGCTCTGGATCATTTTTGATACAGGTATACCTGTCCAGCGTGAAACCACACCGGCAATATCTTCTGAGGTTACTTCCTCTTTCAGCATTCGGCTGTCCGATTGATTATTCAGCAAGGCTTCTTTCAGTTTTTCAACCTCTTCCTGCGCTTCGCGGATCCGGCCATAGCGTAATTCGGCTACTTTACCGTAATCGCCGGCACGTTCTGCCTGGTCAGCTTCCAGCTTAAAGTTCTCAATTTGCTCAACTTTTAAGTTGATACCATCTACCACATCTTTTTCGCCTTGCCATTTAGCACGTAATGAATCGCGTTCGGCAGATAGGTTAGCTATCTCCTCGCCTAACTCTTTCACTCGTTTATCATCCTTTTCGCGTTTTATGGCTTCACGCTCAATTTCTAATTGCATGATGCGGCGTTCCAACTCATCAACCACTTCGGGTACAGAATCCATTTCCAGGCGTAGCTTAGAAGCAGCTTCGTCCATCAGGTCAATCGCTTTATCCGGTAAGAAACGGTCAGAAATATAACGCTGCGACATTTCGACAGCGGCAATGATCGCTTCATCTTTGATCCGCACTTTATGGTGGGCTTCGTAGCGTTCCTTCAATCCACGCAAAATGGATATCGCATCGGCGGTATCAGGTTCGTCCACCAACACCATTTGGAAACGGCGCTCCAATGCTTTATCCTTTTCAACATATTTTTGATACTCATTAAGCGTTGTTGCACCAATAGCTCTTAATTCGCCACGTGCAAGGGCAGGTTTTAAAATGTTAGCTGCGTCCATAGCGCCTTCACCGCCTCCAGCACCTACCAGGGTGTGGATCTCGTCGATAAATAAGATGATCTCGCCGTCTGCCTGTGTAACTTCTTTAATTACCGCTTTTAAACGTTCTTCAAATTCGCCTTTATATTTAGCGCCGGCTATTAATGCGCCCATATCTAAAGAGAAAACAGTTTTAGTTTTTAAACTTTCGGGTATGTCACCTTTTATGATACGGAAAGCTATACCTTCAGCAATAGCTGTTTTACCAACGCCGGGTTCACCAACCAATATCGGGTTGTTCTTTGTACGGCGCGATAAGATCTGTATAACACGCCTTATCTCTTCGTCGCGGCCTATAACCGGGTCAAGTTTACCTGATTCGGCATACTCATTTAAGTTACGGGCATATTTATTTAACGCATTATAACTTGCTTCAGCATTTTGGTCTGTCACCTTATTGTCGCCACGTAAACTGATGATGGCTTTTTTCAGGTCTTTTTCATTTACACCAAAGTCTTTAAGCGCGGTGCTGGTCTTACTGCTTACAGCTAATATACCCAACAATATATGTTCTACAGATACAAACTCATCTTTAAACTCTTTCAAATAAGCTGTAGCTTTTTGCAGTACCGAATTGGAGGTAGATGATAAATAGACATCACCCCCGCTAACTTTCGGGAACGAAGCTATCTGTTCGTCCAAAATATCATGTAACCGGTTAAGGTTTACGTTTAATTTTTTTAATAAAAAGGATATAACATTCTCATCAACCAATAATAAACCTTTAAGCAGGTGAGCAGGCTCAATAGCTTGCTGCTGATTACCTGTGGTGATCTCTGAAGCCTTTTGTACGGCTTCCTGGGCCTTTATTGTAAAGTTGTTAAAATTCATAATTATATATAGTTATAAGGCTATGCTCAAAACACTTGCCACATTGATATTTATGAAAAAATGGCATTTACTTTCTAAATGGTGTGTCTTTTTGTCAATAAGCTACTATAAATATTCGCATTAATTATTAACTCATTTTTTTAATATAAGTTTATTAAAATGCTAAAAAACAGGCACATAAACAGAAGCTTTTTTTTAATATTTTTGATGACAGGATAACTTATTTTGGATACTCATTATTTTAGAAGCTTAACAGATAAATACCAGGTAGGGTTTCGTAATTACTATACATTACAAAACTTGCTATCTATACGCAACTGTGCGCTTATATTTTTCTTACTGAACCTATTATTACGTATAATAATCTGGATATTGCCTATAAGCATAACCAAGGCACAGAATTTTCCTGAATTTCTTTTCACCAACTGGGTTTATATTATTGTGACACCCATCTTTTACCTCCTAAGCCACTTATTTACGGTACAAATAAAGAAAACTAAACAAGCTACGGCTATAATGATTGTCTTTGTTTTTGTGTTTGCACTATACATTATATTAAGTGGTATGTATTCAAGCTTTATAGCTACTTCTGATCCGCGGAACGCCCTGACCATTTACCTGATAGCCTTATGTGTGGTTAGTGTGATGTGCGTTTTTGAATATGACGAGCTGTTGATACTCTTACTCATCACTGAAGTTGCCTTTACTGTATTGTTACTTTACGCCCATGCCGATGCGACAAGTATGTTATATGATCAGTTGATTTCTATTGTACTGCTGTCGGGATTTTTCCTGATATCGCGGTATTTTTTCTCTTATAAAGCAAGTTACCATCAGCAGATCATAGAGATCAGGAGCAAGAACATTGAAATTGAAAAAGCCGGCGAATTTAAGAACCAGGTATTGGGCATGGTAGCGCATGATCTGCGTAACCCCATAGGTGCTGTAGAATCCATAGCCATGATGATGGAATTAGACCAACTGGATGAAGACACCCAGGATAATGTTAATATGATCAAAGAGTCGTGTGTTAAAGCACGCGATATTTTAGATGATCTGTTAGATGTTGCACGCAATGAAAATATCAATATTTATGAGACCCAAAAAACAGAATTTAACTTTTACCTAAAAGGTATTGTTGAAAACTGGAAAGTACAAAACGGTGCACATATCTCGCTAATCAGTTCTGGCAATGCTTTAAATGCCCATATTAATAAAGAGAAGTTTAGCAGGGCTATTGATAATCTAATAAGCAACGCGCTAAAATTCTCTAAAAAGACCGACACATTAGAACTGCATCTTTATAAAAAAGATGGTTTGGTCTCTATAGAAGTAAAAGATCATGGTGTGGGCATTCCTAATAATATGATACCGCATATATTTGAACGTTTTAGCAAAGCAGGCCGCCCGGGTTTACGTGGCGAACAATCAACCGGTTTGGGGCTAAGTATAGTTAAACAGATCATAGAAAGCCATAAAGGCACCATAACGGTAAGCAGTACTGTTGGTAAGGGTACAACGTTCCTGATACAGCTACCGGCTGATAATTAAAACGGCTGCTCACTAACACCCCCATAAAATTGAGCATTAAAATTAACCAGGAACAGTTCCTTGGTAGCACGGGTGCAGGCTGTATAAAACCAGCGTAAGAAATCCATATTCACCATATCATCGGTCAGATAGCCCTGGTCAACAAATACAGCATCCCATTGCCCGCCCTGTGCCTTATGACAGGTAATGGCGTAAGCAAATTTTATCTGTAGGGCGTTATAGTAAGGGTTTAGTTTTAACTCCTGATGTTTGGCGCGTCTGTTTGTGATATGCTCATAATCTTTCATAGCTTCCAGGTAAAGTCGCTTTTGGTCGATAGATTGCAATGCCGGCGATTCTGAATAAAGCGTATCCAGCAAAACTTTACAATCCAACACCGGGTCTTCGGCATAATCAATAAACTCTAATTGTACATCGGCAAAGCGGAAGCCGTACATATCTTCTATTTTGCGTACTTTTCTTATTCGAGCTATGTCGCCATTGGCAATAAAGCCTGTGCTACCCTCTTCCTGATCTTGCAGCCAGAAATAATTATTCTTTACCACCATTAACTGGTCGCCACCGGTCAACTCTTCTTCGCGCCATAACAACCGGGTACGAATCTGTTTATTATACAGGTTGGCATTTTTGTTGGACCGGCAAATTACCAGTGTATTTTCATTGCCATATTTATTATAGGCATACTCCAACCCTTCCTGCAAGCGCTCGCCGGTCATTCTAAAAACATCGGTATAACCCTTGGTAGTTATTTGGGGGATGATCTCTTTTTCCTGGCGGATAATATCTCGAATGCGGGTTGCATTAAACAATATCCCTGAATCTTTTTGCTGGCGCAGCACATCTGTTAATTCATAGCTAAATACATTAAGGGCGTAGTCCAGCTTCATTAACTGGCTATCTAAAGCAGGGCTATTATCAGAACCCACAGGAGGTAATTGGGCGGTATCGCCTACCAACATCAGCTTACAGTTCTTTTTATTATAAACGTATTTTACCAGGTCATGCAGTAAGGTTTCGCGGTTATTGCCGCTTATCTGGTCAGATATCATGGAAGCCTCGTCAATAATGAACAGCGTATTATTGGCCAGGTTATCGGCTATTGTAAATGACTCATCAACGTTTAGCGCGGTCTTTTTACGATAGATGCGTTTATGTATAGTAAAAGCTTTACGACCCGAATAGCTGGTAATTACTTTGGCTGCACGCCCCGTAGGTGCTAATAGTACCGATTTATAGTTATATGCCCTTAGTGCCTTTACCAATGCCCCTACAATGGTGGTTTTACCGGTACCGGCGTATCCTTTCAGGATAAAACATTCGTCGCCTACATCCTTCTGCAAAAAATCATGCAGCAAGCCAAATAACTCCTGCTGCTGTACAGTAGGTTCGTGCGGAAAAGATTTACGGATATGTTCTGTTGCGGACACCCAGCAAAAATGCGGATAAGTAAATTAAGTAATTTAAAAAATATTACTTTTGTTTGCAGCATGGGCGAACAAACTTATTCTTTCCGCGATCCTTCGTTTAATATTGACCGGTCAACTCACTATACCTTGTTGATACAAGTTAGCAAGGATTCATTTTCATACGCCATCATAAACGACAAGCAGTTAATTGCATCAGGTGCAGATTTAAAACTGGCAGAGTTGGAAACCCCAACAAAATTAGCTGATGTTTTGACAGCAACCTATAAAAATACCGTTGTTGGTTTAACTACCGAGGTTTTTACATTAGTACCTGCACAACTTTTCAGTAAAGACCAGATAGCTAATTACGCTCATTTGTTAAATGTAAAGGCCAATGAACTGGTTTTAGCTCAGGAACTGGATAAAAAGAACTTTATCATTTATAAAATCGACGAAAGGACGATAGCTGCAGTACAAAAGTTCGGCTTGAATAACGTGGTTTATTCAGGTAAGGGATGGATAACTGCTGCAGCGCAAAACGATCCGTCAAATCATAATATTTACCTGCATGCAGAAAATGGCAGCGCGGCATTCTTGTATTTTAAAGATGGTGATATCCGGTTTTATAATAGTTTTAAATACCAGACAGAAGATGATCTTGCCTATTACGCTTCATTAGTAGTGGCTGAATTAGGGTTAAACGCCCATGATGTCGAACTGAAATTGAGCAGCAACTCGACATCTGAAGAAAAATACAATGCCCTCCTGGTACAGTTTTTTAAAGACATAGTTCTTTTTGATCCTCAAATATTAGAATTACCTACAGCGGTTAACGCTCAACAAATATTGACCTTAGCAGCTTTATCCTTATGCGGATCATCGGAGGAGTTTTAAAAGGATTGCGGCTTAATCCGCCCAAAAACTTACCGGTACGCCCTACTACCGACCTGGCAAAAGAAGCCTTGTTTAATATCCTGCAAAATCAGATCGAGTTTGATAATATTAAAGTGCTTGACCTTTTTTGCGGCACCGGCAATATTACGTACGAATTTGCATCGCGCGGAGCACAACAGGTGATCAGCGTTGACAGAAGTATCCATTGTATCAATTATATTAAAGACACCTCGCGCCAGTATGGGTTAACGCAAATAAAAACCTTTAAGGCTGATATCTTTAAATACTTGCAACTGGAAACTGAGCAATATGATCTGATATTTGCAGATCCGCCTTATGATATGAACCATATCCCCGAGATACCAAAGATTGTATTTGATAAAGGCCTTTTAACGCCTGATGGTTTATTGATTGTTGAGCACCAGTCTATGCAGAATTTAAGCAACCATCCTGCTTTTGTAGAACAGCGTAAATATGGACACTCATCGTTTTCCTTTTTTAAAAATCAGTAATTTAGCATTTCTATATCGCATTACATTAATGAAAAAAATATTCTCATCTGCTTTATTAATACTTAGTCTTATTGTTCTATTACAAAGTTGTAAAAACAAAGAATCTGGCGCTTGGGTAAATGATAACATAGACAATGATATCAGAACGCAAATAAGTAGCTTAAACAAAAAGCTTTTTAAGGGCATCATGTCAAACGACACCGATGCTGTCTTATCATTATTATCGCCGCAATTGTTAAAAAGGGCAAAGAAAAATATTGATACACTTGTTGTCAGGTCTTCGATATCCTACAATGCTAAAGAATATACTGTACTTGATGAATATTATACCAAAAGTATCTACCCAAACAGGTTAGACACACTTACCTCAAACAAAGGAAACGTCCAAGATTATGTTTTAAATTTCCATGCTGTTAATAAAGAAGCATATGCTTCTTTATTAATTAGTAAAGATTTGCCAGTTAACTGTATATTATTTGTGCTTTACGGCAAATATGGCAGTACATGGAAAATAAATTCTTTACAGATTGGGCAGTACAGTATAAACAATAAAACCGCGCCCGATTATTATAAAGACGCAATGGCCCAATATAATAGCGGTAACTTAGTAGATGCTGTTAACCTGATGGGTATAACAGCTCAGTTAGCCGCTCCTCTTGGCAGTTATTTTCAATATAAGTTAGAGGATACTATGAAAACTGCCTGTAATAAGGTGTTAATAGATGCGGATCTCAAATATCAGCTGCCTTTTATTGTTGATCTGGTTTCAACCAAGCCTCAATTATTTTCTATCGGCCCTAAAATTGTTGAAGAAGCTAATCACGGAAGCATTTATCCTTTGATAAAATATAAATCAGCAATAAAACTTACGGATACGGTTACCTTAAAAGCAGAAAATACTGCGCTTCAAAAAGTTATAGGCACCGTATTTAAGGGTATTGATCAAAATAAAAACTACATTTTTTACCAGGCCTACGATCAAATACCTGACAATACAAACCCAAATGTTAAACATTATGGGTTTATACAAAAATTGAAACATAACTAAGCTAAAATCAATACTTCGGTTTATCTTTATATAAAATACAGCAGTTCATGAAAATAGCCCTTTTCCCGGGATCGTTTGATCCGGTTACCAAAGCTCATGTTGATATTGTAAAAAGATCTGTAGGCTTGTTTGATAAGGTTTATATCGGTATTGGAGCAAATAGTACTAAACCCGGCTTTTTAAGTATAGAAAAACGCGAGCAAATGCTGCGGGCGGTTTTTGAAACCGAGCCTAAAATACACATAGTAGCTTATGATGGATTAACTGTTAACTTTTGTAAAAGCATTGGTGCCACTTATATGATACGCGGAATACGTACGGTATCTGATTTTGAGTATGAAAAAGCCATAGCCCAAATGAATCACTCTTTAATGCCCGACATTGAAAGCATCTTTATTGTAAGCAAACCGGGTTACTCGTCTATCAGTTCGACCATTGTACGTGAGATACTACGTTATAACGGTGATGTAGAACAATTTATTCCGAAAGAAGCGCTACCTTATCTGTAACCAGGTCCGTAGCTATTAACACATCCATAATTGATGGGAACGTGTTGGCAATAATAGCGTCAATATCATTAGGCTTAAACCAGCGCACGTCGGTTATTCCCTCTTCTTTTTGCGGCTTTAATTTATGTTGGCCTTTAGCTTTCATTTTATACCAATGGGTTTTCTTTAATACCACCTCGTCTTTATAAATGTAAACATGATAGGTCTTGCAGATCTTTTCGCCGCGCTTGTTCACTATTATATTGCACTCTTCTTCTACTTCACGCACAGCAGCTTCCTTTATTGTCTCCCCTTTTTCTATTTTCCCTTTTGGCAGGTCCCATTTATCATTTCTATAAATAAATAAGAGGTCCTTTTTTTCGTTTTTAACTAAACCGCCCGCCGCTTCAATTACCTTAACGCTTTGCTTTATTTGCTTTAAAAACGCCTTTGCATCACTACACAAAACATAAAAAAGATCGCTTTTATGAGCCAGTATCCAGGTATAAATTATTTTAAGATCAAATGTCTGGCTATCAAGCTTTTGATAGCTTGCCAGTTTATTTGGTTCACATTCTGTTAATAAGATAACTTTTTGGTTAATATAAATTCTGTATTTTTGGGCCATGTTTAATATTAGTGAAACCGAACAACAGGTAGCGGAATTTCTGTTGCAAATTAAAGCAATTAAATTACAACCTAATAATCCTTTTACATGGGCATCAGGGTGGAAATCGCCTATTTATTGCGATAACCGTATTACCCTTTCACACCCAACTATACGTACTTATATCAGACAGCAATTAACTAAGATCATACAAGAAAAATTTGGTTCTGTTGGCTGCATAGCAGGTGTAGCTACCGCAGGCATACCACAAGGTGCATTAGTAGCACAAGAGTTAGGCTTACCGTTTATATATGTTAGGGCAAAACCTAAAGAACACGGCACCGGAAATATGATAGAAGGTGACGCGCTTACCGGCAAACGTGTAGTAGTTATTGAGGATCTAATATCAACCGGTAAAAGTAGCTTACAAGCAGTTGCCGCGTTACGCGAAGCAGGCTATGATGTAGCCGGTTTAGCTGCTATATTTAGTTATGGCTTTGATATCGCTAAAGAAAACTTTAAAGCCGCTAATTGTCCGTTTGTTACCTTGTCAAATTACACAGCTTTAATAAACTATGCCGAAGAACACCAATATATTACCCGTAAAGATGTTGATGTATTAAGAGAATGGCGTGAAAGCCCGTCAACCTGGGGCGTTTAATTAGGTTGGCAGTAATAAGTTTGCAGTTAGCAAGCAGAAACTAATCTTTAATTAACTAATCTCCAATCTTCTAATTCAAATGGCTACTTTTGAAAGTAAAATAAATATAAATAACTCATTAACTGCTGTTTATCAGTTCTTATCTGATTTTAACAATCATCAGCAATTAATGCCGGATAATGTACAAAACTGGTCGTCTTCATTTAATGAGGCCAGTTTTGGCATACAAAATATGGTTCATTTGAGTTTAAAGGTCAATAAACGGGTTGAAGATAAGACCATAGAGATCATAGCTGTTAACAATCCTCCATTTAGCGTGCAGCTTGTTTGGGAACTGGCAGCAAGTGGCGACACCACCGATGTAACATTTACCATCAATGCCGAATTGAATGTAATGATGAAACTGGTGGCATCTGCCCCGCTACAAAAGCTTACAGAACACGAAACTAAAAGCCTTGCGGCTATAATGATAAAAGATTAGTTTATTTAACCATACGCTGATCCCTAAAAAATCCGTACTTTTGCGCCAAATTACAGGTGTAGTATGATCTCGGTATCCAATCTCTCTTTACGCTATGGTAAGCGTACTTTATTTGAAGATGTTAACTTAAAATTCACCCAGGGTAACTGTTATGGCATTATTGGTGCCAACGGTGCGGGTAAATCAACATTTCTTAAAATCCTTTCGGGCGAAATTGACCCAACCGGCGGGCAGGTAAGCTTTACCCCCGGCGAACGTATGGCAGTATTAAGCCAAAACCACTACGCGTTTGATGAGTTTACTGTATTGGAAACAGTAATGATGGGGCATAAAGAAATGTATGCCGTAATGAAAGAAAAAGACGCCATTTATCTGAAAGAAGATTTTACCGATGCTGATGGCGAACGTGCAGGCGAACTGGAAAACCTTTTTGCCGAAATGGATGGCTGGAACGCAGAAAGTAATGCCGCTACCCTATTGAGTAACTTAGGCATTAAAGAAGAGTTTCATTACCAGTTGGTAAAGGACCTGGACAATACACAAAAAGTACGCGTGTTATTGGCACAGGCTCTTTTTGGCAATCCTGATATCTTATTACTGGATGAGCCTACCAACGATTTGGATATCCATACTGTAAGCTGGCTGGAAGATTTCCTGGCGGGATACGAAGCTATTGTACTGGTAGTATCGCACGACAGGCACTTTTTGGATACCGTGTGTACCCATGTGGTGGATATAGACTTTGCTAAAATGACCATCTATACCGGTAACTATTCTTTCTGGTATGAATCAAGCCAGCTGGCGTTAAAACAACGTTCTGATCAGAATAAAAAGACCGAGGACCGGGTTAAGGAGTTGCAGGAATTTATCCGCAGGTTTAGCGCTAACGCGTCAAAATCAAAACAAGCCACCAGCCGTAAGAAAGCGTTAGATAAGATTAACCTGGATGAGATACAGCCATCAAACCGTAAATACCCGGGCATTATATTTAACAATCTTGGTCGTGAAGCGGGCGATCAGATCCTGCAAATTGAAGGTCTGAGCAAGAAACTAAATGGCGAGACCTTATTTAGCGATGTTAGATTGATGGTTAATAAAGGCGATAAGATCGCAGTGTTATCTAACAATAGTTTGGCCACTACCGCTTTCTACAACATATTAACCGGTAGAGATAAAGACTATAAAGGCGAGTTTAAATGGGGTGTTACTATTAACCCTGCCGATATCCCTATGGATAATACAGATTACTTCCACGGTAAGAATGATAACCTGATCGATTGGTTGCGCGAATACTCGCCCGGCGAAAAGGATGACCAGTTTATTCGTGGTTTCCTGGGCCGTATGTTGTTTTCGGGCGAGGAAGTGTTGAAGAAAAGCAGTGTGTTATCAGGTGGCGAAAAGATGCGTTGTATGTTTAGCCGCATGATGCTGCAATCGGCCAATTTGCTGATGTTTGACGAACCTACCAATCACTTAGACTTAGAATCTATCACCGCCCTAAATAATGGCATGAAGGACTTTAGAGGCACTATCCTGTTTACCTCACGAGATCATGAATTGGTGGAGACGGTTGCTAACCGTATTATAGAGTTAACACCGGGCGGTATCATTGATAAACTAATGACCTACGACGAATACATTAACAGCGACACCGTACAAAAACAAAAAGACGAGCTTTATGCGATGGCTTAATATCTTAGCTTTTATATGAAGATTAAGGTTTATAAATTAACTGTTTGCGTGTTTATTGTGCTTCAATGTGTGGCTACTAAAATTGTAGCTCAAGTTGCCGACCCAACCAGCTACTTATCAACTATAAAAACTGAACTAAATAAGCAATGGCCGGCTAACCGTAATATCAATTTGGTATTTCATGGACATTCGGTGCCATCCGGGTACGCTAAAACGCCCTTGGTGAACACTTTCGACTCCTACCCTTACCAGTTGCTTGCGCTTTTAAAAATGGAATACCCTTACGCGGTCATCAATGTCATAGTTACAGCTAAAGGCGGCGAAAACTCCATACAAGGCGCTGAGCGTTTTGAGCGCGACGCCCTAATACACCAACCCGACGTTTTGTTTATTGATTATGCGTTGAATGAACTTAACACCGACCCAAAGAAAACCTATGCGGCCTGGGATGGTATGATAAAAAAGGCACTTGCCCGTAATATAAAAGTGATCCTGCTTACCCCATCGCCCGACCAACGTGTTAACCTGGCAGATCGCGATAATTCGCTTAAACGCAATACAGACCAGATCATCCAGTTAGCTAAGGATAACCATATAGGTGTTGCTAACGCGTTTGGCGTGTTTAATGCACTTTATGCCAAAGGCGATTCATTAAAGAACTACATGGCGCAGGTTAACCATCCCAACCAAAGCGGCAATGCCTTAATAGCGCTGGAGCTGTTAAAATGGTTTAAATAACATATAACCGAAAGAGCATTGGCATTCTAACATATTGCGTGTATATTTGCCACCCCACCCAATTTGACTTGGTAGCTCAGCCGGTAGAGCAACTGACTCTTAATCAGTTAAATTTTGGCGCATCCGCGCCAAAAGGGTCGAGATTAGTGCTGTAGCCGTATATTATCTTATTGTCGTTTTGATTTGTTTGCAAATGGTTTGCAAATCTCTAACCATAATATTTATTTTATGGTTACCTATAAAATAGTCCTTGACCAACGTAGGGCTAAACAAGATCAAACATTTCCATTGGTAGTTCGTGTAACGCATAATCGCATTGTATGTGCGTTTCAAACTGGCGTTTATTTAAGATGTGACCAATGGGATAAACAAAGCTTACAAGTTAAGAGAGAAGTTGAAAACTCTTTAGCATTAACAACTAAGCTTAGTAACTTCTATTTGCTCATACAAAAGTCTATACTCGAAATTGAAAGGCAGGGTGATTTTACGTTTGAAGGACTGAAAGCCCTTTTATATCCTGAGTCGACGCCGAAAATTAAAGAGACAACCTTTAAATCGTACTGTGACACGATAATCGACGACATGAAAAAAGCTAAGCGTACTGGCGGTGCCTTAGTTTATCAAACTGCTGTTAGTCGGCTTTTAGATTATACTAAAAACTCAGAGCTACTATTTGGTCAGATAGATTACTCGCTTTTGGATAGTTTCAAAACAAAGCTTATAGAGGATGGGTTGAAACCGAACAGTATTGGTAACTACTTCCGATCAATCAGAGCGCTTTATAACAAAGCCATTAAATCGAAGGTGGTATCAAGGGACTTATATCCATTTCATGAGATACCTGGAGGTTTCGCTCAAACTGACCACCTGATTCCGATTTAAAGTGACCACCCGTTCCGGGTTCAAACTGACCAGGGTATTCCGGCCCAAACTGATCACCCTTTTTCTTATAATTATGTTTCGATACTGATTATGCTGTTTAAGTGCGAAATAGCGTTACCAGAGGAACAGGTTGACAGGAAGTCCTTATTATTCATGAGAAGTCGCTCTGGTCGCCTTTATTAAAGCGATAAACGACTATTGCCAGCAGGATATACCTGGCAACTTACCAATGTATTAAGCTTCGAAAAAAATAAAGAGGTTATAGCTTGAGCGGCGCCAGGCTAAATTGAAATCAGGAAATAATTATCTTTGTTTATGCCGCTAAAGCATGGGCTGCAATTCTTTGCCAGCAAAACAGGTGGTCAGTTTGCCACGGAATAGGGTGTAACATATCTCCGAAACATCCAGCAATTGAAGAACTAACTCTTATCAGTGGTAGAAATGGGGTACTCCTTAGTTTGGCAACGCAATTTTCAGAAAATATTAAGAATGACCAGAAATTTACTGGCAACAACACAATTATCGGATCGGGCTTACCTTTTTATGATATAACCGTAGTTGAAAAACCAAAAGTATCATTAGCTAGTGGACAATATTCTCTAAATAGGGAAAACCTAGATAGTGAGATTGGCAACATTATGAATCGCGAAAGGCTTTTTTATATATCCCAAGCTTATGAGGTTTTAGAAAGCTACTTATACAACCAGGTCACACAATTAATTATATCGAACGACAACTTTCAAATGTTTGTGGATGCTAGCGGTAAAAGTAGTTTTACAACAATTCGGAAAGCTCTTAAAGGGTTTAGTAACAGACAATATAATCAACATTTGACATCTATACTCCGTGCTAATTGTGAATTATATGCACAGTATGAATCTTCGAACATATATAATATAGACTTTAAAGATTGGTTTAAACTGCTTGGTGTTGTAAGGAATTGTGTCGTTCATAATAGATCGGAAGTTACAAAGGAAGTTAAGAAGGACTTACCGATAAGTTATTTGAATCGGTTTACTATAGTTCGTCATGGCGCGAAAGATTATCTGCACATTAATTTTGGTCATTCATCGCAATTACTTCTTGCCATTGCCAACTATATGTTTTTCGTTCATAAATCAATCACGAAAAGGTGTTATAATATAGATTTAGATGTGTTATCAATAAAAGAAATATTTCCCGAGTTCAAATTTATTCGTCATATTGATGGCAGGGTCGAATTGATCTAATAACGTGTTAACTAAGCTTACGCTTCCCAACCCTCTTTCGGTGGCTTACATAGGGTTACGGTAAACTCAATACAAACACTATATTGCAAGATATTCTTTGTGTACCAATAGGCAAACTATTATATTGCGAAGACCTATAGTACAACATATGACATGAAAGGACGCTTAAGATTTTCATCAATTGTGATATGGATATGCTTGCTATGTCAAAGCTATTCTGTTTACTCACAGGAAATATATAGCCGCTATATCGACAGTGCTTCTCAGCGTTTTGAGAGTAAAGAATATGTGAAAGCGGCACAGCTTTATTCCAAAGCTTTTCAATCGAATAAGGACAGAGGCGTTGTCGCTCATAGATATAATGCAGCCAGAAGTTGGGCGCTTGCAGGCGTACCTGACTCAGCGTTATATCAGCTTAACAGAATTGCAAAGGCAGGTTACTATAAAGACCTTGACAAGCTCAAGATAGATAGTGCATTTATAAGTTTGAGAAATGATGTTAGATGGACACAACTAATAGCAGTGGTGCAAGCAAATGGAATCGAACTTCAACCCACACAAATTAGAGAACTCAACGCATTATTAGTAGCTTTATTAGATACAATACGGCGAGACGATCAGTTGTACAGGAACGCGCAAATGCTAGCTATACAGAAACATGGTTATCAATCAACTGAAGCGGAAGCACAAACTCAGTTAATGTTGCGATACGACTCACTAAATCAACAAAAGGTTGCTCGCATATTTAACCAGTATGGTTGGCCTTACACAGAAAGTATTGGCAAAGATGGAAATCAAACAATATTCCTTGTGCTACAACATTCGGGGTTATCAATGAGGCTCAAATACCTCCACCTTGTTAACGATGCATATAAAAGAGGGCAAATCAATCCATCAGAGATGGCATTATTCACCGATAGGACTAACCTTATGCAAGGCAAAAAGCAAACCTATGGCACACAGGTAATAACGGATAGTAAAACCGGCAAAAGCTATCTACAGCCAATAAATGACCCTGAGCATGTAGATGAAAGACGATCTGCATTTGGTCTGCAACCTATGAAACAATACGTAAGCCAATGGAATATTAATTGGAGCATTGATCTGTATTATCAAGATTTGTCCCAAGTACAAGCCTTAACTCACATATACTAACATCAGTCACCCACTTATAAACTATAATAAGCTAACGCTTACCTTACCCTCTTTCGGTGGCTTACATAGGGTTAAGGTAAGCTACGCTTATGTCGCGCGCTTAGGCCTTTCACGCACAGGTCCAAAGGCGTTCCGTTCACCTTACGCTTACAACAGCTCCGCCAAGTTCCGTTCGTGTCAATAAGCTTATCAGCACATTGCCACTCTCCGGCTTTGCCGACTTGTCACACCGGTTGCAGAAGCGAGCGATTCACTACACATGAGCTGTCTTTTGATTTACGCACTTTCACTTATGCTGCGCAGCACTTGGTCTATGACCAGGTGACGCTTGCAACGTTCTTTATGCTAAATCAAATCGCTCATCTTGTTTGGCGAGCCTTCGCCGACGCAAAAGGCTTCAACACTGTCATGAGTATTGATGTTACAATGCTGCTCGCATTGTTCAATACCCTCGCCAGTGTTTTGTGAAGCATTCTATGAAGCCGCCTATCGGCTCTTTCTTCACAGACCTTTTGCGTTGCTCGCACCACCTACGTTTCTCTTCGGTGGTTCTGGGCGGCTCGATACAAAAAACTGTAAATGCTATCGCATACTTATAAGTCATTTTCTAAAAACACTTCTTTGGGTATTGTAACTTTCTGTTTACATTGGTACTAACCAATTATAAACCTGATAATTATCACATTGTAGGCCTTGCGGTGTGGATAATATCCGGTTTGCCTCATACCTGACCTATGAAATTATCTGTCGCTTTTAAGTACAAAATAACACTGTCAAGCCTGTGTTTGCTATTCTTAGCCTTTATCCCCCGGTCAGAAGATCCGGTAGCGAGATTGGTTACTGTTCTGCAGCGCTGGACGGATTCGATTCCACAGGAAAAAGTATACCTGCAAACCGATAAACCCTATTATGTATTAGGTGATACCATCTGGTTTAAAGGGTATGTAACTATTGGTAGCAGGCACCAGTTGTCGGCTTTAAGCGGTTCTTTGTATGTGGATTTGATCAACGAGCAGGATTCAGTATTGCGTTCGCTTAAGCTGCCTGTTATCGCGGGTATGGCTATCGGCGATTTTATTTTAGGGGATGACTATAAACAGGGCAGCTACCGCATCAGGTCCTATACCCAGTGGATGCGCAATGCCGGTGATGAGTATTTTTTTGATAGAACTTTTACCATAGGTGATTTGGTCAGTAATAATACCATCGTTAAAGCAGATTATGGCTATAAACAGGTAGATGGTAAGCCTGTTCTTTCTGCTATGCTCAATTATGCCAATGATGAAGGCAAACCCATTGCAGGCAAAGACGTCCATTACCAGGTCATCATTGATAAAAAAGTGGTATGGTCCCGTTCAGCCACTACGGATGCCTCGGGTAATATTCCGGTAAATATCGTTAATGATAAACAGGCAAACC
>JAZKCG010000024.1:0-2835 GCA_040388175.1 Bacteroidota bacterium | reverse complement strand
TCATTTGATAACAAACATAGGAGGGTGGTCCAGCGAAGCAAAGACCGGGTGAGTTAAACCGCCAAACCGAAATTCCTAATCATAACTACCAAATTCTGTTCCGTTAATACCAGCCACTAAACCGCCATTGTCCACGGTGACTGATAAATACATTTTTGTGTTGTATTTAAAAAACACTAAACTTAAACACACAATGAGAAGCAAAAAATTATTATTACTCATCTGGCTTATTGCCGGGTATGGATCATCAGAAGTTGCGCTGGCGCAATGGGACCGGTCGTTGGAGTTTCAATTTGTAGGAACAGACCCGGGTACTAAAGTAGAAACAGCCGGAGCAAATTTTTTCCATGATTCTTGCGCTTACCAGGTGCTTGATTACCTGAATCCGAACAGTAGATTGCCTGCTCGAAAGCCGGTTAGCCCTATAATACTGGGTGTGAAACTTAATCCTGCGTTAAAGCATTTTTGGATGCCTAATGTGCGGATAATGAGCAAGCTTTATCCAAGTTTTAGTATAACAGATAGTTCTGATGCAAAAGTTATCGCTTTGGGAATTACTAAAGAAAATATTAATGATTATCGTTATCGTGTTGTAGAAAATGATAGCGCCGAAGTAGTTAAATGGTCTCCCATACCATCACTCCAACAAAACTATGGCGCTAAACAGTTGTATGGTTTTGTTGGAGATTTTAAAGCCCCCGGTAAGCAGTTATTAATAGAGGTTGTTAATGTAAAAGATTATAGTATTCGCGAAGGTGTAGTATTTGATTGGCGTAAGGTAAGCAAGCCAGTGGTCACCCAAATATCTATCCTCACGCCCCAACCCTTTAAATCGCATACCTATCCGGATGATCCAATTGATACCCACCCCAATTTTTTTAATATCAATGCGGTTAAAGTAAACCGGGGTATGGCAAGTCAATTTGATAAACAGACTGGTTTACCGCTTGATATGAAGCTTAATGTAGATAGTGTAAAATCTATCACTCTCTATTTTAAAGATCATCCCGGCTTAGTTTACACTATTGATATTATACGAAAAGATGGCGCTAAATCTGATACAACTATGATCGCCTATAACTTTGCTGACAATATGTTTCCGGTACTTAATAAATTTTTTAATCAGCCTGGTAAGTATGAGATTATTGTAGAAGGAGGCTACATAGACAACTGGTCGGATAATGTAATCTTAAAGATTCCCTTCGAAGTTAAACCACCGCCTTTAACACAAAAGAAGGTCGCTCTTAAACAACTAATACCTTACACAGTTGCAGCCCTTGCCGGGGTTGCAATTTTGTTTTTTTTATACCGCAGGCAAAGCCGGGCCAAGCTGCAACGCGTCGCGCAGCAAAAAGAGATTATAGGGTTGAAGTTACAGTCCATACGAGCGCAGCTTAACCCGCATTTTATGTTTAACGCGTTAACGTCCATTCAAAACCTCATCAATAAAAATAATATCAGCGGCGCCAACTATTACCTGTCTAAATTTGCGGGCCTTACGCGACAAGTGCTTGATGGAAGTAATGAAGAACTGATAAGCTTAGAAGACGAACTTAAAATGCTGAATGATTATCTGCAAATGGAGCAGCTACGTTTTAATTTTAAATATGAGTTTAAGGTTAATGAGCAACTGAACCAGGCCAACATTGAGATACCTGCCATGTTGCTACAACCTTTTGTTGAAAATGCCATCAAACATGGCATAGCCGGGCTAAATGAAGATGGTAAAATTGATATTATTGTAAGTGCAGAAAAAAAGGACCTGGTGCTGATTGTAGACGACAACGGATGGGGCTTTGTAAAAGCAGATAACCATAAAGGCTATGGTATAAAACTAAGCGAAGATAGGGTAGCGTTACTGAACCAGATCTATAAAGATCAAAAGGTAACTTTAACTATTAATTCGGCACAAAGGGGTACTGCCGTAGGCATTCGTTTATCAAACTGGATCTAAATGAGTATTAAAGCTATAATTGTTGATGACGAGGTTAATAATATCGAGAACCTACAGCTCATCATTGCAGCATATTGCATCGGTATTGATGTAGTTGCTACGGCCCAAAATGTTGATGATGGCCTGAAAGCAATCGCGCTTCACCAACCCGACCTGCTTTTCCTGGATATACAGATGCCCCATAAATCAGGCTTTGACCTGTTAGCTGCCTTGCCTAAAATAAACTTCGAGATCATATTTATTACGGCCTATGATAAGTATGGAATCCGTGCCATTAAGTTTTCTGCCCTTGATTATTTATTAAAACCTATTGATATTGAAGAATTTAAAACTGCAATAGCCAAAGCACAAAACAAGATCGAAACAAAAAAGCAAAACCTTAATATTGAAAATCTGCTGCAATATCTTAAAGCAGGTAGCCGCGAAATACCCAAAATAGCATTACCTACGCTAAAAGAGATCATGTATGTAAAGGTTACCGATATTATAAGGTGCGAGGCCGCTAACAGCTATACCACCTTCTATTTGCAAAATAATGAGCAGGTACTGGTTTGTAAAACCCTAAAAGAATTTGCCGAACTGTTAAAGCCACATCATTTCATCCGCACCCATCAATCGCACCTGGTAAATATTAACAACATAAAGAGCTATTTAAGCGAAGATGGCGGTACGCTGCTGCTTAATAATTTGCAAAAGGTGCCTATTTCGAGGCAAAATAGGGAATCGGTTAAGCAGGCGCTGAGTGGTGGGTTGGGAACATAGTTTAACATTGCGCGGTTACTCACCCGCCGACGCTTTGCTGGGCGACCCTCTCTTCGCTTGCGAAAGAGAGATTCTGTGTTAGTTATCAAATATATTTTAATTTTGTTTACTTAAGGCGG
>JAZKCG010000023.1:0-26849 GCA_040388175.1 Bacteroidota bacterium | reverse complement strand
GAGGAACGAAGCAATCTCTACATAGGCCATTCAACAGGAAAGTTCTCATTTGGCGAAAGCCAGCAAGAAAATTTCTGGATTTTGATTAGCATATGTAGAGATTGCTTCGTTCCTCGCAATGACGCGGTGGTTTATATTGTTTACTATGAACCAAAAAACAACCATATTCTGGTTTCGTCGTGATCTGCGGTTGGATGATAACGCGGGGCTTTACCATGCCTTAAAAAACGGCTGCCCTGTGCTATGCCTGTTTATTTTCGACCCGGCTATATTGGATAAACTGGATAATAAACACGATACCCGCGTAACTTTTATTTACGATACCATTAAAGAACTGCAACAGCAACTGGAAGAACATGGAAGCAGTTTGCTGGTATTATATGATAAAGTTGAAACTGCCTGGCATAAAATTTTAAAAGATCATGATGTAGCCGCGGTGTACACTAATCATGATTACGAACCGTATGCCAAAACACGCGATGACACCATCAGCCAATTATTGAGCAAGCATCAAATCGGATTTAAAACCTATAAGGACCAGGTAATTTTTGAAAAGGATGAGATTGTTAAAGATGATGGCAAACCTTATACCGTTTTTACACCATACAGCCGCAAATGGAAACAAAAGCTGAACGACTTTTACCTTAGTTCCTATCCTACAAAAAAACACTTAAAAAACCTGCTTCAAGTAAAGCACCTACCTATACCAAGCTTAAAGGATATAGGCTTTGAAAGAAGCGAACAAGCCATCCCCGGTAAAAACTATAAAAACTTTATTGATGATTATGCCGAAAAACGCGATTACCCCGCCATAAAAGGCACATCGCATATCGGGATACATTTACGGTTCGGTACGGTAAGTATCCGCCAATTGGCTACTGAAGCCAACCAAGCCCAAGAAAAAACCTGGTTGAATGAACTGATCTGGCGCGAGTTTTATATGATGATCCTCCATCACTTTCCAAAAACTGTGGACCATGCTTTTAGGCCTGAGTATGACAGGATACAATGGATCAATGACGAACAGCAATTTGAGGCCTGGTGCAAAGGCCAAACCGGCTACCCGTTAGTTGATGCTGGTATGCGCGAACTAAACGCGACCGGCTTTATGCATAATCGGGTACGCATGTTAACGGCCAGTTTCTTAGCAAAGCACCTATTGATAGACTGGCGATGGGGCGAACGTTATTTTGCCGAAAAGTTATTGGACTACGAAATGGCCAGCAATGTTGGCGGCTGGCAATGGGCCGCAGGCTCTGGCACAGATGCTGCACCCTATTTCAGGATTTTTAGTCCGGATGCGCAAACCAAACGGTTTGATCCCGAATTAAAGTATATAAAACAATGGGTTCCGGAATATGCAGATTTCAGCAAATATCCTAAACCCATTGTTGATCACGCTATGGCGCGCGATCGTTGTTTAAAAGCCTTTAAAGCAGTCCTGAGCAAATAATTTACGGGGCAACGCTAATTACCTGCACCTCATAAGTAACCACACTATTTGCCGGCATGATTGAACTCGCAATATCACCGTAAGCTAAATGCGACGGAATTACAAGGGTCAGTAAAGAACCGGCTGTGGCATATTTTTGCAAACCCAATTGCGCGCCTTTTATAATATTGGGTATTTCAAAACTTACACCACCCGCATTATTATATTGATCTATAATAGTACTGTTAAGCAACCTAATGGTATAAGTAGCATCAAAGGTTGTGTTGGTAGTAATGGGTACATTACCCGTTCCGGGTTGGCGGATCTGATACCAAAAACCTGCCGGATCAGGTAACATAACCGAAGTTAAATTATTCTGTGTAACGTATTTTTTAATACTTGCCTGGTCGTATGCCCATTGGTCGTCAATAATGTGGATATAATAATCTAAAGATTGATTACCGCCGATACGGCCAGAAGTTACCGAACTACTTCCTGAGCCTGCACCATCAACACCATAGGCCAAATGCGACGGAATGATCACACGCATTATGCCACCTTTAAGTTTTAATATATCATGAATAGCTGTTTGTAAGCCGGATGCATTTAAACCTAACGGATAGGTGGTGCCAACCAAATGGCCTGCAAAACCGTCATAATGATTGGCGATAGTATCTGTCGATAAGTATTTACCATCCAAACTACTTACACCAAAAACCATCGATATATGACTTGAATAATTAATGATCGAGTCTTTTTTACCGGGATTAATTATTTTATAATAAATGCCGCTGGTATCGCGTGTCATCCCGGTAATGCCGTTAGCGGTTATATATGCTTTGATCTGATCATCATCATATTGATTGATGGTAGGATCGTACTTGTCTTTACGACAAGAAACCAAAGCTATTACAGCAAATAATAAAAGAGTAAAAGTAGTTTGTTTCATTTGTATTTATGTTTCGCAGGCTTTGCTGTATATATTGACTGCAAGGCCGTTATTGCTTTAATAAGCAACAGTATATTTATTAATGTAATGCCGGCTATACCGGTATATTTTCAATTAGTTAATAATATCATATAACGTTATGTCAAAATCAAGTACGGCGTTGCGCGGCAAGCCAAGTAATGGCTGTTCGTTTGGCCCGTATGCATAACGTGATGGTATCAATAATCTTACCGTACCGTCTTTTTTTATTTTGGGGATACCTAATCTCCAGCCCAATATTACTTGTTGTAATGAAAATGACGGATGAAAATCATTTGTTTTAGTAAACTCCCGGCCAGTATATGCTTTACCATCATACAAAAGCCTGCCTACGTACCCTACTGTAACTGATGTTGAATTGGTAAATACAGCATTGCCACTCCCGGGGTCTGTTACTATATAATAAACACCTGATGTATCTATCTTTTTTACTCCCAAACCCGGATTAGCGGCCAAATAATTGGCTATTATCTTATCATCAATAACTTTTTGAGCATTATAAGCAACAATACCGCTATCGGTTGATTTGCCGCAAGCTGCTAACAAAGTGGCTAAAAACAATATAACTAACGCTGCCCTGTTCATTTACATTTCCAATCGGCAAATTTATTCTTTTATAATTCAAAAACAGCAGCTTAACATTTTTTAACATTTAAAATGTACCGGCTTTTGATAATTAAAGTATTAACTGCTATTTATCAGGGGTTTCGGGTTTGTAATTCAGGGTAAGCTGGTTAATCTTTTTAAGCATATTGGTTAAATAAAGCTTATCGGCCTCATTAATATGCGCGTTTAGGTAGTTATTAAATTCCTTTACAACAGTACGCGCCTGCTGGCGTTTTTCTTTGCCAAGCGGTGTAAGGTATATTTTTACAGACCGTTTATCGCCTTTGTTTGATTCGCGGTAAATCAGGCCCGTTTGTTCCAACTGGCTTAGCATCCGCGAAAGACTTGTTGATTTTAATCCCAGCAATGCCGCAGCCTGCGATACCGTTGTGCCTTCCTCGTCGTCAATATTGATCAGCAAATAGCCTATAGACTGTGTAATACCAAAATCAGTTACCAGCGCGTTGTACCGGTTGGCTACGGTTTGCCAAACTATTTTTAAAAAATAATCAATGGTTTCCTGATGTTTGATGTTAGCAGGCATGTAATGAATTTATATTGCACAATTGTAAGTAAATTTTATGAAACCAGTTGCCTGTATAATGATCATGGCAGGGAAATCGCTTTAAAAACTAAAAGCTGTTTGCGGAGGCACCTCCGGAGCCTTTCGTCCAATTCTTTTGCTATAAACAGGTTACTCCTCCGGAGTTCTTAAAAACATACAAGTTCCGGCGGAACTACCTGTTTATAGTAATACCAACTAATCTTTTAACGGCTCCAGCGGGGCCTCCTATTCTTAAAAGCGATTTACCTGATGATCATGGTACGAGTTAACCCTGCTTATTTTTTATTAATATCTGTTTTTCGATTATAATCAATTGACTATTAAACCCTGTACTTTTTTCGGTGTCTTTAACACAAATTTTAAATTTTATCGTTATAGGATCATGAAAAATACTACTTACAAATTACTTATTGCCGCTGCTTTTTTATTTATTGCGACCCGATCGCAGGCACAGGATTACAAAGTGGCCGTCGGCCTAAAGTTTGGTGGTTATGAAAATGGCATATCAGGCAAATACTTTATGGATGCTAATACCTCGTTAGAAGGGCTGCTTGGTTTCCGTCAGGGTGGGGCTGTTTTTACAGGCCTGTATGAGATAAACCAGGAGGCTTTTGGTCTACCCGAGTTGAAGTTTTACTATGGTTTTGGCGCACACATAGGATCTATCGGCCAGGGTACTTACCGTACATTTAGCGGCGACGACAGGTTTTATAGCAAGCCTCAGCTATTATTAGGTGCCGATGGCGTTGTAGGCCTGGAGTATATTATACCGCAATCGCCCATTGCAGTTAGCTTGGATCTTAACCCGCGTATTGAACTGGCTACCGGGCCTTTTATTGACCTTGCACCCGGCTTAGGGATAAAATACTTTTTTAAATAGGATAATAATTAATGCTGATGGATTGCATCAGCTTAATAAAAGAATATCGAACACCGCATGTTGATGAAACAGCTGCGCGTTCGATATTCTTTTATCTTATAATTAGTACTTTCTTAGCGTAAACCTTCGTCCCCACAACTGCTTTTAGCACATAGGTCCCCGGCGATAAGTTAGCTACATTAATTATCGTACTAAAATTACCTGCAGCCATATCCTGCGTTTTTGTATAAGCTATTGCTCCGGTGGTATTGATAAGCGACAAGGTAAGTTTGTCGGCAGTTTTGGCTACAAAAACTACATTAAACTGCTTATTTGCAGGCTGCGGGAAAACAACCAGGCCAATATCTGTATCTGTACCGGGGTGCAACGCAACTATCGCGTAAGCAAAATTATCTGATAGGGTTACGCAACCTGTGCTTTGGGTAATAGCCACCTGGTAGTTGCCGCTTTGCTGTGGCAGATAGGTTTGGCCCGTTGCTCCTTCAATTAGCTTGCCGTCTAAATACCATTGATTACCGCTTGCTGCATTAGAGGTTAGTGTAGTGCCTGTTTGCGTAACAGCAGGTTTGGTAACCGTAACCGCTTGGCGTGCTACAGCTGTGCATCCTGCACTCTTTACCTGTATATTATATAAATAATAGTAAAACGACCTATAGTAAGTAGTATCTGTACCCGTAGCAGGTGCTGCTGTATTACCGCTAATACTAAATATATTACCCGCTTTAAACGGATAGCCTGACACACCGCCATTGTTACGGTATAAAGTTACGTTTGCATCATAAACAGGGCTTATAGTATAATTACCAGCGGCAGGTAGCAGTAAATTAAGGTTGTAAACTTTACCCTGATCGGCGGGGTCGTCAACCTGCGAACCGGGTTGCGGGTTAGTACGTGTAGCCACCGCGTTTATAGTTGTGGTAGCCACTATCTGTCCGTTTGCATTGGTAACGTTAAATGTAATTACGCCCGGATTACCAACATACAACCGCGCGCTTTGTATAATAACCGGCACCGCTGTATATACATTAATTGACGGGGTAAACTGATTATAGCCCCCTGCAGCAAATACATTTTTGGTAGCCGGGCCAACCGAAGCGGTAAAGTCATTTAACCCCGCGTAATAAGTATTATTTACAGGCGCTACAGTAGTACTAACAGACTGCCCATAAGTAAATGGCAACGCGTCTGTACTGTTTTTATACCAAAACAAAGTCCCGTCGCCTGTACCTTTCAATAAGTATTGCTTGGTATCGGCACAGTACATAGCGCTTAAATTAGTAACTGTGGCAGGTGTAAATATCAGGGTACTTTGTGATACCTGGTTGTTTGAACTTATAGGGTCATTAGCTAATGCCGTTGCAGCCGTAATGGTATATGTTGAGCCGGCAACAAAATTAAAGGTAGTACTCAACGTAAAATTATCCTCCTGTAAAGGCACAAGTGTAGCTACATAGGTTTCGTTTATAGTAGTTACGGTATTGTCGGGTGCTTTTATGGTAACTATTATGGGGATATTGGCAATTGGCGCAGCACCATAATTTTTAACCGTTACTGTAATGGCTGTGTTACCACTACACGTGCCGGATGCCTGCGGATTAACAATTGCTTTAATGCCTGCATCGGTATTGGTTTTTACAAATTGTACACGATAGTCCTGGGTTTCGCCTTTGGCATAAGTGCCGCAAGGTTGTATGGTTGTGGCGTCTGTAGTTTCGGTTAATACTACCCGCATCACACTATAATTACCGGGAACTATCGTGGTCGGAACCGCAATATTTGTGGTGTAAGTACCTGTGGCATTCATTACCGGCGTAGTGGCAACCAGTTCTGTGGCATCAAAAACACCATTACCATCCCAATCAATAAATATCTTTGCCGCTTTGTTAAAATCACTGCCGCATGTACCTAAAGTAACGCTTAGTGGATACGTTTTACCTTGTTCTAATTGCGCGGTCAAATTAGTATAATCGCTATAAGATGTGCAACCGGCGGCAGGGGTGTTATTAATATTTGACAGGCTAAAATTATTGATCCGCGAGTCGGCAGTTGATGCTGGTACCGACGCGCAATAAGTTGCACCACCTATACCTGTCGCAATAAGCGAATAAGGCTGAGAACCGGATTGCAATGCCCCTTTATGCGTAATCGTTATGGTATACGTTTTGCCGGGTATGGCGTTAGCTATGTAAACCTGTTCCATATTATCCCTGATATTATCCCCTTTTATTGCCGGTGTTGATGGGTTTAGCACATCTAAAACCCAGGGCATAAAAGTAGTACTACCATCGCTTACGCGGATGTCAAGGTCATTGATCAGTTTGGGTATACGGCTATTAATTACACCATCTGTAGTTGCCAATCCCTCCGGATCGGTCCATGATATAGAAGCCATTAACGGGCCATTACCAGAAGCTGTTACCGTAAATGTTTGTGTTTGCCCCTGTGGTAAAGTATTTTCCTTGATGAGGCTTTTGGTATTATTATCGGTAATAACCTGCGTGGCTTGTGGCATACTCAATAACCCCCATCCATAAATATAGTCGGGGCCGGCATTACCTGCGTCAATAGCAGTATGGCAGGCAAGGCCCTTTAAAGTAGCGGCACGCATAAATGTGCCCCCATTTTTTTGTGCATAATACTCCTGTAGTAACAGTAATGACCCGGTAACATTAGGGGCAGAAAACGAGGTGCCGCTTTCTGCATTATAGTCTGTCGCGTTGCTGCTACCTGTTGATAAGATATTCACTCCATCGCCGACAATATCGGGCTTAATACGTCCATCATCTGTAGAGCCAAAACTACTAAACGAAGCAACAGTAATACCGGCACTGCTTGCCGGCCCATTAGGCAAAGGGTTTACTGCACCTACTGTTAATATGTTTTTTGCGGTAGCCGATGTGGCTATTACATCATACCCGGTATTGCTGCTAATATTTGCAGGCCGTGGCCCCTTATTGATCATGGTTGGATTGGTACGGCTTGTAAAGCCGTAATACGTTGCGCCTACCGCAGGGCCCGGATAACCGTGACTATTCCCGGCCGACTCAACAATTAAATAATAAGGCGCATTGTAGGCTATCTTATCAAATGCTACAGCACGTTTATCATAAAAGCCAAAACTGTAATCAACAGTATCGCCAGGGAGGCCATACCATTCCCATCGTGATAAGGTTTCGTTATAATCCCAACCGGCCACATCACCATACGAGTGATTTGACAGCAATAAGCCAGATGAGGCCCGGGTCATTTCGGCTACATCATTGTTAAAATCATAACTTAACAAGGTAGCCATATTAAAAGCCATACCTTTTACCGGCGCGTAAACCCCTTTGGCAATCATGGTACCTGCCACATGCGTAGCATGATCATTTACTGTTGATGTATCTTTAAAGGAGATAGTTTTACCGGCAAACTCCTGGTGCTGCGCATAGATCCAGCCGCCATCCCACATAGCCAGTTTATTATTAAGTACAGCACTTGACCCTGACAAATTTAGCCCTGTGCTGCCACCGGGCTGCACCTGGTTGGTACCTGTGGTAGCAGCCGCTGTAGTATTATTATGAGTAGTTAAATAACGGGGGAAACCCAAAGTGCTCAGACCCTGCAATGATACAAAGCCACCATTACGTGTATGCCTGTTAATTGTCCATCCGCGAGAGTTTGCCTGTAAAAGTGCTTTTTGATGGTCTTTTAGATAGGTACTATCGTATCTGGAGGCTATGGCGTTAAGCTCTTGCTTTTTAGACTCGGTAACCAATATCTGCTGCCCAAATACATGATTGGTAGCCACCATTATTAAACACAGAAACGCCGCGCGGCAAATTTTATTCATACAGTTGTTTGAGTGCCGATTTAGGCTAACAAACCTTAACAAGTTTGCACATTTTTAATCGATTTTTAAAACTTAATGGTTAAACAAGCATTTTTTATCGATAAATAGAAACCGTCACGACTTAGTTTAAGCAAATAGTATATTAAATAACGAAAAATATGATTAATAATTAACCTAATATTTATCAATAGTTAATTTAATATAGTTTAAAATATCACATCCCACATTTAAACAAAAAAAGAGTAAAGTGCTAATACACAGCAAAATATATTTTATATATTTACATTATTTTTTTGTTTAAAAAATCTAAAATATTTCACAATTGCGTATAATACAAATACATCTGTATTAAATAATATTCCCCCTAATAAATTGAAAAGACCTTTACTTTTTTTCATGGTGTTGTTTGTGTTTGCATTAGGTAATGTTGCAAGAGCTGCAACCCGCACTTGGTTAGGCACTGTCGACGTTAATTGGAGCAATGGTGCAAATTGGCTAGGAGGTTTTGCCCCGGTTGCCGGAGATAATGTAATTATCCCCATTTTACCTTTAAGACAACCTACCGTAGACGCTACTTCTACTTGTTCAACCTTAACTATTAATGGAACAACTACTCTAACTTTATCAAATACACTTACAGTATCAAATGGGCTAACCATAAATAATAATAGCGCTGTTTTAACAATTGCCGGTACGGGTACCGCAACTATTAGTGGTACCACAACGTTTGCTTTTAACTCATCGCTTAATATATCTTCAACAACGGCAACGGTTAATTTTTCCGGGGTGGTCGATCTTACTGCAGGTAATAGTTTATGTAAAATAACCAATAGTGGTTCATTAAATTTCACTTCGGTTGTTTACAATGCCGGTTTTCAAACCTCCATAACCAATACCGGTACATTTACTTTAACTTCTGTAACCTTTAGCACCTCAAACAACAATAATGTTTCGATAACTAATTCTGGTACGCTTAATGCCACCTCTTGCGTGTTTTCTTTAACAAGCCAGGCATCCTCTATTACTAATACTAATATTTGCAATATTTCGAGTTCAACAATTACGTTAGGCACACAAAACGTGAGTAACATCACTAATACCAGCCCAGGTATTTTCACCATAAACAATGGGTCCACCATCAACATAACAGGATATAGAAGCTATATAACAAATTCAGGTACATTTTATGCCGGCACAAGTAATTCTGCATGCACCATTAATGTTAGCGGCAAGGGAAATTCATTATCGCCTTATTCCATAACAAATTCAGGTACTTTTTATTTAGGTTCGACTTCTGCCATTAATTTAACCGGAACGGACTCATCCAATCCTACTAACTTGGTCAATACCGGCACATTTACCTTTCAATCAGATGCTAATGGTTCTGCAATATTAGGTCAATTAGGTTCTGGTAGTTCTACAGTAGGAAACTATAACGTACAACGTTACTTAACGGGTGGCAATGTCAAATACCGCAGCTATCGTTTACTTTCGTCGCCGGTTAATAGTAGCGGCAATATTGATTTGAGTTATATTGGCGCAAATGCAACTATTGGCGGTACTACTTACTATGGCGCGCTAACAGCAGGTCCTTCCGGTGGCGGTTTTACTGTTACTAATGCGAACCCTACACTATATTTGTATGACGAAAGCCGTGCAAGTAATAACAGTACATTTACTTCAGGTAAAAACATCGGCGTTGTAGCTGTGGCTGGTACCAATGTTAGCACCTTAACAGGGACTACCGTCGCTGCCGGAAAAACCATTCCGGTAGGCAATGGCTTTATGTTTTATTTCATTGGCAATAACCAGTCATCATCAACTGCCTCTAATCGCGTACCCGAAAACACCACTATAACTGCTATAGGCACCATAAACCAACAGGATGTACCTGTAAAACTTTGGAACACTGGAACAACCGGCCTGTATTTAACTAATAATTTGGTAGGTAACCCATACCCTTCAACTATTGATCTTAACCAGGTTTACAGTGATAATTATAATTTAACAACCAACCCGATAAGTCCCATTTTTTACGAGTTGTCTAACATTAATCCCGGCCAATCTTATGGAATTTATAATGGTGCTTTATTTACCTCGTCTGGTAACGCTTCACGATTTATTGCAAGTGGACAAGGATTTTTTGCTACAGTAACCGCAAACAATCAAACTATAACATTTAAAGAAGATCAAAAAGCCACCACTCAACTAACAGGTGCAACATTATTAATGAGTACGCCAGAAAATAAACTTGCTGTAAATAGCCTTATTGTGCCCGGGTCATCTGATGTTATTGGTTCTTCTTTTGCTTCACAGGGCAATAATGCTATTAGTGGCTTACATATTTCAATGATACAGGACACATCGGTATTTGATATATGCGGGATCTACTTTATGGATGGCGGAATCGACAAATTTGATCGTAACGATGGAAAAGACCTGGATGGTATTTCACCTAAAATATACATGTCGAGTTACACTACAGATGGAGTCCGTACTGGCTTAAACACAATGGGCAGCTACATTAAAGGTAAAAAGGTAAAGCTTTATGTAAAAGCAACTACCGATGGTGTATATAAACTTAACCTAACCGATATTCAAAATATTGATATTACCAATTACAACCTGTACCTGAAAGATCATTATACTAAAGACTCTTTAGATCTCAGTCATAATTCTTCTTATAGCTTCAGGATCAACAACAGCGATACCACCACTTTCGGGGCAAATCGATTTGAATTGGTCATTGCTCCAAAACCATTGCCGCCTTATGCACTTACATCTTTCACCGCTAAAAAAGTAAATGAAGGTGTTCTGTTAACCTGGCAAACAGCTAATGAAGGCAATTACACCGGCTTTACTTTACAGAAACAAAATGGCAATCAGTTTACAGCTTTAAACAATTTGCAAAGTAATGGTGCTGGTACTTACACTTATATTGACCATAACCCAACTACCGGTACAAATGCCTACCGCCTGATGCAGAGCGGGCTGGAAGCTAATATTAGTTATTCTGAAACAATTAGTGTTTTGTACAATACAAATTCATTAAACCTTTACCCTAACCCGGCTAAAGACGATATTAATATTTATGTAAACGCCCCGACAACTGATAATAACCCCGCTTATCAAATGTCTATTTATGACTCGTCAGGCACGTTGATCTTAACTAAGCAAATTAATAAGGCTTATACGCACAATGTAGCTACATTAAGAATTGGTACCTATATTGTACAAGTTACAGACAATAACGGAAAACTTATTGGCAATAATAAATTTTCAAAAATACAATAACATATAAATTACATTCAGGATGATGTGTGCTAAAGCTTATAACTTAATAAAACAACGATCTGTTGTTTTATTAACGCTAACATTAGGGTTAATACTATCCCCATATATTTGCCTTGCGCAAACCGACCCGGATAACCCATGTGATGGTACGGATCCTTTTGCTGATTGCCCCATTGATACCTGGGTGATCGCGCTTTTTGCTATTGCTTTACTTTTAGCAACATTATACCTATACAGCAAACAAAAAGAATCCACGCGATAGCTTTTAATCTTTAGTTTAAAAAAGCACAATTTTATTAACTAACACCTACTCAATTTAGGAGTAAATTGTATATTTTTGCTTATACAATTAATTTTGGTGGTTTGAAAGTACAATTACTTTTCTATTTGACTCTTTTAGGACTGGTTTTCGGCCTTAATAGAGCCAACGCCGCTCCTCTAAATTTCAATTGGACAGGCGGGTTAAGCACAGACTGGAATAACTCTCTTAACTGGACAGGCGGCACTATAGGGCATCTTTTACCTATAGCAGGCGATGCAGTGTTTATAGGTGTTAATAATACTATTACACTAATGCCTGTTATAGGTGCATCTGGAGGACCAGCCTTTGCATGTGCTTCCTTAACTTTTGGAAATTTGGGGCCTAAAACAGGTTATCTCTATGGTATGATATCTAATATTTCTTTAACCATTAATGGCGGTTTTAGTTTAACGGTAACAACTACCATAACACAAAACCATTTTCAAGGAACTACCGGAAACAGTTATAACTATACAAAAACCACTATAAAAGGTAGCGGTACATTAATTTGTAACGGTAATTTCGTAGTTGGAGATGCGGCCACATCTCCATCAGATGATTGCGCAAATGTTGCACAAGTTAGCGCCCAAATCACTCAATTAACTATTAATGGAAATATTATATTAAATTCAACCGGAAATACCAAAACAGTTCAAGGAAATGGTGCGGGAATATGTTATCCATATTTTTCTGTTGAGGGTGGCAAAACAACCCTTGTTGGACTAATAACTTTTAATCCAGTGAACGCACCTTTTCTTAACGCGGTAAATATATTCAACTCGCCGTTAACTCAACGCCCGGGCTATGGATTATTTAGTGCGGACGACGTGGGCAACGCCGCCAGTACACTTGAACTACAAGCCCAAGCACCAATATCTATAAAAGACAATTTTTACGTGTATTTCACCTATGGGGGTAATAACGGTACAGTTATTTATAACTACACTGGTATTGGCAATCAAACCGTTTATACAGCTAATGAACCCAGTGTTACTACTACCAAATCATACATCAATACAACATTGCCTGCCGGATCAACCCCTATAACTACCACGTCATCGGCAAATTATTATAATTTGACCCTGTCGGGGACAAATAAAAAAGTTATTGATGCAAATAGTTCAATAACCGGATCGCCCATACAAGGATTAACTGTTGGTAACAATTTTACAACAACCGGTGGTGTAATAGATTTTAATACCAATAACCCCACTGCTACCATAACAGGCACATGGAACAATACCACAACCGCGACTCAGGGTACGGGGGTAATTACTACCGGCGGTATGACAAATGGCGCCGGGGGGATAGTAAATTGCAGTACCACAGCAAATTTTGTAATTAATGGTAACTATAACAACAGTAATCAATTTAATACCAATGCTACCGGACAGCTCTTTTTTTCGGGGACAACACAATCATTAACAGACAATACTACCGCAGGCACCAAATTCTACAAAGTAACATTTAATGGCGGCGGTACAAAAACTATTAGTAGCGGGCCATTTGCAGTAACCAGTAATGGGCTATTAACCATAGGTCCGTCAAGTACTACTTTAGCTGCTAATGGCAATTTAACTTTAATGTCTGACGCGACTGGCTCTGCAAACGTTGCTGTTATACCAGCACTTTCAAGCATTAGCGGTAACGTAAATGTGCAACGCTTTTTAACCGGTACCAATGTTAAATACCGCAGTTATCATTTACTATCCTCGCCGGTTAATAGCAGTTCAGCAATAAATGGTACTGGCAACATTGATCTGAGCTATATTAATACCACCAAAACTATTGCCGGTGTTCCTTATCCCGGTGCTTTAACAGCAGGTCCGGGTGGTGTAGGCTTTACAATTACCAACAAAAACCCCGTGTTGTACCTTTATAATGAAAGCCTTCCTACCAACAATACCAACTTTACCACCGGCAAAAATGTAGGTATTGTCGCGGTGGGTTCAAGTACGGTAAGTACGCTATCAGCAGGCACCACAAATACCGGTGTCACTATTCCTGTTGGCAATGGTATTATGTTCTATTTTATAGGCGATAACACTTCAACCAATATAGCATTTAACCGTGTTCCTGAAAATACTACAATAACTGCGGTGGGTACTATCAACCAGCAAAATGTACCGGTTAAGCTTTGGAATACCGGCACCACTGCGTTATACGCTACCAACAATTTGGTTGGTAATCCATATCCATCAAGCATTGATCTGAATATGGTTTATTCTGATAATTCTGCTACACTTAACAGGATTTTTTATGAACTCTATAATATTAATCCAAACCAAAATTATATAAGCTATAATGGTTTCAACGGAGCTACCTCGACAGTTAACGGTCTTAACACTGCTGCTGGCTCCCGATATATCGCAAGCGGACAAGGTTTCTTTTGTACAGCAGTTGCAGGTGGTACAATCACTTTTAAAGAGGATCAAAAAGTTACTAATCAGCTAACGGGAACTAAGTTATTAATGAGCACGCCTGCCCAGCGGGTGGTTCAGACTGACAAGACCATAACACTTCCTGATGCGATAAATTCAGTTTCTTCATTAGCTGCCAAGTCGGATAATGTACTTACCGGGCTGCATTTGGCAATGGTACAAGACAGTACCCTACGTGATGAATGCGGTATTTATTTTAGCAATAATGGCATAGATAAATATGATGAAAATGATGCCAAAGATTTGGATGGTATATCGCCAAAGGTATATATGTCAAGCTATACTACCGATGGAGTTCGCACAGGTATAAATGACCTGGGGAGTTATGTTAAAGGCAAAAGAGTAAAACTTTTTGTAAAAGCAACTACCGATGGCGTGTACAATCTTACCCTGGCCGACATTGAAAATATTGATGTTACCAATTATAACCTGTACCTGAAAGACAATTATGTTAAAGACTCTTTAGATCTCAGTCATAATTCTTCTTATAGCTTCAGGATCAACAACAGCGATACCACCACTTTCGGGGCAAATCGATTTGAATTGGTCATTGCTCCAAAACCATTGCCGCCTTATGCACTTACATCTTTCACCGCTAAAAAAGTAAATGAAGGTGTTCTGTTAACCTGGCAAACTGCTAATGAAGGTAATTATACCGGCTTTACTTTAGAGAAACAAAATAGCAGCCAGTTTACAGCTTTAAATAATTTGCAAAGTAATGGTGCCGGCACTTACGCTTATATTGATCATAATCCTACCACTGGCATCAATGCCTACCGCCTGATGCAAAGCGGATTGGAAGCTAATATTAGTTATTCTGAAACAATTAGTATTTTGTACAATACAAATTCATTAAACCTTTATCCTAACCCAGCTAAAGACGATATTAATATTTATGTAAACGCCCCGACAACTGATAATAACCCCGCTTATCAAATGTCTATCTATGATTCGTCAGGCACATTGATCTTAACTAAACAAATTAATAAGGCTTATACGCAAAATGTAGCTACATTAAGAATTGGCACCTATATTGTACAAGTTACAGATAATAACGGAAAACTTATTGGCAATACTAAATTTTCAAAAATACAATAACCTATAAATTACATTCAGGATGATGTGTGCTAAAGCTTATAACTCAATAAAACAACGATCTGTTGTTTTATTAACACTAACATTAGGGTTAATCCTATCCCCATGTATTTGCCTTGCGCAAACCGACCCTGATAACCCATGTGATGGTACGGATCCTTTTGCTGATTGTCCGCTTGATACATGGGTGATTGTATTAGTGGGTATAGCTTTAATTACAACTACCTTTTATTTATATCGCAAGCAAAAAATTGCCTGCCAAACGGCATAAAAAATCCCGCGAATTTTTAAAACCCACGGGACGCATTTTTCAAAGGTATAATTAAACTTTTATATAGATCGATCTGATACAGGGCTAACATATGATCGTCTGTTTCTTTGCCCTCTTCCATCGTTGCGGCCGCCTGCAGGTGCCGCCGATGATGGTGCCAAACTAAGCTGATCTAAAACGCCTGCTACCACTTCAGGCAGGGCTTCAACATCTTTTTGAGCATTATGGTGGGCCTCGCCTACTCCAAACCCGCGCCAAACAATTTGTTTGCTTCGTCTGTCTATTAAATCAATAATAAGCGTTCCTTCTTTGTAACGCTCCTGGCTTACCCCTCCGCCACCGTACATAAACGGTGCGCCGTAAGCATAGTAGTAAGGGCGGGACCAACCACCCCAGCCTCCCCAGCCGCCGTATCCTAATCCGAAACCAAATCCCGGATAAAAACCACCGCCATAGTATCCACCATAATTAGGGTAATAATAAGTGCGTGTGCCTGTACCCACAGAGGTTGAGTAGCTTATTATCAAGTCAGGATCGCGCTGGTTAAGCGTGAGCCCTTTTGTTTGTAATGCCACCGTTGCCGCGTCTTTTATTTTGGCATCAGCAACCATATTACTATTTATTTTGTCATTGTTACGGGCCGCCGGCATCCACGCAAAAGTACGGTACCTGCTTAAATTTGTACGGTTTAAACCCGCAACATAATAATCATAACTGGTACATGCAGATAAACCTGTTATGAAAAACAGTACCAGCATTATGTAAATTGATCGTTTCATGGCTCGATATCCTCTGTGTTTATTAAAAGTTAGACTATTATTTCAGTAAAGGTTTAACGCTAAATTAAGTTTTTTTATGCTTTTTATTTTTGTTAAATCTTACGTTAATCAAACTAAAAAAACCAATCAAAAATTGCACATTTGCTGTCCCGATGGTACCGCTAGCTTACGGGAGGATATTTTTGCACTTGAAGCACCATGAGCCAGTATTTCATAATAGATTTCGATAGTACATTTACACAGGTTGAGGCATTAGACGAACTTGCCCGCATATCTTTAAAAAACCATCCCGACAGGGAAAAAATATACCAGCAGATAGAGGACTTAACCAACGCATCAATGGAGGGCCGTTTATCATTTAGCCAGAGCCTTGAAGCCCGGGTTAAACTACTGCAAGCCAACCGTGAGCATTTAAAACTGCTGATAACACACTTGAAGAAAAAGGTTTCGACCTCATTTTCGCGTAATACGATATTCTTTAAGAACCACCAGGACGAAGTATTGATCGTATCGGGCGGGTTTAAAGAGTTTATCATCCCGGTAGTAACCGAATACCATATCAAAAAAGAGAACATTTATGCTAATACCTTTGAGTTTGACGAAGAAGGCAATATCATTGGTTATGATCGCGAAAACCCTCTATCGCAAGAGGGTGGCAAGGTAAAGCTGCTAAAAGAGTTGAAACTGGAAGGCGATATTTATGGAATTGGCGATGGTTATTCTGACTTCCAGCTAAAGGAATCTGGCATGATCAAAAAATTCTTTGCCTTTACAGAGAATATCGAACGTAAATCAGTAGCAGAAAAAGCCGACCACATTACCCCAAGCTTTGACGAGTTTTTATACATCAATAAACTGCCGCGGGCTATATCGTACCCTAAAAACCGTATTAAATGCCTGGTAGTAGGTAATGTTGAAGAAGAAGCTTTAACCCAAATGCAAAAAGAGGGTTATAACATTCGTCAACGCGATAGCATTGAAGAAAAATATTTAGACGAAGCCGGTGTTTTGCTTTGCGATGAAGAGAACCAGCCTACCCCAGAACAGGTACAGAACGCAGGTCGACTTAAAGTTATAGGCTGCTTTGGTAAAGTTAACCGTAAGCTGGCAGAAGCTGCTTGTGAGAATGGTATCATCATTTTTGACGACCCTAAACACAACCCGCGCAACGACGACTTTTTACCCAAACGTGTAATTACTTTCATGAACGAAGGTAAAACGCATACCAGCTGTAACTTTCCTGATCTGCAGCCGCCGCGTATCAGCAATGCCCACCGTTTAATACATATCCACAAAAACGTACCGGGTATCCTGGCTAAAATAAATGAGGTATTTGCCCGCCATAACATTAATATAGTTGCCGAGTTTTTGGTAACCAATGAGCAAATTGGTTATGTAATTACCGACGTAAATACCGGTTATGATACGGAGGTATTGAATCAGCTAAAAGCCATCGAACATACCATTAAGTTTAGGTTGTTGTATTAGTCGGGAAGTTGGAAAGACCGAAAGTCCGCAAGACTTTTAGCCATTTCATCTGTTTTTATCTTACGGACTTGCTTACTTTACTGACTTTCGGACTGATGAAACGGCACTACCAATACCGGCACTGCCGAGTGACGCACCACGTGTTCTGCAACGCTGCCCATTAACAAGCGGTCAATACCTGTACGGCTATGTGTGCCTATAACAATCAGGTCTGCACCAAATTCTTTACTACAGGTAATTATACCATCGGCTGTATCGCCGTATTCATTAAAATGAGTAACTTCTAAATCTTCACCAAATTTTTTGATGGTCTTTTCTATCAAATTTTCAGAAGCTTTGCTTTGTATATTAACGAGATCCACATCCATAGCCGCGAAATCAGCAGCGCCGGATAAAGGGTCGCTTGTATTACTATAAGGCATCATCATCGGTTCAACAATATGTACCAACCCTACCTTTGCTTTAAATTTATGAGCGATATCGAACCCGTATTTAGCGGCGTTTTCTGCAAATTTACTATCGTCAATCCCTATGAGTACTTTTTTGATCAGCATGATATATAAAGTTTGGTGTATTTATATAAACAAACTAACCGCAATATGTTTTTAAAACCCGTTAGCGTTCATCCAGCTTTTGCACCAGCTAAACCACTCTTCTTTGCTTTTTGAGTTATGGATACCAAAGCCGTGACCACCTGCCTGGTAAATATGCATTTCGCCTTTTACTTTGGCTTTGATCATGGCATTATAAAACAGCAAAGCGTTTTCAACAGGCACAGTACCATCATCTTCTGCCATTACAATAAAGGTTGGCGGAGTATCAGCTGTCACCTGTTTTTCATTACTATATAGATCGACCATAGCCTGCGATGGGTTCTTGCCTATTAAATTATCTTTTGATCCCTGGTGCGTCAAATCGCCAAAAGTAATTACCGGGTACATCAGTATGGCAAAATCAGGGCGAACGCTGATGGTCTTATCATCAACCACAACCTGTTTAAAATGCGTTTCAACTGTTGATGCTAAATGCCCGCCTGCTGATGCGCCAATAATACCCACTTTCGCCGGATTAATACCCCACTCGGCCGCGTGGCTACGTACAATCTGGATAGCTGTCTGCGCGTCCTGTAAAGGGCCGATGGTTTTATCGACCATGATCAGATCGCTGGGCAAGCGATACTTTAAGATAAAGGCCGATACGCCGATCTTATTAAAAGCTTTAGCGATGCTGTAACCTTCGTTTTCCATAGACAGGCCGCCATATCCCCCACCGGGGCAAATAACTACAGCGGTACCGGTAGCTATACTTTTATCGGCAATATAAGGCAGCAAGGTGGGCGTAACCACTTTCCAGGCCCAGTCTTTACTATTGGTTTCCTGGTAATCGGCAGGAGTTGGTTTTGAATTAGGAACGCCTTTTGGGTATAACAATATAGGTTTAACATCCTGCGCGTTAGTAATGGAAACAGCCGTTACAAATGCTAATGCGATAAAAATCAGTCTTTTCATTGGTTTATATTTTGGGGAGATAATAGGATATATTGAATTAAAATCCATTTGCTTTTAACCAGCTTGCACACCAGGTAAACCAAAGTTCGCGGCTTTTTGGATTGATTAGTCCAAAACCATGCCCACCAGCCTGGAAAAGGTGCATTTCTGTTTTTACTTTATTTTTCAATAAAGCCTCATACATCATTATGGAGTTTTGTACCGGTACACCACCATCGTCTGTTGCCTGCATCAGGAATGTAGGCGGAGTATCGGGTGTCACTTGTTTCTCGTTACTGTATAGATCAACCACTTCTTGTGATGGTGTTTTGCCTACCAGGTTTTCTCTCGATCCCTTATGGGCCTCATCACCAAAGGTGATAACCGGGTAAGCAAGAACGGCAAAGTCGGGCCTAACACTAACCCCTTTATTGTCGATCGCTGGTTTATTAAAATGAGTTTCGGCAGTTGCCGCTAAATGCCCACCTGCCGAAAAACCAAGAATACCTATCTTTGATGGATTAATACCCCACTCCGCCGCATTTTTGCGCACCAGCATAATGGCGGTTTGCGCATCCTGTAGCGGGCCAATGGTTTTATCCACCATGATCTGGTCGCTTGGTAAACGATATTTTAATACAAACGCGGTAATGCCTATCTTATTAAATTCTTGCGCTACGGCATAGCCTTCATGCCCGATAGCTAAGATACTATAGCCCCCACCCGGACAAATAATTACTGCCGAACCATTAGCTTTACTTTTCTCCGGGAAAAACGGAATTAAAGTGGGTATACTTACTTTTGATACATGACTATCGGCTGTTATGGCTTCTACATACGTTGCCGGTGTAGGTTTTGAGTTAATCACACCATTAGGATATAATGGTATTGCAGGCGCAGTGCCCTGAGCATAAGACAAAGTAACCATAGCCATTAACAGCAAAGTTGAGTAAAGGAATCTCATAAATAAAAGGTTTATACAATTATAAGCTTTTATTTAATTCTTCTTTTATCCTTTCCTTGTTTTGTCTTGAAATGGGGATCTTGGTCTGATCATTTAATAATAACGTGCCGCCATCTTCTTTCAGGTAGCTTTTTATAAAATGCAGGTTAACCAAGTGCGATTGGTGCGGGCGGATAAAATGGTGTGGCTGTAATAACTCGGCAAATTCTTTCAGGGTTTTGCAAACCAATATCTGTTCGCCGTTTTACAGGTAAAAGGTGGTGTAATTATTTTCTGCTTCACAACGCGCAATGGTGCTGACCTTGATATACCTGATCTCTGTTAATGTAGGCAAAGCTATTTTAGGGGATTCGCGCTGGCCGGCTTTGATATACTCCAGCAGATTGTTGATATTATAGTTCTGTTTCTTCGCGGCTATCTTATCTTTTGCCTTACTAATAGCCAGTTTAAACTCGGTTATGTTAATAGGTTTTAACAAATAATCCAACGCAGAGAACTTGATAGCCTGAATACCGTACTGATCATAAGCTGTAATAAATATGATCTCGAAATTGATAGCAGCAAAAGCCTTCAAAACATCAAAACCGGATGCCCCGGGCATCTGGATATCTAAAAATACCAGGTCGGGTTGGTTGGATTTTATAGCGGTTATACCTTCGACAGCATTAAAAGCGGTCTGCACTACTTCAACTTCGGGGCAATAGGTATTGATGATAGCTTGCAGGTTCTCTACATTATTAGGCTCGTCATCAATTATTATACTGCGGATATTCATGGTAGCAATTTACGAGATCCAGTTAGAAAGTGTAATGGTTACGGTAGTACCGGTTGTATCTGACTGGACGCTCAACTTTACAGGGTGATCTTTATAGATTTCATTTAATAATTGGATCCGTTCTTCGCTCAGCTTTAAACCGAATGAGTTATTGAGCGTTTCCTGTGTCTTTTTTTGAAAACCGCTGCCATTATCATTAATAGTCAATAACAAGTTATTGTCTGTTTTGCTTATCTCTACTTTTACCATTCCTTTTTCACGCAAATTAGCTACACCGTGTTTAACCGCGTTCTCTACAAAAGGCTGTAACAGCATGGCCGGTACTTCGGTATTGGCCTGGTTAATCTCGTTGTCTATCTTAATATCGTATTGAAAGTTAAAACGCAGTTGTTCCATTTGCAGGTAATCGTCCAAGATCTTTATTTCGTCTTCCAGGCTGATCAGGTCACGGTCGCCGGTGTTCAATACTTTACGTGTAAGATCGGCAAAACGGCTCAGGTAATGGTTGGCACCTTCCATGTCCTTTTTATTAACCAGGTTTTGGATAGATGTTAACGCGTTAAACATAAAATGCGGATTAAGCTGCGCACGGATGGAACGCAATTTTAAAGCGGTGTTTTGTTTTGCCTGTGCCGAACTGACCAATTTGATATTAGTATTACGGCGATATAACCAAAACAATAAACCAATGATTAGCAACGCGGCCACCACGTAAGGCAGCATTTGTTTTAAAGATGCTTTTTCATTCAATAAGTGCCGAGGCAATATTACAACCGGGATCACTAATGTTTGGTTTGTCAGGTCAATATTACCACCTATCCTTGGCCGGATAATTATCTTGTAGGTTCCCGGCAAAGTAGGAAGCGACCGCAGAATGAAATTTGATTGAAAGCCATTTTCATCTGTACCGCCCCAAAAACCATATTCATTATCATCTGTATTAACTATACTTACATTATATTCAATTGTAGGATGATCTTTAAGTATTAATTGAATAGCACTTACATTACCTTCTGTATATTTTATTTCTGTTATTTCATTAGTTATTGGGTCATGCTTTGCTTCGTAAGGTGGATTTTTTTCTTTGATGCTATCTGGAATTATCCTGGATGTATCTCCTGCAGACCGGATGGCGCCATGAATTATTAAATTGGCAGTTACCGGTTTAACAATTCTTCGCCAATCAAATATCACCCCATCACGTATCTGGTAGTTTTTAGTATTTACTACTTCAACCAATACCTGTTTACCCGGATAATTAAATTTACCAATAAAGCCATAAAGCTTTTTAGCGCCATATAATTTTTCAAGTTGTGGTTTGGTCCAATGCACAACTTCGACACTATCATTAACCACTACATGGTAACGATAGTCATCAACATTGTTTTTTGTAATGCCTAAAGAAATAACAGTCGCGTCTGAATTGTTAGAGATCCTAAATGCAGTATAAGCTTTTGAAAATGATTTTACAGATGCCAACTCATAATCAACAAGTGTGGGATCTAACTTAACACCGAGCAGTAGTGTGCTGATAGTTTTGTCCTGTAGTATGTTAGGGCCAAATAATCGTTCAACAGCGGTATCAGGAACAGATACACTTTGCGAGGTGATTGCAAAGTCTACACCTTTCTCCGTGCGATTGCTTCGTCGTTCCTCCTCGCAATGACATGAAATATTATAATTTACCCCTTTGGCCCGCCAAACTCCATTAGGTAGGCTTTCAGGAAATCATTCAGATCACCATCCAACACTGCCGAGGCGTTTGATGTTTCATGATCGGTACGCAGGTCCTTAACCAGTTTATAGGGGTGCAGCACATAATTGCGGATCTGTGATCCCCATTCTATTTTCTTTTTGTTGCCTTCAATTTTATTGCTCGCTTCCTGGCGCTTGCGCATCTCGATCTCATACAATTGCGATTTCAATAAGCGAATAGCGTTATCCTTATTTTGAAGCTGCGAGCGCGACTCCTGGTTCTTGATAATAATGCCTGATGGCTTGTGGTATAAACGCACCGCGGTCTCTACCTTGTTTACGTTCTGTCCACCTGCACCACCCGAGCGGAAGGTTTCAAACTCAATATCCGCAGGGTTAACATCTATCTCGATGGTATCATCAACCAAAGGATAAACATACACCGAAGCAAAGGATGTATGGCGCTTGGCGTTCGAATCAAACGGCGAGATCCGTACTAAACGGTGTACGCCGTTCTCGCCTTTTAAATAGCCGTAAGCAAAATCGCCTTCCAGTTGCAAGGTTACGGTTTTTACACCGGCAGACTCCCCTTCCTGGAAATCCTGCTCGGTTACTTTATAGCCGTTCTTTTCGCCCCACATAATGTACATCCGCATCAGCATGCCGGCCCAGTCGCAGCTTTCTGTACCACCCGCGCCTGCGGTTATTTGCAGTACGGCGTTAAACTGATCCTCTTCGGCGCTGAGCATATTTTTAAACTCCAGCTCCTCAACCACTTTAATGGCAATATCATATTGTTCCTGCATTTCGGCTTCGGTAGCATCACCACTCTTAAAAAAATCGAACATAACGCCGGTATCATCAATAACTGATGCTACTTTCTGGTATTCGTCTGTCCAAACTTTTTTTGTTTTGATGGATGCTAAAACCTTTTCGGCCTCTTTGGGGTGGTCCCAAAAATGCGGGCCGACAGTTATATCCTGTTCTATTTTTAATGCATCAAGCTTCTTGTCGATGTCAAAGATGCCTCCTCAGGGAAATTAGTCTATCCCTTAAATCCTGGATCTGTTCTTTAGTCATACGGCAAATATAGAAAATTGCAGGTTAATTAAGCGGGGACGGAATAGGTTTATAACCCATTTGCCCTTACTGTTATTTCTGCAATGTCCAGCACTTGTATCTCCTGCTCTTTATCATGATTTTTCACACCATCGCTCAACATGGTCATACAGAACGGGCAGGCAGCTGCTACAACCTGCGCGTTAATGGCTATAACCTCATCAATGCGCTCCATATTGATATCTTTGGTACCTTTCTCGGGTTCTTTAAACATTTGCGCACCACCGGCACCACAGCAAAGCCCGTTGCTTTTACAGCGCTTCATTTCTACCAGTTCGGTATCTAAGATCTCCAAAGCCTTACGGGGAGCTTCATAAACGTTGTTTCCACGGCCCAGATAGCAGGGATCATGATAAGTAATACGTTTGCCTTTAAAGCTCTCGCCGCCCTCGGCTTTTAATTTGCCTTCGTCTATCAGTTGTTGGATCAATTGCGAGTGGTGGATCACCTCATAATTACCACCCAGACCCGGGTATTCGTTCTTAATGGTGTTGAAACAATGCGGGCAGCCGGTCACAATCTTTTTAATGTTATAACCATCCAGCACCTGTATATTGCCCATAGCCTGCATCTGGAACAGAAATTCATTGCCCGCCCGTTTTGCAGGATCGCCGGTGCAGCTTTCTTCGGTGCCCAATACCGCATAGCTGATACCCACATGATGCAGTATCTTGCAGATATCGCGCGTTATTTTTTGCGCGCGTTCATCAAAACTACCCGCACAACCAACCCAAAATAATATTTCGGGCTGTTTGCCTTCAGCAACAAGCTGTGCCATTGTAGGGACTTTTAATTCCATTAGTTAATCCTTAGCATTATTAATTAATTGGACAACTTCTGTTATAAATTCATCCAGGCTGCTGTAATTTAAAAATGTAATTGCCGATTGCATCGTATTTAACCGGTTCAAAATATCCAGCGCTATACTAAGAGGGCTGGTTTCCCAGCCAAGCAAATTGGCATCCCAGTTAACCCCTATCAAAAATTCGTTTTCGGCAAGGTCAATGCACCAACTTTCTAAAAATTCTGCAAGCGGTATTTCTGTTGGTGTATACCCACGCCAGTCGTCTTTAGCGCACATTTTTGCTAATGATCTTTCACTCCAAAGCGGTACAAGGCTAATATCTTCGCTTTCGGCCGAGTGTGAGCTGGCCCATCCTTTTTTATCATATAAACCCCACACCAATTTTGATGCAGTAGTTTTTTCTATAAATTGGTTATAGGATTGATTGGTTATTTCGGTATTCTCTGACATGATTCTTTTTACTTTTAATTATTGGTCATTATCATTTGCCCAATTCAACCTGTCCGCATTACTATATTTCCACGGCGCACCGTTATTCTCAACATTGCCAAACATATTATTCAGACTTGCAGGCGCTGCCGACTCTTCCATCACCACATAACGCCGCATTTCAGTTATTATCCCTAAGGGGTTAATGTTTACAGGACAGGCCTCCACACAGGCATTACACGTGGTGCAGGCCCAAAGTTCTTCGCGGGTTATATAATCGTCTAAAAGTGTTTTGCCGTCCTGGTGATCCTTGCCGTGTTTGTCTATATTGTTACCCATCTCGGTTATCCGGTCGCGGGTATCCATCATAATTTTGCGGGGCGATAACAGCTTACCCGTAATATTAGCCGGGCAAACCGATGTACACCTGCCGCACTCGGTACAGGTGTAAGCTTCCATTAGGTTTTTCCAGGTAAGGTCGGTAACATCTTTCGCGCCGAAGCGGGCTATCTCACCATTGTTTTCGGGAACAAAAGATGGATTAAGCATTGCCTTAACCTCGTTAGTTACCGATGCCATATTAGTAAACTCGCCCTTTGGCTCTAAATTAGAATACCAGGTATTAGGGAAAGCCAACAGGATATGAAAATGCTTGGAGTAAGGCAGATAGTTTAAAAAGGCCAGAATCCCCACAATATGCAGCCACCAACAGGTACGCTCAGTAATTACAAGAGGGTTACTATTGTTCGGGAGAATTGGCGCGATCCAACTACTCACCGGGAAACTACCGGCTGTTACATAATGCCCGATTTGCAGGACCTGTAATTTATAATCGGCGGCATTCATGGTCAGGAATGCGGTCATCAGCCCTATTTCTATCAGCAGGATATAGTTGGCATCGCTCTTGGGCCATATGGTCATTTCCGTGCCGCTAAAACGTTTTAGGTGGATAATATTTCTGCGGATCAAGAATACAACACAAGCCACCAATACCAATACAGCTAATATTTCAAAACTACCTATCAGCACACTATACAAACCGCCCAATGGCTTTGAAAATATACGATGGGTACCCAACACGCCATCAATAATAATCTCCAATACTTCCAGATTAATAATAATGAAGCCTACATAAATAAAGAAATGCATAACAGCCGCTACGGGGCGCTTTACCATTTTGGTTTGCCCTAAGGCTACTTTGGCCATTACCCGCCAGCGCTCTGCGCGCCTATCAGACCGATTGACATCTCTACCCAGCAAAATATTACGCCGTATTTTACCAGCGTTTTTACTGAACAGGTATACGGCTGCAAGTAATATTAGAATGAATAGGGCCTGTGCAATCATTATGCGTGCATAGTAATTTAATCAAAGATAGTTTTATCAAACAACTATCAAAACAAGAGTAAACATTTACACGGACAAAAGTTTTTTTACACTGCTAAACATTTGATTTACTGAATATTTAATTATCAAATAAAAAACAAGCAGCAGAAATTTTAAAAAAAAACTATCGATAATTAAAAAAAACGCTACATTTGCATTCCCGAAACGGAGCGGTATCATAGCTCAGTCGGTAGAGCAAAGGACTGAAAATCCTTGT
>JAZKCG010000022.1:0-58402 GCA_040388175.1 Bacteroidota bacterium | reverse complement strand
ACCAGTGCAATGAATAAAACAGTATATTTTAGTTTCATAACGTATATTTAATTTAAAAAACCTTCTTTATATAAAATTATTGATTTTTTTTGCGTTTTAATTTTATCGGTTTAATATAACTTCATTGTCAAAATCATAGTTCATACCAAACACATTCATCTGATTGGCATCTAACTTTAGATCTCCCATACTATTATAACCATTTGCGTAAACAGCCAAAACATGAACTACCCCATTGGTTGGCTGAACATCAGAAGTCGCAATAGCTGCCGCACCAAAATAATAATTCTTCGGATTAGACGGATCTGCAACTCCAGTAATACATAATTGTCTATATCCTGAATATTTTACAGTATTTGCGGTATTAAATACAACGCCTATATTAGCAAGATCGCCGTTGTAGCCATAATAATATCCACCCGGATACAGTGGTCTTAATGAAAAGTCCAACTGGGGATAATCTTTCAGCAAGAATTTTCCTTTAAATACATACCTCATTAAATATTTCCTCCAAACAACCGGAGAGACATCCGACAATTTTTTTATTGTGTCTTTATGCAAAGTAAATAATTGGTAATTTAATGGAATTGTAGTATTGGCCCCATTAATTCCTATATAAGGTATATTACTAAGGGTACCCAAACCTATTGTTCTTCTTATCACTTCGTCTGTTGGCGCAAAGAATGTTATATTTTCTTTCGAAAAAATATCTTCCATGCCCGCTATCTTTATAATTTGTGCAATGGTATCAAACTTAGGATTTGATTGAAGATATTGGAGTATTGTTCCGTTAAACTGAGGGTTAGCAACACCACCATCCTGATAATATTTATCTTTTGAACAAGAAGACACTGTTATGCCTAGTATAACTAAGCAAACTATAGGTGCTATGTATTTTTTTATAGTATTTTTCATGTGCTTAATTAAATTATTGGATACCGGATCCGATCCAGTATGTGTTTAAAGTCATATACGGATTATTAGACAAAGCAGATGCATCAATTGGCCATGTCCAGCCACCCCTTGCAAACTTATCTGATGTAAGTGGATTATCTGTATACTGTTTATTTGTAATACGTTTAGTACGTACTAAATCAAAATAATGGCTACCCTCGCCCATTAACTCTTTTGCACGCTCCCAAAAAATAGCGTCTTTCAAATTAGTTCCATCTGATGCACTGTAAGGGGTAGCAATTGCCCGTGCTCTTACCTTGTTTAACGCGTCAATAGCTTTATCAGTAAGTCCTAATTCTGCATCTGCTTCAGCACGCAATAAAATTGCATCAGAGTATCGCATTATAAGAAACGTAGCATCAGGTATCGCATTATTAAGCGGTTGACTTGAATCAATAAATGTATTTCCTGCAAATTTCTTCATTTGGAAAGTTTCAGTATTTTGATCAAATGGCGCATCAAACCATGTTGCTAACCTACCATCATTCGAAGGATCTGGATATAACTTGTTCATATAAGCGGTTGTAAATACACAAGGGCTTGTACGATTATCATACTCAGGAAGCCTGTAAGGGAAGTGAATAAATGACTCGCCAAATGGAGCCTCACTATATACCTGGTTACCAGAGGTGTAGTTTACAGTAGTAAATAACTCAAATAAACTTTCTTCAGAACGGCCTTTTGATACAGTATTCCATTCGCTTAGGGGAAGTAACCGGAATGCATTGCTCTCCATTATTTCTGCGCCCAATGCTTCCGTGTCTTGATAATATGCTGTTTTATTAGCAGGATCAAAACCCGCGTTCCACATATCCATGTTCATCAACAATCCAATAATAGCCCCCCTGCTAGCCCTAACACCTCTCATTGAAGGGTCAGTAACAGTCATTGGCAAATCATTTTTAGATGGTTTTAAATCAGCAATACATTGAGTAATAACAGAAACCATGTTAGTTCTTGGAAGTGGATCCTTTTGGAAAGGCGTAGTATAGTAAACAACATCACCATACAGTCTTACCATAGTAAAATAGCAATAGCAGCGTATAAATTTAGCCTCGGCTATATACTTTTTAGTTTGATCTGCAGTTAATGAAGGAACACCCTCGGCAAGTTTACTGATCAATATATTAGCTTCACCTATTACTTTATAATATTCAGCCCAACGGGTAAGATAATAAAATCTATATGAGTTTGGGGTACCATCCGGTCCTGTTCCCCAATCCGTATGAAGCGAGCCTCCGAAGGTAAAACTTTGCGTTGGCGTAACAGTAGCAGCAAGTAAATAACGATCGTTGATTGTAGCCTCACCTGTAATGGGCTGTGGTCCCGGAGTTGTTCCGGAAAACGCTATCCGTTTTTTATGGCCTCCAACTAATCCGGCATCAAACCTTGGTGTCCTTGCACCTTGGTAACTTTGTGCCGGTATAACCTCGCCCGAACGAAACTCGCCTGTGGCACCAGCTGTATTGGTTTGAGTATACTTATCAAACAACTGTCCGTACATATCCGTCATATTGCTTTCAATATCGTCTGCCGACTGATAAAAGTTATTACCAGTAAGTTTATCAATAGGAACAATATCAAGGAATTTCTTACAGCTAAATTGTGAGGCAATAGCCATAAACAATAAGCAAATAATAATCTTTTTCATATTTTTTTAATTTTTTTTATTAAAACGTAACGTTTAATCCCAATGTGTACTGACGTGGATTTGGGTAAGCTCCATTTACATCTTTACCTAAAGCATTTACGTTTTCAACGTTCGGGCCTGAATAAGGTGTAAACATTGCCAAGTTGCTTCCTGATATATATGTTCTGATATTTTTAACCCCTAAGCGTTTAACAAAATCTTTAGGCAATAAATAAGAGAATGTAGCCGAATTGATTTTAAAGTAACTACCGTTTTCCTGGAATAAAGTTTGCTCAGCTCTAAAATTATTCATATATATCTCATGTGAATAATTATACACGTTAGCATATTTAGCTGTTGCATCGCCAGGGCCTCTCCATATCCTTAATTCTGAAGAAGTAGGTACAGACTGCGGTCCGGCATTTGTTGATCCAAATGGATCACTAAGTTGCAGTAACCGTTGCGCTAATGAAGCATTCAATATAGAACGTACAGCTGTATATGAAGCATATATGTTTAAACCAAAGTTTCCATATGTAAATGTATTGCTAAAACCACCTGTAAGTAATGGTTGTGTATTACCACTAACTTGCCTGTCTCTTGCATCAATTATATAATCGCCATTGGCATCATAAAATCTTGCATCGCCACCCTGGTAAGAGTATAGAGAATTGTTACTGTTAAGATTTCTCATTCTTAAACCTGTAACGGGATCAACAGGTACTTGTGCTGTTGTTGCGTAAACACCTTGATTAATGAATAAGTAGTTAGATAAAGAGTTTCTACCCACTCTTTTTGCAGTGTATTGTCCGGTAACATCAAGAGCTGTCGCGTCTGTAATATCGATAAACTGTCCGTTAAATTGAGATGGTATTTTAACCAAAACATCATAGTTTAACGCGCCATTAAGTGTAACTGTCCATTGCAGTTTAGCACTTTTCTTCAATGGCCTGATAGTTAATGATAACTCATAACCATAATCAGAAAGCGAGGCATCGTTACTTTGATATTGTCCAAAAGCTAATGTGTTATCTAAATTTGTCTTAAACAATTCGTTAGTAACGGCTTTGTAATAAGTGTCAAATGTTGTTTCGATTTTTCCATTAAAAAACGCCGCGTCAAAACCAATGTTGTATTGAATAACGTTTTTAGATTTCAAGAATGGGTTTGGAACCTGACCATAATCAATACCTACACGCGGAGAATTGTTATAAAATCCATTAGTGTTGTATTTACCATAAATATCGGTTAAGCTACCTACAGGGAATATATTCTGCCCTGCTGTTAAACGGATATCGGCAAAATCTAACCATTTATTAGTCCTATCAGCGATCCAATCTTCTTTAGTAAGGTTCCATTTGAAACCAATTGAAGGATTTTTGGTATAAGGGTCATTTTGACCGTTTGCTGAAGAACCGTCTAAACGGTAAGTGAAATCGACAACGTATTTCTTTTTATAATCATAAGTAAACTGACCTGCAAGCGCGGCAGTTCTTAGGTTTTGAAAGTTGTCTAATACACCGCCACCGGTAGTTAACTGGCCTTGGTAACCCACAGGACCTTCGTATTGATCATTAGGAGAACCTAAAACACGAGTATAAGTCTCTTGTCTATTGGTAACGTAAATCTCAGTAAATACGTTAAAGAACAAGTTGTGTGAACCAAGCGCTTTTGTATAAGAAATGTTATTCCGGTTATATAATTGAGAAGTATAGATATAGTCATTATCAATTTTAGCATACTGTGCATTTGCAGCGGCAGGTAAAAATGAATCACTATTATCTATGCTGTAGTGGAAGTTCCCTGATGTTCCAACAACAAATCCTGGCGCTATTTCATAAGAGGCGGTTAGGTTTGTAGTTATATCTTTAGGTCCTGCACTTTTTCTGATATCCAATGTGGATAACACATCACTGGTTGCTAACAAGAACGATGGCCCAGGCAATAAAGTTGACCTGCTACCGCTATTATTTACAATAGTTTGCAATGCATTAGTACCACTACCAGTTTGAAGTTTAGCCAATGATGTTCTGATTGAACTGGTGAACGTTAATTTTGGCGACGGCCTAAATTGCATGTTCATATCTAAACTGTAATTCTGGAAGCCTGTGTTTTGTACGATACCGCTTTGAGAATAATACTTTAAATTGGTTTTATAATTGAATCTGTCATCACCTCCATCCATAGCTACGTTATGGGTAGAGTTAAATTTATTGAAGTAATAGATACCTTGCCAGTCAGTAGAATTATTATAGAAAGCATTCAAACTGTCTGAAAGGAATGGAGTATAGGTTAGTAAATATCTATCATTGTTTTGAGCGTAAGTGTTAATTTGTGAAACTTTGAAATTGCGTTCTGAAACACCGCCTAATGTAGAGCGTAGTTTTGGAACTTTCTGATAAGAAAAGTTAGCTGTGTAAACTATACGTGGGATTTTTGATTTACCTCTAACAGTAGTTATCAAAATTACACCGTATGCACCCCTTGAGCCGTATAATGCAGTCGCAGTCGCATCTTTTAAGATCTCCATGCTTGCAATATCTTCCTGAGGGATTAATGATAAAGGGCTAACTCCTGATCCTTGTTGATCAAATCCGTATTGAGATGCCTGATCAGCATCTAAAGGAATACCATCAATAATGTATAACGGAGACGTTGGTTGTAAGAACGTTTGGTCACCACTGCCCGTTGTAGCAATTGTTGATAAACCACGAACCTGAACTGTTCCACGCAAACCCGGCTGACCAGTGTTGTTCTGAATGTTCAATCCCGGAACCTTACCTTGCAGCAACTGCTCAACGTTACCAACCGGAACGTCTTGTACTTCTTTACCTGTTATGATATAAGAAGAGCCTGTGGTTTCTTCCCTGGTACGCTTAACGTACCCACGAATTACCGTTTCTGCTATCTGCCTGGTATCAGCCGATAAACTAACGTTTAGCGTAACCTGGCCCGGACTTAATTTTACGGTTTTTGTAACATAACCCACTATGGAAAATGCTAGCGTTGCCCCATCATCAACTACTACGCTATATTTACCATTAATATCTGCTTGTGTTAAACCCTTACCGGGTGTACCTACTGTAGCCCCGGTCATTGGCTCTTTTGTTGCTGCATCTAAAATGGTACCTTTTACGGTTACCTTTTTAACTTGTGCTATCAAATTCTGGCAAAGAAAGAAGCAGCAGAAAAAAATTGACGGCCAAATAATTTGTTTTCTCATTGTATATTAGTTTTTAGTCATTAGGGTTTCTAATCGTTATCAAACTTAGGGTTCACAGTTTTAAAGTGGTAAACAATTTCCCAATCGCCCTTTTCAAAAATTTGAAAATCCTGTATAATTCTTCCTGTCTCTATTATTCCACCAAAACCTACACGTGTATAACTAAACTCTGCGTGAGCAGTTTCGCCGCCGTTAAGATTGGCTAAACCACCTGATGTATATTTTGAAGGCACTTTTGCAAGTGGAATAGGATAGGCAACGTTATATTCTATAAATTTGTTAGGATCGCCTGTTTTGTCGTATAAAAAATAGCCCGGCGCAGTACCTGCAGGGTTAAAGCCATGAACCTGGTCTAACCATTTAGTGGCACCGAATTTATTTGGAGAAATACATACAGAATCCTTATCCAAAAACCTAAATCTTAATCTATGTCCTATAGCAGCCGGATCGCCGGTTGGATCTGTAAACTTTCTGATATATACATAAACAATACCTGTGTTTGCATTTTTGGTGTCATTCATGAACTGGTTAGTAGTAGCACCACGTATACCTGATACGGAAGCATAATTATATACTTTTATTTTTCCGCCCGGGGTTGTAGTATTTGGTTTACCGGTTATTGTGTTATAATCCGAATTTGGCGTATAGGGTTGCTCAACATAAGGGGTAACGCTCAGCCCTTTAATAGTTCTGGAGCCGCCACTGTTGGTAAATTTCACATCAAAAAACCGTTGATTTTGTGGATAAATAACAGAATCGGCTGGCTTAATGTCCTTACTTGTAACAGTATACCACCAAACAATATCCCCTGAACTTTTAACCTCCAAAATTGGATGATTTTCCAAATGTCTTTTAGCTTCTATTTCTGCCAATGAGGTCTCTTTACCGGTATACTCGGCATTCCAAACTAACGTTGGTTTCAAAGCCAACATGTCACTCGCGTCACGCCCATCTCCAAACCTTGGATTCTTAATCTCAAATGTTATAGGAAATGATGATCCGCTTGGGCTAAATACGTTAGGATAGTTTTTGGTTCTCCCCATTATAGGTTGAAAGCTCATAGTAGTATAAGTAGCCTGGGTACTCAGGTAATTTTTCTCATCAGGCAGATTAAATATCTTTCTGCAACTTGAAAAGGCAATTACCGCTGCTAACAGCACAAAAGCTTTATATTTTATTGTGTTTTGCATAACGTTTTTTTCTTTAAACATTTATCTGATTATTGTGCATTATAGTTCATCGTCCACTCAGAAAGCTGGATCAAATTACTGTTAGTCTGGCCTGTTCCAACCTGCAAAAAGGTAATTCTGTATCCTGTATAAGCTGTGGTGTTGCTAAAGAAGAATATTTTTTGCTGATAATTAGTAGTCCAATCCTGATCCTGACGGCTATCTATAGTTACCCAAACAGCGGTTGGATTAGGTATACCAGAACTTGCAACGTTAGCAAGACCCGGTGTAACTGTTCCCGGATTAGGATCCATTGTAGCTTGTAATACCCAAGCCCTTGGATCACGTTCACGATAGCCCTTTGAGTCATTAGCAGTTGTCATGCTATAAGCGTTACAAATTTTAGGAACTTTAGGGATCCAATAAAAAGTAGGGTAATAGTTACTTGAAGGATTCACGAAACTAATGAACTTAGTTAAAACGCTACCATCTAAAGCCCTCTTAAAGACTTCACCCGCAGATACCTGACCATCGGTATAGCCTGAAGCTGGTGGCCACCAAGGGAACATAATATCATTTTTTAAGTCATAAATAACTGGTGGCGGCGGTATCAACGTTAATCTTGATACAAACTGATCAAAGCCAAACCCAAAGTCCCCTCTTAAAAGATGTACAATACCATTCTTAGTTTTAATATTTACCGAAGAAGTTGTGGTTGTTGACCATCTAGCTATAAACAAACTTCTTTTGGTATTAGCAAACTGAATAACTTCAGAGCCACCGCCTTGAAATCCTTCTGCATCTGCGAATATACGCTGACCATGCATTGGATAGCCTCCGCGTACACTAAATACAGTTTGCCCGTCTCCAATAGCGAAGTCTTCTGCATAAAACAGTTTCCTTATTATATACATTGAAGTCATTGTATCCAACTGAGCACTATCTCTAATGGCTTTTGGTTTTAGTCTTGAATTTGTTACCTGGACACCGCCTGCAGCTATTTGAGCCAAGTAAATAGGGGTTTGCCCTACTTTAGCTCGTGCTTGATTTAAGTTTTGTATGGCAATTTGAAAACTTGAATTTGATGGTGCAAATAAAGTTACAGCACTATCTGTTAAAGTTTTTTTGATTCCAAATTTGTCAACCAAAAACAATAATGAATCATAAACACCTGCTTTACTTTTCAAGTAATCGTAAGTGGTTAAATTACTGGTGTTAATAACCGGAGCAGATTGATAATAACCGCTCTCCTTCTTACACCCTGTCTGAAATATTAGTACAATAACAAGTATTGCTACTAAATATTTCCCATATAAAATTGATCTTTTCATGTCTCTATCCTCTTTCTTATATTACTTCCAATATGAGTTTTGTGTTAATAAAGGGTTTTGTGCCAAAAGATCGCGCGATATTGGCCAAAAGATACCTCCAGAGTTTATTAATTGCAGAAACTGTGGGTTGCTTTGTTTGATTTTCTCATATCTAACCTTATCATACCAATGTTGGCCTTCGCCCATCAGTTCTTTTTGGCGCTCTCTAAAAATAGCTTCCAAAAGAGGACCGCTTCCAGCCAGGCTATAAGCATTATAATCTGTGGCATTCTGATTGGTCAAACCCTGTTGATCCACATTATATCTAATTTGCCTAACCGTATTTAAATCAGTAGTAGCAAGCGCAGTTTCGCCTAATACAGCATAAGCTTCTGCCTGCAGTAAGGTAACATCTTCCAAACGTGTTAGCAATATTGTACTTGAGAATAACCTGAAAGTACCATCTCCATTACCGCCTAATTGAACGTTGATTTTAGCAAAGATTGGATATTTGCCAAGGAAATTGGTAAAGTAGCCAACTTTGTTTCCGCTAATTGCGTCGGCATGCACGGTACCTGTGGTATCAATATTAAAGCGGGAATCATTTGGTTCCTTAAATATCGACAGTATCGAATCTTTAGGAACATAGATATCCGGTATGTTTTTGTTTACCACGGGGGAAGCCAATACCAATGATTCTATATTACCTGAAAAACTTGCATCCTGATTGTTCCATGTAAAGCTAAATCCAAAAAGCTGGTTATCATGTACCGAGTTAGGATTAGCGTAAAACAAGCCAGTTGAAGAACATAATGCAGGTGTACTGGTATAGCTTAAGTTTCCAAAAACATTGTAATTTGTTAATACAAATTTCGAGTATCTTATTACGTCAATGTATTTACCTTGCCAGGCAGCCACATGGCATAACATGGCATAAGCGCCTAATTTGGTTACTAAAGAGCCGCTCCAGAAAGCTCTGCTTTGACCGTAATAAAGGCCTGGTTGTTGTAAATCCTGATTACTATACAGATATGGTAAAGCTGCTGCTGCTGCTTCCATTTCTGATTGCGCGTAAGCTAACACCGCATTCTGATCTGACCTTGCTCTATTTTCAAAAGTGCCATCGCGTGATGTTAAAATAAGAGGCACATCACCCCAGATCCTGGCCATATAGAAATAAGCAAAGGCTCTCAAAAATCTAACTTGCGCAACGTCAACAGTCATGTTATTGGAAGTATAGCGCAAATCTTTTGCTTTTACTTCAGCAATACGTTCTAAGAAGATATTAGCCGAGTTTACTATGGCATAAAACCTTCTCCAGTTAGATAATTGATTTACCACAGGGTAAGATGCATTCAGGTCATTTCTTATAATAGCTTTTAAATCCTGACGGATTGGGCTCTCAAAATTTCCCATTCTAACATCTCCGTATAGCCAATGGCCATTATTATCGGCAAGTGCTGCTCTTGTCAAGCCATACACACCCATTAATGCAGCCCTGGCATCTTCTAATGTATTCCAATAGTTTGTCTCATTTACAACACGTGGTGAATTAACATCAAGTGTCTTCTTACAACTATCAGCAATAAGGGTAAAAAAGATAAGACTCAGCAAAATTATTTTTTTCATTTCATCTTTATTTTAAACAATATTCAATATTTTTTGTCTACGTCTAAGAATTAAAAATCTGCTTTAACTCCTATGATATATGTTTTTGGAAATTGCATTCCATAACCAGTGTCATAACCTGTGTAATCAGCTAACTCTGGATCCTGGCCAGTGTATTTAGTTAATGTGAATACATTACTTACACTTCCATAAATATAGAATTTGCGAATATTAGGGTGTTTCTTTTTCATTTGGCTTGTTAAATCGTAACCTAATGATAATGTACGAAGCTTAACAAAAGACGCATTCTCTAAAAACAGATCCTGATTAACTTGATAAGGAGCTACAGCACTTGACGGGTTGTAAATAGGATATTTTGAATAATCTCCTCTTTTTTCCCAGAAAGTAACCTCTTTTACAGAACTGATATCATTTAAACCTTCACGGTTATAGAAGTCAAATCTGTTTGCCATATCTTGATTTAATAATTGACGGCCTATGTTATAGTAGAAATTTAATCCAAGGGTCCATTTCTTATAACTAAAATCATTGCTCCATCCACCAGATACAGTTGGTAATGCATGACCTTTTAAAGTTCTGTCAGCATCTGTAATTTGGTTATCGCCATTAACATCAAGCCATCTTGGGTCACCAGTTTTCATTATGATACCATTATAGGTCATTTTTTTACCGGCTACTGTTGGCACTTCAGCATCTGAATTATAAATACCCTGGTTAGTTAACAACCAATAGCTATCAACAGATTCACCAACTTTTAACAATTTGCTACCATTACCAACTACCAGTTGATTTAAGCCACCTGGAAGTGCGGTTAATGTGTTATGGTTAAAGTTCATGTTTAATGAAGATGTCCATGATACCTTACTGTCAGATGGTAAAATAACACCTGTGATAGTTGCATCAATACCTGTATTACGTATAGCCATACCGTTTCTGATAACAGAAGTATAACCATACTCTGCGGCCGATGGAACACCTAACAGCATATTTTTATCATGCTTGTAATAACCTTCTAAGCTTAAGAACAGGCGTTTGTTTAAAAACTCGCCATCTATACCTAAATTGGCTTGATCTGTATATGCCCATTTTAAGTTATAAGGCACATAACCTGCACTATAAGGACGGCTTAACGTTGCAATGCCGTTATATCCGGGAGTTATTAAATTACCTGTAAATCCGATAAAGGCGGTGTATTGTGGACCTTGTCCGTAGTTGTCAAAGTTTTCATATCTGCCCATTCTGCCTACACTACCGTGCAGGTTAAGCGCAGAGATGCTTTTGCTGTCTTTAAGAAAATCTTCTTTCTTGATATCCCAACCGGCAGAAAGTACTGGCGAATAAAACCAGCGGTCTGTTGGTTGTTGGTTTGAAGATCCGTCGGCCCTTAATAGTAAAGAGAAATTGTATTTCTCTTTTAAAGAATAATCGGCTTTTCCGAAGAAAGAGATCTGATTGTTTTTTGTTTTATCTAAAAATTTATAGATTAACTGGCTCTGGAATACTTGTGAAGTTAAATAATTAGACTTGTTAGGATCAGAGTTTAACAAATTGATCTTTATAAAATCTGTACTTCCTTTATAAGCATAATCATAGCTATACCTGTAAAAATCATATTGAAACTGATTACCTAATGTAAAATGGAATTTATTATTTGCATTAAGATCATAATCATAGGTTGCAACGTTATCAATAGTGATACGTTGATTATATCCAAAATAATCAGACGCGTAGTTAGTGTTTTGTAATAAAGTTCTAGGGTAGAAAATATCGCGGTAGCCCTCGTTATAATCAACACCAAAAGTACTAACAAACCTAAATTTACCTAATTCAATTAAAGCCTTAATGTAACCCGTTACCAGATTTTCTTTGTTTTTATCAAAGCCTTTATCAAATTGAGCCAGGTATGAACGATATTTACTCTCTTCTGGCGCTATTGGCGTGCTCAAATCAGGAATATAGTTAACCTGCGCTAACCTATCACGAACGTTTTTATTCCTATCACGCAACTCATAGTTAGCAGTAACCATTGCGCTAAAAGTAAACCAGTTTAATGGCTTCATATTTAACAAGAACCGAGCGTTGTAACGGTTAAGGTTGGTATTGTCAGCAACACCTCCCATTTTAGTATCACCTATTTGAAAGCTAAAGTTAGCGCGCTCATCACCACCGCTTATACTTGCATTTACACTATAAACAGTACTTGTATTATAATATAGGTTTGTCCAGTTAGATGGGCCGTAAAATGCATTGTTCAATGAATCACTTAAAAACAGAGGATAAGTGTCGTTATTTGAGAATGATCCGGTTGAAGTATACTTATTATAAAACTGCTTTCTGAAATCATTTTCAAATCTACCGTTAATTGTAGTAACGGCATTTGGACTGACCACACCTGCATAACTGTCAAAAGTAATTCTTCTTATAGTACCGGCACCCTTACTTGTTAAAACAATAACACCATTTGCACCTTTAGGGCCGTAAATGGCAGTAGCGTTTAAGCCTTTAAGAACCTCAACAGATTCTATGTTGGCCATGTTAATGTTGGTCAATGTATTGATATCCGGTCCAATTCTATTATATTTATATTGTTGGATATCAAAGGCATAAGGATGCTCGGCAACCAGAGGTACTCCATCTAACACAACCAATGGCTGAGTTTGATAAGCCTCACGGGCTGACAATAAAGGCTGCGACGTTCCATGTATAAACATGTTCTGAATTGTCCCAGGCTCGCTGGTTGGTTCATTTACATAAACGCCTGCTGCTTCTCCTTTTAAATATTGTTGTAAGGAAACCCACGGAGCTCTTGATAGTTTTTCGACACCAAGGCTGTCGGTTTTAGACACTAGTCTTGTCGCAATAGGGCTTTTGCGAGGAGGAATGCCTACTGCTGCCGTGTCCGCCGCTTTACGAGTGGTGTCTTGCCCCACCCTAACGGATTTCTTGTGTTTTAAACCTCCTTTAATTGAGGTAGGGTTTGAGACACGAGCATACATAGCTGCATTGCCAAAGGAGTACGTTGTTGTACATAGCACACCCAGGAAAGTTATAATTGCAATAATGCGCATAACAGATAATTAAGTATTAACTGATTAAAAAACTGTTTATTAATTGTTTGTTGTAAAAGAATATTTCAATAATTAACATGAAAATTTCAATCCTATAAAAGATTGAATAATCACATCAATAGTAAAATACAAATTAAAGCTTTGTAGCTTGGCTTAATTTAAAATTTACCGAAGCGAAAACCAGCACTAACTCCCGTCAGTCGTTTGTTCGTCAGAATTTGATAATTAGCGCCGGGAGGGTTTGCTCCGAGGGGTCTGTGTAAAAATTTAATCATAGCAATGGTTTATAATAGTAAATAAATATGGTTTGTTAGGGCAATAAAAGTATAAATGGTCTATTGTATAATTGGTCGTGAAACAATCGCTGCTTCAGCTAAACGGCTATTCACTATGACAATGATACAAATAAAATTTTAATATGTTCCAAATAAAAATTAAATTATTTATCAGAAATTGCGAAAAAGAGGGCAAAAACAAATTTTTATATCGAAAAGCCTATTTTATCTAACAAAAAAACACCTCTATCACTTAGTATTATTTAATTAAAAAACATTTTACCCCCTCCAAAACAAGATAACATATTCGAGATCAGCACTATCTTTTGTTAAATTAAAAAAGATATTTATGGGTTGTATAGGCAAGTTTAGCTTTAAAAGTTTACATAGTGGTATTAATGCTTTGGATAAGCACAATGCTTAAAAAAAATCTTTATGTCAATCTATTTTATCTATCAATAAATTTGTGTTTTTTTACGTTATTAACGGAATATAGTTAATATGTATAAGCCCACCCTAAAATCGCCTAATTAAAAACACCTAATACCTAAAAATTATTATGAAATTAAAAAATCTATTTGTTAAGATCGGGCTATGTTGCTCGTTTCTATTACTGTTAGCGTTTATTCCAAAGGTTGACGACCCTATCGATAAGCTAATAGCGTCCTTACAAAAATGGACAGATGCCAACCCGCAGGAAAAAGTATACCTGCATATGGATAAACCCTATTATGCCCTGGGCGATACCGTTTGGTTTAAGGCGTATGTTACAGTAGGCAGCAAACACCAGCTATCGGCTTTAAGCGGTTCATTATATGTAGATCTGATTACAGAACAGGATTCGTTGGTTAAATCATTAAAGCTGCCTGTAATTACTGGTATGGCTGTTGGTGATTTTGAACTTGGCGATGACCTCAGACCAGGCAGCTACCGTATCAGGGCATATACCAAATGGATGCGCAACGCAGGCGAAGATTACTTTTTTGATCACACCTTTACTGTTGGCGAAATAGCCAATGATAATATTATAACTAAGGTAGATTACCAGTATAAAGATGTAGGCAACAAGCCTGTATTAGCTGCCACATTAAATTACACAGACGATGCAGGAAAAGCGATTGCCGACAAAGATGTCAGGTACATGATTTTCATCAATAAAGAAAACGTGCTTAGTAGAAATACAAAAACCGATGCCCAGGGGCATCTTCTTATAAATATAGAAAACGATAAGCATGTTAATTTAAGCGGTGCCTATATAAGGACTATAATAGAAGGCCCTAATAAGCAGGCTGTGATACGTGACTTTCCTATACAAGCCAGCTTAGTACAAAGCGACGTTCAATTCTTTCCTGAAAGCGGCAACCTGGTTAATGGCTTATCTTCACATGTAGGATTCAAAGCTGTTGGTATTGACGGAAGAGGTATTAATATAACCGGAAAAATAGTTGACGAAACCAACAATGAGGTTGCTGATATAGAAACCACTCATGCAGGAATGGGAAGTTTTCTATTAAAACCGCAGACAGGCAAAACCTACACCGCTAATGTAAGCTTTGCAGACGGATCAACAAAAAAGATCACTTTACCAAAAGCCGTTGATGAAGGCTATGTACTAAGCGTTTTCCAACCTAATAAAGATAGCGTACTGGTAAGAATAGGCGCTTCTGCAAACCAGGTTGGTCAGAGCGTTAGCTTTATTGCTCAATCTGGTGGAGACGTTATTTTTGCATCACCAATAAAAATAGCAAAAGCAACAACCTCTATATGGTTGGAGAAAAAATCATTCCCTACAGGTATCACTCAGTTCACTATCTTTAATAACGTCGGCGACCCCTTAAATGAACGTATAGCCTTTATAAGGGGTAATGATATCATGAAGCTGGGCATTAAATCTGACAAGGCCACTTATAAAAAGAAAGAACCTATAACAATAAGCTTGAACGCTAAGGATGGCAAAGGTGCCGGTACTGGCGGGACTTTTTCTATGTCGGTTATTGACGAAACAAAAGTACCAATGGATGAAAGTGCCGAAAGCACTATATTCTCAAACATTTTATTAACATCCGATCTGAAGGGCTATATTGAAAAGCCCAACTATTACTTTACTGCAGAAACCGAGGATATTGACAAAGCGGTTGATAATCTGATGCTAACCCAGGGCTATCGCAGGTTTACCTGGAAACAGGTAACAAACACAGTAGTTACAAAACCTGTTTTTGATGCCGAAACAGGATTAGGCTTTAAAATATCAGGACAAGTAATGACACTGGGCAAAAAGCCATCTCCTAATGCAGTTGTAAACCTGATCTCTATAAAAGCACAAATTACCAAAAGTGTAACGGCTGATGCCGACGGCAGATTTAAATTTGATGGCATTCTCTTGATGGATAGTATACACTTTGCTGTAATAGCAAAATCTGCAAAGAACAGCGATAATGTTAAGATCGTTTTGGATACACTTCCAAAATTGAGGATAGGCATCAACAGAAACCTGTCTGATGTTAGCACTAATATTAATAATACCCTAAAAACGTATATTGAAAATGGCAAAAAACTGGACGATTTTTATGAAAAAAGTGGCCAGTTGGATAAAGTACAACGATTAAAAGAAGTACGTATCGGTGCCAGAAGAAACAGGCAAAACGCCGGCATTACCCCACAGGGCATGTTTCAAGTACCTGAAGTATCTGCAGATAAGGTTATTAATGTTGACCCTGATGAAGCTGGAAGGTATATTACCTTAGCATCGTATTTACAAGGCAGGTTACAGGGTATAAGTATTGAGCCCGATCAAAATGGCATGACGCAACTAATCAATATGAGAGACAGATCAACCCCTGTAGACCTTATTATTGATGGAAGAAAAATGATTACAGCCGATGCCGTTTCTGATATGTTAGACGGAAGTATTTTACCAGAGGATGTCGCGAAAATAGAAGTAGTAAAAACCAACCAGGCTATGGTTAATTTTTTAGGCCGTCCTGCTGTATTGATTCTTACCCGTTTAGGATATACGCGCAAGCAATACAATCCTAATGTTGTTAACATAGCCCCTAAAGGATTTAATAAAGTGCGCGAGTTCTATTCGCCTAAATATGACAAACCGGGCGACGCGGATCTGCCGGATCTTCGCACCACTATTTATTGGGACCCTCGTGTAAAAACGGATGCATCAGGCAATTCAACCATTAGTTTTTATAATGCCGATGGACCGGGAAGCTATAAGGTTGTTGTTGAAGGTATAAACGCAGCCGGCGAATTGGGCCGACAGGTTTATCGTTATACGGTCAATTAGTCAGTATAAAATACCGCCATATGCAAAAGGCCTGCTGATCATTTATCAGCAGGCCTTTTTATTAAAACCAATTCTACTTTTGCTTACCGTTTGATTCTTTATTGCTGACTAATGATCTGATAGGTCTGTTCAGGTGTCTGTGAGGCATCAATAAAGGGAATATTCTGCGCTTTGAACACGACAGACCAAAAACCAGCACTTTCATAGATCTTTAGTACTAATGGCGGGTTATAACAATGGCTGCCGGTAAACCGGCAGCCATGCAATATATATTGTGTTTAATTAGGCTAACAATTGTGGCTTACTTTTATAGGTTTCCCATAAAAACTCGCCAAACAGCGTATTTGCCCAGGCAAACCATGGGCGGCTAAAGTGCTTGGCATCATCTTTATGGAATGATTCATGCATAAAGCCCGTACCCGCGTTACTGCTTTTTAAAATGGCGATACATTTTTTAATTTCAGCATCGTTGGTGCTTGTTAAACCGCGCATAATGATACCTAAAGGCCAGATCATGTCTTTACCCGCATGTGGGCCGCCAATACCTTCGCCGGCTTTACCTTTAAAGAAGAATGGGTTATTTGCAGACAATAATAGTTTGCGTGTATTCTGATAAATAGGATCTGCTACCGATACCGCGTCTAAGTAAGGCAAGCCTAATAAGCTTGGTACGTTGGCATCATCCATCAGGTTGAAACTTCCGAAACCATTAACCTCATAAGCATATATTTTGCCAAACTGCGGGTGATTGATGATAGCATGTTGTTTTAAAGCGGCTTCTACCTCTAAAGCTAATGCTTTAAGTTCGGCTGCCAATGACGCATCTTTTGATATGGCGCTCACCATTTCTGACGCGTGTTTTAAGCTAACCACAGCGAAGAAGTTTGAGGGTACCAGGTACATATAAATAGTAGCATCATCACTTGGGCGGAAAGCAGAACAGATCAATCCGTTTGGTTTTACAGGATAGCCATAACCATTCATCGGCACACCATCTGTGGCCCATGCTGTTTTACGCTGAAATCTGTAAGGCCCTTGGTTCTCTTTACGTTGCTGCTCTTTAAAGGTCTTTAAAGTTAATGCTATTGCCGATTTCCATTTGGCATCAAAAGGTGTGGTATCGCCGGTTGTTTTCCAGTAACGATAAGCCAATCTTATAGGATAGCATAATGAGTCGATCTCCCATTTTCTTTCATGTAAGCCAGGTTGCATTTTAGTATCATCATGCGCCCACTCGCCTACTTTGTTAGGGTCGTTATAAAAAGCATTGGCATAAGGATCTTTCAATACACAGCTAACCTGATGATTGATAACACCTGCTACCAGTTCTTGTAATTTTTTGTCTTGTTTAATAAAGTGCAAATAAGGATATACCTGCGCGCTGCTATCGCGCAGCCACATCGCATCGATATCGCCCGTGATCACATAAGTATCCGGCTTACCATCTTTTTCAGTAAAGGTTACTGTAGTATCTAAGGTATTTGGAAAACAGTTGTTAAAAAGCCAGGTAAGCTCTTTGTCTTTTACATTTTTACTGAATTCTGTAATGGCTTTTTCTACGGCTTCGCTAGTAAAATTCCTCTTAGCCACCCTTACTGTAGGATAACCCGCCTGTGCAAATGTTGGCAGCTTACTTAGTAGTAATGACGCGCCTACCAGGCCGGTGTTTCTCATGAAAGTTCTTCTTTGCATATAATTTTAAGTTGATATATAGCTCATAACCCACCCGAATATCGAGTACCGGTTATCAGTATTTATAGACGTTAATTGGTTAGGATCTTTGCTTTGGTTATAATTCTAAAACTTCCCAATACTAAAAACTTTAAACCACTTAAACAAATTATATTTTACGGTAATGCTACGTGTCAAAACCATTAATGGCGACCAATCAGGTTACAATCGTCCATCAACTAACGCCCTGTCTAAAAATGCTTTAGTATCGTACACAATAGCATTAGCTGTTTTAATAGCCGACAGGTTTATCTGCAAAAATTCTTTGTGCGCTACGGCTACAATAATGGCATCGTAAGTGGTGGTTTCATTAAGTTGTTTCAGGAGGTTGATGCCATATTCGTTCTTTACCTCAGTGGCATCGGCCCAGGGATCAAAAACATCTACCTCAAGCCCAAACTGCTTCAATTCATTATAAATATCTATCACCCGGGTGTTGCGAATATCGGGGCAATTCTCTTTGAACGTGATACCTAAAATAAGGGCTTTAGCACCCGCTATCTTCTGCTCTTTCTCAATTAAAAGCTTAACTACCTTATTGGCCACAAACATGCCCATATTATCATTGACACGTCGCCCTGATAAGATAACCTGCGGATGATACCCCAACGATTCGGCTTTATGTGCCAAATAATATGGATCAACGCCGATGCAATGGCCACCTACCAGTCCCGGTTTATATTTTAAAAAGTTCCACTTTGTTGCGGCCGCTTCCAATACATCATTAGTGTCTATCTCCATCCGATCAAATATCAATGCCAGTTCATTAATGAAGGATATATTTACATCGCGCTGCGCGTTCTCGATAGCCTTTGATGCCTCTGCGACCTTTATACTGGGTGCTTTATGGGTTCCGGCTGTAATGATCGACGCATATAATGCATCTACCAGATTAGCAATAGCTGGTGTAGAGCCTGATGTTACCTTTTTTATAGTGGTTAGGGTATTAATCTTATCGCCGGGGTTGATCCGTTCGGGCGAGTAACCTACAAAGAAGTCTTTGTTAAAGGTTAGCCCTGATGTTTGCTCCAAAACCGGAACACAATCTTCTTCTGTACAACCCGGGTAAACAGTCGATTCGTAGATCACCATATCATTCGCTTTCAGCACGCTGCCCACCATCTCGCTTGCCTTAAGCAGTAAAGACAGATCAGGCGATTTAAAATGATCAATAGGCGTAGGCACGGTAACGATGTAGACAGTGCATTCACGGATCTCATCCAGATCAGCCGAGAAATGCAGGCCATGCCCATTGGGTTCGGTTATGCGGGCTGTATTCAGAGCCTCGGGGTTTGCTTCTTTTGTGCGATCGAACCCTTGTTTTAACTCATCAACACGCTGGGCGTTGATATCAAAACCTACAACCCGATACTTTTTAGAGAACTCTATCGCCAGCGGTAAACCCACATAACCCAAACCAATTACAGCTATCTTAATTTTACCGGGCGATGCAAGAAATTGATCCGTATTAAAAATAGCTGTTTGGTCAGACATTGTATACCGTTTGTTAAGTTAATGGCAGATAGAATGCGGTAAAAATAGGCAACTATCTTATAAATTCACCCAGCTTTTAATGTTATATCGTTTGGCTTTATAATTACCTTTGCTGGTTACTTTACCCTTACCATTTTGCCAGCTTAAACTGATGGTATTAAAGGCATTCTTTTCAAAATTGAAGGTAGTGCCATCGTCCTCAAAAAGCTGTGCCGGGGTAGCCGCTTTTCCGTATACATAACAAGTGATATCGAACACCGTGTTCGGGCCAACAAACGCTACCGGTTTAGCTATAGGCAGGATAGTTCCTTCTTTGATAAAGATAGGGATCTGATCCAGCCCTGTTGTAACACCGTACGACTGCCCTCCTGCATATACCTTGTTAGTATTATAATCATACCAGTTGCCCGCGGGCAGGTACACCTTACGGGTTGAGGCACTATCGGCCAACGGGGCGGCTATTACATTATCTCCTATCAGGTACTCGTCCCATACATTATAGGTGTTTTTATCTTCGGGATAGTCCACCACTAATGCCCTGAAAGGCGGCACACCTTCCCTGTTATATTTAGCGAACGCGGTATAAAGATACGGTATAAAGCTCATCCTAAAGTTTAACAGCGTACGGATCTTCGCCTCCACTTCTTTGGCATTAGGCAGCATTTCGCCACGGTTGTTTTTGTTACGGTCAAACTGTAGCCATGGCGGGCTTTTTAAATACCAGCTATCAAATACCGTTTGGGCTGCCAGGATTGTGGTTTGTGCCCTGCGGCAAAGTTCTTTTACATTAGCCGATTCCCTAACCTCGGGCGACCATAACAGGCCCGAAAAACCGGAATTGCTGATCATCCTTATATATTCTTTATGTACATAAGTATCGCTATATAACACTGCCGGATATGACGATGCAAAATCATTTAAGGATCGTATGCTGAAATAAGACCGTTTGTTTGATTTTTTATAGATGTCATACATCGTTTGAACATAGTAAGTGCCAAACTGCTGGTGCATCTGCTCGCCATCAATACCTGATGGGAATTGCGACAACTCCGGGAAGGCCCATACCGCGCCGCCTTCTGTCAGGTTTGAGTTATCGCACTCGTCCATCTTAAAGGCAGCAATGCCATTGTCAACAAACGTCTTTTTGTGGTAGTCTGCAAATATGGCTGGCGCTGTTTTACCGGCAAAATCAGGCACCAGGCCATTCCACACTTTATAATCGCCTGCGCTGGTTGCTAATGCACCATAAATAGGCGATACAGGCGCAACATAAGCATGCTCCCATAGGTTTAGCTTAATGCCTTGCGTATTCATTTTGTCGATCAATTCCTGCGGTGCCGGGAAATTGTCTTTGTTCCAAACATACGAGCATGAATAAGCGGCCGATTGCCACCTTGGTTCTAACCCAATTACATCTACCGGGATATGATTGTCTCTGAAATAGTTAACCATATTGTATACATCCTCTTGCTTCGACTCGCCTTTCATGCGGTATTGCAAGCCCAAACCCCACATGGCTGGCATAGCGCCGCCACCGCTAAACAGGTTATAGCGCTGCAAGGCATTCTTTAGGCTTGGCCCGTTAAAAATGAACACGTCGCCGCCTTTTGCACCAGGAATATCTACGATCACTTCGCCTGATTTATTATTGGTGTTCTTATACAACTCTTCTACCGACTGCGCAGCGTTGCCGCTTCCGGTGTTTACATTAACGTCTCCTTTTACCTGCTTATGTGTGCCGCAATAAAAGGTAGTGTAGCGCGAGGTATTGATCAATATACCATAGCCTTTGTTAGATAAATAAAAGGTGGTTGGCGCATGGGTAAAACCCAGGTCATTTAACGGATTATCATTTACAATTGGCCGTCTTTTTAGCCCCCTTTGTCTGAAAGAATTGATCTGTAAACCAAAGCCATACAGTTCTTCGGTATTACCTAACGGGATGTGTACGATAGCGCCGCGTGATGTGATCTCGACACGGATGGCCTTAGGATCGACACCCATATCCGCCGCCGGTAATTGCTTCATAGCCTCAATCTTTGGCTTTTCTTGCAAGAGGTTATAAGGCGAGAACTGATCTACCGCGCCTACGGTCACCCGTGTTACACCCGGTGCCATTTCCTGTACCTGCTGCGCCTTAGCCACCAGGCCTATACAAACTACGAACGTTAATACACTAAACGAAAATTTACAGACCATAATGTTATAATTGGAGCCCGTAATTTACATGGATTAGCCTAATAATAAAAATGAATATTATACTGCCTGTTTCACCTTAAATGTGATACAGAATGAAACACATGAAACAAGAAATTTGTATACCAATTTGAATATCAACTATTTGACAAAATCGCGTGAAACAGAATGAAACAACTTATTCGTCAGTATTTTTATACTTGGTATTTATACTTTTAACTTATTATCAGACAAATAGAAAACAGCAAATTTAAGCAGGGTGAAACAACCATTATTTACTTGCTTTCCAATTTGGTATACCTGCATGGGATACTAAAGGGCACTTACCGTCACCTACTTATAAGTCATTTTTTAAAAATAGAATTGCTCTTATTGTAACATTTTATTTACATTGGTATCAACCAATTAAAGACCTAATAATTATCACATTGCAGGCCGCTTATAGGCACTGCCATGAAGATATAATTTAAGCTGTTTTCATTTATTTTTTAGCGTTTACCTAAACCTTTTATATGAGACCACGTATCACCTTTCATCTTAAATTCGGACTATTAAGTCTGGTTTTGCTGCTATTAGCTTTTATTCCGAGGTCGGATGACCCGGTGGATAAACTGGTTACTATTTTGCAGCGCTGGACAGATTCTATCCCGCAGGAGAAAGTGTATTTACAAACCGATAAGCCTTATTATGCTTTAGGCGATACCATCTGGTTTAAAGGGTACGTTACTATTGGCAGCAGGCACCAGCTATCGGCGCTCAGTGGCTCATTGTATGTGGACCTGATCAATGAGCAGGATTCGGTAGTCAGAGCCTTGAAGCTGCCCATTACCGCAGGCATGGCCATAGGTAACTTTATTTTAGGCGATGATTATAAACAAGGTAGTTACCGAATTCGTTCCTACACCCAGTGGATGCGCAATGCCGGTGATGAGTATTTCTATGATCATACCTTTACCATAGGAGATCTGGCCAGCGATAATATCATCGTTAAAGCAGATTATGGCTATAAACAGGTGGATGGTAAGAATACGTTATCGGCCTTATTGAACTATGCGAATGATGAAGGCAAACCCATTGCAGGCAAAGACGTCCATTACCAGGTCATCATTGATAAAAAAGCAGTCTGGTCCCGCTCTGCCACTACGGATGCCTCAGGAAACATCCCGGTAAATATCGTAAACGATAAACAGGCAAACCTGGCGGGAGCTTATATCCATACTACCCTTGATGGTAATGATAAGCATACTATTGTCCGTGATTTTCCTATTAAAGCCAATCTTGCTCAAAGCGATGTACAGTTCTTTCCCGAGGGTGGTGAGTTGGTGAATGGCATCAGCTCGCATATAGCTTTTAAGGCGGTTGGTGTAGACGGTTTGGGGATAGACATTAAAGGCAAAATTGTTGATAATGAAAACAACGAAGTAGCCGACCTAACTACTTTGCATGCGGGCATGGGTAGTTTCTTGCTGCGCCCGCAGGCAGGTAAGACCTATATTGCTAATATCACATTGGGCGATGGTACAAGTAAGGTTATACCGCTACCCAAAGCAAATGACGAAGGCCTGGTGCTAAGTGTTTACCAGCCTAATAAAGATAGTGTACTTATCCGTATCAATGCTGCTAAATCATCCCTGCAAAGCACTGTTGGCCTTATCGCCCATAGTGGCGGAGAGACGGTTTATGCTTCCGCCATCAAGCTTACAGCACCGGTTACCTCTATCTGGCTGGATAAAAAGTCATTTCCGACTGGCATAGCCCAGTTTACCTTGTTTAATAACAGTGGTGACCCTTTGAATGAACGCATCGCTTTTATCCGCAGCAATGACTTACTCGACTTAAATATCCAAACCGCTAAAACCACGTACAGCAGTAAAGAACATATTAAAATAGACCTGACCGCTAATGACGGTAAAGGCAAGCCTACCGTGGGTAACTTCTCGGTAGCGGTAATTGACGAGAGTAAGGTACCCGTAGATGAGAACAACGAAAGCTCCATTTTTTCTAATTTGCTGTTGACATCCGACCTGAAAGGGTATATAGAAAAGCCTAACTATTATTTTGTTAAGCGTACCGAAGAAACCGACAAAGCGCTGGATGACCTGATGCTGACACAGGGCTATAGACGGTTTGAATGGAAGAATTTGACTGCTGTTGTTAACAGTAACCCGGTCTTTAAAGCAGAAGGCCTGGGCGTGGCTATTTCAGGTAAGGTAACTACGTTAGGCAATAAGATCTTGCCTAACGCTGATGTAATGATGCTGGCCTTAAAAGCAGGAGTGCATAAGACCACTACCGCCGACATTAACGGCAGGTTCAAGTTTGACGGGATCTTTATGACCGACAGCATTAAGTTTACCATACAGGCAAGGAATGGTAAAAGTGATAAGGTGAAAGTGATCCTGGATACGATATCCAAAGTAAAACTGGCCAAAAACCGTAATATGCCGGATGTTTCCACCAATATAACCGGCACTTTAAAGGCTTACCTGGACAACATCAAAAAAGAAGATGACATTTATGAGCGGACCGGGCAATTGGACAAAGTACACCGGCTACGAGAGGTACGGATAAACGCCAGGAAGGCTAGGCAGTCGGATGCCGGCATTACCCCACAGGGAATGTTTAAGGTCCCCGAGGCTTCGGCGGATAAGGTGATCTATGTTGATCCTGATGAAGCGTCACGGTATCTTACGCTGGCTTCTTATTTGCAGGGGCGCATGCAGGGTATCTCTGTAGTACAGGGGGAGTATGGCAGTGCATTACAAGAATTGGGCGCTCGCGCTACCGGCAAAGAAGGCATCGCCTTATATATTGATGGCAGAAAACTGATTGACGCGGGTGCTACAGCTGAAGCATTAGATGGCAGCTATTTGCCCGAAGATATCGCCAAAATTCAAATCGTAAGAACCAACCGGGCCATGGTTAGTTTCTTAGGTGGCCCTGCGGTATTGATATTGACAAGGTTGGGTACCAGCCGTAAAGAATACAACCCGGCCACGGTAAACGTTAGCCCAAAAGGATTTAACAGGGTACGCGAGTTTTACTCGCCACGTTATGACAGGCCGGGTAATGCCAACAGCCAACCCGACCTGCGCACCACCGTTTACTGGAACCCCTACCTCAAAACAGACGAAACCGGCAAGACCTCTTTTAACTTCTTTAACGCCGACGGGCCGGGAACTTACCGTGTTGTGGTAGAAGGCATTAATGCGGATGGACAATTAGGTAGACAGGTGTTTAGATATACCGTTGATGGGGATAAAATGAATAGTGCTATTGCGGCTGGTAGCGGGCCATTGTCTGCCATTGCTTCGCCTGTTAATACCGACAAAAACTTGTCCTTTATAACCGCCCCGCTGGATAGTTTGAATAAACGTTTACCGGTTGAAAAAGTGTACCTCCATACCGATAAACCCTATTACAATATCGGCGATACGCTCTGGTTTAAGAGCTATCTGTTGGACCGGGTCAATTTGACCGCTTCGCATTTAAGCGGTTTATTATATGTCGAACTGGATAATGACAGTACGGAAATGGTGCGCCGCATCAGTATCCCTATCAAAGATGGCATGGGCTGGGCGCAGATCCCTTTGCCAAAGACCATTTTTCATGAAGGGGGCTATACGCTTCGTGCCTATACCAACTGGATGCAGAATTTTGGGGAGGATTATGTATTCAGCCAAAGGTTTTACTTAGGTGTACCTACTACCGAGGCCTGGCTGGTAAAATCATCATCGGTTATTAACCGCGTGGAAGATAAGGACCAGCTACAGGTAGATATTAAAATTAACCGGGCCGATAAAATCTACTCGCCTGTCGCTTTGCGAAAAGTAAAGGTCAAATTGTATGAAGGACGCTATTTTATTGCCGAGCAGACCTTAATGACCGGCATTGACGGTAGCTTGAAGTTTACGGAACGTTTAAAAGAAAAAAAAGATGGCCGCAACATCCGGGCACAGATCATGAGCCTGGAATCTGCCGACAGGGGTAAAGTGGTTCAGGTACCGCTCATCATCCGCCGTAACCAGAACATCGACCTGCAGTTTCTGCCCGAAGGGGGGAAACTCGTAGCAGGACTTTCGTCGGTAGTTGGGTTTAAGGCTTTGGCCGAGGATGGTAAAGGAACTCCTGTTGCCGGTAGTGTTTTGGATAGTAAGGGGAATACCGTTGTTTCTTTCGCTGCTATTCATAATGGGATGGGGTCATTGGAGTTTGTTCCCAAAGCTAATGAGGTTTATACGGCAAAGATAGAACAACCTAAAGGGGCTATTAAAACTTATCCCCTGCCTGTGGTTAATCCGGTGGGTACCGTTCTGCATATCGATAACCGCGAGAGTAGTGAGGAGTTAGTGGTGAGTTTATCCGGCTTAAATAGTTTGGCTGTTGATAGCGCCTGTTATCTCATCGGTACCTCAAGAGGGGTAATCTATTATTCGCAAAAGGTAGAGCCCAACCAATCCAACATAACTGTTTCTAAAAAGTTATTCCCATCGGGGATTGCAAAGTTCACTTTGTTTAAAGGTAAAAGGCCATTGAATGAACGCGCGGTGTTTATTGATAACCATGATCAGCTAAGTATCAGCATTAAGCCTAATAAAACAGCTTACCAAAAACGGGACAGCGTGAGCCTAAGCATCGAGGTTAAAGATAAAAGCGGCAGCCCTGTGCAAGGGAATTTCTCTCTTGCGGTTACCGATGATTCGCAGGTTAAACCCGATAGTTTGAATAATAACGGCATCGCCACCTCTTTACTGCTCAATTCGGAATTGAAAGGCCATATCGAATCCCCGGGTTATTATATTAACCGAAAAGATAAACAAGCCTGGCAGGCTTTGGATAACTTGCTGCTTACGCAGGGCTGGACGGGGTATGATTGGAAAGATGTGTTTAGTCCTGCCAAACCGGTGAAGTTTGAAGCGGAGAAGGAGTTCAAGATAACCGGCAGGGTATCCAACATCACCAACAAACCTGTGGCTAACGCCCCGGTGCTGATATCATCGCAAAAGCCGCAGTTTGTTACCACTACAACTACCGATGCTGATGGGGTTTATACTTTTAGGCATCTGCCTACTATTGATTCTGGGTCTTTCTTTATTCAAGCCAGTAATTCTAAAGGCAAAAAACTAAGCTTCGGGAATACCAGTGTAAATAAATTCATCCCCCCTGCCGTACCTGAAACTTTAAGAGATCCTGTTATTCCCTGGTATATCAATACAGATAGTACCCAATTAAACTATGTGAAAAGAGTAGCTGCAAAAGCAGATGAAGAAAACCTGAAACTAACGGGCAATGTATTAAAACAGGTAAACATCAAAGAAAAAAAAATCATCCCTAATTCAAGAAATACTTATGGGGCGGGCAATGCGGACCTGGTTTATGATGAAAAAGACATCAAAGAATCAGGCGTACAAACGCTTTATGATCTGTTACTACAAAAAGTACCCGGTTTCAGGGTTATTGGGGCACAATCATTAGAGTTTAGAGGTACCTATGAGGAAATACCTGTAATGGCAATGGGTAAGAATTACGCTATTGATCTTAGAATAGACGGATGGCCATTAACGGTTGACGTAGGAGTAGGCATCGGTTACGGAACCGACCCCGTGGAGCAATTAGATAATACAACTGCTATTATAACTAATGTTTTTAAATATAATCCTTACAGGTCACAAACTATAGATGAATTACGTGAATATAAAATTGCAGGCCTTAAAGGGCTTGAAATAGCCTACAGCAGGAAATATACCAACCGGACAAAATTTGTAGAGTTTGATTGGGCTAAAATAGATATAACTACGACTAATGGCGCGGGCTGGTATAGAAATTACGCTCCCGGCACTACTACTTATCGCCCCTTACCCATAATGTACCCCCAACAATTTTACAGCCCTAAGTACAATGTAGCACCAAAGTTGATCGAACCAGATTACCGGTCTACTTTATATTGGGAGCCTAATATTTACACAGATCACAACGGAAAAGCTAAGGTTTCTTTTTATACATCAGACATTAAAGGGAAGTATACGGCAATTATATCAGGAACAGATGGTAACGGATGGTTTGGCGGCGCGCAGGTTAAACTATCGCAATAGATACTTTTTAAACCCGTTGCCTCTGAGTACACAGGCAACGGGTATGAGTAATGGGTTATTATGCCTCACGTTAGGCTGCAGTACCCTTTAACTTTAACCGTTTATGATAGAAAATATACGAGCATGCCAATACGGCTATTAAAATCAGCATAAATGCCCAGTCTTTAATGGCAAAACCCGAAGCATAAAAAGAATAGGTCGCACCGATCAGATCAAACGTAAAACCCGCGTAAGCCCATTCTTTAAGCCGCAGAAACCCCGGTGTAAGGATAGCTATTACGCCTAATACCTTTGCTACGGCTAACAAATGGAGTACATAAGGCCTGTACCCAATTGCTGCCATCATTTTTGCCCCATCAGGGCTGTCTGTAAAGCTTGAATATGCCGAAAATAGCATCATAGCCAAAATCAGCCCGGTTGAGATCCAGTAAATAATGTTGATTGTTGTCTTATTCATGTTTAGGATAATTAGGTTTTTGTTTAGTGGTTACTTTTTATTATCAAATATAAACACTCGCCCACAAAAAACATCATGGTCAAAAAAGACAATGTTTGGGGTAATTGGGGACAAAGAAAGGTTACAAATTTTGTGCTCGTTTACTTTTTAGTCTTGATGTCCTATGTAGAGATTGCTTCGTTCCTCGCAATCGCGGAGAGATGGTCGCACAACCCGCTGTCTGTGTCCTCACAGACAGCTTACAGGTTTTAATTTATAGGCTTTTTAGTTGCCTGTGAGGACACAGGCAACGGTGTGGAATGTTACCCCTTCAAACTCTTCCAGATCACATCAAAAACATCCGTAGGCTGTACGTCTTTCTGCGCATCATCAGTTATTAAAACAGCCTTATATTCATCGGCAATATTGGTACGTCCATGCGAGCCTTTGACCAGCGTGGCATCCAGCGGGATTACATCCATCACATACCTGAAACCGGCCAGTTTGCGCAGTAACTTATAGGCCGCGCGGCCTTTAGAGGTCATGAACATTTCCACAGGGTCATAGCCCGGTTTTTTGTGGATATCCACACAGCGCGCATAGTCGGGCGCTACGGCATCGTCCAGCCAGAAATAGTAGGTGAACCAGCTATCTTTATCGGCAACTACTACAATATCCCCGGCACGTTCATGGTCTATATGGTGCGCCTTTTGCGCTTCGCGATCCAGTACCAGTTCTATTCCTTTTACTCCTTTTAACAGCGCCTTAACTTTATCGGTAACAGACGGGTCGTTGATGTAGATATGCGCTATCTGGTGATCGGCAACTACAAAAGCTTTTGAAGCGCCTGGGTCCAACAGTTCCAGTCCTCTTTCTACCCGGATAGCCAGTAAATCATTCTCGCGGAACAGGCGGTTTAAATGCACAGGATTACTCACCGGGGCTATACCGTATTCAGACAGGATAATGATCTCAGCACCCTTTTGTTGATAGAAAACCACCAATTGTTCCACTACTTTATCTATCTCTGCCAACTCCTGGCTGATCTTTGAAAAATCAGGCCCAAATTTTTGCAGGCAGTAATCTAAATGCGGCAGGTAGATGGTGGTTAACGTTGGGTTATGCAGATCGTCGTTTAGCATGGATGCATCAGCAATCCACTGGGTAGACTTTATATTGGCCCCAGGGCCCCAAAATTGAAATAAGGGAAATTGGCTCAGCTTATCCTGCAAAGTGTCTCTTAACGCGGCTGGTTGCGAATAGCAGTCGGGCATTTTACGGCCATCTGCCAGATATTGCGGGCGCGGGGTTACTGATTGATCGGCGGTCGAATACATATTATACCACCAGAACATATTAGCGCTGGTGAACGAAGGATCTTCTTTTTTTGCCTTATCCCAGATCTTATCGCCTATAACCAACTTGTTCGATTGCTTCCAGAATTTTACTTCAGAATCGGTACGGTCATACCAGCCATTACCTACAATTCCGTTATCAACCGGCCATTTGCCGGTAAGATAAGTAGATTGCACCGAAGTAGTTACCGCTGGCAAAACCGGCTCGATAGTGATGATATGCCTATCGGCGATATATTTTTTCAGGAACGGTGTATGCTCGCCTATAACCGATTTGGACAAGCCAACAACATCTATTACAACCGTCTTTTTCATTTGATATAATTTTATAATTGATCTTTAACCCAGTTCAATTCGCGCGCTATCGAATCATTAATGGGCAGTTTCTTGGCATCGGGCAATACGCCCCAGGTATAGGTTTCTACTTCTAAATGGCCGGTAAAAGCCTTGCTTTTTTGGATGTCCAGGACCACGACAATATCCGACTGTGTAGATTGCACCAAACCATACTCCTCTGTAAATATCGGAACGTGAAAATGCGCCCGCCATTGTTGTACCAGCGGGTTTTCAATATCCCTTAAAGCTTCCGGCAGATCCGGGTAGCGTATCAGTTTACCGTTCACTTTTTTAGCGACCACCTGGTGTAAATAGGTCGATTCGTCAAACTTAGCAAAAGCCCTTTTTATCGGTTCGCGCAGATCAACATCCTCCGGCAACAAAGCGTTCAATGCCGCGCTGATCTGGATCTTACCTACTTTTAAGCCTTTAGCTTCCAGTTCGTCCACAACTTGCTGGTGCGGTTCATAGCCTATTGCAAAATGGCAAACATCATAACATAAATTAATGTGTTGTTTGATCAACTGCGCTGCTTCATCTGTAGAAATATTGAATTTTTGGGCGATTTTTTCCCGGCCTTGTGGCAGCAGGAAATCTTCATACCATTTAATAAACTCCTCGCCGGTTTCTAATATGCCGTCCGGTTCAGGTTCGATATCCAGGTGCAAGATCACACCGGTTTCTTTATAGGTTTTGATCAGCTGCGCTGCCACCACTAAGATATGATCGGTAGCGATGATCTTTGCCTGTTGTAATTGATCTTTAGTCTTATACCAATGCTTATAACTCAATGGCGATGTAGATATGCCGCCATCCATACCGGCAGGCAGCAATTGCGCCAATATGCGGAACATCCGCAGCGTATAATCCACACGTAATTGAGTAGTCCAATCAGGCGCGTGTACCTGGTCTTTTACGGCAGTATGATGGAATTCGCCGTAAGGGAAACCATTCATCGTAAAAACATAGGCATCATTAACGGTAAGCCATTGTTTAAACTGGGTAATGTTAGCCGGTTTTTCCAGTTCTACACTGGCCACATTGGATAAACGCAGCCCCAACCCCATCGCTTTATCGGGCGATACCTGAGCCTTTATATTCGGGAAATTTTTTTCTAAAGCAGCAAAATGCGCCGGCCAGTTCTCGCCGGCGTGGATATTGGTACAATAAGTCAGGTGTCCGGTGGATAGTTGCATAGGTATATTGGTTCTGTATAGTCAGCTAACTTGCCGGTGAATATTCACCCCGACATCGCTACGCTTGTCGACCCTCTCTTTCGCAAGCGAGAAAGAGGGTTATTTATATTTCAAACTTTCTTTTCCCTCTTTCCGCCGAAGGCGAAGAGAGGGTGGTCGAGCGCAGTGTAGACCGGGTGAGTAAACAACGGCGATTACACCGCGCTCAACGCGGCATATTCATTCTTCAAAACTTCGCCGGCCTTTTTTATTAGTGCCGCATCCATTTCATGCACTTCTATGCCTTTACCTATATGGGTAAGCAGCATAATGGTTAGCTCGCCGCCCAAATGCTCTCTAAACTCCTGCAGGCCTATTAATATCGGGCTGTCGTTGCCGGTTACTTCCAGTAAAGGGTGCGTAATTTCAAATCCTATCTTTTTGATCAGGTTAACCACGCGATGGGTCTCATCACCAGATAAACGGCCCGAAAGATTGGAATATACCGTATCCAGTGCTATACCCATAGCAACCGCTTCGCCATGCAGTACCTTAAAGTTAGTTAACTGCTCCAGCTTATGCGCGCTCCAATGTCCAAAATCAAGGGGCCGCGATGATCCCTTTTCAAACGGGTCCAGCCCGGCAATATGGTTAAGGTGCAGTTCGGCACAGCGTTTTATTAGATATTTCATGGTGTCCATATCTCGGGCCACCAAGGCATCAGCATTATTTTCTATCCACTCAAAAAACGCAGCGTCTTTGATCAATGACACCTTGATCGCTTCGGCAATGCCCGAGCGGTAATCGCGGTCGGTCAGTGTCAGTAAAAAACTATCGTCATTAAACACCGCAACAGGCGGAACGAACGTGCCCAGGAAGTTCTTTTTACCAAAGTAATTGATGCTGTTCTTAACCCCAACGCCCGAATCATTTTGTGATAAAACGGTAGTTGGTATACGGATATGTTTAACCCCACGATGCGCGATAGCGGCAGCATAACCTACCATATCCAGCAGTGAACCACCTCCAATAGCAGCTACATAGCTATGCCTGTCGATCTTGTATTGATTGATGACATCTAACAACTTACGGTAATGGCTTTCGTCGTTCTTAATAACCTCGCCACCCGGCATCACTACAATTTCAGACACCAGTTGCGCCGATTGATAAGTAGTAAAATATTGGCGTATTTTATCAGCAAGGGTAGGGTTGGCATTCAACACATCCTTATCCACCACAAAAAGCATTTTTTTAAGGGATGCCGAGGTCGAATCAGCTTGTAAAAACTCATCGAAACCCTTATTGGTTAACTCAAAAAGACCTGTAGTAAAAAATACCTTGTACTCAAACTTAACACTAAACGACTGCTGCAAATATTCCATATCAAAAAACGAATATCTAAAACATAAAATTAATATCGCCTATATATCCAAAATTTGACGAAAATATTGACTTTGAATTAGAATGGGATTAGGAGATGGAGTGTATAATTCCTTTCTACTTCACCACCGCGTCATTGCGAGGAACGAAGCAATCTCTACATAGGACAGTCATTGTGCACATTGATTAGCGAGTGCAGAGATTGCTTCGTTCCTCGCAATGACGATTTGTAGAAATAGATTACGTTACCGCGAACATTTTAGCGAACCGCATAGACACCGGCAGCAAGCAGGCAATAAATATAGCCGCCCACATACCCCCAAAAGCAGCGGCCCAGGCGGCATCCATTAATATTAAGGAGATAACGCCTGCCTTAACAGCCTTACCAATATTGGGGCCGATAGGATTTTTTATGGCGATAAACAAAGCCTGGTAGATGAGCCATACAAAAGGGATCAAAAACAAACAAGCGGTTGCCTGCCCCTGGCTGATAGCAAAATAAAGAATAGCGGCTATTACAATGGCGTATAATACACCACCTATATACAGGTTACGCTTATTGCCCCCATGCACCTCGCCCTGGCTGATCATGGTGATGGAGAAGATATACAGGATAGGCACAATTGTCAGGCAGTAAAATTGTTGCAACATAGGCACAACAATACTTATTCCCAGTAATAGGTTCAACCCGCGGCACAAGCCCATGTTAAGCGGACCAACAAAGGAATAATGCTTGCTTACTTTGTTATAAAGCAAAGCAAAGAAAGCTATCGCGACAGCTATGGCGCCGGCAATGTTGCTGTAAGAAAAAGCAAAGCCTATACCCCAAAGCAATAAAAATGTTCCTAACAAAGCCGCCTCTTTTAAGCTGACCAGCCCGCTGGGTATGGCACGTTCGGGGCGTTCTATTTTGTCCAATTCGGCATCAAAAACATCGTTAAAGACAATGCCCCCTCCGTATAAACCAATGGTAGACAGGCAAAGCAGTATGACCGGGTAAAAACTGGCCGTAGTAAATGTTAAATGATAAAAATAACCGGATATAGCTATCCCCGCCAGCACATCGGCAACCGAGGTTACGATATTTGCAGGGCGCATCAGCCTTAAATAAACGGTTAATTTCTTTGCCATGATTAACTGATGATGATGGACGACTTATCAACGCGTGGCTGTTGCCCGCCACGTAAAATGGTATTCCCTTCAAATTTCTGGCTTTGGTCGATCGTGCTGCCTGCTTGTGCAAAATCAGCTTCATCTATCTGCCCGCTTTGCGCGAATGCGGTAATGGCGTTGCGATAGGTGATCAGCTCAATATCGGCATCACTGATCCCTCGGATCTTCATTAAGGCAGCAGTTTTTGGTACAGCCAGCGGATCGCTGATACCCCAATCGGCAGCCGAGTTGACCATGATGCGTCCCGAACCATATTGTTTGGCTATATCCACCATACGCTCATTACCCATCTTGGTGAACGGATAGATGGTAAACGCGGCCCAAAAACCACGGTCAAGCACTTCTTTTACCGTTTCTTCATTGTTATGATCTACGATAACTTTATAGGGGTCAAGGCCGTGTTCTATGGCAATATCCATGCTGCGACTGGTGCCGCCCTTTTTGTCGCGGTGCGGGGTATGGATCTGTACCGGCAAGCCCGATTCTTTGGCCAATTCCAATTGTAAACGGTAATATTTTTCTTCGGCGGGGGTTTGGTCGTCAAAGCCTATTTCGCCAATGCCTACCACACCTTCTTTGTAAACAAACAGCGGTAAGATTTCCATTACCTGTTCGGCCAATGCTTCATTATTCGCTTCGCGCGAGTTTAGGCCGATAGTACAATAATGCTTAATTCCAAACTGCGACGAACGGAAACGCTCCCAGCCTATCAAACTGCTATAATAATCGCGGAAACTATCTATACCCGTACGTGGTTGGCCCAACCAAAACGCGGGTTCTATTAAGGCTACAACACCGGCATCAGCCATGGCCTGGTAATCGTCGGTAGTGCGAGATGTCATGTGCACATGCGGATCAAAAAACTTCATGCCTTTTATGCCATCTAAACTAACAGCAGGCGATAATGGTTCATTCTTTACTTCTACAAATGAGTGAGTACAACACATATCTTTCAGTATTTATTTGCCGGTCAAAGTATCCCAGCTTAAGTTCTTGTTCTCTAAAGCTGTTACCAGCTCAGGGTATTTGTTTAATAATTCTTTTGCAGGCTGATAGTTTGATGCCGATATAGCCAACGCTCCGGCCTGCCTGTCCACCAATTTACCATCATCAAATAACCGTTTAATATCGGCAAATAGCTTATCATCTATAAACGAACCAACCAATCGCCAAAGGCTCAAATTCACTTCGCGTTTAGCGGCCCAGCGCTCGTGCGCGTAATCGCTCAATATATAGGCCAGCTCTTTATTGGCGCGGGTATCGATACCTATTATTTTTCCGATTTCTTTATCTGTAAAAAAGGCTTTTAGCACTAATTGGTTCCAGGCATTTTGATCCAAATATTTTGAGGGATAAGGGTTACTATACATGATAGCCGCCAGCACATCACCAATATTACTGCGGATCCCTTCCGAACACCTTTTCATCCACATTTCTGGGTAAGGCAGTACAGGAAGCGCAGAGTATAGCGCCACCAACTCGCCCATTTCGGCGGCAAGAAAAAGGTTCTCAATGGCGCGGAAATAAGCTTCTTTATCGCCTTTGTCGGCTTTCAGCAGTAAATAAACACGCACCAGGCGGTCTATTGCCCAACCATCAACTGTAAAACCGGGAGCTATGGATGTTAACTGATGTGCCTGCTCGTCGGTGACGGTTATTACCGCCTTACCCGTTTTACGGGGTGTAATAGCAAAAGCGGTATTTAACGGGCGCTCTTCGTCAAGCCACGCCATTGCATCGGGCGTAGCGTTAGCCCGGATAATTACTTTTAATATAGATTGAAGCGCTGTCACCTTATAAATTTATTACCACAATATAATCAATAACCAGCGCGGCAGATATGATCAGCAAACCAAAAAACTCGCGGGTGTTTTCAATAAAAGGCTTTTCGGCTTGCATGGTTTCTACCAGGCTTGGCGTACGGTATTTTACTATCCAATCGCGCACACCATCTTTCTCAAAGAAAAGTTTAATGGCATAGATCAGGTAAAAAGCCGTCAACCCTAAATATACGTTTGGGTAATACATACCAAAACAAGCTAAGCCACAACAAGCCGCAACAGCTACATATATAGGTACCCATAAGTACCAGTCTATATCGTTCAGGTTCAAATAAGCAAAAACCAGGAACGACAGGCAGAAAATAACATTGATAATAATGAAGGCAATCATGATACTTAAAGTTTTGACAAGAATATTTAAAAAAAGCCGTATCCAATAATTTAAGATCCCGACAGGTTTATCAGGTTGTAAAATTACTTTACTAACGCATAATCTTGGCATTTAAATGCAAGGATTGTGTAAAAAAGCAATTACTTGTTAAGGCGAAAGGTAAAAGCTGAAAGATAAAGGATTTTGCTGACCCATACCTGGCGCGACTAACCGGTTTATTTTTTCCGGGCGATCTTGTATTTGGCAATTTTACGGCGCATATACTTTTGACGTTTTTGCTCAGCTTCCGCTATGCTTTCAACATGGGCTTCCTCATCAAAGATCTTAGGTACGGCTATGCGCTGCGAACTGTAGATGCCAGAATCGCCACTAAAGAAATAGGCAGTAAAACAGGCTACCGCGAAAAACAGAGCGTATTCGCTGCCAAAAAGCTCGACCCCCATAATGGTGCTGGCCAATGGCGTGTTTGTCGCTCCGGCAAATACGGCTATAAAGCCTAAAGCCGCAAACAAGCTAACCGGCGCGTTCATTAATGACGACAGGGTATTACCCAGGGTGGATCCGATATAAAACAACGGCGTAACCTCGCCGCCCTTAAATCCTGTTCCTAATGTTATAGTCGTATAAACGGTCTTCCAAAGCCAACTCCAGGTATCGGCACCGCCAACGTTAAAAGCTGAGGATATGGTTACAGCACCCGGATGGGGGGGCCTAACACCTAATCCCAGGTAATCGGGCTTGCCAATGGCAACTGTTAACAGGATAACGATCACACCGCCCGCAAAAGGAATGAGCCATTTTTTAGCGATCAACCTGTCGAACACGGTTTTAACGCCATGAACGGTCTCTGCAAATAAATAACTGGTCAATCCAAACGCTATTGATGCTATGATAACCTTAGCCAGCAGCAAAACATCCAGCGGTAAATAAGCCGATAAGATATTATGCCCTGCCGGGACAATAGCGATATGATAAGTTTCATGGTGTACGCCCCAGGCCAGCACGGTCACATCGCCAACTATGGCGGCTACCAGGCAGGGCACCAATGCGGTGTATTGGATACGGCCGATGGTTAATACTTCCATGGCGAAGATGGCACCCGTTAACGGAGTGCCGAATACCGCGCCAAAACCGGCAGCGATACCTGCGGTAAGAATGACCCGTGTATCGGCCGCATTAAGACCGAACCATTTACCAAACATTTGTGCCAAACTACCGCCAATTTGTACTGCCGTACCCTCGCGCCCTACCGAGCCGCCAAATAACTGCGTAACCACCGTTGATATTAAAATAAGAGGCGCCATGCTTTTAGGCACACCACCACCCGGGTTATGGATCTCGTCCATGATCAGGTTATTACCTTTAGCAGAAGTTGCGCCCCACCATTTGTAAGCAAAGTAAATAGCGATACCGGCAAGCGGCAAAAAATAAACCACCTCAGGATTAGCAAACCGGTAATCTATAGCCAGGTTAAGCAACCATAAAAATAGCGCGATAACGCAGCCTATAGCAAAAGCGATAGGAACAGTAATAATTGTCCAGCGGATTAAGTGCTTGAAAGTTAGTAATCGGGTACTATTAAAAATTCTGTTTTTCATGATATATCCTACAAAAAAATAAGCGCAGCAAATCCTGCGTGTTGATTAGTTTTTGTAGGCGCCATCAGCTTTTTAAGGCGGTTGAGTAGGAAGACACCATTTCCGTTTGTTGAAATCAAATTTAGAGAATTATTGCATAACAAGAGATGCTCACGCCAATTATATTTACTCTTTATAAAAGTCTCCCCTACCGGGGGAGATTTAGAGGGGGCTATTTTGCTTTAGGTTTATAATATTGTTTTACCAATGCGGCTACTTTATGGCGTATATGGGTTGAGATACTTTTCTCCCATTTTAATTTGTAGGTGCCGTCCTCTCTTGTTGATACGGTGAAATAATCTTTCAGATCGCCGTTTATTTCGCTGGCATTATTGATGCCTATTTGGGCAATCCCTTTATCAAACTCGTCCATTTTGTTGTTGGTTTTAATGATGTGTTATAAATATTTAGTCTACCGATGTTTTGGCTTTATAGGCTTTAAGCGCGTTAACTATTACACGTACTATTTCGTTTTGTCCTTCTTCAGATCTTAGATATTCCTCATCGGTAGGGTTATTTATGAAGCCTGTTTCGATCATTACCGCAGGCATGGCGCTATGGTCAAGCACCAATAATACTTGTTCTTTAACGCCGATAGTTTGGCGCCCCACATCTTTAAATTGCTGGTTAAGAAGGTCTCCAAAGAGGATGCTTTGCTTGCGATATTTTTGCAGGTAAGCGTTTATCAAGATCTGGCTTACCGGGTCGTCAGCATTAAAGCCCTGATATTTGCTTTTGTAGTCTTTTTCAAAAGTAATGGCCGAGTTTTCGCGTATTGCCTCTAACTGTTTAACAACCCGGTTATAACCGTAAACCAATATCATGGTGCCCTTTTGCTTATGCGAGCTGTAGCCTGTTCCTTCTGGTGATGAATTACAGTGGATAGAAATAAACAAATTACCCTTATTTTCATTAGCAATAGCCGAGCGCCTGTTTAACGGGATAAACGTATCGTCGGCCCTTGTCATTACCGTTTTTATACCGGGCATCCTATCCTGTATGGCATCACGCAGTTTTTTGGCTATGGATAATGCTATAGTCTTTTCATTGGTATGTAAGCCATGTGTACCGGGGTCCTTGCCCCCATGGCCGGCGTCTATAATAACAGTTTTAAATCTGAAAGTAGTAGTAGCTTTTTCCGCTGAATCCTTCGGGTTGGTAAATGAGCTTAACGCGATCACTAATAACAACAGCAAGCTGTTTAGAAGGATAGGCTGCAGACTTTTGGTTTTATTCATTTATAATTTAGCCCGCCTAATGTTTATTTACAGCGAGTGATAGGGTAGTTTATTTTTTGTCGATACATTTTGGGCATAAACCGGTAGCGCTAAAACTTAACCGTTGTAATTGAAATCCGGCAGGGAGTACTATAGGCGGCATGTCTAACTCGTCAAGGCAATACACGTTTTTGCAATTGGTGCAATTAAAATGTAAATGCTCGTCGTGGTGGTCATGCTCATCACAATCAGACGAACAAAGGGCATAATTAGCCGTTCCGTTCAGATCAAATACCTTGTGGATAATTCCTTTTTCTTCAAACGCGCTTAATATGCGGTAAAGCGTAACACGGTCAACATCGCCAATAACACTTTCCAGATCAGGTTGCGACGTAGCTACCTTTTTATTGACCAGCAAGGACAATACCTTTAAACGGGCTTCAGTACGTTTAAGCTGGTGCCTTTTTAACAGATGCTCGAAATGGTGATTAATACTCATTGCATTATGATGATGACAAAATTACTAAGAAATAGTGAGTTTGTTATAAATAGGTGCAGATAACTCTACCACCTAAGAAGTTGCTCCAAAAAGACTAATGTCTTTTTGGGTGATTATGTTTAATATGAAAAAAGTAGTCGCTATTATTACACATACCCACGTATTTAAAATTTATAAAGTGTGCAGCCGCTATGGTTAAACCACCCAATGGTACAACAACGGCTTCTAACCAGCCCCTTAAATAAATATGCCCGGCTATGATGGCAATAAAACCTATCAACAATAACAATAAGGGCAATGCCTTTTTATGTGTACGGAAATACGATAAAAAAATAGAAGATACCCCCAATACCAGGGCTAATATGATCATCCCCCATTCCAATAACGGGTTGGCTAAAAAACCCAAACCGGTAAGCGGTAAAAAGGTAAGTAAAACTGGCACTATGGCACAATGTATAGCGCATAAAGTTGATGCCGTCATACCAATACTATCTAATCTTGAACCCACCTTTCTTGATGCCATGGGGCAAATATACACTAATGCAACCTTATTGCATTTTATATTTTCAGAAATTATATTTAGCTGACACTATATTTCGCCAAAAGAAAAAAACGACATCCAATATAAGTTTCTTTATCCTGTTGCTATTTATTATGTAATATTGTTTGTATATTTCATGCTAATAAAACATTTTTGCCTTTTTGAATGTTACAACATACAGGAATAATTTAAATCCAATGTCCGGTACAAGCTTTTTTTATGAACGCCAATAGCAAACCTATCAGTATTTTATTGGTCGATGATGACGAGATAAATAACTTTATCTCTATTAAACTAATTAAAAAAGCTTTAGATAATACCTCAATATCTTCCTGCTTAAATGGAAAATTCGCGATAGACCAGTTGGTCGAGCTGCAAAAACGAGACCCGGCCTTATTGCCCGATTTTATTTTATTGGACATCAATATGCCTATCATGAACGGGTGGGAATTTTTAGATGAATATAGACGATTAGAAATAGACCCGTTGGGTAAAAGCAAGATCTATATTATATCATCATCCGTTTTTAGTAATGATATCAATAAAGCTAAATCTTATCCTTTGGTAAAAAACTTTATATCAAAGCCACTAAGCGTTGAAAAAATAAAAGAAATGCTTAACGATAACTAATCAACAGTTAAACATAAAAAAAGCGATGGACAAGAAATCCATCGCTTTTTTGTTTACAGGCTTGCTGTACAACTTTCAATTGTTTTCCTTTTAAGCCGGTGTTATACTAAAATGATCGCCGTTATAAGCTATGTTACCAACCGGGGTTGACTTGGCATGATAGAATAAGCAGGTCCATCCTTCGGCAGCTGCCTTTTTACCGTATTCTTCGCGCAGGTCCATTGCTTTTTGGGGGTCAAAATCGTATTTGGCTTTAAACCGGCGGATCAATTGCTCGGGCTCGGGCAGTTCATCACCACCAAAAAAAGTTTTACTATCACCATCTTCCAGCCAAAATACCTGGTGATACTGACAATGCCCGCCCGATAATTCATATTTTATCCCTGACTTAAACTCGCCCGAGCCCTCTACAAACGTCAAATGGGCAGATCGTTGTAAAACGTCAAAAATCTCGGTATGGTAGGATGAAGACTTACTGCTGAACGCCGTTTCCCACTCGCCACGTTGGATTACGTGTTCGGCAGATGGAAAACTTGGTTCCAGCTTTCCATTACGCTCAACCACCAAACCACCCGAGTGGTCATAATGCAAATGCGACATCAGCACCAGCGTTACATCCTCGGGATCGAACCCCGCGTTACGGATATGCTGGTGTAAAAAAAGCTCGTCGTGTGTGTCTTTGTAACCTAAACCGCAATCCAGAACGATCAGGTCAGTAGCTGTTTGGATCAGGAACGGATTTACATGAATGAACAACGATCCCGGACGGTCACGAAAATTATCGACCTGTGGGTTAAATGGAATAAATTTTTTAGAAGCATCTACCGAATAAGAGCCTTCACCAAGCGCGAAAATTTTCATAATGCGAACGTGCAGATATGCGGATGTGCAGATATGCAGATTTTCTTTTAATTATTTGATTAATAACATATAACCATGTGCAAATATGCACATCCGCACATCTGCACATTTATTTCTGCACATTTGCATATCTGCACATTTGCAGATTTCTTATATTTACTATTTTAAGCAACAAAGATATGAATAAACGTTGGGCGATAAGGGAAGTACCGGCAATTGATGATATAAACCATCTGGCTGCCGAGCTGAACATCGACCCCGTATTAAGCACCTTGTTGTTGCACAGGGGTATAAAAAATTATGAAGAGGCTAAGTATTTCTTCAGGCCCGATGTACGGCACTTGCACGATCCCTTCCTGATGCAAGACATGGAAAAAGCTATTGATCGTATTGAAACAGCCATAGCTAATGAAGAAAAAATAATGATCTATGGCGATTATGATGTGGATGGCACCACTGCCGTGGCCGTGGTTTACAGCTTCTTTAAAGATCACCATCAAAATATTGAATATTATATCCCCGACAGGTACAAAGAGGGTTATGGTATATCCACTCAGGGTATCGATTATGCCAAGGCTAATGGTATCACATTGATCATCGCGCTGGATTGCGGCATCAAATCTGTCGATAAGATCGCTTATGCCAATAGCCTGGATATTGATTTCATTATCTGCGATCACCATACGCCCGGCGATGAATTACCTGCGGCCGTAGCCGTGCTTGACCCTAAACGGGCCGATTGTAATTATCCATTTAAAGAATTATCGGGCTGCGGTATTGGGTTTAAACTGGCGCAGGCTTATGCCGAAAAACATGAGCTGCCTTTTGAGACCGTTAGCCGCTATTTCGACCTGGCCGCGGTAAGTGTTGCCTGTGATATCGTACCCATAGTTGACGAGAACCGGGTACTGGCTTACTTTGGCCTGCAAAAAATAAATACTGATCCGTGCATTGGCCTGAAAACATTGATGGGTGTTGCGGGCAAACCAAATACTACTTACACCATATCTGACATTGTTTTTTTATTGGGGCCGCGCATTAACGCCGCCGGCCGAATTGATGATGCCAAACACGCTGTAGAGTTATTAATAGCCAGCAACCAAGAGGAAGCGCAGTTAAAAGGCGACCTGATTAATATCCATAATACCGAACGCAAGGGCCATGATCTGCAGATAACAGACGAGGCGCTGGGCATGATCAATGATAACCAGATCTTGATAGACCGAAAATCGACCGTAGTATTTAATGAGAACTGGCACAAGGGGGTGATAGGTATTGTAGCTTCGCGATTGACGGAAAAATATTACCGCCCTACGGTGGTGCTTACCCGGTCTAACGGGCATGTGGCCGGTTCTGCACGCTCTGTTTTAGGTTATGACCTGTACGAGGCGCTTTGCGGTTGCAGTGACTTGCTGATACAATTTGGCGGGCATAAATACGCGGCCGGCCTAACTATGCAGCCCGAGAAGGTGGAAGCATTTATAGAAAAGTTTGAGGAAGTGGTTAGTAACACCATAACTGCAGAACAATTAATACAGCAGATACAAATTGATGCCGAATTACGTTTAAGCCAGATAGAACCTAAGTTTTTCAGGATTTTGAAACAATTCGCGCCGTTTGGGCCGGAAAATATGTCGCCGGTGTTCCTTACTAAAAATGTGTATGTTAGCGGCACACCAGGCCTGGTTGGCCAGAACCATATTAAGATGACGGTAATGCAGGAAGGATCTGCAAGTTTTGATTGTATAGCCTTTGGCCAGGGCGAACAATTAGCACAAATAAAAAAAGACGTACCTTTTGATATTTGTTACAGTATTGAAGAAAATGTATGGCGCGAAAGGCGCACTATACAATTGAATGTAAAAGGAATAAAGACGTTATAAGTTGTACGTTTGACGTTATACGTTTTAACCATTAAAAACGTACTACGTACAACGTATTACGTAAAACCAAAAACATGAATCTACGGGCAGAAAACTTAATAAAAAAATACAGGCAGCGCACGGTGGTTAGCGATGTGTCGTTCAACGTTTCGCAGGGCGAGATTGTGGGGTTACTTGGGCCCAATGGTGCGGGTAAGACCACATCGTTCTATATGATTGTGGGGCTGATTAAACCTAACGAAGGGCATATATTTTTAGACGATGAAGAGATCACTACTGATCCTATGTACCGCCGTGCCCAAAAAGGCATAGGCTATTTAGCGCAGGAAGCATCGGTATTCAGGAAGCTGACTGTTGAGGATAATATTAAAGCGGTACTGGAGATGGGCAAAATGCCTAAGGACGTACAGGAAGAAAAACTGGAAACCCTGATAGATGAGTTTAGCCTGCATAAAGTGCGCCGCAACCGTGGCGACCTGTTATCAGGTGGTGAGCGCCGCCGTACAGAGATAGCGCGCGCATTGGCTGCCGAACCTAATTTTATTTTATTGGATGAGCCATTTGCCGGGGTTGACCCGATAGCAGTAGAGGAGATCCAGTCTATGGTAGCTAAATTGCGTCACCGCAACATCGGCATATTAATTACCGACCACAACGTACAGGAAACACTGTCAATTACAGACCGTGCCTATTTGTTGTTTGAGGGGAAGATATTAGAGTCGGGCGTACCGGAGGTATTAGCCGAGAACGAACTGGTACGTAAAGTATATTTAGGTGCCAACTTTGTATTGAAAAGAAAAACATTTGCCCAGTAACCTAACTGCATATGACAATTTTTAACTCTGTTTTTACCTGGTTCATGAAAAAGCGTATCCACCAGATAGAGCTTTTTATGAAGTACCCTAACGAGGTGCAGGAAGAATGGTTTGAACAATTGATATCAAGAGCAGAGAATACTGAATGGGGCAAAAAATACGGCTATAAAAGCATTGTTAACCTAAGCGAGTTTAAGGAACGCGTACCCATACAAACTTACGATACGCTGAAACCATACATTGAGCGGATGCTTAAAGGCGAGCAAAATGTGCTCTGGCCATCAGAAATCCGTTGGTTCGCTAAATCATCAGGTACAACAAGTGATCGCAGCAAGTTTATCCCCGTTAGCGAGGAGGCGTTAGAAGAATGCCATTTTAAGGGCGGTAAGGACCTGCTTACCATCTACTTTAATAACCGCCCCAATGCCAAGATGTTTACGGGTAAGATCCTGACATTAGGCGGCAGCCACCAGATAAGCCAGTTAAGCCCCGAGACCTCTTTTGGCGATCTATCCGCCGTGATCATGAAGAACCTGCCCTTATGGGCCGAGTTCCACCGTACGCCGCATTTAGATATTGCCCTCCTGGAAGATTTTGAAGAGAAGATAGAGAAGATGGCCCACGCTACCAAGGATGTAAACGTAACCAGCCTGAGCGGCGTACCCACCTGGAACTTATTGCTCTGTAAACGCATATTGGAGATAACCGGCAAGAACAACCTGTTAGAGGTTTGGCCAAACCTGGAGATGTATTTCCATGGCGCGGTAAACTTCACGCCCTATCGCGAGCAATTTAAAAAACTGATCCCAAGTGATGATATGTATTACCTGGAAAACTACAACGCCTCAGAAGGTTTTTTTGGGATACAGGATACCGTTGAACCCGGCGAAATGCTGCTGATGCTGGATTACGGTATATTCTACGAGTTTTTACCAACAGAAAACCTACACGACGAAAACCCGCATACCTTAACCTTAGACGAGGTAGAATTGGATAAAAACTACGCGTTGGTGATCAGTACCAATGCGGGTTTGTGGCGATACTTAATTGGCGACACCATACGATTTACTTCTTTGGCGCCATACCGCATACAGGTTACCGGCCGCACCAAACATTTTATAAATGCTTTTGGCGAAGAGTTGATCATAGATAATGCCGAACGCGCGTTGGAAGAAGCTTGTAGCCAAACTGGTGCCGTTATCCGCGAATATACTGCCGCCCCTGTTTATTTTAATGGCGATGAAAGCGGCGCGCACGAATGGCTGATAGAATTTGAGAAAAAACCCGCCGAGTTTGAACGCTTTGTGGACCTGCTAGATGAAACCTTGCGCCGTATCAATTCAGACTACGATGCCAAACGTTTTAAAGACATGGCCCTACGCCGCCCCATTGTACGTAAAGTACCCGAGGGTACTTTCTTTAACTGGATGAAGGAAAAAGGCAAACTGGGTGGGCAGCATAAAGTACCCCGTCTAGCCAATAACCGCGAATACGTGGATGCTATTTTGAAAATGACAGAATTAGTTAGTTAAAAATCTATATATGAAAAAACTTCCCCTACTTATTTCATTCCTGTTGTTTGGCTGCATGGTTAACGCGCAGGTGCTCATTCCTAAATTCAGATCAAACACTACGGATAATCCGTTCGCGAGCATAAAAGGTTATGACCTGCTGCTGGCCTGCCGGTCGTACGACAATGTTGCGCACACGCTCAGTTTTAGCGTGTTGGTATATAAGAACAAGCACTGGCAAAAACTGGCTTATAAAGAGGATGCCAAAGAGGTGCCATTAACCGTAACTCAGCCGCAATTAAAACAACTACCCATAACTGATGCACAAGGAGATTCGCTTTACCACCAATTATCCGACGCTCGGATCTTTACTATTGGCGACGATAGTAGCCTGCCCAAATGCGACAAAAGTTTGGATGTAATTAATGGAACTAAAGAAATGGTGGACCATACCGTTGAAGACGGCCCTGAGTTTAGGATCTGGCTGGCCACACCAACCAAAACCAAATACCTGTACTATTATGCCCCCGAGTCTTTCCAGCAGTTTTGCCCCGGTAACAAGGCAAGACAAAACGTGGTGAAGATCATTAAAATGTTTAATACGGGTTGGTAGTAGTGATTTAACCTATCACGCTCATTAAAAACTCAATAGCTTTTGGCGAGTGCAATGCCTCCGTTGATTCCATGGTGATCTGCGCTATCGCCGATGCCCTTGCCCGCATTTGTTTTTCATAGGCAGCAATGGCTTGATGTGAACTAACAAAATCATTATTGAGCAGGCATTGGCTCAACTCTAAAGCATCCAGCATAGCCATATTTACACCCTCGCCGGCAAAAGGCGGCATCAGGTGAGCGGCATCGCCCAGCATGGTTAAGTTAGGTTGCGCCTCCCAGGTTTGATCAAATGGCATACAGTATAGCGGGCGGGGTATAAAGTTACCTGTCGAGTTTTCAAATAGTTCCAGCCATACTTCATCCCAACCGGCGTATTCAGTTTTAAACCAATCAAGCACCTGCGCTTTATCTGTAAAGTCTATACCCGACTGTACCACCCATTTATCATCCGTCTTAAAGCTGGGATAAAACACCAGGCTACCATCGCCTTTCGCACCTACTATTAAACTTTTGCTATCGCCAAAGGCGAAGATCTTACCACCATTTAACAACTGATGAACCTTCGGGCTATTTAAAGCCGAATCATAAACCGCACCCTCAATTGCCGTAACCCCGGAATAGAAAGGTTTGATGTCTGTCAGATACGGCCGCATCTTTGAGTTCGCGCCATCGGCAGCTATCACGATATCGGCAAAGGCTTCAGTACCATTTTTAAACTCCAACTTCCAAACCCCGTTCTTTTGCGACATGCTGATAAAATGGCTATCCCAAACCACCGTGCCGGGTTGCAGCGACTCTAATAATATATTTTGTAATGGTCCGCGGTCGATTTCGGGGCGTGACGCGTCATTCTCGCCTGCCACGCTCTCTTCTAAAATGGAGTTGGCGTCTTTGTCCATCAGGTGCATACGGTCTGCACCCGGACGGTAGTTTGCCCAAAACGCGTCCATTAAACCGGCTTCTTGTAGGGCTAATAAGCCTGATTCTTCATGCAGGTCTAAAGTAGCGCCTTTAGCGCGGGCGTTGCTGTCTTTATCTCTTTCATAAATAGTTACGTTGGCGCCTGCCATTTGCAGAAGGCGGGCAAGTGTTAACCCACCCGGGCCACCGCCTACTATAGCTATTGTTTTATCTTCGAGGTTGATCATATTTTTCAGTGATTATTTAAGTAGACGATCATCCATCAAAAACATTTTAAATAAAATGAAAATTATGAGATGGCTTACTTGAAGCAATTTTATAACGCTTATTAACCTGATAATGACTTGAAGTTTTATACCTTTAGTAATATAAACCCTGCCTCAACGCGAGTTGATTTACCGCCCTTATACCTTAAATATGAAAAGGCAATTTTATATTTTCACCAATTTTATCCTGGGCCTTAGTGCGGTTGCTGCATTGTTTCAGAGCCTTTTGTTTATTTGCCTGGGTGCTGAAGTTGTTCGGCTCGACTCATTTGTTGGCTGGCTGATTACCATTTCTATAGTTTCATTAACCGGTCACCTATTTGTTATAAAATATTATCAGCACAAGCGGTTTGGGTTCCCATTTGTAACCGGCATTATCGTGGTGCTGCCATTTTTGTGCCTGGTAGCAGTAACTATTACAATATTGGTAAATAATAACGGGGTAACTTATTACAGACCAATGCAAATTGCTTATACAGTTACCAGTGTATTATATGCTTTAAGCCTGCTAACCGGGGGCGCGCGTAAACATTTTTGGCTAAGAATTGCCGGTATATATGGCTTTATCATCAGCCTTTCTGTACTGGTTATATTTATATATGCGCAGCCGGTCCAGCAGCATTTTTTGCTGGATAAGACCTTGTTATGGCTGGCTGTAGCCGGCAGTTTTATGCCCGTTCCGTTTATTTTAAATTTTGTTGGCGAACTAAGAACATTAAAAGCAAGCAAAGTCGAAGCACCCGATTCTGAATCCGCAGATACCTCGCCAGGCATAATAACACTTATATTCTCGGCATTTATTGTTGTATTGGGATTTCTATTAATATCCGACCATAGTCAGCAAGTATACTGGGGGAAAAAGAACTTTGAAAACACCGTAAAGCTTTACAAGCTGTTTGAAGCCCGGCATTTTATAAACAGCAAAGGCGATACCTTATTTTATAGTTTGTTAAAACCATTGAATTATGATCCCCGGAAAAAGTATCCATTAGTAGTATCGTTGCCTTATGGCGGGCAGCCGGGTACAGACAAGATCAGACAAATTGAAGGCGCACAGGCGGCAGAGATACTGTCGACCGACGAAAACCGCAAGAAATATCCGGCATTTCTGTTTATACCCAACTGCCCTAACCGCTCGGGGTGGGGCGGAATACCGGGTTGGCCATCCGTGGACACTTTGGTTTATAAAGCTATTGAAGCGTTAGATACCGCGTTCTCTATAGATGTTAAACGGCGTTACGTAACCGGTATATCCAGAGGAGGCTATGGGGCTTGGCATTTTATCTGTACGCGCCCTGATCTGTTTGCAGCGGCTATCCCAATTAGCGGTGGCGAAGACCCAAAGCTTGCTCCAAAGATTGTAAATGTGGCGGTATGGGCCTTTCATGGTGCTAAAGACAGAAACGTGCCGGTTAGCGGTTCAAGAAATATGATCAGCGCGATGAAAAAAGCAGGTGTAAACCCAAAATACACAGAGTACCCACATCAGGGTCATAACATTGGTTATTCGGTTAGCCAAACTCCGGGTTTATGGGACTGGCTTTTTGCTCAAAAACGCAAATAACCAAAAGCTGATTTATAACTATAAGTTAACAAAGAACTTCCTAAATCACTATCTTGCATCACTAACTTTTTAGCATGACCGCCAAACCATTTAACAGGCCCATACGTGTTTTAGTAGCCAAGGTTGGCCTTGACGGTCATGACCGTGGCGCGCGTATTATTGCTACGTCGCTACGCGATGCAGGTATGGAGGTGATCTATACCGGTCTGCGGCAAACGGCAGAGATGGTAGTGAATACCGCTTTGCAGGAGGATGTTGATGCTATTGGGATATCCATTCTATCGGGGGCGCACATGACGGTCTTCCCCAAGATACTGGCTATCATCAAAGAGAAAAAGATGGACGATGTTTTGCTTACCGGCGGCGGGATCATACCTGCCGAAGATATGCTGGCGTTAAAGAAAATGGGCGTGGGCGAGCTTTTTCCGCCCGGTACCAGCACCCATGATATTGTTAAATATATAACCGACTGGGTGCATGAGCACCGCAATTTTTAAGCTAATAATGACCTACCAAAACTTACGGATAGAGAACAAGGGGAATATACGTTATATAGTGATCAACCGCGAAAGCAAGTTGAACGCTTTGAATAAGGATATGCTGTTTGAACTGCATATAGCTTTAGGGGATGCCTTACATAACCATGAGGTAGGTGGTGTTATTATAACCGGCGCAGGGCCAAAAGCTTTTGTAGCAGGAGCCGATATTGCAGAATTTAAAGACATGACGATTGAAGCCGGTAGAAACCTGGCACAGGAGAACCAGACTAACATTTTCAATATCCTCGAAAATTTCAGCAAACCTGTTATAGCGGCTATCAACGGTTTTGCTTTAGGCGGAGGATTGGAATTAGCCTTGGCCTGTCATATCCGTATTGCATCTGACAATGCTAAAATGGGGCTGCCCGAGGTTACATTAGGCTTGATACCAGGTTACGGCGGCACTCAAAGATTGACTCGCCTCATCGGTCGGGGAAAAGCCTTAGAAATGATCTTGACCGCTGATATGATAAGCGCTGCCGAGGCCTACCAGTTAGGCTTGGTTAACCACATAGTTAGCCAGGACGGGCTATTAGCGAAGGCCGAAGAGATCCTTAAAAAAATATTAAGCCGCCCGCCACTGGCCATTGCGGCTGCTATCACCGCTATAAACGCCGCCGCGCGTAATGATAGCAACGGTTTTGAAATAGAAATAGAAGAATTTGCCAAATGTTTTGGCACGGCCGATTTTAAAGAGGGCGTAGCGGCCTTCCTCGAAAAAAGAAAACCTGCCTTTAAAGGTAAATAAATCCACATTTATTACATTATCCTGACCATTGTACCCATACAGTCAAAAAATAAATCACTGTTAATCAATCGATTGAATAATCGTGACATTTGGATGAAAAATCTAATTGGTTTTGTGTTGTTAATTTGTTCCGTCTTAAGAAAAGACACAACAATTAATAACAATATAACCATGAAAAACACAGTAAAAATCACAGCACTTGTTTTAGCATTAGCCGGTTTTACCTTAGGCGCTAAAGCACAAACCAACCCTACATCTACCAAAACAACCGCAACAGGTATCCGTTACAGCATCGGTGTTGATGCCGGTATACCAACAGGCAAACTATCTGACAGTTATAACTGGAACCTTGGCGGATCTATCCAGGCAGAAGCACCGATAGCTAAACAATTATTTGTTACCCTTAACGCCGGATACAACAACATTTTTGGCAAAGACGTAACCGTAGGTGCAACAACCGTAAAAGCAACTGATATTCAGTTATTGCCGGTAAAAGCAGGTTTAAAATACTTCGCGGTAAGTAATTTCTATGTACAGGGCGAAGCCGGTGCAGCATTTGTTTTAAACAAAACAAAAATTGGCGCAGATAATTCAGTAGCGTTTATTTATGCACCACAAATTGGTTACCAATTTCCTTTAAGCGGAAGCAGCTTTTTAGATGCAGGCGTACGTTATGAAGCCAGCACTAAATTAAATAGCAACGTTAATGACAGTAAAGTAAACTTTGTTGCTCTGCGTGTTGCTTACGGATTCTAACAACTCTACATCTATCTACTAAAACAGGAAGCGCTCTTAATTAAGGGCGCTTTTTTTATGTATTAGTAATATCGACAGGCTAATAATGTAAAATTTAACATTTTTTTACATCGGTTTATAATGGGTTATTGAAAACTGATATTAGCTTTGCACAAAAAAATTATAGTTACCAATAAATTGAGGTAAATTATACGTTGTTAATTCGTTAAGCGTTTTAACACATTAATCTTTAATAAACACATGAAAATAACCCTTAAAGCACTTATCTACTCGTTCTTATTTGTATGTATTGGTTCGGCGGCAAAAGCGCAGATCATGGTGCCCGATAGTCTTCGAATTGGTCTTGGTGTAGAAGCTACCTCAACATTAGGTACTGATTTTGGCACCAATGTAAATACTACTGCAGGTGGTACGGCAAGCTCTGCTTACAATTATGGCGCGGGTCTTTCTTTAAGGGTTGATGTGCCGGTATTAAGTAAATTATACGTTACGGCAACAGCAGGCTATATCAGCTTCATACCATCCAGCAATGGCTCAAGCAGTCAACAGGCTATAAGCGGCGCGTCCTTGCCCAACTTTAATACCATTCCTTTAAAATTAGGGGTAAAATTATTGATAGGCAACCGTTTCTACGTGCATGGTGAAGCCGGCGAAACCATCCTGGCCAATAAAAAAGAACTGTATGCCATATACAGTAATTCATTTACCTGGGCACCTGAGATAGGTATGGTATTCCCGTTAAAAAAACGCCATACTTATATTGATGGTGGTATCCGTGTAGAGACAACCAGCAGCTTTTATAATGACAGCTACCATAGTTCATTTTGGGCCCTGCATTTAACCTATGCCTTCAATTTAAAATAAGAATAATAATTCTCCATCTTAACTCTGGGTAATTTTTTTCCCAAAAAGCAGCATTTAATTAAAGCATTCTGTATAAAATAGTATTGTAATTAGCATTTTTGTGTAACTTAACAACTTAATAATTGTTAAAGTTTCCCCCAATTGCTGATATGAAGAAGATCCTCATCATTGATGATGAAGTAAGCGTTGTGCTTTTGCTATCTAAGTTTTTAGCACGCAACGGGTATGATGTTAGTACAGCATCAAACGGAAGTACCGGCATGGAATTTCTCAAAAACGAGGAGTTCGATTTAGTGCTATGCGATTTTAGATTAGAAGACACTGACGGCCGCGAAATGTTGCGCAAAATAAGAAGCCTGTACCCAAAAACAGGCGTAATTATCATCACAGGCTACTCTGACATCAAAATGGCCGTAGAGCTGATTAAAATGGGCGCCTACGACTACATAAGCAAGCCCTTATATCCTGACGAGATATTAAACACCATCAATAAAGCTATAGAAACCCATCAGCTATTAGCCAAAGAAGGTGATGACCTGCCGGTTAATAAAAATGGCAAAAAACCTGCGCCGACACAGGTTGATAGCATGGTGTTGGGTACAAGCCGCGCGTCAAAAGAGTTATTAAGGCAGATAGAGTTGGTGGCCCCCACCAACTATAGTGTAATCATACTGGGCGAAAGCGGATCTGGCAAGGAAGAGGTAGCTAAAAGTATTCACTTACATAGCAATCGTTACAAGCAACCATTTGTGGCTATGGATTGCGGATCGATCACGAAAGAATTGGCAGCCAGCGAATTCTTCGGACATGAAAAAGGGTCGTTTACCGGCGCATTCGCTACAAAAATAGGCCATTTTGAAATGGCTAATGGCGGCACACTCTTTTTAGATGAGGTTGGAAATTTATCGTATGAGATCCAGGCTGCTTTATTAAGGACCGTACAGGAACGTAAGATCAGGAGAATAGGAAGCACCAAAGAGATAGACCTGGACGTGCGTATTATTGTGGCTACCAATGAAAACCTGGCAGAGGCTATACAAAAAGGCCGGTTCAGGGAAGACCTGTATCATCGTTTTAACGAATTTAGCATCTATATACCGTCGTTGCATGAACGTGGTGATGACATTATGTTATTGGCACAACATTTCCTGGAAATTGCTAATAATGAGCTGCAACGTAACGTAACGCGCTTTTCGCCCGAGGTAGTTGAATGTTTCATGCATTACCGCTGGCAGGGCAACGTACGCGAGTTGAAAAACATAGTACGTCGCGCGGCATTGATAACAGAGGGTGAAGAGATTGGGCTTAAGGCGCTGCCTCTTGAATTATCAAACTATAAACTACCTCATTTTGAAAATGGTCTGCACCGTATCGATCAGGACCATCATCCGGAAATAAAAGAATTGCGCCACGACCTTAAAAATGCCGCTTTAGAGGCCGAATACGAAACTATTTTACGGGTACTACGCGAAGTGAATTTTAATAAAACCAAAGCAGCCGAAGTATTGAATATAGACCGCAAAACGCTTTATAATAAAATGAAGGCCATCAACCTGAAATAACAGTGTACTATGGATGATAAACCGGTTAGTGCAGCTACTATGCGCAAATTAAGGCATGATGTCAACAATCAGCTTTCCAATATCCATATGGCTTTAGAAGCCATCAGGCATGAAACACCTGCCGCAACCGACGAGTTCAATATGTGCGCAGATGTTATTTACACCAGCGCGTTAAAAATAAATGAACTCTTAAAAGAAATAGGTTAAAAACTATTTGGCATCTGTTTGTTTAATAGTGTAATACAAACACGCGCATCCCATGTCAATTTTTAGTTATAAACAACGTAACACCATCGTCCTGGTTAGCATTATTGTGCTGGGGTGCTTTATACTATACTCATTAAGCTGGCTAATTAATTCCATATTAGGCGCTATTGTTTTATTCACCATTTTCAGGCCATTTTACTTGTACATGGTCAATCACAAGAATTTTAACAGGCCCATTGCCGCCTTAATTATCATTTTTATATCATTCATTGTAATTATTTTACCTTTCACCGCTTTAAGTTTTATGGTGATAGGTAAACTATCAGAAGTTGATACCAATACGCTGCCCATACAAGAATGGCTGGTAAAAATAGACGCTTTTGCTGGCAGCACATTTAAACAACCCCATTTTGCAGAAAATACGCTGCAAAAAATGGCCAGCTATGCTGCCGATCTCTTTCCAACATTAATAGGTAGCGCGGCTAATATTATCCTGACCCTATTAGTACTGTATTTCCTGATGTATTTTATGTTCGTACAGATAAAAGAGTTTGAAGCGGGCTTGTTAAAATATGCCCCTTTCAGAGAACAGCACACGTTAAAGTTCGCCGTGGCTTTACGCAATTCTACCTACTCTAACGTGTTGGGCCAGGGCATTATAGCTATTACACAAGGGGCCCTGCTGGCCAACGGGTTTTGGATCTTTGGGATCCCCGACCCGGTTTTCTGGGGAGTAATTGGCGCCTTTATTTCTTTTTTACCAGTGGTAGGCGCGCCAACCCTGTGTATACCGGCAAGTTTGATTCTATTTGCAGGCGGCCATAATGTTAAAGGCATATTATTGCTGGCTTATGGTTTGCTGTTTATTGGTAATATTGACAATGTGTTGCGGATGATCATAAATAAACGTATAGCCAATACGCACCCGTTAATATCAGTTATAGGCGTATTTATTGGGCTACCGCTATTTGGTATTCTTGGTTTGGTATATGGGCCATTATTACTATCTTACTTTTTATTGCTGGTAGAGATATATGAAACCAACAGAATGGCTGCCAATAGAATAGACAAGATACAATCAACCGCAGACAATTGACCTGTTAATTGCCTACTTTTATGAACAACTGACAAGCAATTGCAATTAAAGAATTAATTAATTACAGCTAAATAAATACAAAATATTGGATTAGCTATATTTGGCAAGATATTTAATCGTTATATAAATAAAATGTTCAATTTTAAAACTTATTTCATATGAATAATAATTCAAAAGTAGTTGTTGCCCTGCTTGCAGGGTTAGCAGCCGGTGCCGCTTTAGGCATTTTATTTGCCCCTGAAAAAGGCGATGAAACACGCGATAAATTAAGTGAATCATTAAAAAACCTGGGCGATTCGATAAAAGAAACTGCCGCTGCAGAAATTGATAACCTGGTTGGCTTTAAAGACAAAGTGGTTGGTAATATCAAATCAAAAATTAAAGGTGCCGAGGAAGAATACCAGGACGACCTTGAACACGCATAAATTTAGTAGTAAGTGGTGAATGGTGAGTTGTGAGCCGTCAAATATTGATTCACAACTTACCACTCGCCATTCACCACTCACAACTCACAACTTACATGGAAGAATCCAAAAAAGAACCCCAGCAACCACTGATAGATCAACTTAAAGAATATGCTGAGATTCGTTTAAAACTAACGAAGTATAAAGCAGTTGATAGCGGGTCGACCATTTTTGCAAGTTTGATTGCTGATGTTGCCGTTGGGATAAGCATGTTGCTTGCTTTTATATTTGCTTGTTTTACACTGGCGTATTACCTGTCAGACCTGTTTGGATCTTACTGGAAAGGTTTTGGTTGTGTAGCATTGATTTATTTTATAATTGCCGTTATTGTTAAGTTAAATAAGGCTAACATTGAAAAGCCGCTTGCAAATGCTTTTGTGAAAAAGTTCTTTAAAAACAAAAATAATGACTGATCTATCTATATATAGTCATACCGACCTGAAAAACGAAATATATCGTTTGCAGGGATTGGAACGTGAAAAGGGCGAGGCTTTAAAGAAAAACTTTAACAGCCCTATGGCCATTATATCCAGTGTTTTTTCTTTACTAAACAGTAATAATCAACAAGCAAGCGATAAAGATGGCGGCATTTTTAAACAAGACTTCTTTGGCTTATTATCGCGCGTTGCGTTGCCTTTTGCCTTAAATAAAACCCTGTTCAGAAACTCTAACTTTATTATTAAGACATTGGTTGGCCTGGTATCTCAAAAGGCATCTCATTACATCTCAGAAGATACTGTAGAAGGCGCTGTTGATACCGCTAAGGGGTTATTTGGAAAACTGATCCACCTGTTTGATAAAACCGGTAAAAAGAAAAAGCCTGAAATAACCTCTTTCAGGAAAATCAAGAAGGATTAGTTGCAGTTGGCTGCTTTGTTGCAAAGTTAAATTACTTGTCCCCTCTGCAAACCCACAACTGCAAACTGGCCTATAACCCCAGAAAATGATCAAACGTATCGCTTCTGATACCTAAACGCAGCGTCTCTAAAGGTATAGCATCAGCCGGGGCTATGTTACCCAGGCTTACATTGGCGCCTACCAGTTTAATGAACCAAACCTGCTGTGCCTTTTGCGGGGCTTCCCAAATGATGCTCTGCTCCGGTATCTGGGTCAATATCTCATCAACTAAACCCTGCCTTACCTCTCCCGAATCACGGTAGATACCCACATTACCGCTTTCACGCGCTTCGGCAATAACTTTCCATGCTCCGGCCTCTAACTCGGCCTTCATCAACTGGATCCACTTATAAGGGGCAAATATCTTCTGTATGTCTTTTGATCCTACTTCTGAGATTACGGTTACTTGCTTGGCCAGCTTACCTATGTATTCGCATTTCTTGGCATGATCTATTGTTATCGATCCATCAGATACTTCGGCGTGTTCTAACTTATATTTATCCAGTATACGGCAATAATCATCAAACTGCCCGCGTACTATCATCGCTTCAAACAGCGTACCTCCAAAATAAACAGGGATACCGGCATCCTGGTAAATTTTTATCTTTTGATCGAGATTAGGTGTTACGTATGATGTGGCCCAACCCAGTTTTACAATATCTGTATAGGTACCGGCTACTTCCAAAAAATCTTCCACCTGCCTTAAGCTAAGGCCCTTATCCATGATCATGGTAATGCCACTATCACGTGGTTTTTCTGTTCGTTCCGGAAGATTATTGATGGTATAATTCATAAATGTTTTTAAGGGTGGTATCCGGCTGTAAAAGTCATAAAAAAAAAGCTAAAACGATAAACGTTTTAGCTTTTTTAACACTAAGTTAATCATTACTTAGAGTATCGGTTAATAATGTCCAATATCACTTTATTTTCTTGCAACTGCGGCAAGTAGTCAAACAGGATATAATGTTTTTCCGGGTCGGAAGCTAATGCCTGCTCCAGGAAGTTTAATGCTTCGTTATACTCGCCTTTGGCAAACAAATAAGCTACCATACGGTAATACAACTCGGCAGCCTCAGGGTTATTCTTTATAGCCTCAGACATGATTTCGATAGCGCCTATCAGCCTTTTATCTTCATATAATATAGACGAGTAATCTAACCAGGCATCAATATCCATAGGGTTAAGCTCGACCACCTTTTCATAGGCATCCTCTGCTTCCTGCATATGGCCCAGCTTGTACTCGGCATCGGCAATAGCGAACCAGTAATCAGAATTGGTCAGATCAATATCCAGCGCTTTTTTATAGAAGTGCAGGGCCTCGAAATAACGTTCTTCAAAATCAAGCGTAACACCTATACCAAACCAGGCATCGGCCAGTTTAGGGTCCATCTTAACCGATTTTTTGTAGAATGCCCGCGCATCGTCCATCTGCTCTAATTTCTCATAGCACTCGCCAATGGCGCAATAGGTATCTGCATTGGGCTGCTCATACTCGAAAGTCTGGCGATAAACCTCAATAGCCTCAGCATATTTCTCCAGATTAACCAATGCGTTACCTTTATTAAAATAAGCCGATGCAAAGCTGTCTTTAATCAGGATAGCATAATCATAAGCATCAATAGCTTTTTCAAACAGGCCTAATTTGGTAAACGCGTTACCCAGGTTATACCATGCGGCATAGCTGTAAGGCTCGGTATCAATATATTGCTGATAAAATTGTACACTTTCTTCCTGATTGTCAAGCACATCATAGCAAAAAGCCAGTTCGTACAGGGCATCCTGATTTTCCATATTTTGCTTTAAGCATAGCTTTAAGTAAGTGATGGAAGTTTCATAATCGCCCATGTTTTGGTAAACGTAGGCAATATGAAGGAGTATCTCGTCGGTTTCCTCGGCCAGATCCAGCGCTTTTTCGTAGTTCTCTAAAGCTTCGGCAAAACGCTCCATGCTTTCATACATGTTACCACGTATAATATAGATATCCGCGTCAGATGCTTCCAGCATAGCCGCCTTATCCAGCGCTTCAAAAGCGGCACCGGTATGGTTGGTTATAGCCAGCAACTGGGCTTGTTTTATTAAAAATACTGCGGCAAAAGGATGTTGATTAATAGCATACTCGGCTACCTGCAGTGCCTTGGCGGGGTCATTTTTTTCGATGTAGTAATCGATAATGTTCTCAAACGCCTGGGCATCAAAAAAGTACTGGTCATGATTCC
>JAZKCG010000021.1:121298-122465 GCA_040388175.1 Bacteroidota bacterium | reverse complement strand
TTCAAAGAACTTTATTACAAGTCTTCGCGACTTGGTTAGTTGTGCAACGGTCACCAAGCGGGAAAGAGGGTTAAAGCGGCAAATCATTTTAATACGTCTGCCATAATCCATCGCCCCTGAGAGAGGCCTAAAAACAGCGATTACATTTGTCAACTTTTAAAAAGTTGACAAATCTGCTGACACAAAAAAGCCGCCCTACTTTCGTAAAGCGGCTTTGCATTTATTAGAGGTGATTGTTTTAAATGTGATCTATTGCACCGATGGCGGCGGCATTTTAGTGCCCCATACCTCATTTGGTGTACTACCCATAGTCAGCACCAGTTTGCCGCCTTTCATTAATTCATCGCGGTATAACCAGCAATTATTTAATGGTTTGCCATTAAACGTTGCCGCGCGGATATACACATTGGTTTTACTGTTGTTAACAGCTGTAATGACCAATTGTTTTTTATTACCCAGTGTAATAGTAGCGTTATTAAATACAGGGCTGCTCAACTCGACAATTGGCCGCAGATCTGTAAAGCCTTTTACATCAAAGATCCCCAGCGAGCTCATTACATACCATGAACCTAACTGGCCCTGGTCTTCATCCTGGCCGTAGCCATAGCCGTGGATAGGTTCAACACCATAAAACTCATCGCAGATGGCGCGGGTCCACTTTTGGGTAAGCCATGGCTTGCCCGAGAAGTTGAACAACCAACTTTCATGCAAACATGGCTGGTTGCCATGGTTATAAAGCGACTTGATACCGGCAAACGCGTTAATGGTTTTACCTCCGCTAAAGCCATCTTTTTCTGATGCTTCGAAGATATCGTTCAGGCGTTTATTGAACTCGGCTTTACCCATTGCGTCAATTAACCCTTTAGGGTTTTGCGGCACAAAGAAAGTGTATTGTATAGCGTTGCCTTCCTGGAAACCACGCCATGGCTCGTTAGGGTCAAACTTGTCAATAAACTTACCATCAGCATATTTGGGGCGCATTAACTTCTGATCTTTATCATATAGGTGCTGCCATCCGTTCGATAGCTTTATCAGCTGTTGATAATCGGCTACCTTGCCCATACTTTTTGCCATTTGGGCCGCGGCGAACGTGCTAAAGCTGTATTCCAGCGTATGCGATGCCGAGAAATGCGAGCCTGTTAAATCCGTCTTATCCGCATCTAAAAA